>NZ_MACF01000152.1 GCF_001884045.1 Bacillus mobilis | reverse complement strand
CTACTTGGTCGCTCATTTGCGACTTCCTTATGTTAACATCTTCGTTAGTTAATGTCAACTAAGTTTTTCATTTTGTTTGTCGCTTTCGACGTTAATGTCATCGGCGACTTGTTCTATATTACACCTCTATACTCTAATCGTCAATACCTTTTATCCTTTTTATTTTATAAATTATAAAGGAGCTTAAACCTTCTTCATTTATAACCTCGTACCTAGAGATTTATAAACTGGTGCAGTCACTTTCATAATCAACAATTTATACTCTCTTACTTACTTCTTACACCTTTCTAAAGAATGAATATCAAACCAAGCAAATATATATTAAAAGTAGCACTTTTTATTTCGAGTACATTCCTGCTGCATTCACAATTATCTCCTACCACTTCTCTCTAGAAATTATAAATACACCACACATTTACTAAAATCTAATTAACTTAGGAGGCGTTATGAAATGCATGTTAATAAGAAAATCATTTATGTATCCCATGATGCCCATTTTCACGGAGCACAGCTGCTTTCTTTACATACCATTAAAGCTCTTAAAGAAAACTTTCATTACTCCGTCGCAATTATTTCAATTGGAACAGGCATTTTAATCCGCGATTTTCAAAAGTATGGTCCTGTTTATTGCCTAGAGAAAGACTACCCAACGGAAGGAAATGTTGAATTATTAATAAAGAAGTTAATATCACAAGGCTATACCATCGCGATATGTAGTACCGTAATAAGTGGTGATATAGTTGCATTACTAGCTAAACACAATATAAAAGTTATTTCATTAATACATGAATTACCACATTTAATACAACAGTACTCTGCCGAAGGAAAAGCGAGAAATATTGCGGAGTCTGCTTACAAAATAGTCTTCCCTTCACAATACGTATATGAAAAATTCCGTACAATCACCCAATTAGATCATCAGAAGTGCCATATTCTCCCTCAAGGTTTATTTAACCATAATCCTTATAAGAACAATATCGCAAAAGCTAGAAACGTATTAAGAAAAAAACACAACCTGCCTCTAGATAGCAAAATCATTTTGGGAGTAGGTTTCGCTGATCATCGAAAAGGGATAGATTTATTCTCACTTATTGCTTACTCCGTAAGAAAGATTCATAGGAATATTCATTTTATATGGGTTGGGAGAACGGATGTTCATTTTTTAAACACGCTATCCCCAAGATATACAGCACATTTTACATTAGTGGAGCCTACTCCAGATATCGGTTTATATAACGCCGGGGCTGATTTATATTTATTAACTTCAAGAGAAGATCCTTTTCCAAACGTTGTTTTAGAAGCGTTAGATACGAAAGTCCCTGTTATAGGTTTTAAAAACGCTGGAGGTTTTGAAGATGTTGTTACGGAACAAACTGGCGCATTAGTAGACTATTTAAACTTACCGATGATGTTGGAAAGAATATATGAATTTCTTGGAGATGAAGATTTACGATTACAAAAAGGCAGCTTTGGCCAAGAACTTATTGAAAAAGATTTCAACTTTCTTCATTACATTTATCAACTATTAAACCTGCTTGAGCATAATTATAAAAAAATAAGCGTCATTGTACCGAACTATAATTACGAAAGATACTTACCTGACCGAGTTAAATCAATATTAAACCAAACCTATCCCCTTTACGAACTAATTTTCCTAGACGATGCCTCTACTGACAATAGCGTACCTATATTTGAAAAGCTGCTCTCTAACGAAAATAAGCCTCACCTACAAGTTCAGCAAATTATTAATGATAAAAACTCTGGTTCTGTATTTAAACAATGGATAAAAGGCGTCTCTGCGGCAACCGGTGATTATATTTGGATTGCAGAGGCCGATGACTTATGTGATCCGACCTTTTTAGAAGAAGTAATACAAGGGTTTCATATAAATAGTGATGTCACCTTAAGCTACACACAATCAAAACAAATAGATGAACAAGGAAATATCCTGGCCAATCATTATTTAGATTACACAAATGATATTGATAAGGAAAAATGGAAAAGTTCTTATTTTCGAAAAGGGACTGATGAAATACAAGATACGTTACTTATCAAAAACACGATACCTAATGTATCAAGTGTAGTTTTTAAAAACATAGATATAAAAACTACAGAAAAACAATTAGAAAAGTTTAAAGTAGCTGGTGATTGGTTTTTCTATGTTTCTATTCTTAAAGAGGGGCATGTTTATTTCAATCCAAAGCCTCTAAACTATCATAGACGACATACAAATAGCGTAACGAAAACAGAAGATTCATATTCCCATTACAGTGAAGTTGTACAAATGCAGAATTTCATTAAAGAAACTTTTACTATCGACGACATTTCAAAAAAGAAAATGTACACATATAGAAAGTACCTTAAAGCATATTTGAAGATCTAATGATATCTTCTCTTCGCCATCAGTATCTCTTGTGAGACGTTACTATCATTTAAGGGGGGTCCTCTTTGAAAGAATTTATAGAGGCAAATAAAGATTTGATTTCTCAAATTGCACACAACTACAATGTAAATGCAAGTATCCATCCAGAGGATCACATCTTTCAATTCCTTGTCACGAATCCAGTCTTCCCATCTAAAAAAGAAGCAATAGATTATTATTTTCAAGATGGAAGAAAATCCGCAGAAACGCTCTTAGATTTAATTACTTCCTTTTATCCTCCTATAGACACTCCAATAAAGGTATTAGAATTCGCATCCGGATACGGCTGCGTAACACGTCATTTATTAAATCTACAAACAAACTTACGTATAACTACCTGCGATATACATGAAGAGGCTATTACTTTTATTGAACGTACATTAAATACTCCTTCTATCTTATCTCACCCTGAACCTGAACAAGTAAATTTGACCTCGTCTACGTATGATATCGTTTTTTGCCTATCCTTTTTTTCTCATATGCCTGATACAACTTGGTCTCGTTGGCTTCAAACATTGTATAATGCTGTTTCACCTGGCGGCTTATTCATTTTCACAACTCATGGATATCAAAGTAAAAAGTACTTCGGTTTTCCCGATTTAAATAAACAGGGTTATTGGTTTCTCCCCTCTAGTGAACAGCTCGATTTAGATGTTCATCAATACGGCCAAACAATTGTTAGCCCATCTTACGTATGTGACAAAATTAAATTATTACCTTATAACCCTATTATCAAAAAATACACTGAAGGTTTTTGGTGGGAACATCAAGACCTTTGGGTAATAAAAAAAGAAATAAAATAATAAACCACGCTCTACTTATACAGAAGTAGGGCATGGTTTATTATTTTTTACTATATAAGAACTCTTCAATCCATAGTTTATTTAATCTAATCCCACTTTTGAAATCTATTTTCGGTTCCCAATTACATTCTTGTCTTACCCTATCTATATTTAAAATGATTTTTTGAACATTTTCTTGTTTTTGTTTATAACAGATAAAATCCACTTTTCTTTCCGTTAATTTCTCCAATTCTACTATAATTCGTTTTAAAGAGAGACCTATACCGCTTCCTATGTTATATACACAAGATTTCAAGCGATTTAATTGCGATAGTTGTATAGTAATTTCAACTAAATCATCGATATAAATATAATCTCGAATAATTTCTTGTGGATTACCATATATATTAATCTTCTCATTGCTGAGATGCTGATATAAAAAACAATTTATTGCCCCAACTTTCTTTAAAGGATTTTGATATTTTCCATATGGATTAGAATATCTACATACAACATAATCAATTCCGTATTTTTTCTTATAAAAATACAAGTAATTTTCAAGCGACACCTTTGTTATTCCGTAAGGAGAAAGTGGCTTTAATGGATGTTTCTCATCAATAGGTAAATATTCAGGTTCACCATACACGGTACCCCCAGAAGATGCTAATACAATTCTTTTAATAGGAAAGTTTTTAACACTTTCCATGAAATTAAGAAAAAAAAAGCTACTGTTCATATCTCCGAAAACATCTTCAATTGAAGTCGCTACATTAGACGTTGCAGCTAAATAAATAATTACATCCACATTCACTAAAGCTTTATATATATCTTCAACATTTGCTAAATCACCTTTAATAAATTCAATCTCACTTATAATATCTTGAGGAAAATTATTTATATGTCTGGAAAATACTTTTACATTTTGACCTTGTTTCAATAAACCTAATGCGAGGTTAATACCAATGAAACTATTTCCACCTACTATTAAATAATTATTCTTCCTCATAATACCCTCTCTAGTAATAAGATTTTTACTTATCACACCTAGAAATACAAATAAATGAACTTGGTCACTTCTATTATTCCTTCTCTTATAATTGTATGCCGCTTATACATTTTCATTATCTTTATTTTATATTTTCATTTTAGAATCGCTATCTTATTTCAGATGACCACAAAAAACACTCATACTATTTACTCATTCCTATGAATATATTGGATTAGTAAAAACTTCACCTCTCCATAAATAAAACTTTCAAAAAGGAGCACTACATTTATGAAGAATGTAAATCAAGAGCTTTTAAATCATGTAATCCTACATAAAGATCGAATTCCACATTTCCATAAAGACTTTCCCCTTATACTATTTTGGAGCCATAGAAGCGGATGTACCACTTTAGCTAATTGGTTCTTTTTTCAAATTGGATTGTTTAATGAAGCAAAGAAATACCATGACTTTATTCATTACTATGAATTCTGGGTGTATAAAAACAACACCAACTACATACCAGATTTACAAAATGGGCTTCTAACAGCAAAAAAAGATGTTTGTAAACTTGTGAGGAATCCCTATACAAGGGCTGTCAGCTCATTTTTATTACTTGCTGACAATCCATATGCTAGCCCACAATGGGAAAGTATCCGCCAATATTTATATAATGACAAATATAGTAACCGAGGAATATCATTTAAACAATTTTTATATTACGTTCGAGCATTCGGTTCCAATTCCCTAGCGATGGACATACATTTTAGTCAGCAATACGTTCCAGGTGAAGAAAAATTCATCCAATACTATATTCCTTTAGAAGATTTTAATACACAAATCACCAAGATAGAACATACGTACGATTTAGTTAAATCCAATTTAGCGCTACTTACAAATTCAGATCATCATCGCGCTCATAAAATGCATTATACAGGCAGCTATGCAGAGTTCAGCATTACGGATGCTACCTTCCCTCGCTTTCCAACATATGAAAGTTTTTATGATGAAGAAACAATGGCACTAGTTACAGAAATATATGCACAAGACTTTGAAATGTATCCGTACACAAAAGGGATATTGTAAATCAATACATTCTTCAATGAATAAAAGCGAATATATCGCATAGCATAAAGTGAAACTTTAATTAGCGTGGGGTTCTCTCCCGCTAATTATTCCATTCTACTAATCTCACTTTTATGGATGCGCTGATTGTTGACGTGTGTGTCATACTATCTATAAAATGAGGGCAATTCATCTCCCACCTCACTTCTTTACTTCAGCCAGATCTTGAGATGGAAGTCTTAATTCCCTGAAAATAATGGGATAAATACACTTGGTTTTACACAGGAGTGATATCATGTGGAAGGTAAACTGAAACACAATCATGGATACTGCGTTATTTGTGAGAAGGAAACTACGTTTATAGAGCAGAATGATTGGCTTCGAGATCATTACTTATGTTCTACATGCCACTCTATACCAAGGCAGCGAGCTTTAATCCATGTTTTAAATACATTTTTTCCAAAATGGGGTTCCTATCATATACACGAATCCTCTCCTGGAGGGATTACGACTCAGCTACTTATAAAAAACTGTAAAAACTATACATACTCTCAATACTTTAAAAATCACCCTCTTGGCCAATACTTTCAAGGAATTAGATGTGAAAACTTAGAAGATATGACTTTCCAAAATGAATCTTTTGATTTGTTCATTACTCAAGATGTCTTTGAACATGTAATGGAGCCGAACAAAGCCTTTAAAGAAATAGAGCGTGTATTAAAGCCTGGTGGTACTCATGTGTTTACTGTCCCTTGGTATCATACACTCACAAAGACTTTGCAAAGAGCAAGAATTAATAAAGAAGGAATTGAGTATATGGAAGAGCCAATTTATCATGGTAATCCTATTGATGCGAACGGGTCTTTAGTAACATTTGATTGGGGTCAAGATATGATTGAATATATTTATACACATGCAAATATGTATACCATTGTGTATTTACAAAAGGATAGATCACTGGGGTTAGATGCTGAATTTTTGCATGTTTTTATTAGTAAAAAAACATGTAAGTAGCTGTTAATCACTACATCATTCGGAGGTTTAACAAATGAATAACTTTAAGTTAGGAAGTGATTTTGATAACCTTGTTAGCCCACTATCTGATATTGAACTTCTAAATCTATTTATACAAAGTTGCTCCCAAACAAAGATAAATGGCATCCCAGTACCTATGTTCCCCCCTGAAGAAATTCAACAACAGTTTGTAGGTGCTTCCTATGAACATGCTCTTTATGAAGCATATTTGTTTTATAGCCATGTAAAAACATACGCCCAAAATTTAGGTGTTCCCTTGAATAAAGAACGGAGAATTTTAGACTTTGGTTGCGGATGGGGAAGAATCATACGATTCTTTTTCAAAGATGTTCGCCATAAAAATTTACTTGGTATTGATGTAGATCCTATAATGATTAACCTTTGTAACGAAACGTTAGGAAGGGGCAGATATAAAATAGCTCCCCCACAACCCCCTGTAGAATTTATTAATGACAATTCATTAGACATCATATTCGCTTATTCTGTATTCTCACATTTATCCGAAGAAACTGCAGAACATTGGATAAAAGAGTTTTCAAGAATTCTTCGTCCAGGTGGCATCTTCATCGCAACAACACAAGCACGCTATTTTCTCGATTTCTGTCAACAATTTAGGGAACACCCTGAATTAATTCAAACCGGGTGGCATAAAACTTTATCTCAAGCTTTTCCAGATATAAATCGTGCCATTTCGGATTATGAACGTGGAAATTTTGTCCACAGTCCTACAGGGGCAGGAGATGTTAGAGATAGTAGCTTTTATGGAGAAACTGTTATACCTAGAACTTATATTAAAAATCACTATGAGAAGTATTTAAAGCTACGGGACTTTTTTGATGATGTAAACCGATTACCCCAAGCCCTATTTGTTCTCCAAAAAGATTAACCCTTTTCATTCATGGTAATGCGCGTAATTTCATAATGAAAATCATTTTTTATCTCAGCTATATCGAGCAAACTGTAAAAATGAATTCATTATGGAGCATACAAAAACAGTAAGTAAATAACATATCTCGCGCTTTAAACTAGATCCAAAAAATCAAAAGTAACTTCCCACCACTTGAACTACGAAGAACATAAGGGGGATATACCTTGAAAATAATCGCTTTTTACTTACCACAGTTTCATCAAATAAAAGAAAATGACCGATGGTGGGGGAAAGGATTTACTGAATGGACAAATACTAAAAGTGCACGACCTTTATTTTCAGGACATTACCAACCTAGAGAACCTTATCAAGATTTTTATTATGACTTAACCACCCCATCCGTAAGAAAATGGCAAGCAGAAATCGCCAAAGCACATGGCATATATGGTTTTTGTTATTACCATTACTGGTTTAAAGGAAAGAGGCTATTGGAGACACCCTTTAATGAGGTACTTAAGATGAAGGAACCAGACTTTCCATTTTGCCTTTCTTGGGCAAATGAACCGTGGACAAAAACTTGGGATGGTCTTGATAGTCACATATTAATGCCACAAAATTACGGAGAGTTATCGGATTGGAAAGAACACTTTGAGTATTTATTACAAGCTTTTCAAGATGAGAGGTATATCCGTATAGATGATAAACCACTATTCATTATTTATCGGCCTGGACATATCCCTGATTGTGAGCAAATGCTTCATTATTGGAATACACTCGCACAAGAACATGGTTTGAAAGGTATATACTTTGCAGAAACATTAAACAGCTTTCCACTTCCTAATATAAATGGGTTTGATGCTAGCATTCAATTTGAGCCTTTTTATACAATTGCTCATGATAGCTCTTCAGACATAAATAAGACAATATATGAGTCTGATAAACAAATAAATGCTTGGGATTATGATAAAGTGTGGATGTATATACTAAAACGATCTCCTACAGAGAAAAAAACATTTCCCGGTGCCTTTGTTGACTGGGACAACACAGCACGCCGCAAAGACTTAAATAGCAGCATCTTCCTAGGTTCTACACCTAGGAAGTTCACGATATATTTAAGCAAACAAATCCAGCGTACCTATTCTCTTTACAACAGCGAGTTTTTATTTATTAATGCGTGGAATGAATGGGCCGAAGGTACTTACTTAGAACCAGATAAAAGGTATGGATTCGCCTATTTAGAAGGAGTTAAACAGGCCATTAACAGAGGTATGAAAGCATACAAAAAAGACGAGTCATACTGACTCGTCTTACAGTTGCTTGGCGACGTCCTACTCTCACAGGGACAA
>NZ_MACF01000151.1 GCF_001884045.1 Bacillus mobilis | reverse complement strand
AAAACACAAGTAATGGACATGGTATATGACCAAATTGAAGATGTATTTGAAGAAGGTACGGAAGAACGCGAACAATTCGACCAAGCAATGGAAGTATGGGCTGCCAGTCCGAAACGCGAAATTATGGAACAATTTTCAACCGAAGAAGTAATGGAAGCTACCGCTCAAATCGTCGAGCATGCTCCTGAAGTGGAATTAAAGTTAAAAGCAGATCATATCTCTGTGAAGGCCCTGCTTGCTGACTTCGGGGATCAAATACATATCGCAAAGGTAAATGACCGATACGTATTAATGATCGAAGCAGACACACTTACATTTGAAAAAGGATTCTCTCCCATTGAGTTTCTGAAGCCAGATGAATTGCAAGATGTGATTGAACGGATTGAGAATAAGCAGCAGTATTCTTATGATCTGAACGGGATTGAATAGAATAATACAAAAAGACAATGACGGGTTAAAAAACAATTAGGTGTCCACAATTGTGACCACGTTTGTGACCATACAATACTCAAATTTTTGGTTCTAACATTGGATAAATGCTTCCATATAACTATATTTTACTGAGCGCTTGTTAATAGCGCTTTTTTATTTTGGCCACACTTGCGTGTCTATTTTTGTGGTCACTAAAAGCATATGGATACTAAAACCACTTATTTTATACAATTTTACATTACTGATCAATCGAAAATCTGACCACTTCCTTCTATTAGAAGAACAATGCAAAAAGCACCAAAAAAAACCACCTAATAGTTTGAGTGGTTTTTAGATATCGTTTATCATTAATTTACTCTAACAGATTCTTGTATTAATAAATAAGAATACTTATAGAACTTTAAAACATAATATTACACCTATAACAATAAGTTTTATTTAATTTTGTTGATTTTTTTAGCTGCCTCTTATTGTTCATAAAATCAGGATTTCGTACTAACTTATCCTCATTAGAAAAAGAGCAGTTTTACCACACTCTCTCTTTGATTAACTTTACCAAGAATACAGATTTTTACCTCTGCGGATTTCAAACATAACAAACTTATCGTCTATGATATTCTTATATGTTATATCTGCAAATATAGCGTTTAACATATAATTTGGATTATAGTAATACTTTCTTTTATCATTAGATTTATATTCTACATCTAAAAATAATTTCAATTTATCATCTCTAATTGAGTTTAAAAATTGTTTAACAATATCCTCTAATTTATTTTTAGAACATACATGTATTATTTCTTGATCCCACTCAAAATGCTCGCTTTCGTTTAGAGAAAGAAGTATATCATACTGAATAATAGTATTTTCATAGTCTATATAAGGAAGGATATTTAATATGAATTCTTTCATTTTTTCAATACCTAACCGATTTAGTGTTTCTCGCTTGATAAATAATGGTCTTTTTCTTGCTATCCATACTCGAAGTTCATTTGTTTCTTCCATAAAATTAGTGATAAAATGATTATCTGGTAACTCATCACACCTGTTGCTATCTACATATTCACGCTTAAATCCTAGTTTTTTAAAAACTGGAATAACAAACTCCTCTAAATACGCTCTATTGTTAGATTGATCTTTAAGCATTTTAAGTCTATCGTTATGTCTATCGATATCTTTCTGGTTTATTGGAACCCTCTCGTGTTTGACTTTGAATATTTCGTCAAGTTCCCCACGACAACTTGCACAAACGTTTAATTGATATTCTCCGATCTTCATTGGCTTACCACAAGTGTCACAAACAGTGTCTGTCCAACCTTTATTATATGACATAATATTTGCTCCTTTTTATTGGTATTTACGCTTATCAACTGGCTTATAATCCTGAACCATGTTTTCAAACTCAATTCTTTCTTTACCTGTTAAATCATCAATATGTAAATAAACACTCGTTGATGGGTACATTAATTTAATAATTCTTCAACTATCTCACTTTTATAAAAATATGCATTTAAAATATCTTGTGTCTTAATGTAGTTCACTTCTATATTTCTTGCATATCTACTTAGCTCTTCATCAAAGGTAATAACAGCATCATATTGTTTTTCAAAATCATCTCTTTCCTGAGCATTAAAATAACAATATACAATATTCGAATTTTGAATTTCAGCAAAATAAAAAGAAGACATTATATTCCTAAGTACATGTTGATCATTCTCTATATTCATACCAAATATAACAATCGCATTAATACTATTTCCTTTAATAATCCTTTCACTCCTCTGACCAAACACTTCAATATTTTTGCCTGTATGAGTTTTCTTGCTCGCTAAGTTCCATATTACTGGAAAAACGGATTTAAATAAAAAATAATCGCCAATTAACACATCAGAAAAACTAGCATATCCATTTGTATAATGTAATCCAAAGCTTTGATGGTATACATATTCTTTTTTATTCTTAACAAATTCTCCGTGAAAATGCTCTACTTCTCTTTCAGTTATTTTCTCCATTAAATGATCATAGTTCAATGATGCTAAAATATTAAAATTCCTCAAAAACTCTTTTAGCTTTTTTAAATCTATTTGATTTATTTTATTTAACTTACTTATATCTACAGCTTTCCCTTTCGCAAATATAACAATAGAAAACAGCATTCGTAAATATGTAGAAAATCCATTAAATAATACATCTTCTTCCCCATAATCCCTTGATGTTATAGATGCAGAATATTTATTTCCTACTTTAATAACTTCAATAAAGGAATTATCTTCTGGGAATTTATAATATGAGTGATTAATTCTTTGGATTGCAAAATAAAAATAGATTAAAATAGTCCAGTGCTCAATATTTACATACGATAAACCCTTATCTTTACCAACTGCACATATTTGTTCTAAGATAGTTTTCTGACTTACTGAAAAAACTAACTTTGTAATTAATCCATTTTCATCTAGATCACTGATTAATCTATCATTATCCTTAATAGAATTTGCAAAAATATAAGCATCATCAAATATTTTATAAAATTGTTCTTTACTTATATACTTCAAGTGCCTTACTACATTTTTATAATTGTCATTAAACATTTTAATAAAAGCTCTATTCTTTGCATTCACCTTATATTCAGAATTCATCAACAACCCTTTATGTCCATCATATAAACAATCGTATATGTTTCCAAAATCACTATCGAAATTCATGCTAAATCCGTTCCCACATATGAACATACTTTTACTTCTACCTATTAATTCGTTAAAATAATTTAATGAAATCTCTCCATTTATCTAGCTATCCCCCCTAGCGATATTCTATTATATACACCATTTAAACAGATGAGCAAATTGAGAATGACGTTTTTGAACATAAAATAAAAACCCTGCGTTAACAGAGTTTGATTTTTAATGACTATATATTTATCTAATACTTTCTTTTATTTGTAATCAAATGTTGTGCATCTTCTTCTGAAAGCCTAGGATCATTTATTCTGATAATGTGCTGAATCAGTTCTTGATATTGTTCTTTTGTTACTCCACTAGTTCTGTCGAAAAAGAAGTATCCGATTATTAACAAACCGACAATCCCCAATATCCACATTTTGTTCCTGATTGCAAACTCTTTCAGATCCATAGAACTCCCCCATTATCTTATAATTCTATATTCTAATTTGATTATATCCCTCAGTTTTACAAAATAGCCGAATGATATTTCAACAAAAAAAGAACCTACATTTTGTAGATTCTTACCATACTCCTAATACAATTGGATTGCGCAATTCTCCATCTTCCCAATAACAAACATTAAAATGGTCTAATACACGTTTAATTAAATCGTAATCAAATATATATTCTTCATTCATACTAAACTTAATATCACCATGATTCTTCGATATGCTTCTATATAGGTTGAAGACAATTGAAATTTCTTTTTCATATACTGCTTCGATAGCAGCTTCTCTTACAGCCACTTCTGTAATTTGCTCAACTATCTCAGGATGATACTTTTCAATATATCCTTTTAAACCCATGTTAGTTATGTGATGACTAGTGGCTGCTCGCCCTGAAACAATCCTACCTTTTTCGTTTATGTAAGTCTCCTGGTTCATTTAATCACTCCTAACTGTAATATTGACTCAATTATACCAAATTGTACTATTTAGATAAAATTCTGATTTCATTCAAATAATAGCCTCCATTTAAACCAGTAAAACACTAACTTAAATGAAGGGCACTTTTAGGAAAATTGATTATTTCGCGTCAATTATGTCATTTAGATTGAATTTGCACATTGATCTGAAAGCATCTGTACATTTTACAACCTTTGTATGTAAATCGATATGAGTAACTGTAATGTGCTCATTGAGCAGATATCCATCTTTATAATATGTAAGTAAAGTTTGAAAAGGCCCTAACAATTTCTATAGGTCCTTTTCGTTGTCAACAAACATCCTTTAAACAGACAAAGACCTCGTTACATAAGGCAACAAGGTCTGGATATAGTAAAGTTAGTACCTCTTCCGTTCTCATAGGTACTTCTGCATATTAATTTATGCTCTAATGGTATCACGCACCCATATAATAATTAAAACTTAATTCGTTTTGGGTTTATTTTTCTAATTTTAACTGGCTTAAATTCATCACGAGTCAATTGCTCTCTTACATTGTTTTTATTTATAAATGTGTAGTAGAAATCGGTTTCTTTGCCATCAACATCGTATTCTTGATCAACAAATCTAATTATTTCTCCAATTTGATAACTGCATACCGAATTATCAATAACAACTGCATAACTACCTTCTTTTAAATTTAAACAACTCATAAAAACAACACTCCAATAATACTAAGTATTTTGCGTGATAAATGAAATTATACAGTAAAAAACTATATTTTTACAACCTACATTTTTAGATAAAACAGGAATTCTTATATATGTTATACTATAACCAAGTAACATCCAGAAGAGACTGTTGGCGCAATCTCTTCCAGAATTACAGTTACTTAATTAGTTGTTAATATTTAGGATCAAGTTGTTTACTTCGGATGTTCTAGTTGTAGGACTTACTTGTAAAGACTGGTTAACTTGTTGTTCTAGCAACATGTTGGTTAGTTTTTTTTCTTATCAAACATCATCATCGTATAATAATAGAAAAATACAATAAAGGTGTGATTGAAATGAAGTTTAGCATAAAACCTGATTCATCTGGTCAAGATTATATTGAAGTCGAAACTGTAAAAGATCAAGAAAGTGTGCGAATTACTCATATTAAAAATGGGTTTACTAAAAGTCCGTGTATAAGACTCAATATTCACCGCTATGGCAAAGGTTTACGTCCAGGACCAGAATTCCCTATCAATAATGCAGCCGGAATCCAAGCAGCAATTACTCAATTATTGCTAGAAACAGAAAATAAAAGATAGATTTCAATATTAATTAATGAGTAATATATGTATTCAATCTCTCCATGTATTACTCACATTCCTTTTTATACTCGTACATCTAATTTACTTTCCATTGCATCTAATACATTGGATTTTAAATATAAATAAGCAGCTACTTCTTCTTTCTTCATTCCTCTATCGGCACACACGCCGTCTAACAATATCCACTCTGTATCTCCTATAAAGTTACGAAACTTCCTTTTATCTTCTTCAATTACTAACAACATTTCTAACTCTTCTATACTTACTATAGCACGTTTCCTACCTAATTCATCAATGTAAAAAACTGAGATTACACAGCATGATTCATACACTTCAAAATTAAATGTTTTCTTCCCTCGCTTCACGCTGACGGGATACCATTTTAGTTTCTCGTATCCAGACATAGATATTTCGTATAAATCAGATTGTTCATGTACCATAGCTTCAACTCCTTTTTGAATATTTTCATATCACTTTTAGCATATCAAAATATTTTTAAGGAGCTGTAAAGCGCAGGTTAAATTCACTCAATTTTTCCCCAGACATATATACATAATATAATTTTAATAATTTAATTAATAGACTTATAGTTCAAAGAATATTCTATACGTCTCCTCTAAATAATATGACACAATCAAATTTACATTAGTGCTATTGAGTTACAAGAAATACATACTTAAAATCTAATGATACAAAGTGCCTCAAGTCATTTGTTTTTGAAATGTACTTAACAAATAAAATCTGACATAATAATATTCTAAATGTTAAAATTAGAAAGATACATAATTAGAAATGAGGGAATACTATGGGGAAAAAGTGGACTTTCTTACTATTAGTTGTCTTGATGTCATTCACTGGATGTAGCTCTACTGAAAGTGAAAAAGCAAGTGAAAATGATGATAAAACAACCGAAAGTAAAGAAGTGATTAGGGAAAACAATACAACAAAAGAACCGATTGCACCAGTTGTTGATATGAGAACACAGTATCTTAAAGATATGAACAGGGAATTAAAACGCTTATACGATGCTTTGAAGCATCTTCAAAATCAATTAGATGCAAACAAACAAGATAATCAGGTTTCAAAAACTCAAGTCTGGAAAGATGAGATGAACAAAGGCTACAGTGCGGTCGAAAGTGCAAATACAAACATTAAAACATACCCTGAAGACAAAATACCTAGTGACTTAAAGGAAAACCATCAAAAACTTGTAGAAGGTCTAGGTCTACTTGTGAAAAGTAAAGAATTTTTAATACGTGGTATACCAGATAATAGCGAAGAAGTTATTGCTACTGGAAATATGTTTGTAAAACTAGGAACGAATTTAGTAGATCCTGCAACAAATTTCATTTTGGATCAAAAATAATATTAATAGTAAGCATGTCATTTATAAATAGATATGCTTACTATTTTTTAAAATTCTATGTTTAATGATTTTAAATAGATAAAGTACATTGTTAATTATGCAACCATTTAATAATGGTTTTATCATGTATTTTTCAATGTTTTATATATTACACCTTATTGTTCGTAAAATTGGTATTTCGTACGATCTTATAATTGTTAGAAAAAAGAGTAGTTTACACTAACCTCTTCTCAAGTATTATTTCCACTTCCAATCTACCCATCTAATATTTCCTCCATAGGATTTCTCAGTAGACCATTTAAGATAAGTAAGAAAGTTATCACACGACTCAAAATCACCAGTTAAGCAGCCACTTGTAAACTGATGACAATTATCGAACACTAAATTATATTCTCTTGATCTTCCGATACTGTCTAATGCCCTTTGATAAGAAGATTCAAAAGAAATCGGCATACCAAACTCTTTATCAAACGGAATCCTTATGGCTTTGAGTACAGATGTTACGTTGCTTGTGAATCCATCCAAGCTTACTTTTTCAATCTGACCGTTACCATTCAAGTGAACAACTTCGTTATTTCCAACATAAATACCTGAATGTTCCATTGTATTAAACCCTAAATCGCAGTATATCGGAGCACCTACACCTGGCTCTAGATTAGTCCGAGCTTTAGTTATGACTGGTCCAGTTGCTAATGGGATTAAAAATTCTTTTTCTATATTTCTGTCTCTCATTTCTCGCTCATATTTCTTTTGATTAATAGCTTCTCTTGTTGTGTATGTAACATCTGCTATTTTGTCTTTTGCGTCACTTACCGCCCATCCTACCTTGCTGTATCTTACTGCATCTTTTGCTTCTGTGATTTTACATCCTAACTTTGAATTTTGTACATTATACATAAAATCTCTAAATCCCATTTTCAATTGCTCCTTTTATCAATTGTCACATTAATCTATTCAAAGTGATTAGCTTACAAATAATATAGAAAAAATACATTTACAGTATATGCTAAACCTAAAATATATTCAATTATTTATATGTTACACTTACATTGATACCATTTACCAATTATTTCAAGGGTATAGTTCCATATTACAAAGCAATACCTACAACATCTAAAAATGCTATTGAAATGCGGTTATTTTAAAGAGGTTAACTACTTGTCAGAAAAAGCTATTATTAATTGTACTCCAGAATGATATTTTAATCCTAGCGACAACGTTCAATGATGATTTATAAATGTCTCTCATAAATAAAAATCTCCCTACTTAAGTAGGGAGTAGCAATTTCAGTCTCCGACTATCCTATTATTTTTAAACATTCTTTTATGATTTCTTCATTATCCACAATTATTAAATACAATTTTTTTCTGGTTCTAGTTAATATTTGAAATAACATTTGTGTTGGATGATAATAAGCGTTTTTATCCCCTACTAATTTTCCATCTGGATTATAGCAAAATGTATTACCTATTACTGAAACAACATTATCAAACTCTTGACCTATTACAGAATGCGCATTATCATTGGCCAAAACATTCATATTATCAAGTGAGCTCTCCTGATAACGCGAGACAGTATAATCGATAGCTGTCCATCCACGAACTTCCAGCATTTTAATGAAGCTTCTTGCTTCATCAATATTAGAAAAATATTGTAACTCGACATTTTTATATTTCTGTTTGGCAGTTCGATTGGAACGACTAAATAGATTCTTTACAAATGAGCTTATTTCGGGGTTTGTTCTTATTTTTTGTGTTAGTTTAAACGGTTTATTAACAATCGGATTTAAATATTCATGAATTTTATTTTCAATTTCAATTTCACTAAGACATTGTTTAGGATCTAATGAAAATATACAAGTACTCTGATGTTCAGTTGCATATTCAATTATTTCTTCTAATTGGTATTTTCTAATCCTTTGTGCTTCATCAATCAAAATTACATCCAGTTGTTCGGATAATAAATCTTTGTATTTTTTTACGGGAAATATTCTCCACCCATGCTTATTGATTAACTCGTTATGTCCGTCATTTAAATTACCACAGTGTAATACAGTTACCTTCTTACCTTCATTCCTATAGTGTTTTACAATGTCATATACAAGAAGCGTTTTTCCCGTACCCGCAGCACCCTCAATAGAAAATAATTTATTTTGAGAAGACAAACTAAGTGATTGTAATTGCTCTTTGATGGAACTTTGATGATTAGTTAAAAAATATTCATTTTTTATAAATTTTTCGGTTGAATTAAAAGGTGAAACTAAAAAAATGGTTGGATCAAATAAGCTATTTAAATCTTCGATCTCTAGTATGTCCTGATCCCTAATCTTATCAATTAAAAATTTTATATCCACTTCGGTAATAGAATCATCATCTTCTAGATAATAAAGTTTCTCTTCATCAGCGACATATGTGAAATAAAACACTTCTGACCCTAAAGAATTAAGATAGTATTTATTTTTTATAAGTTGTTTTTGAATCGCTTCACCTGTATGTTCTCTCTTCAATTCTATATTAATATGATAATTTGAACCTAGGCGTAATAAATCAAACTCTTTTCCTATTTGTTTTATCTTGAAACCTACATAATAATAGCAAAAAATCATTTTATTACGTGTGATTGATTTTATCTTTTCAACAAGTGAAGATAAATCATTCACCTCGGAAGGTGTAATTTCTCCTTCTAATTTAGTTAAATAATCTTTAAGTATCTCAGGTGAAAAGTCATTATTTGCATGTGTTAAAGATGTTAAGTTAAATGTTTTTTGCGCCATTTTAAATCCTCTCTTATTTATACGTGAGTTTCCATGTTTTATTTTAACATATTTATTAATCGTAATAAACGAACAGAATGTGAAATAAAGAATTAAACAGATTAAGAGAAAACATAAAATGATTTTTAGATGTAGATTTGTAAAAACGAGGCTATTTTATCCTTTTCCAAAGAACTTAAGTTCGTGTATAGTAAACAGAAATTATACGAATCGGTGGATCATCATAGCGAACGAATTTTGATTTCATATTATCGTGACGGAATGGTACACAACATGTACATAAATGTATTACAAATTGAACCAACGACACAAAAGTATACTGTACGGAGTCCTTCTGGTTAAATATTGAGGTTATTTTCTCTCCTTTCTCATAAACTGTTTGGTTCTATTAACACGGATAAATTTATTTATTTACTTATTTCATCAAAGTCATCATATATCTTTTAAAATACTACTCATTTCATCCTTTTTATCATCTGTTAATTTAACATTCTTACCTAAACTGGATTTTCATCACTAAACAGTGAACAGCTTGGTTAGGCACGCAATAAAAAATACGAGCCAAAGCTCGTATTAGTGATCATATTTATATTGCTATGTTACTCACTAAATTATATCTCTTCTATCAAAAACATACCCAAAATAGTTTTAATGAATAAAACTCATTAAAAGTTTAATTTTATACTTCCACTTGTTCTGTTTTTATTAAAATTAACAGTGAAACCATTCTTTTTATAAAATCGCTCTAGCTTATCAAACTTTTCTATATCTACACATGAGAGCATTCCATTTACTTGACATGCATCCATTTTTTTTGCCCATTTAATTAAATACTGTATCAGTATTGAACCATTACCAACATCTTCTTCTACTGCGAATACATCGACGATATGGCATGCTACATTAAAAGGATTCTGAATATCTTGATAGAATTTCGCATATAATCTTGGATATGGATGTCCTGTTCTTTTATTCTGCAAAGATAAAGTAACGCTCTTACTATCCATAGAAACACAAACATAATATTTCACAGAACTCTTATTGAATTCAACTCCATCAATTAAATTTCCTTTTTTTAACACAGATTCAACAAATTCATTATTTGCCTCAATCTCTAGCAAACGTTCTACTTCTGTTTTTAGTATTTTCTCGCTATCTTGTATTTCACTGTACAATTCTTTCAATTCTTGATACTCCATCTTTAAACTTTTTATTTTATTAAGAAACATACAATAATCATCCTCAATATTTTTTATTATATTACTATTTAAGGTTTTTCACATGATAGAAACTAAGTCCCATTTCTCACATTTTTTTATTCTTAAAAGCTATAAAATATACAAATAAAGAAGAACAGCTTATTGCTGCTCTTTCCCTATAATAAAAAATTCACTCTTGATTATATTTTCCTATGCTTACTTCTTCTAAAATTTATACTATGTTTAAAATCAAAAATTGGCATAACTATAGCTTATCAATAAGTGGATACGTCATCATCTGAATCATAATTTTTCTAATTTCCCTTGCGTTATTTAGAGAAGGTATATTCCCTTTAAGTCGACTCTTTATGTCCCATCCCTTAATTATTTCCTTATCTTCATCATTGAATTTTAATAATTCTTCATCATATACCGTTTCTATGATTGCTTCCTTAGCTTCATTAGATAATTCAATATATTTAATAAAATGATTAAAACGAGAAAAAATAGGATCACCTAGTTTTTCTTTTATTTCTTTTTCATTATGGTAATTTGAAGTACAAAAAATAATGGTATTTTCTAGATTTACTTCATAAAATTTATCGGTATATATTCCTTCATCAAACAATTGATAAAATGCGCTATAAAACATGGGGTGCGCTTTATCAAATTCATCCAATAAAATAACATTTGTCTCCCTATCTAGCAAATCCTTGGCAAATGAATTACTTTTATCGCCAAAAATATAATTCATAAAATTTTCATTATGAAACATCGATAACTGCTTTCTAAATAATTTTTGATTTGGATTTATAATGTCATTCACAAATTTTGCTGTCTCTGTTTTCCCTACACTAGAAGGACCATATAGCATGACAACTGTTGGTTTATGAACTCCATCATTTGTCAGACTATATAACGTTCTCAACAGTTCATCTTTAGCATTAGTCTGACCATATATAACATTATCAAAATCACTTTTTATTTCCGATAAATTTCCCAACTCTAATCTAGGATATTCATAATTAATTATTTCGATTTCTGATTTTAAATTTGCAGATTCTATTTGATTCAAAATTTTAGCAGGTGGATTATTTAATAATATTTTTGTATAACCAAATTTACCAGAGAAATGTATACAATAAATTAAAAAACCTTCAATAAAAAAGTCAGCAACACCTGAATATTCATCCGAATGAATCACTAAAGTATCATAGTTGTTTGGAGGTTCTTGCAAAGAAGAACCATTTGGATCTTTTGAATCTATAAATCTAACCAAATTAGTAAGCGTAAAACTCCCTTCAGTTGGCACTTGTTTTATAAATTCTCCTTTTGGCCCATTAAATATTTCAATTTCCATCAGTTTTCACCTCTACTCCAGCTAAAATAACATCATACATTTTTAAGGCCCTATTTGCTTCTTGCTTAAGGCTATCACTATCACCCATCAACTCACTAACCGAAGGTCGCTCAGAAACAGTTTCCACATTTAGTTCATTTTCTATTATAAAATCTGCTTCTTCACTTTCACCTACCTCCACAGCGTAATAGGTTAATTTCATTTTAGGTAAATCCATTAAACTATACGCATTTTTTAAAGCATTAATATTAAATCTTAATATTATACGATCATTATTTTTATATGCAAGGAGCTCATAGTATCCTCTTGCATTTTTTAGAATCTCATCAAAATTTTGAACATCAAAGTCTTTCATCCCCTCAACAAGAGCCGAATCTTCCTTGAAAATTTTTATATAAGGTGTATACATCTTTATGAATGAAAAAGAATTTTTGATGGGCTTAATTTGAAAATCTCTAAAGATATATATCTTTTTCTCCTTTTCTAATTTACTACTAAGATTATAAAAATCAGCTAAAATTGTATTTGAAATTGTTTTAGTAACCAAAGAATCCTTTGCGAATGAAGAATTCACATTTACTTTTGTTGTAAAAGCCGCCTTAATCGCCGTAAAAAAATTAGTACCTGCACCTACCTCCACTCCAGCTTCTGCTTTTCCACCAAACTGTACCGTTCCTTTATCTTCATCAACTGAAATAAGTTCTCCACCATATTCTATCTGCAACATATCTGTTGCAGATCCTTCATCAAAATAAATTACCTTTTGCATATCAATACACTCCTATAACTTTAAAAATTATGTATAACTTACATTGAAATTCAATTTATATTCACATTTATATATTATATTAAAAATCTGATATACAATCCTTAATTTTTCGAATTTATATAATAATACTACTAATACAGCTATTTTAAGCTTACTTAGAACTCTTTGATTGAAAGGGCAAAAAAAGATTCATCTAAAATAGTAGCATTATACAAAATATTCAATGAAATCCTTGATGAATTTTCGAATATGAAACAAGTCGTATGATTTCATAAAAAGAGCCCTTATATTAGGACTCTAGGAAATCTTCAAGATAATATCCAAACTCATTGACTAATGCTTTCATTTTTTCTAAATCAGTGATTTGTCCATTTTTACATCTCAAAAATGCATTGTGGGCTAAAACTCCATATGCGGAGTACTTATGTTTTCGTATCTCTTCTATCATTTCTTTTGTCGGTAGATTAAAGATTTTTTTAACCTCCTCTGGCTTGATAAAGATAGAGTCGTCACCGCATAAAATAGCACGTACACCATCGTCTAGAATGAATAACCACCCCTCATCTAGATAACGCGGATGACGCCTTTTGATTTCTGCTAACTCACGATATGTCATAGCTTGTATGTCACCGTAATCAGTCCAAACGTAACTATTATGCGTAACATCAGAATCATACGAAACTTTTCCTGACGTGCTACACAATATTGTCTCATATACTTATCAGACACTCAAATCGTGTGGTTTCATCTAAAATGGTATGATCCCAAATACCTAACAAAGCACTAGAAAACTTTTTATTCATAAAGTTTTCCAAACACAAACTAATGTATGATACGCCTTCTTCTTTCATGATTGTTTGTATATTTGTATGAAATGATTACATCTACAAGGAGATTCACTAAAAAATAAAACATATTTACTTTAATAGACGATGCGATGTAGGTTGTTAATTGATTGAAAAAAGTAAAGAGGAATTACTTATTTTGATTCTTAATTAGAGTAGAAAAACATTGGGATTTAACTTGAAAAGGTTCAATCGGAAAATCGTTAAGGAATCTAGCTTTTATTTATTGAACTTTTACGATAAAAAATAGCGCTATCCGTTGTTATTGTGTTAAGAAACTATCCCAATTAGAAATGATGAGTTTTGCGTGGATTCTAAAAGACTATGCATCACAAAAATTAAGTTTATAATATTTATTAAGGCTGAAAAAAATAAGTGAAAAGTAGGGGATATGTAATGGCATACGATAAGTACCAAATGGCAAAAGACAAACTTGATAAAGCATTAAAAGGAAATTCAGCAGGTATTATAATGTCATATACGGTAAATACACTGGAGGATGAAAGAGTTCGTTCTAAATGTGCGGAATTTGAAGGATATACTGCAAATGTTTCAGAGGCTGTAATAGGTGTGAACCACCCACCTTTTGATGAAGATTGTCGTTGCTTTGCTACTTATCAAATTGAAGGCATGCAAAAGAAATAAAATCACTAATAGAAGGGCGTACCATTTTTATGGTATGTTTTTTTATCCCTTTAGGTGTCAAAACTTAAAGGTTTTGACACTATTTTATCAAGGTGATAAAATCAATGCATAGAATAGTGCCGTAACTTAGTGTCATAAATAAGTGTATTAAAAGGGGATTTTGAAAATGAAATATGGATATGCAAGAGTTTCAACAATCAATCAAGATTTAGAATCTCAAATACAAACGTTAGAGAAAGAAAGTTGTTCTATTATTTACTCTGAAAAATTCACAGGAACAAAAACCAACCGACCACAATTCCAAGAATTATTATCTATGCTACAAACAGGTGACACACTTGTAGTTACAAAGTTAGACCGCTTTGCAAGATCAACAGTAGATGCAATTCAAACCGTGCGTAGTTTATTTGATAGAGGTATTAAAGTTCATATATTAAATATGGGTTTAATCGAAGATACACCAACTGGTCGATTAGTGTTCAGCGTGATGAGTGCATTCGCTGAGTTCGAGAGAGACATGATCGTTGAGAGGACACAAGAAGGCAAAGCTATAGCTAAGCAACGTGAAGACTTCAGAGAAGGACGGCCGAAGAAATATGGTAAGAAGCAGATAACTCATGCATTGAAGCTATTAGAGACAAACTCATACAAGCAGGTAGAAGAGATGACAGGTATCAGTAAGAGTACATTGATACGCGCAGTACGCGAACAGAAGAAAATAATGTCTAAATAAAACACGTTAAACTAAAAGGAGAAATGCAACATGAACGTCAAATATAGGCATAACGAGGATCATTCAAGTACAATACAAACGATTATGTAACAGTTATCATTTGCTATGTCTATGCTGAAGATACAAATGAAGAACTCTTTTGTCAAGGCACTATCACAAGTATAGAAAATCATGGCTTCACATGTTTAATAGATAGCCAAACAACAGATCTATACATCTCATTTAACGAGATAGAGAACGTTAGACATTGTCACCTTCGTCAGTTCTTTGCAGATGTTACACGTAGACAAGATATAGACTAACTAAGAGAGTGTGCTGCTACACGCTCTCTCACATGCACACATACACGTAGCAAGACATGATGACATAGATAGTCAAACATACATGCACATATCACCGGCAGACTATAACTAGAGTGCCAAGTCCTCCAGCTAATGCACCATTCATGTGCCTACCCAATACCTCAACAAGTATATTTGTTTAATAACAACTACTACGCAAACAATATGTTTGTATAATAGTTATATTAGTACTCGACCATCTGGCCAATCTATCCAATGTAACATTGACTCTTTTCTTCATTTCTGAAGCCTTGTAAATACCATTGAATAAAACTCCAATTTTATCCCAACATTATTTCCTCATATGTACGTCGCTGATAATCTTTAGACTCAATTCTAACCAATAGTAGTAGAGGGCTTTCAAAGAGAGCATAAGAATTTTATGAGTCGTAAGATTCCTCAAATAGACGTGCTATTTATCATTTAAATTCTCCCCTACTTCAAACCATATAATTATTTGCTTAATCTTTGCTGCAAATTCTATAAAAATTAATAATCCCCACATCACATATACAGACAGAAAGAATCTCATGTTAGGCAACCATAATGTCGGTCAAATATAATAGAAGTAACAAGCATAATAACCACTACACATACAACTTATATGTAATTTAATTAATTGATAGGCCTACCAAACATGTAACAGGGGGATAGTTTACAATAACGACATATGTTACATAACAGGCAAGCGGCCGAACACTCCCAGAGCTACACTCACTCTTCGATTTCAGACTTGCTAACATTGACTTTCTCACCGTTCATTACTTTTTACCACTTTCATCCACTTAATTTTCTCTCTAAAATATGCTATCGACATGCTATCGTAAAAAATCAACAAAAATAGGCTAAAATCACCCAGTTATGAAGCAGTTTTCACCACTTTTTACTCCCTTTTGAATGATTTTAACCTGTTTCAACTACTATTTCCGATAACAAATACTACACTTTTAAGCCAAATAACTAACTGACTACTGATCTAATTTCTTAATTATTAAGTAAACAGATAAAACCTCAGGGTGCTGTCACCACCTTTTACATTTTTCCGCTATCGCTCCAAAATGCAAAACCTCGACGCACCACCCCGAACCCCTCACGTCGTTAATATTTATAATCTTGTATTATGTATTTTAGTTTATCCTACAATCTCTTATATTATTTATATAAGGAAATGTAGGATAAGTCTTATTGTGTTTTAATATATATTCCTCGTTTCAACTTATATTTTTCAAATAAATCCTTAAAGTACGGATTTTTACTTTTCAGGTTATCAAACTCTTTAGCTGTTAATCCTGCACCTTCACAAATTTCTTTGGTCGTCAATTCTTGTCCAATTGGCCACTTGTCAATGAACCCCTTTAATATAGCTGCTTTTCCATTACTTCGGCTTACAACCTTCTCTTCTACAAAACAATTCAATTCATCATCGTTAAGCACTATCTTACAGCCAGGGAAGAGTTGTTCCACCATACCAATAAGTACTTTATCAGCTTGAAAACAATTTATTTCTATTTTCTCATCACAACTATAATTTCTTAATTTAGTTCTAAAAACCTCTTGCACAAAATCTGTTAGCATTGAGTAATTTTGATATAGATAAAGGCTTTTGTTTTTAAATTTGTATTTATCTCCATGCATCAGATATTCAGAAAACACTTCAGCAGCTTCAGGATTACTACATTCTTGAAGAATATCTTTCATTTTCTGTTTGTTGAAATCTGTACAAAGGTATTTTGTTGAATAAACATAATCAGGTAAAGTATTCCATCCGAATTGCACCATTTGAACACAATCTTTTGCTTTATTACTTCCCTTTGTGTTTCCAAAATAAAAAATTGTATCTTCATCTGCTACAATTTCAACTTTGTTTGTAGCTCTCAATAATTCTTCTTTATTTGTAGCATTTATTAATACATTCTTACGACCCTTTAATTCTTTCAACATTTTTGTAGCTACTTCTCTGTAGGTAACTACATAAGTAGCTTTATTCTTTGGCATATTTTCTGTAAATTTCACACAAGCATCAGCAAGATATTTTTTACTCCCAAATTGCGTTTTATTGATCTTATGGGATTGATGAAATTTAAAAGTGATATTATCGAACCTTCTAGCATTTTCAATATTTATAAAACGTATTATTTCCTCATACGCATTCCCTTCTGAACTTGCATAATCTGGATCAATAAGTGCTGTAGCATCGAATATTACAGTTTTAAAATTCTTATTAACTATATCTTTCATGGAAATTGTATTAATAAATTCTTGTTTCTTAGTCTTGCAGAATAATCCCCCTACAGTCAAAGCTCTGTGGATATGTTTTAGTTCGTTTTTATATTTGTTACCCATACATTTATTCCACAATGAATTAAACTCTTCATCGTTCAGTAGAACAGGCTCATTATTAATATTGGAAACTAAAAATCTTTCGTATTTTTGAGAATAACGATTTAATTTATTTTTTAGCATTGTACGTATTTGATCCCATTTCTCTTCTAATTTCTTTTTTTCACTTTTACCCTTTTCATTATTAATTGAAATATCACGAATAGCATTATCAATATTATTAATCATTTGCATTGAAATGGACATACTATCTACCATCACTGGCTTTTCATCATTGATTATCATCGTCCGTGACTTAATCGCTCCATCCTTATTCTCATAATGTTCGTATTGATTTAGATTTTCACCAAACGTTTCAAGTCTAGCATTCGTCATAAGCAAAATTGGAGAAGATTTTTGCTCTGTTTTCTGATTAGACATTTTACATTCATTAAAAAATGGACAATTCTCTTTATTACACATTCCAACTTTATAAGCCTTCATTCTTTTATTTTTACAAATTCCTTGTTCATATGATTTTTCTGTCCATCCTTCTAATACGTATGTAAATGGAGCTTTCTGCTCTTTATCGTTAATAATTTCATTTTTGTAGTATCCCATTTCCTTCTCTAACTCTTCATGTATTTTTTTCAAATCAGACAACTTATCGGTTACAATAATCATTCCTTCTTGAATTGATCCTTCTCTCAGAGCTTTACAAACTTCTTTAATAAAAACATATGTTATTGTACTCTTACCGAATCCGCAAGGAGCTGGAATGACTGGAATAGTCTTATAGTCCTTTAATTCACCTAAAAGTATCTTTGCAGTAGTTCGAGCAAATTCAATCTGTTTGTCTGTTGGATTCATTTTTCTCTTGATCAATAACTCCCGATATTCATTTACAACATTTTCTATAATACTTGAATTAACCTCCGAAACATTGACTATTTCTTCTGGCTCATAAATTGCTCTATCTAAATTTTCAACAAAACAGGTATAATTATCATAATTAACTTTCCCACAAATTTCTTCATACTCCTTATTAAACTCTAAATCTTTCACCAATTGTATTTTCTTCATTAAACGTTCTCCTTTTTTGCTAATTAGAGTCAATAAATAAAACAAAAAACTATCTCAAAAAATAAGATAGTTTTCGTTTCACATATTTATTTTTAATTAGCTTGTAAATATCATTATATAGAAGCATACTAATGACACTCAAATCAGCTGGTTTCATCTAAGATATTTATTTAAGTTTAAAAGTAATATTGTTCCATTCATCGGTTGATATGTAACAGCGAAACAATTTACTTACTGCCGACATTTTATCTTGAGTGTATTCTCCCTCAAATTGACTACATTTCGTTATCAACTTTTAATTTTACTCAGAAGGTATTCTTATATCCAAGTGAGTTAAGTCTAATTTAAAAGAGGTATGCCCATGCGACAACTTTCCGATAAAAGCGGTTTACCTTTCGAAGCATTGAGGCGTCTATATAATGATCAAACAAAACAATATCAAGCGTCTTATTACAATCCATGCCGTAGGGAAGCATCCTAGTATCTGTTAGTACTTAAAAATAACGTATTTCCATCCAATAATTCCTTGTATTTCTTTCCAAAATAATAGATTATAATTTGTTGCAGTAAATACGAAATGAGGGATTAAAATGTATCCTATACATAGAGATTTGGATTATCAAAATCAATTAAAACTCAGCAATGATTTTAGATATGATTTCCTACATATAAATTATTCTGACACGTTGTTAACTGAATATGTGTTTGTATTTAGAACAAATATTGTAGAGGGAAATGAGGAAAAGGGAAACATATTTGTCGATATTTTAGAGAAAAGTAGCATTGATGTAGTATCTGGAATAAAACATAACAACACTTTCGTTCATTGTTTATCAGATACAAATTTTGAAGAGAGTCGAAAAAAGATCAATGAATCTATTGAATTGGTCCGATATGATAATGAAATTTCATATGAGATATGTGTAAGCTTTAAAAATCAAAGATATTATCATAACGTTACAAAAGAATTATGTGAATTAAATGAAATTCAGTATGTACTTTTTGAAAAATACAATAACAAGTTAGTTAACAATACATTTTTAGAAGTAAAATCCATATTTATGAAGCAATTAGATATACTCCGAAACAAAAAAACATATGAAAATTTTTCAATTATAGAGCAATGTAGTATAAAACGTTCATATGAAACACAAGAAGCTATTCATAAAGAAAAGAAATATTATTATAGTAAATATAGACAGGCTGAACTTGATTGGTCCATGTTACTTCATCAATTTAGATATTTACCATCCAAGGACATGAAAATACTTAAATACAAACCAAATTTATTGAAGTAAACAAATTTTTATTTATATAAAAATAAACAAAACTCCTAGCACTAATATAAGGTTAGGAGTTTTGTTTATAGTGGGAAGGCTCACAGCAATTCAAGTAATGAGTTTAAAAATTCCTCATATTCATTAATGGGCTTGAAGGCATCGCCCTTTTGATAAGTTCAAAATCCTCCAATGACTGTAGATAACTCTGAGTGTCTCATTAACTTACTTTAAGTAAGTTAACCAACCCCATTCAATATGTACTGTGCTGCGAAAAAGTGTCGAAACGTATGCGTACTACATCTCGCACCTTCAATCTTAACTCTTTCTCCTGCTTCTTTAATAACATTGTAAATCCCCATATGTGACAATGGATCGCCAGTATAGGATAAAAAATATTGATCTTTCTTAATCGATTTATCTTTAAAGTATTGTTTTTTTAGTTCTTTTGTGATCTTTGCAATTCCGTTTTTGGTTCTCCAAATTGCATATACACATCGCCAATTCCTATTTTAACGCTTCCGAAAGCTTCTACATTTCCCATCAAAAACTCAGGATTCTCGTCAGCGAATTTTTTTAATACATCCATATCCGATTCTTGATTTCTTCCTCCCAAACTGGATGGCCCTGTGCTTAATTCCTGATTCTCTTGTGTTTGACCTTTAGAACTAAACCATTCTAAAAATTTTTTAACCCCTTCCTGGAATACAACCGGAGCTCCTTTCTCTAGGATCCATTTCAACATCGCAACCAAAATCTCTCCATTGAATCCGAAATGGAGAAGTCCCGATGTAATGTTTTCATCTGATACAGATGGAACTTGGACATAGTTCTCTAAGCTTTTTTCGAAACTATGTAAATCGCTTTTTGCATTATACGTCAGCACAAGTAATTTATTCTCTTCAAACCACTCGTCGAATTCTGTTTCCGACATTGTGAGCAAAGAGGAGAAATAATACGTCGATTTTATCGCTGTGATTAAACCCTGTACCTTCTTTAAAGATCCCTCATTAGATTCCTCATTTTCAATCATTTGTTCTTCCCATTCGTACTGTAACGTTAGAATTGTGTCGTTCTGTAACATTCATATTCTCCTTTTGTAATCAAATTATCACTATATAATCATTTTATCATAACGATCGTTCACCTTAGCCGTACTTTTCTCTACAACAAAAAAGCTATCGCTAGGTAACTTTACGTTGTATACTTCTCATTAATGGATTTTGGGAGATTTTTAGCATCTATCGTATACTCCCAATTCAATACTTCCCCTCAAGCTTTCGGTTCAAAAGCACCCCTTAATTCTTTACCAAAGGCTTCTATATTCTGCTGATGTTTAAGAGCACTGTATTCGGGAAAGAGGTACACAATGCTTCAATACCGTAACGCTGCGAACGTGGTCCATCACAATAACCCCACCTTCTCTTGGAATTTTCACATGAATAGATATATCCTCTAAATATTTCTCACCGTCATTTTGAAGAATGATATTGAATTTAGTTAAAACATCTTCACCTATATTGCTGCACGAACGTGATGGGTGAAAATAATAGCTCCTACCATTTCTACATATGTAATGTTTTTATCCAATAACTTAGCTGTTATTTTATTTTGTAAGGCTATAGCGCTTGTTTCCCATATTTCCTTTTTAATCGCTTCTCACGTCAGTTGAAACGTCACGACAAAATGTTTTCTAACTGCATCAAAACACTCCTGCTTAAAATGAGAATTTTACTCTACTACTTCAAATTTATCGTACTCGTAAGTTAAAAAGTGAAGACGATAGATTGAGTATTTTTTAATCCAATCGTATACTTGTTGTAAAATCAACATTTTGTTTTGTAAGTCACTAAGTCCCTTACAGTATTTTGAACGGTCTTCTAAGCAGTCTTCTGATTTCCTTCCACATAGAGGGCAATTTCCGTCAGTTGACCTAACTTCATTCATCCTAATAGTTCCTTTAGAGCCCTTTTTAAATTGGATTAATACATCAAGTTCAAGGGATTGTTTTGATGTTGTAATTACCTTCATCTTAGCAATGTCGCCTGCGTTCCAAAAAACACCTTTTTTATCCATCTCCACACTGACATTTTTAATATTTAAGTTCACACTCATCATATCTCTCCTCATACAAAGCCCTTATTATTCAGTTTTAATATTTAATACACCACGGTTTTAAAATATATTAAGCTTTTTCCAATTCTTCTTCTTTGCTATAAAAGGTAGCGCAATAAGAGCTAAAAGTGACGTGAATATTACACCAAAAACTAAAACGGTTAAAATGTTAAAAATTGCTTTCATTCAACTGTACCCTATTCTTTATATAAAACTCTTATTCGATTCAAATATTGATTTCAGTATTGTCTCAAGTAATTTTATTTCTCAATCTTCTATCAAAAACAATTGCTGGTAAGTCTTTAAAGATACCTAATTCTCCAAAGTCTACTGTATATTTTTGTAGCCTATTTTCCTCTTCACTCTTTCTATCTATAACTATTCCACTTTTACCTCTTAGCTCTTCATCTGCAAACATTGCTTGTTTACTTATTCTCACCTTTTTCCCTATGTCAAACATCCACAGAATGAAATTCATGATATCGCTCCTTATTATATGCAATTGGATTTTACTGTAAGGATCTTAAAGCTTCCTGCATTTTTATTCTTTTTACCTCTAATACTTTAATACTATTTTCAAGAGCTGCTGGATTAATACCAGGGATAAGCTTGTCTTCTAAGCGTAAAGCTTCTTGGTTAGACAACTTCATTTCTATTGCTGTGAGTCTGAACTGAATAAATTCTTTTATTTCTTGTATTTCATCTTTGTTTTCTTTTCTCATGGTGATTCACCTCTTATATAAAATTAAACTTTTATTTAACTAGCTCTTTATCATCAATCTTTTCTGTATCTAAATCTTCCAGTAAGAAATCTAGTTGTATGATTGTATGTATCGCATTGAATAATCGTAATGCATCTACCTGAGTCCAGTTATTCGGATAGTCGCGGCCATGTAACACCCAATCTCTGTTGATAATTGGCAACCGATTCGGGTTTGAATCAAAATTCCCCGCTTTAAATACACTTCTTAAAAATTCTAATACAGATACATAGATAATTATATACGTTCTATCATTCTCAATTTCTTGTTTTACTGCGTTATATTGAACTCTTATAGACGGTTTTCGATCCTTATTAGGATTAATATATTTTTGATATCTTGGTGAAATAAGAACCTGTGTCAAACTTTCAATAACAATAAATAAACTGGGAATTACAATCAAGTAATTCTCCTTTTCATAATTCTCGAAACACTGTTCAAGTAAATTCTTCCATTGTTTTATAAGTTTATGATCAAGAATATCTCTCTTCATAACTTTAAATTCATTCTCAATTGAATGAAATTTAACAATTAATTCGTTTAGTTTTTTCGTGTCATTAATTTGAGATAATTCAATATTATCACTGACATCCATTAATAATGGTAGTGTCCAGCCTTTACGTCCTAATGATTCAGCAGCTTTTCTCCAAGAAGTTTCAATTTCTTGCCAATCATTGTTTTGTATAAGCTTAATTACATTTTCTATAGTGCTTTCCAGTTGGTTTTTGAATTCTGAAAGATGTTCGCCTATTAACCCTAAAGTGTTGAATATTTGTAAAGGGAAATTATTATCTGCTGAAGGTTGAGACTTTTCTTTTTCTTGATCTTCACTATTCATCTAGTTTCCCCCTTCCTTTGTATAAAATATAGTTTTTATTTAATAGTCATCTCTTCTGTAACGAGGTTTGAGCACACATTGCAGAGCGCCTTCAATTGCGATTCTTCTATGATAGCCCATGCATTCAGTCCAATATATACGAATGTCGCCTTGAATTGATTTAAAAAATTCATTTCTTGGCCTTGGTTTTTCTTCATATAATTTTTTAATATGTTCATGTAGTCTATTACGTATCCAGCCTTCACCTATATATAAAACTTCTTCAGTAATAGGATCAACTATCACATATAACCCCCGCTTATTTTTAGGAACAAATTCATCAATTTTTCTTCTTAGCGGTAGATCACTTGTAGGCTTTTCATTCTCATTGTATTTATAACTAATATCAAACCAGCACCATAGTGAATTTGAATTAAGTGGTAATAATGAATTACTTACCAGGGTTTCTTTAAGATTACTATCAAATTTACTAATATCCAACAATAAAACCACTCCTTTGAGCAGAAATTAGTCGAGTTTCCTATATTACATATGTAACTTCATCAGATGCATAAAATCAATTGTTTATCCAGTCTCTTTTAATTGTAGATAACATATCATTTAATATTCTATTCATTTCTTCTACTACAATTTTACTATTAGGCATTAATATATTAAAACCTATTACTTTTTTCTTTTTGGTATGTTCCCAACCGCCTACAATAGCTTCAACCTGGTAATGTTCCTGTATTTCGTATATTAATGAATATAATAAATTTTGTTCGTTAGATAAGAAGTAACGGTCATTTACCATCAAGTATTTATCTTTAGATTGTGAGGAGTTCTTATAAGATATATCAAGTAGTTCCTCACGACTAGATTCCTTACTCATATACGACTTAGCTTCAACGCTGTTCATTTTTTTATAAATGTCTCCATTAATATAGTATCTATAATTTAGGTTTTTAATTGCATCCTCTACCTCGTGTATTGCTTGATTTTTATAATGAAGCAATATTTCATCTGTTAAGTCTTCTCTAGCTATATCCATCAATTCATCTTTAAAGATATCATAACTAATATCAGCTGCAGACGAAGAAATTTTTGACGATATATAATCAATATACTTAGAAATAGAAGCATCAGATACCTCGAACATAAATCCACTGTTTTTTCTAATAGGAACTACTTCTAAAAACGGTATATCCTCTTCGTCGAAATATCGAACTTTCTCATCTTCGTTTGCATGTGTTACATAAACCTCTATTACAAATGGTTGAGCATCGTCGTATTCGCCTTTCACTACAACATCGGCTATAGAATCCCCTACCCATTGCTCACTTTCAGCAGACCTCTTTTTGTAAAACTTCAATATATCTAATAATGATATCTCGTAAGAATCTATATTAATAGCCTTTAAAAATTCTTTGTAATTCTTTTTAAAATAACTTAAATCAATTATAAGCTTTATGTCTTCTTCTTTATTTACCTTATTGACAAGATAATGCTTTGCCTCGAAATGTAAGAGGGTTTCACGAGAGACAGTACAATTACTACCAGGCTTATGACTAAAGTGATGTTCTCTTTCATTACCCTTTTTAAATATGACGTCTTCATGACAGTGTGGACACCTGTATTTCACATTTTTATATAATCTGTCCTCTATGTATACAATATCTGTTCCGCATAATGCAAAGTTTAGTTTAACACTCATCCCAATGCACTCTCCCTTTGTATAAAATGATTTTATATACAGTTATCATTTTATTATCCCACTATAAATATTACCATATATTTCTTTACTAGTTTTCTATCCTATTACTTATACCTATACAAAAAAGATTCTAAGCATTAAAATACAAGTTATGGAAGCTATTATTTCAATCGTTAGAACCTATTGGAGGTTTTAATTATGAAAGGTAGCGTATTAAAAGATAAAAAAAGAGATACTTGGTATTTTTCTTTCGATTTAGGTAAGGATCCATTTACAGGAAAGAGAAGACAAATAAAAAGACGTGGATTTAAAACTGAAAAGGAAGCAGAAAATGCACTAATTAAAATTCAATCTGAAATGATAAATAACGAGTTTCTCGACTTAACACAAATGCCCTATTCTAAATATTTAGATGAATGGTTTGAAGAAAGACGTATTTATCTCCAGAAGTCAACCTATGAAATTCACTCCATCTACTGTGAGAACGTCATAAAACCAAGACTTGGACATTTTCAATTACAAAAAATTGAGCCTATTCATATTCAAAAATTTGTAAACAACCTAGTAAATGAAGCAGCTTACTCATCTCACACTATTCATTTAGTATTTCGAATAGTAAGCTCATCATTAAAGAAAGCTAAAACAATGAAATTAATTAAAAATAACCCTTCAATCGGCACGACATTACCGAAACGACAACGTAAAGAAATGAACGTATGGGCACTTGATCAAGTAAATTACTTCTTAACCGAATCAAAGAACATTAAACGACTTACCCGCTGCTATATCGCATTTGCAATGTCTCTTCTTACTGGTATGCGTCAAGGTGAAATAATGGGATTACGTTGGAAGGATATTGATTTCGAAAGGAATATCATTTACATAAAACAAACTTTAACCCAAGCTGCCGAAATAAAAATCGGTGCAAAAAACGCATCAAGTGTACGATCAATTCACATACCAGACAAACTCGTCAATGAACTAAAGAAATATCGCAAAACGGTTCTTGAAGAACGTTTATTTCACGGTAAAGATTACGAAGATAATGATTTGGTGATTTGCACACGTACAGGTAAACCAATGATTCCTCGCAATTTACGCAAGGAATTCTATAATCTAACGGAAAAACTCGGGCTTCCTAAGATACGTTTCCATGACCTACGTCATACACATGCAACGATGTTGATACAACAAAATATTAACGTCAAATTGATTGCTGATCGTCTTGGTCATTCTGATATCGAAACTACACTTAATACGTACAGCCATGTTCTTCCTGACATGCAAAAATCGGTATCTGAAAAACTCGATAAAATTATGAATATATAAACGGTATGTTGCCAATTTTGTGTCCACGTTTGATTATACATCCATTAATCGTTGACGATACGTGAATTTGTGTGCACTCAACGAATACATGCCTGAAGAAGGTATGGTCGAAGTGGGCGAATTAAAAATTCACCAAGCATCACACGCCCGCTA
>NZ_MACF01000150.1 GCF_001884045.1 Bacillus mobilis | reverse complement strand
AATTATGGTGCGACAAGAAGTCGCATTCCCACAGGGTAGCTTCTGCTACTAGATTAGATGCAAAGTCTATCTCCATCCGAAACTGCGGACTTGGTAACGGGCTCGTGGGTTGCATGAGGAAATGTGGAAACAGAGAGTCTGTACATGACTCGGAATACCGCTAGGAGAAGACAGGTACGGTGAACGAGAGTGAAGGCTCGTAAGCTTCGTAATCGTTAGCTTGGGATAATGTACAGCTCTACCCAGGTCTTGATAAGAGGAAAGGCATTCTCATAATACTGCCGCGTTGCATCCCGCAACTTATCCGGAGTAAAGAGTCCACCTAACCCTGTCGTATCTGTGGAATGTGAAACTTGGTAAGCCCTATGTCATCTGCGCAAGCAGTAGGATGACTGTAAAGTCAAACGATGTGGCAGAGGGTAAAGGATATAAGAGAAAGCAAAAGCCGCTAGCCGAAAGGAAACAGGAAAGCATAGAAATATGTATAACTGAGCGGATATTGTCGTCCTTACGGACAAACCCATGACAAGCCTGAAAGGGAGCCCACTTCTTATAGGTCTTCAACATGGAAATACATTTGTAAGTTATCTTCTGACGAATAGGAGCGTGCAGTTATGAACACCTCAGAACGAGCGTCGGCGCACGTCTCGTATACAAACTGGAAAGCAGTTCAGATGTATGTGACGAAGTTACGACAAAGAATTTACCGTGCCGAACAGTTACAGCAACAAAGAAAGGTAAGAAAACTTCAACGCTTACTCATGAGAAGCGAAGCAAACTTACTGTTATCAATTAGACGAGTAACACAGCAGAATAAAGGAAAGCGAACAGCAGGTGTTGATGAACATACAGCCTTGAGTCGCAGAGAAAGAAATCTTCTCTATGAGCAACTCAAAAAGTTAAATACGCTACAACACCGACCAAAACCAGCAAAACGTATATACATTGTGAAGAAAAACGGAAAATTGCGACCGTTGGGCATCCCAACTATAAAGGATAGGGTATATCAAAATATAGTGCGAAATGCCCTTGAACCACAGTGGGAAGCCAGATTTGAAGCTATTTCTTACGGGTTTCGTCCTAAGCGAAGTACCCATGATGCCATACGAAGCATTTTCAATAGAATCAACGGGGGCACAAAGAAGAAATGGATATTTGAAGGAGATTTTCAGGGCTGTTTTGATCATCTCAACCATGAGTGGATACTCAAACAAACTTCTTACTTCCCAGGAAGAAAACTATTGAAGCGATGGCTCAAGATGGGATACATGGAGCAAAGCTTTTTCGCGGAAACGCAAGAAGGTACTCCGCAAGGAGGAATTATCTCGCCACTTCTCGCTAACATTGCCCTTCATGGAATGGAAGAAACCTTGGGAATTACTTACAAGAAAAACTATAAAGCTAATGATAGTTATATTATGAATCCTGCTTGCAAATTTACCCTTATCCGTTACGCAGATGATTTTGTGGTCTTAACGGAGACAAAAGAACAAGCACTCTCTGTATATATGAGACTTCGTCCCTACTTAAAGGACAGGGGATTGGAATTAAGCCCTGAAAAGACGAAGGTTACACATATTGAGGAAGGATTTGAGTTCCTAGGATTCTTGATTCGGCAGTACCAAACTGAACAGGGGAATAAACTGTTCATCAAACCAAGTAAGGGCAGTAGACAGAAAGCGAAGAAGAAAATTGGAGATACTTTACGTGTCATGAGGGGTCAACCCATCGGAGAAATCATCCGAGTGCTTAATCCTATTATCAGAGGATACGGGCAATACTGGAAACATGTCGTTTCTAAGAAAATCTTTGGTACAATGGATAGCTATATCTATTGGAGAATCGGCAAACATCTTCGACAGCTCCATCCAAAGAAGTCGTGGAAATGGATATATGCAAGATATTACAGGCATCCACATCATGGTGGAAATGCTTGGACACCAACCTGCCCGAAAACAAATATCCAACTCTTACATATGTCATGGATTAAGATTGAGAGACACAACATGGTGAAATTCAAAAATAGTCCTGATGACCCAACATTGAAAGAATACTGGGAAAAAAGAGACCGTAAGGTATTTGATACGGAAAACACGATGGATAGAATGAAGCTGGCTAGAAAACAAGGTTACCGCTGCGCTATCTGCAAAACTCCACTACAAAACGGGGAAAAGGTAGTCGTAAAAGACATGCCTGTTCCGCAACACCTCATATTGTCTAATTTAAACTTAAAATTAGTTCACTTACCTTGCCTATACTAAAGGGACTGAAATCGGATAAAAAGAAGGCTTGAGCCGTATGATGGGAAACTGTCACGTACGGTTCTGAGGGGAGTTGGGGGCAGCGATGCCCCCCGCTTACCCGACTAAAAAATCTGTGGTGAGATGAAATGTTTGATTTTAAAGCACTTCAAAATCTTAGCTAGATGACCACGTACCGGTACCCCACAATAAAAAGGCAGGAACATATCAAATATGTTCCTGCCTTTAATTTTAAAGAGATGTTTCCTAACAGTTGATTTTGTTAACGAAAGTCGACTTTAAATCCATATTTTGTGTGAAATAAAAGCATATAATAAAAGTATGAGGTGATGATGTGAAGGAGATAAACATTCATAAAATTATTGCGGATAAGAGAAAACAAAAGGGAATTACACAGGAAGAGTTAGCGGCGTATATCGGTATTACGAAGGCGTCTGTTTCTAAGTGGGAGACAGGGCAGAGTTATCCGGATATTACATTTTTACCATTGTTAGCATCGTACTTTAACATAAGTATAGATGAACTAATCTGTTATACACCGCAAATGAAACAGGAAGATATTAAAAATTTATATCATCGACTAGCGGAAGCTTTTAGTGAAGAACCGTTTGATAAAGTAATGATAGAGTGCAGAGAAATGATTAAAAAATATTATTCTTGTTTTCCGTTATTACTTCAAATGGGACTACTTTTTATAAACCACCATATGTTAACAGAGGATACGGATAAAAGAATTGAAATTTTAGAAGAGGCAATGTCTCTCTTTAGCAGGGTGCAGGAAGAGAGTGATGATGTTTCTCTTGTGAAAGAGGCGGTATCGTTTCAAGCAACTTGCTATCTTATACTCAATAAGCCAAATGAGGTGCTTCAATTACTTGGCGAAACGATACGTCCTAACGTTCCAGAGGAAGATCTAATCGCACAAGCGTATCAAATGCTTGGAAATACTGAGAAGGCGAATGAAATGATGCAAATTAGTATGTACCAACATTTGATGCACTTTGTTTCGACAATCCCGAATTTTGTAATAGTTAATGCCTCAAACAAAGAAAAGGTAGAGATCGCTTTAAATAGAGCTTTCATGTTAATAGATATATATGAAATAGAAAAACTACATCCTAATATGACTTTAAAAGTTTACTATGCTGCTGCACAAGTATATTGTATGCAAGGGAATTTTGAAAGAGCGTTAGAACTGTTGCAGAAATACGCAACAGTTTGTGCAGCTAGTTTCACAGTAAATAGTCTGCATTTACACGGCGATTCCTATTTTGATGCGATTGATGGATGGTTTGCAGAATTTCCACTCGGTGCTAAAACGGTTAGAAATGAAGAGATTATAAAGCGGAGCATGTTAAAAAGTATTGCAGAGAATCCAGTTTTTGCTCCGATGAAAGATGTAAGAGAGTACAAAAATATAATAGCGAGTTTGAAATTTAAATTGGATATAAAAGAATAGAGGGAGGACAAAATTATGGCCTTTGATGAATATGAGGTAGTGATAAATAGTGAATTTACTTTGCGCGGTACGATTACGAAACCGAAAGCTGATGGGAAGTATGCTGCTGTTGTCATTATCGCTGGATCTGGAGAGATTGATCGTGATGGAATGATCGTACCGTTAAAGCTTGCGTCGAATATTTACAAAGATTTAGCACATGTAATAGCGAGACTTGGAGTAGTAACGCTCCGCTTTGATAAGCGCGGGGTAGGAAAGAGTGAAGGGGAATTTCTGAAGACTGGAATGTGGGATTTAGTTAGTGATATAGAGGCTACGATTACGTATGTAAAAGAACAACCATTTGTTGATCCGGAAAATATCATTTTAGCTGGTCATAGTGAAGGGTGTATGTTAGCAACTGTAGTAAACGCAAGAACGCCAGTTAATGGACTCATGCTTCTTACAGGAGCTGCGGAATCGTTAGAAGAGGCTACGAAAAGACAAAGAGAGATCGCTTATAAAGAATTAAAAGAACAAAAAGGAATAAAGGGAAAACTAATGCGCCTTCTCAATGTGGAGAAACGTGGAGAGAAGCAGATGGAAAAAATAAAAGAGAAAATGATGAACACAGAAAAAGATACGATTAAAGTTGGTTTTAAACCGATGAACGCAAAATGGTTTAGGGAGCATTTCCAGCATGATATTTATAAAGATTTACAACAAGTAACATGTCCAGTACTAGCAATCGCTGGTGATAAAGACATTCAGGCTGATCCTGAAAAAGCGAAGCGAATTGGTCATTATGTGAAAGGTGATTCAGAAGTACATGTAGTAAAAAATATGGATCATAGTTTAAAAGGTTTTGAAGGAGAATTTAAAGTATTAGAGCTCCAAAAGAACTATAAAGAAGGGACGGAAAAGCCAATTCATCCGATGCTGGAAGAAATAATTGTGAAGTGGATAGAGGCGCATTGTATCTCGCAATACGAGGGGAAAAAGACTTCCAGCTCGATATAAGGCGGAAGTAAGAAAGCTTGATTGTTTGTAAAAGCTCGGTTGTTGTAGGTGGATTTATTTTAGTATTTAGAATATGAGTTTTTAGTGGTATTTTTCGCTTAGAAATGTATAAAAAATGAATTTATCATTCAAAAAACGAACATTAAAAAATATTTTAATAAAAATGTTCACATTTAGATTGCGTGCACACTAAAAGTTTGATATATTACCAATATAATAATTTTACACATCATCACTCGTATATACTCGGTAATATGGTCCGAGCGTTTCTACCTAGTTCCCAATGAAAGAACTGGACTACGGGTTAAAGTATTCGGCCGTGCTATTTCATGAGCGCTACCGATTTATAATTTTGCATGTGCTTAATTAACTTTGACTACCGTAGTTCTAGAAAGTAGAGATTCTTCTACAATTTCTAGAACTTTTTTGTTTGGACCAAAAGCATCGAGTATAGAAAACAACAAGAGAAAGAGGAGATTATTTATGAAGAACAATATGTTGAAAAAGTGTGCGGCGCTAGTAACTACTACGGTATTGTCATTCTCAATACTTGCGGGATGTAATGCGGGTCCAAAACAAGTTGAGGCAAAAAGTAATCAACAACCGATCTTAATTCAAGGGCCAATGCCGATAGAAGCCGAAAAGTTTGCAAAAAGGTTAAAAAATGTGAAAGAAGAAAAGTCTGGAACCTTCGTATTTTATAAAGGCACTGTCGACAATTATCCTGTAATCGTAGCGAAAACAGGTAAAGGAATGGAAAATACAGCAGCTGCTACAGCAGTGGCTATTGAAAAATATAAGCCTAAGGCGATTATTAACCAAGGAACATCAGGTGGACATGATCCTAATTTAAATGTATTTGATATTGTTTTAGGAAAACAAGTAGCAAACATAGGTTCATTAAAAACAACAAATATGGATGAGAATCAAGGGATTGAACCGACAAAATGGATTTCAATGGACTTAATGGCTTCTGAAGGAAGTGCAGGAGAAGATCCAAATGCTGAGAAAGTCCGATACTACGAGGGAGATAAGGATTTACTTGCAGCAGCGAATGCGGTAAAAGACACATATACAAAAGGTAAAGTAGTGGAAGGTACGATTGGTTCAGCAGATGTTTGGAATAATGAAGTTGATAGAATTAAATGGTTCCATACAAAATACGGTACATCTGTTGAAGAAATGGAAGGCGCTGCAGCAGCGCAAATCGCAAAAGCGTATGACGTACCATTTTTAGGAATTCGAGTGTTATCTAACAACAAAACAAACGGCGGAAAATACAATCCAAACACAGCAGCGGCAAATCAAGAATATGTATATGAAGTAGTTAAAAAGTATATAGATTCAATGCAAAATAAAGAGTAGTAGTTCTGTCCCAATATAAAAATGTAATCATTACTGCACAATGTGTTGTGAACTCAGAATTAACAAAGTTTCTTTCATTAAAATAGATTGGTGCCTACATGGTATCCAATCTATTTTTGTACTTATTCTTCAGAGGAAGAAGGGTTTTACACAAAAAATAAAGACAGTTATAGAAAAAGGAAAAGTCGATTTATCAAATATGCATAATTGCATAAAAAAATTGGAATTTATGAGTTAACATTAAACTACTTTTTAATTGTAAAGAATATTTTAATAATCTTTACTAGAGAAGGATATTCCTTGAGAAGTAGATAAACCAAAAGTATGGAAATAATACAGACTCAATAGAGTTTTGTATTAAATAAAAGGAAAAGGATGGCTATGGCTTTCTAAAAGTTTTTTGGGGGTTAGAAAGCACCTTTTAGTTAACAGCTTCAAATTATATTTTAAAGGGGAAATGGGTATATGAAGTTTCGAAATACAAAGCTTGCTATGGTTACACTATCTTCATTTTTTATTTTAGGTACGGCATCTCTATCATTCACAGATATCATACACGGTGAAGTAGCTTCTGCATCACCACAAGAGATCACTGTAAAAAGCTATGACGATACATATTATAATAATGCAATAGGAAAAACGGGTTTAGAATTAAAGAAGGAACTTCATAATATTATTGATGATCATACAAAGTTATCATACAGTGCGGTTTGGGAAGCGCTAAGAGATACGGATGAAGATCCAAATAATAAAAACAATGTGATACTCTTATATACTGGGCGTTCGCAAGGGAAACTTACGAATGGTTCAGGAGTTGATAATTGGAACCGAGAGCATGTTTGGGCAAAATCTCACGGTGATTTTGGAACGACTGCAGGAGCTGGAACAGATTTGCATCATTTAAGAGCGACGGATGTATCTGTAAATAGTTCACGTGGAAATCTGGATTTTGATAATGGTGGTGTGAATCATTCGGAAGCGACAGAATGTAAATACGATAGTGATTCTTGGGAACCTCGTGATAGTGTAAAAGGAGATATCGCTAGGATGCTATTTTACATGGCTGTTCGTTATGAAGGAGACAACGGCGAAATAGACTTAGAATTAAATGAAAAGGTGAATAACAATAAAGATCCATACATGGGCAAACTATCCGTTTTACTAAAATGGAATGAACAAGACCCGGTAGATGATTTAGAGCGAAAGCGTAATGAAGTGATTTTTACGAAATATCAACATAATCGTAATCCTTTTATTGATCATCCGGAATGGGTAAATAAAATTTGGAACTAAAATACATAAAGGTATTTTACTTTGAGAGAAGGGATTGATCAATATAATCAATCCCTGTTTATATCTATACTAGAATAAGTAATTTTTATAGGATTGGAGAATAGAAATTTTATCAAGTTAAATATAACATGAGTTTTTTAATACGGTCCCCACTCAATATTCACGCCAATAATAAGAAAAATAAGTCCGATGATAAACCAAATGAATGCAAGTGGAGCCATAAATCGAATCCATTTTCCGTAAGAAATTCCGCTCGCTGCGAGAACGCCCATTAAAACACCGGAAGTTGGATTGAGACAGTTCACTACACCTTCTCCAAGCATAACAGCTTGTACTGTAACTTGGCGTGTAATGTGCATGAAATCGGCGAGTGGAGCTAATATTGGAATGAAAATAACAGATTCTCCTGTCCCGGATGAAATGAGAAAATGTAATGCGGCACTACTTACATACATACCGATAACACCAAATACAGGGCTTTGTCCTTCGAGAGATTGTGCGAGCTGATTCACAATTGTATCAAGTAATTTTCCTTGTTCTAGAATGACTGAAATACAACGAGCCATTCCGACGATTAAAGCACCGTAAATGAGATTTTGGCAGCCTGCTAGAAAAGTAGAAGCGATATCGTTTGCTTTCATGCCACCTATGATTCCCGCTGTAATTGCGATGAAAATAAAAGTAGCGGTCATTTCTGCGTCTGTCCAATGGAGACGAAAAGCACCTATTAAAAATGCAATTAATGATAAAGCTGAAACGAGTAAAATTAATTTGTGACGTATTGTCCAAGGAACTTCAGTTTTCTCTATTTCTTTCTCACTTGAAAGAGCATTACTTGGAAACCGGTTATCTCCGAGTATGCTTCCTTTATTCGATTTTTTTAAACGTTTTACATACCAATTAATATATAAAATGGTAGCAATTAAAAATGAGATATAGATTGCTGTACGTAAACCAATCCCTGAAAACATCGGTAGTTCTGCGATCTTTTGTGAAATGCCTAAAGGTGAGGGAGATAAAATAGTAGCATTAAAACCAGCATAAGTGCCTAAATAAATAATTGCTACGCCGACGATAGCGTCCCATTTTAATGTGCGTGCAACGATGATACCGATGGGAATAAAGCCGATAACTGAGTTTACGATAATGCCAGTCGTTCCGAGAATAGAAAAGAGTGCGGCGACAATGCAAATGAAAAGTAATTGCTGATTACGAAACTTGTTAATCACATGATAGATTAAACCGTCAAGAGCACCTGTTTTTTCAAGAATGGCAATAGCTCCACCTGTAAATAAAATTAAGAAGATGATAGGAGCAGCAAGCGTCATTCCTTTTTCAATAGCGGTAAAAAAAGAAACAAATCCTACTGGCGATTGTGGAACAGAATGATAACTTCCTGGTATTGTCGTTGTAATAGTACCATTTGTAACTCTTTTAAACTCTCCAGCAGGAACGAAATATGTAGCTATTGCACAAAGTAAGGCAATAAAAAATAGTAGTACGTACGCGTCAGGCATTTTAAATTTTCGTTTGCTCGGCTGCTTTTTTACCTCGGTCTGTAATTGCATAAAATCCCTCCTTTTTCACTTGGTTAATTTTTAATATTCTGAAATTTATCTGTGAAATAGATTATAATAAAGGTAGCTTCTTAAGGCAATAGTTTTTCTGTCCTTTTCTTACATATACAAATTCTTGCAACATTAGACAGGGAAACGAAAATAATCAAAGAATATGTTATATAGAAAGAATAAGGAAAAGAGGGAAAAAGATGTGGAAAACTACGGATCTATGTGATGAGTTTGAAAAGGAATTACAAATATGTCGCCAGTCTTTTCGGTCGTTTGGGAAGAAGGAACAGTTTTACGGGAAAATTGCAACGGTGAAAGTGAAGGATGATAATGTACTAGTGAAGGAAGGATTACAAACACTACCAGAAGGAACGGTATTAGTTGTTGATGGCGGAGCGTCCACGAATTGTGCGTTACTGGGCGATAATTTGGCAGCTATTGCGGAGGAAAGAAAGCTGGCAGGGATTATTGTGAATGGATATGTTCGTGATTCTAGTGAACTAAAGAATATTAATATTGGTATTTTAGCGTTAGGGACGATGCCAAATAGAAGTGTAAAAGAGGGAAAAGGAGAGCGGAATATTTCGTTGCAATTTGGACAAGTAGAATGGAAACCGAATGAATATGTGTATGCGGATGAAGATGGCGTTATTATTAGTGAAAAGAGTTTGCATCGTTAAAGGTTAGTAAGTTACTATTCTTAGAAAATAAATCCGATAAAGCATGGACAAAATTCTTTGTCAATAGTAAAATAATACAGAAATTTAAAATTAACAGAATGTATAGGTTTATCGTTTTACGATAACTGAAATGGAAGTAAGTTGTGCCTAGAAAAGTGAATGTTATCACAATGATACGTTCATAAACAAAATTATTTTTCCTATACAAATATAGCCGCGAATGATGCGGGTCGGAGGTGTTGCACAGTTTGTTCGACACTTACAAAAAAAGAGTGTCAATTGCACGCCCTTGAAGGGCCTTTTTTTGTGTAAATAGTAGTAAGGGAGGAAATTTTGGGATGGCAATGTTGAAAAAATGGCTGCTTACGTCGTTAATGGCAGTTACACTTGTATTTGTTTCTTTTGCGAATACAGTACATATTACGTTTGCTGAAGGAAATACAGCAAAACTTGCAATTGTTGGTGAATCACAAAAGGGCATTATGTTATGTCCGAAAGAAGAGCAGATTACAGATGGGGAAACAGCTTTAAGTTTGCTGCAAAAAGTCATGGGGGACAAAGTAACAGCAGAGACGATGTCTTTTGGAACGTATGTTAAAGGCATTAACGGCTTAATGGCTGGGGACACAAGTGGCTGGTTGTATGATGTAAATGATAAATCTGCAGAAGTTGGAGCAGATAGTTATAAATTAAATGCTGGAGATGTTGTTGTCTTTCGTTTTGTTGCAGACTGGAGCAATATGAGCCAGGAAACATTACAGCAAACATTAGATAAATTTGGTACTTGTAAAACTGTAGAAGAACCAAAGACAGATGATCCAAAACAAGAAAAACCAGAAGAACCAAAGACAGATGATCCAAAACAAGAAAAACCAGAAGAACCAAAAACGGATGATCCAAAACAAGAAAAACCAGAAGAACCAAAAACAGATGATCCAAAACAAGAAAAACCAGAAGAACCAAAAACAGATGATCCAAAACAAGAAAAACCAGAACAACCAAAGCAAGAAAACATTCAAGTTCCAGCAGCGCAAGTAAATGATGCGATCTCTAAGACGTCTGAAAAGATGTTACAAGATGGAATTGAAAGTGATTGGGTAGCGTTAGGTCTTTCTCGTTCTGGAAAGAATGTTCCAATTGAGGCGAAATTAAATTACGTTAAGTCAGTAACTGAAAAAGTAGAAAAGCGCATTAACCGTTTTTCAGCGACAGATTTAGCTAGAACGATTATTATGATGAATGCAATGCATGCAGACCCTACAAAGGTAGGCGAACATAATTTAGTTCAAAAATTGTACGAATCAGATAAAGTAAATTCTGTTACAGGCTATACATTTGCTTTACTTGCATTTGATACGAAGAAATATGAAGTTCCAGTGAATTCAAAATGGAATCGAGTTGCTTTAGTTGATGCGCTTTTAAACGCGCAACATACAGATGGCGGCTGGACTTACGATAGCGCAAGCAGTAAAGACAGTGCTAGTAGCGTTGATGTAACAGGTATGGTTTTATCAGCATTAGCTCCTTATCAAGATCGACCAGATGTGAAGCCAGCTGTAGAAAAAGCTGTTGCCTATTTATATAACGAACAACTAGAAAATGGTGGTTTTTCTGCTGATGGACAAGAGAATTCTAATAGTGCTGCGCAAGCGATTATTGGATTATCACTTGTTAAAGATGTAGATCAACATCGTCTACATAAGGCAATGCAAAATCTACTATCATACCAACTTCCAAATGGTGAATTCAAATGGTTACCAAGTGATCAAAACGGTAGCGGAATGGCTACAGAGCAAGCATTCTTAGCTTTACTTCAGTTTAAAGACCTTGGGAAATCGATTTATGACTGGTCAAATGTATCTGTTCCTGAAATCGATAAGAAACCAAATGTGGATTCAGAAAATGTTGTAGTAGAAAAAGAAGTTACTGAACAACCACAAGAACAAAAACAAGTACAAGAAGAAACGAAAGATGACACGCTAAAAGTTGTTGTCGATAACGAACCAGTTAAAAATAAAAAATCCGGAAACGGTAGCACGTTACCACAAACAGGAGCATCTTCTCATAGTGCAGCTACAGAAGTAGGTATGGGTGTATTATGTCTTGCTTCTGCATATGTATTATGGAGACGTAAAGCAGCTTAACAAAAATTAGGAGCAATCATTTGCTCCTAATTTTTAATATGAAAGGTGAGAGACAACATGAGTAAGATGAAGTGGTTTATTTCTTTCATGCTTTCACTTGGGCTACTTGCCGGATGTGAAGAGGCAGCTGTAAAGCCTGAGAAGAAAGTAGAACCAAAGCAAGAAGAGGTAGCAAAACAAGAAGAGAAAAAAGAAGAAGCGAAACCGGAAGAAAAGCCGGAAGAAAAACCGGCTGAACAAGAGCAAAAGCAGAAAGAGAAGCAAGAACAAAAAGTAGAAGAGAAGCCAAAAGAAGAAAAGCCACAGGCACAACCGGAAGTAAAGAAAGAAGAGAAACCGCAGGAACAGCCTGCTGTTAATAAACAACCAGAACAACAAAAAGCACAAGAAGAGAAACAACAAGAGCAACTAAAAACGCAAGAAGTAAAAGAAGAAGCGAAGGTTGTGAATCAGCCGAAAGAAACACCGAAGCAGGAGCAAAAAGTTGATCCGAATAAAGAGGAGAAAACGATACCGACTCCGACCGTTCCAAAGCCAGTACCACCTAAACCAGATACAGTACCAGAACCACCTAAACCACAAGCAAAACAAGTTACTATCTCAGTAAAAGGTAATGAAGGATACTTATTAGGTGCGAAAAAGGTTGATGTACAAGAAGGCGATACAGTTTATAAAGTATTGCAACGTACCGGATTAGATGTGGATGCGAGTGGCTCTAAAGGTGATATTTACGTAAAAGGTATTAATGATTTATATGAAAAAGATATTACAGATACTAGTGGATGGAAATATCGTGTGAACGGTGCGTTTCCAAACCATAGTGCAGGTATAGTAACAGTTAAACCAGGAGATACAATTGAGTGGGTGTATGTATTAAAATAAGAAAGGCATTCGGTAAAGGACTATGAAAATAAGTTTTTCTTCTTTACATCCTTTTGTGAATTTTTTCTATTATATCGGGGTGATGATACTATGTATGATGTGTCTTCATCCTCTTTTTTTAATTGGGGCAATACTATTAATCGTTATAATCAATGTGATGCAAGGGAATAGCGAAAAGATAAGAAAGATGTTACCGAGCACAATCGTTTTCTTTTTTATGGTCATTTTATTTAATTCGCTGTTAACACATAGAGGCCGAACTACGTTATTTTGGTTAGGTGATAGCCGTATTAAGCTTGAGGCGATTATGTATGGAGTAGTAATGGGGTTATTATTAGTTGCGATTATGTTTACGTTTGCTTCGTATAATGATATTATTTCGAGTCATAAATTTTTATATTTGTTTTCTAGAATTTCACCGAAAGTAGCATTGTTAACGATGATTACGGTGAGGTTTGTTCCTTTGTTTATGAGGCGATTACAGAAAATAACACTCGTCCAAAAAACGAAAGGTGTACAAGTAGATGCAGGTTCCATTGTGGAACGGGTGAAAAATGGTATGCAATTATTGCAAGTATTATTAATTTGTTCATTAGAAGATGCGCTGCAAACAGCAGATTCTATGCAAGCTCGTGGGTTTGGTGTGACGAAGCGTACGACATATATTCGGTATAGAATGGAAAGGCGAGATTGGTATACGCTCAGTTATTTAAGTATTCTACTTATCATTGCTATTGTATGTAGTACGTATGGCGGAGGAAAGTTAATCATTTATCCGAAAGTCGAATCTATTTTATTTCAGCAATACGATGGAATGATGTTTGTCATATTTACGATGTTTATTAGTCTACCAATTATAATGGAAGGAAGTGAGTGGGTATGGTGGCGCATGCAGAAATAAAAAATTTATCATTTGTATATGCTGATGAAAACGAATATGCGTTACAGCATATTTCTCTTTCTATTCAAAAAGGAGAGTTTATTGCACTTGCTGGAGGATCAGGATCTGGGAAGACGACTTTATTGAAACATTTTAAAAAGGAATTACTTCCAATCGGTACACGTTCAGGAGAAATTTTTTATGATGATGTTTTATTAGAGGAAGTACCTGATTTATTATCTGCACAAGAAATTGGCATGGTATTTCAAAATCCAGAAAATCAGCTCGTAATGGATACAGTCATTCAAGAATTAGCATTTTCTTTAGAAAATATCGGATTACCATCACATATTATTCAAAAGCGAATCGCAGAGCTTATTAGCTTCTTAGGATTTCAAGATTTATTGCATCAATCTGTTCATACGTTATCTGGTGGGCAAAAGCAGCTTGTCAATTTAGCTGCGGTATTAGTTATGCAGCCGAAATTATTATTATTAGATGAACCGACGGCGCAATTAGATCCAATTGCAGCGAAAGAGTTTTTAGGATTGTTAAAACGTATAAACGAAGAACTTGGCATTACGATCGTTTTAAGTGAACATCGTTTAGATGAAGTGATACCACTTGCTACGCGCGTTATTTGTATGAATAATGGCGGAATCGTATATGATGGAAATCCTAAAACGGTTATAGCGAACATGTGGGAAGTTGAAAAGTTCCGTCCATTTATTCCGCAAATTCCAAGATTGTTTTTAGAGTGGAATGCGAAAGATATTCCGTTTACAGTGCGAGAAGCGCAAATGAAACTGAATAACTTGTCAGCGATATCATATGTGAATGAGCCAATAGCACAAAATGAAAAGCGAGAAGTCATTTTAAGTGCAGAGCATATTTCGTTCCAATATGAAAAAAATAGTCCGCTTATTTTACGAGATTTAACTGTATCGATTGAAAAAGGAAAATGGGTAGCTCTCGTTGGGAAAAATGGTACAGGTAAGTCTACACTGTTAACGATTTTAGCTGGATTACAAAAAGCGAGAAGAGGGAAAGTAAAGTGGAATGGGAAAGTGATACATAAAATTGATTCGAAAGAACGATTTAAAAGGATCGGGTATGTATCGCAGCATCCATATTATCATTTTACATTTGATACAGTGTGGGATGAGGTGTATGAACGTGCACGTGAGTTATACGGAGAACAAGGAAAAGAAATAGCAGAAGATATGCTAAAACAGTTTTGGTTGTACTCGCTTAAAGAACGCCATCCACATGATTGTAGCGGGGGAGAGCAACAATTACTTGCGTTATGTACTACGTTATTATCAAAGCCGACTTTATTATTACTGGATGAACCGACAAAGGGATTAGATCCGTGGAAAAAAGAAAGAGTAGGAGAGCTATTTAGGAAGTTACAACAAGAAGGTACAACTATTGTAATGGCGACGCATGATATTGAGTTTGCAGCGAAATACGTTGATCAATGTATGATGTTATTTGACGGAGCAGTTATTATGAATGATGCACCGAAAGAATTTTTTAGTGGTAATTTCTTTTATACAACATCTATCAATCGATTCATTCGAAAAGAGTTGCCATATGCATTAACGTGGGAGGATGTGTACGAAGCGTGTCCAAGCGATATGTTGCATTCATAATATGTATTTTTGCAGTAATAATAGGCACATTACTCTTTACTACACTTATCATGGATGGCTATTACATGCTAAGTAGTTTGTTTTTATTAGTTGTTATTATGTTACCGTTTTATATCCGCTTTGAAAGAAAGGCGTTTGTTTCACGTGAAATTGTTCTCGTTGCTGTGTTAGCGGCAATTGCAGCAGTAAGCAGAGTACCATTTTCTATTTTACCAAGTGTACAACCGACTTCTTTTGTTATTATCGTTTCTGCAATCGTATTTGGAAGTGAAACTGGTTTTATGATCGGTGCAACAGCAGCTATCGTATCTAACATCTTTTTAGGACAAGGTCCGTGGACGCCGTGGCAAATGTTTTCGTGGGGAATGATTGGTTTTATAGCTGGATTATTACGGAATACATTTTTAATGAAAAAGCTATGGGGAAGATTACTCTACGGACTGTTTGTTGGATTTTTATTTGGCTGGATTATGAACTTCTGGGGGCTTCTCGGTTTTATACGTGAGGCAACGTGGGAAACAGTCGTTTCATATTATATTGCAAGTTTTTATTTCGATTTGAGCCATGCGATTTCGAATGTTATTTTCTTACTATTATTTAGTACGTCTTGGATTACGATTCTTACGAGATTCAAAAAGAAATATGGCATATTAGATAAGCATAACATGGCATAGAAAAGCATATTCATATAAGGTAGGGTCGCGACTTACATATTCGTTTGCCTCTTTCATGCTTCTTACATATTGTAAGGAGCATTTTTTATTGTCAAAAAATCGATTCAATATATGTCCGTTATTATATGAAATTATTTGTATAATAGTAGGTGAGAACTATTTTCAAAAGGGAGGTGTATAGTTAATGAAGTTAGTTATTCCGAAGCAACACGGTGCATGGGCCATGCTCGTTATACCATTTCTATTAAGTGTCATACTTGGGAAACCTACTATGTATCATATTCCATTGTTTGTAGCTTGGTTCTTAATCTATTTAGCTACATATCCATTTCTTACGTACATAAAGCAAAGACGAAAAAAAGAGTATTTACATGCAGCGATTGTATATTTTATCATTGCTTTCGTATTTGGGATGATTTCTCTATTATATGAATGGCGCATTCTTTTATTCGTAGCAGTAATGATTCCATTATTTATAGTAAATATGTATTACGCTCGTCAAAAAAATGAAAGAGCGTTACTAAATGACATTAGTGCGATTGTTGTTTTCTGTATTGGTGGTTTAGTTAGTTATTATTTTTCAATGAAACTTATAGATAAAACAGCACTATTTATTGCGCTTATTTCATTTTTATATTTTTTAGGAAGTACGTTTTATGTGAAAACGATGATACGTGAGAAAAATAATCCGAAATATCGTTTTATATCATGGGGGTATCATATTCTATTAACAATCATCGTATTTGCTATGAATCCGTGGTGCTCTCTTATCTTTATACCGAGTGTTATTCGGGCAATTATGTTGTACGGCAAAAAGATTTCTATTATAAAAGTAGGAATTTTAGAAATTGCTAATTCTGTATATTTTTTAATTATAACGGTAATAATTATGAAGTATGCCATTTGAAAAAACTTCCCACCTTATGATGGGAAGTTTTTTCAATCTTGTTCTAAAATGTGAACCGTGTAATCACAGCGTTGAATAGCTTGTTCAATCGCATAAAGAGATTGTTCAATACGTGCGCGATTAAAATCTTTTTCCACAGTTTGTAGCGCTTCTTCTAAACAATGTTTTGCTTCTTGTAATGATTGAAAAGAATTTTGGACATATCCGCGAGCATTTTCATGCATTTCATAATCCTCCTTGCATATTCATATATGTGTAGTATGAACAGTAAAGAAGAAAATATTATTTGTTATATTTGTTTGACAATTAAAATGAAATTACGTATAGTAAGAATTAAGTGAATATTTTCTTATCCAGAGAGGTGGAGGGACTGGCCCGATGAAACCCAGCAACCGCGATGCAGGTGCTAATTCCAGCAGAACATATTTGTTCTGGGAGATAAGACGAAGATATATACGTAACTTCTTCTTATCGGAGAGGTTTTTTTGTTGCAAAAAAACCGATTACGAAAATTTATATTAAGAAGAAAGGGGTTGCGAAGTACTGTGACACTCGAAAAATACGTAAAACTGCGTAGTACAGTTTATGAATATATGATAGAGCAGAATAAGCCAATATCATTGTTAGATATTCAAGAACATATCGTTTCGCATCATGAAGGAAAATTCACGAAAAAGATGTTACATCAATTTTATTTATCAAGACTATTAGATGAACTAAAACTGGATGGGAAAATTACATTAGCTGATGAATATCTCTATACTGAAAAAGGGGTATTTTATAAGGCGAGAAAAGGGAGCTAAGCTCTCTTTTTTTTGAAGTATGTAGAGTAAAAGACTGCTTAAGCAGCCTGATACAAGGGAATGGTGTTGAGTGTGTAGTGTCAAAGATTGAATGTGCCTGAAAGAGGCACTTCATATCGGCTGCAAATGAAAAGAGACACCTCCGCCGAATAGGTGTCAGTCGTTTTGTCATATAGACTTGCTATTTGACAGTTATTAGAATAACATGCAGGGGTTATGGAAGTCAAAAGGGAATTAAAGGAAGAGGTGTTGTTATGTACGCTTACTTATTACAGGATATAACGAAATGGATTCCTAAGTACATTTTGGATAAAGGGTATGAATATTATGAAGAGGGACATGTAGAAGATGTGGAAATACAAGACAAGAAAATATTTGCTTTCGTTACTGGAAATGCAGGAAACTATGAAGTAATTATTGATCTTGAAGATTTTACAGAAAGTAGCTGCGAATGTCCATATGAAAACTATTGCAAGCATATGGCCGCAGTTGTTTATGATATTCAAGGTGCTGGTGAGAGTACGGTGAAAGAGAAACTGAAAGATTTAGACAAGGAAGAGTTACTTACCGTATTAAATCGTTTATTACAAAGTTCGAAAAACGTGCAAATTGTAGAGAAGATGTTAAAGAAGGGGAAACTTTAACTTATAGAGGGAGCTGTTTTGTAGTGAATGTACTAATTGTATACGCTCATCCTAGTCCTTCCAGTTTTAACGCGGCGATTTTAAAGCATGTGCAAAAAGGATTACAAAAAACTAATCATTCGGTTACGGTACTTGATTTATATAAGGAGCAATTTGATCCAGTCCTTGTATTTAATGAGGAGAAAAAAAGACGTGATTTAGTAAATGAAGAAGAAACAGCTCGGTACAGAACGTTAGTGGAAGAAGCAGATACGTTTCTATTTATATATCCAGTATGGTGGTGGGGGATGCCTGCTATTTTAAAAGGATTTATTGATCGCATTTTCGTTGCTGGATTTGCTTATAAATATGAAGGTGCTTTGCCGAAAGGCTTATTGAAAGGTAAGAAGGCATGGGTAATTAATACGTTAGATTCACCATTATGGTACGTCGCACTATTATATCGATCAGCAGATTGGATTATGATGAAGAGAGGTGTGTTACGTTTTTGCGGCATTCGCGATATAAAACGGTCAGTTTTTCAATCTGTGAAAACGAGTAAAGTAGAGAAGCGGGAAAAGTGGTTATTACAAATAGAAGAAAAGGCTCGTACGTTATGAATGAAATGGAACGTATTATAAATTGTTGTCAGTATGATAACGAACTTTTTCGTACATATATTAATTGCTTACTTCAATTGAAGAAATGTAGTGAAACGTTTCAACAAATGAAGATTCAATTAAGAAATGATTATTTAATAAGAGGGATTTGTGAAAGAGAAGTGGATGAGGTAGTAAGAGGAAGTAAAGAATATGAAACGTATTTTCTTCCTAAAGCGTTACAGTGGAACTTCCTTAAAAACAATCCACATTTAATTGAAAAAGTATGTGAAGACTTTTTTGCATTTGAGGCGTTATATCTTACGGAGATAGAGTGGGAGGACGTAATAAATTGCGTGGGAAATAAGTGATTTATTATATAAAAAAGCTAGTATAAAACTAGCTTTTCGTTTAAATAAATAGGAAACATAGACTAATGATAAATCCTGCATATAGTAAGTTAACAACGCAAAATCCCATAATATCACGAGCACCTAAACCAGCTATCGCTAATGCCGGTAATGCCCAGAATGGTTGAATCAAATTCGTCCAAGCATCGCCCCACGCAATTGCCATTGCTGTTTTTGCAGCGGGTACACCAAGTTCAGCGCCAGCTGGAATCATAATGGGTGCTTGCACAGCCCATTGACCACCACCAGATGGAACGAAAATATTAACGATGCCAGCACTTAAAAAAGTGAAGAGCGGGAAAGTCGTTTCGTTTGAAATGCTAATAAAGAAATTCGAAATAGCTCCTCCAAGTGAAAGTCCTTCACTATTTGCTCCAATCATCATTCCCATAATTCCAGCATAAAACGGAAATTGAAGTAAAATACCAGAAGCACTTTTCGTAGAGTCTGAAAAGGCACGAATATATTGAATCGGAGTACGGTGGAAAATAAGTCCAGCAATTAATAACATAAAAATAACGATGTCTAGCGTAAGGTTAAAGCCTTTCGTATAAAAGTAATTGAAAATATAAATGAGACCTAACAATCCAACGCAAAGTGTAATAATGATACTATTTTCCATTTTTTCGGCAAATGTATTGTTTCCTACTTCTTGAGCAGCAGCTTCTTCATGGAATACGCTAGGATCTACAGTTATCGTATGTTTTTCATCTGGATGCATCGCTTTATTAATGAGAGGCATCGTAACGAGAAAAATAATAACTGGAACGAGTGCGTATGGTGAGAATAGCGTTTCTGTTATTGGAATCGCTTCTTTAATACTGCCAGCTGTCGTTTTAATTAACGTTTCTCCGCCAGTTGCTAATGTAAGAGGAATAGAAGCAGAAAGCCCTGCATGCCAAATGAGAAATCCAGAGTAAGAAGAAGCAATTGCAAGTCTATAATCTAATCCTTCAAGCTGCCTTGCCACTTCTTTTGCATATAAAACAGATACAACAATACCAAATCCCCAGTTTATGTATGCCCCTAGTAAACTTACGATTGAAATGGCAATAATACCTTGTCCATTCGTTTTCGGTAGTTTTGCCGCTTTCGTTAATCCTTTTTTAATGAGGGGAGCATTTGCTAAAGCAGATCCTGTCACGAGTACAAGTGCCATTTGCATAGAAAAGGCGAGAAGTCCCCAAATTCCATTACCCCAATGATTAATCATTTCCACAGGTGTTTGGTGAGTCGCAAACATGCCGAAGAAAATAACAAAAACAGTTAATAAACATGATAAAATAAACGGCTCTGGCAAGAAACGTTGCACTAAGGCGACGCAACCATTTGTAAAAGAACGAAACAAAATAGATCAACCTCCTTATGTATATTTATTACAATTATTCGAGGTTGTTTCGTTTATAACCTTTTGGAATTAGAAAATTCTGATATTTTTTAGAGGGATTGAAATATTGTCAAGAAGAGTAGTACCATCATCACCCTGACAGAAAAAGTTGCTTTTCCTCAATATGAAATATTGCATATAAAAATGAATTGATGCAAATGCAAAAGCTTATTATAATGAAAGCATAAATATACAACACATCTTAATACAGCAAAGAGGAGGAAGTAATATGGAGATCGCAATGGCAGTTTTAAAATTTTTAGGTGGAGTAATTCCTTTAGTTCAAGAACTTTTAAAAGCGTTTATGTAAGTTTATTAGTTAGCTATCATGTATCAATTATTATTATATCTTACTAAAAAAGAATGGGGTGATTTTTCTGAATAATAAGAAAAATATCAAGAGAAGAAAGTTCCTTGCATGTTTATTAGTTAGTCTGTGCACTCTTAATTATTCATCTATTTCTTTCGCAGAAACACAAGCCGGTAATGCAACTGACATAACTAAAAATGCTAATGGCATTGATACTGGTATAGCAAGCCTTACATATAATAATCAAGAGGTTTTAGCTGTAAATGGTGATAAAGTAGAGAGTTTTGTTCCGAAAGAAAGTATCAATTCAAATGGTAAATTTGTAGTAGTGGAACGCGAGAAAAAATCACTTACAACTTCACCAGTTGATATTTCGATTATTGATTCTGTAGTGAATCGCACGTATCCAGGAGCTGTACAACTTGCCAATAAAGCTTTTGCAGACAATCAACCGAGTTTATTAGTGGCTAAGAGAAAGCCTTTGAATATTAGTATAGACTTACCTGGCATGAGAAAAGAAAATACAATCACTGTCCAAAACCCGACATATGGTAATGTGGCTGGAGCAGTAGACGATTTAGTATCTACTTGGAATGAAAAGTATTCCGCAACACATACGTTACCTGCAAGAATGCAGTATACAGAATCTATGGTTTATAGTAAATCACAAATCGCAAGTGCTCTTAATGTTAATGCTAAATATCTTGATAACAGTCTAAACATCGATTTTAATGCGGTTGCAAATGGAGAGAAAAAAGTGATGGTAGCGGCATATAAGCAAATATTCTATACCGTAAGTGCTGAACTACCTAACAATCCATCCGATCTATTTGATAATAGTGTTACTTTTGATGAGCTAAATCGTAAAGGAGTAAGTAATTCAGCTCCACCTGTTATGGTCTCAAATGTAGCTTATGGTAGAACGGTTTATGTAAAATTAGAAACCACATCTAAGAGTAAAGATGTACAAGCTGCTTTTAAAGCTTTACTTAAGAATAACAGCGTCGAAACGAGTGGACAGTACAAAGATATTTTTGAAGAAAGTACCTTTACTGCTGTCGTATTAGGCGGAGATGCAAAAGAGCATAACAAGGTTGTTACAAAAGATTTCAATGAAATCCGAAATATCATTAAAGATAATGCTGAATTAAGTTTGAAAAATCCAGCATACCCAATTTCATATACAAGCACGTTCTTAAAAGATAATGCAACTGCTGCTGTTCATAACAATACAGATTATATCGAGACGACAACTACAGAATATTCAAGTGCTAAAATGACACTCGATCATTACGGTGCTTACGTTGCTCAATTTGATGTATCTTGGGATGAATTCACATTTGATCAAAATGGGAAAGAAGTACTAACACATAAAACATGGGAAGGTAGTGGCAAAGACAAAACAGCTCATTACTCTACAGTAATCCCTCTTCCACCAAATTCAAAAAATATAAAAATCGTAGCAAGAGAATGTACAGGTCTTGCATGGGAATGGTGGAGAACAATTATTAATGAACAAAATGTTCCGTTAACAAATGAAATAAAGGTTTCAATTGGAGGAACAACATTATACCCAACCGCTAATATTAGTCATTAGGTTGGAGTGAAGCGCCCTGTTTATAGGGCGCTTTTTAGTAGTGCTTAGTGACTGATACTTTCTATACATTCATTTGATTGTTGAATATGAAGGTATGAATCTCATCGCTCTTATGTTTTACCTGTTTCGATTTAAAAAACAGAAAATTTAAAATAACAGTTGTGCGAAATGTGTTAAATATTGTAAAATGAGTTGGTACCATAAAAACTAAGTTGGTACCAATGGTTTAGGGGGCGGATTATGAAACAAAGAATAGTAACAGAAACAAGTCAACAAATTCAAACGAAGGGGTTTACATTTACAATAAGTGACTTAGCAAAACAATTAGCTGTGAGTAAGAGGACAATTTATGAGCACTTCTCTTCAAAAGATGAGATAGTAGATGAAGTTATTCGTCATGTAATAGAAAGTATTCAAGAAAAGGAAAAAAATATCGCTGAAGATGATACGTTACAAACAGTTGAAAAAATAAGACTCATCTTAATTTGCATTCCACAACAATTTAAATTCATGGATGCACGTTTATTAGTAGAATTAAAAAAACATCATTATAATCAATGGTTAAAATTAGATCAGTTTTTACGTGAAGGCTGGTCTACTGTAATCGGTTTATTAGAGAAGGGAATGAGAGAAGGAAGCATAAGAAAAATGCAAATTCCGTTTTTTATTGAAATATATTTGGGAGCACTGAATCGCATATATGATCCGATGTTTATTGAAAAGAGTGATTATACATTAGGGAGTATACTTGAATCTATTATGGACATATTGCTGTATGGAATTTCTAATCCGGAGTAGAAGGTGGGAGAATAGTGCAGTGGATTTATTTATGCTTAGCAATTTTATTTGAAGTAGCAGGTACAACTGCGATGAAACTCTCTGATGGATTAACGGAACTTGTACCAAGCATACTTATTTTTGTATTTTATGTAGTAAGTTTTGTATTTCTGTCATTCGCATTAAAGGGGATGGAAATGTCTGTTGCCTATGCGGTTTGGTCAGGTATGGGAATTGTAACGATTACAATAATTGGCTTCTTTTATTTTGGAGAAAGTATTAATGCAATTAAGATACTAGCAATTCTTTTTATTTTAATTGGAGTTGTAATTTTAAATTTTAATAGTACGGTACATGAAGCGAAGAAAAAAGAAATGGTGGAGGAACGTATACATTGAATCGTTTAAAGTGTTTTTTTCTTATTACTGATTTTGGGTTTGTTATATATTGGTTCATAACAATTTTTCATATGATTCCACAAGAGTATTTGTTTAAAGATTATGAAGACCCTATTTTGGTAGCATGGAATTGGTCTTTTCTTCCTCTAGATTTGTTAATCTCGTTAACGGGATTTTTAAGTTTGTATTTACATTCTAAACAAAAACATATTTGGAGCCACTTTGCATTCTTATCATTAATTTTAACTTTTTGTTCAGGCTTACAAGCTCTAGCATTTTGGACAATCCGTTTAGATTTCGATATTTCTTGGTGGATTCCTAATTTATATTTATTAGTTTACCCATGCTTCTTTTTAAAAAGTGTTTGGAGAGAGTGTGGATGTTATGAGACGAATATGAAAAAAGAAAGAAAAGAATTCATTTAATACAAGAAAGACAAGATTTTTAAGCACATTCGAATTCTAAATCAGTTTTTTCGCTAGCCATACAACAGAAGTCAAAACAATTTCCGAAATGAAGATAGCCGATGTTTTCTTAATGTAGGAAGCAGCATCGGCCTGTATGATTTATATTGGGTTAGTTTACGTTTCGAGAATTTCCCCAACAAGAAAAAGCTTCCACTACTGTGGAAGCTTCTCTAAATGATGTGCAATATCAATATACATATTTGAGTAAACTGAATGGATTTCATTACTTGGTGTAGCGTTAGAAGAGAAGTGGACAATGATCAAATTTGCTGTCGGATCGATGTAAAGGGTTTGTCCGTAACTACCTAACACTTCAAAAGCATCTTGTTCATTGTGCGGAATCCACCATTGATTATGATAAGAAATGGAAGCTCCAGGGCCAACTGCAAGTTCACCTTCTTGAACATTTTTTATATCTTCAGAAATAGAAGAAGGGAGAATTTGTTTTCCGTTATATTCCCCGTTGTTTAATAGTAATTGCCCGAATCTCGCCATATCTCTAGCAGTTGCATTTAAGCCTGCGCTTGCTTGTTCTACTTTTGTTTCATCTGTAACGTAATATGCGCTTTCTTCCATACCAATTTGAGACCATATTCGTTCGCTAACATTTTCCGCTAATGATTTACCAGTGATCGTTCGAATCACCCAAGCGAGTGTTTCAGCTGATCCGTTATCGTAAGAAAAATCGGAACCAGGCGGTTCAGTTTCTTCTACTTCTCGTAACATATCATAAATTTTCATCGGGCCGTCGTAGTTTTTACCTCGAGGCAAAATATTGCTCGCTAAATATAGTTGTGCATCTTGATTTTCTAACGCTGGATGTTCATATCCGTGAGTAGGATATTCTACAGAAACTTGCATGTCCATTAATTGCTGAAGTGTGGCATTACCGAACGGTGTATTTTTTAATTCTTTTATATATGTGTCAGCTGTTTTTTCTAAGTCAATACGGTTTTCTTCAGCAAGAGATTGTATAATTGCCCCGGTAAAGACCTTCGCTAATGACGCCATGCCATGAGGTTCACTCTCTTTATACCCATTGAAATATCGTTCATATACAAGTTGTCCATTGTGTACAATGACAAAAGCATCCGTTTTATTATCGTCTAAAAGTTTTTTTAGAGGAGTCGTTCCAAATCTACGCTCTACAGCAAAATCATCTAAGTTTTGTAATGCAGTAGAGAAGTGGGATACTTGATCCGGGTTATTTTTCACCTCGTTAATTAAAGTGAATTCTTTCATATGTGTATACGACCAACGTAAGTAAGGATCATCTAACCAATTTTTCTTCGTCACGTTATTTTTCGATGGGATTGTTTTATTATGTTTGAAGTATGTAAAACCGAGCCCTGTAATTACAAATATAAATGTGATTATGAGTAAGAGTAGGGGAGATTTTTTAAGTTTCATAGGGGTCCCTCCTTTTTATTTCTATTATAAGTATACGCTTCTAGTGAAAGAAATACAAAATAAGGAAAGTAAACGGGGAAGTTTACTTTCCTTATTCATGTTAAGCGGAAACTTTTCCGTCTGTATGTTGTTTCTTGAATTTTTGTTTTCGTCCGTGTAATCCATAATAGAGAAGTAAAGTGAATGCAACGATAATAGCTGCGATGAAATACATATTATGGTAACTTGATTTCGCTGCGACGATACCTAAAATGAAAGAACCAAAACCGAGACCACTATCAAAGAATGAGAAGTAAGTAGCTGTCGCAGAACCACGTCGATGGTTTGCAGCGGCAGAGATCGCAATCGTTTGGAAACTTGGAATTAATGTTCCATAACCTAAACCGATTAGCATACCTGCACCAAGGAACCAAAACGGAGTTTGCGCTTGGCTTAAAATGAACATCCCTATTGTGAAAATAATGATAGCTGGGTAAACAAGTACATTTTCACCGAAGCGATCGAAAATCTTTCCTGTAAATGGACGAGAAATTACTACAACGAGTGCGTATAAAATAAAGAAGTAACTAGCAACTTCTCCTAAACCGAGCTCTTTCGCATAAATAGGAATAAAGGATAAAATACCACTATAAGAAAAGGCTAAAACAAATCCTGTCAGAGCGATCGGAATAGAGGCTGGTTCAATTAAGTCCTTCCATTTCATTTTTTCTCGTTTTTGTTTGCTCACTGGTACTTCATGCGGAATATTTACAAGTAGTCCTAATAAAAATGCAAGCAATGAAAATACGGAACAAACGATAAATAGTACAGTAAATGAAAAATGAGAAATAATTGTTAAACCTAAAAAAGGACCAATTACCATCGGCAAACTCATGAATACGCCGAAATAGGCAAGTGCTTCGCCTCGTCTATGAGCTGGTGCAACATCAGTTACAATTGTTCCTGTGGCTGTTGTTGCCATACCGAACCCAATACCATGTAAGAAGCGAAGGGCAAGTAATAAAAATAAACTTTGCGCACCGAAATACATAACGGTAGCAGCTAAAAATAATGAAAGTGAAATAAATAAAATTTTCTTTCTTCCTAATTCATCAAGCCATTTTCCTGTAAATGGTCTACATAAAACAGATGAAATAAGAAAAACAGTTGCAACTAAACCAATTTCCTCAGGTTTTCCTTTTAGGCCGTCTATTACATAGATAGGTAAAGTAGTCATAAGCATATAAAATGTTAAGAAGAGAAATAGACTACTAAAACAAGTTCCGAGGAAATCCTTCGTCCAAAGTTTCTCACTTTGCATCGTCATCCCTCCAATTTAATCTAAGTTTTTAATGATTTGTTGTAACACTTGAAATGCTTGATGTAACTCATCTTCGTTAATACCTTCTAGTGTCTTTTCTTCAAAAGTATCAACTTCTTCTTGCCATATAGGAATCATTTTTATCGCTGTTTCTGATAACGAAATGAGCTTCTCACGGCGATCTTTTCCTTCAGTACGAATAATCCAACCCATCGTCTCCATACGTGTTAACGTACGAGTCATCGTTGGTGATTCAACATTTAAATACTGACATAATTCTGTTTGTGTGCAAGAACCGGTTTGATTAATGCGGAAAATAACGGCCCATTGTGCACTAAATAGCCCAGTTGGAGATACGCGTTCATTAAATTTCTTTGTGAATTTTCGAGAAGTCTGGCTGACAATGTGAAAAAAATGTTGTTTTTCGTCCATATAGTTAGATCCTTTCAAATTAGTTACCTAGCTAACTATATACTTTTTTATTATAATTGTCTAGTAATAGACATGTTGATTTATGTAAAAATTTCGTATAGGTTTTATGTTGAGAACATACATTCTGCATGTTATTCTTTAAGTAAGTAAAGAATTTTCTTTCTATTAAAAAGAATGGGGGAACTTGTGATGATTAAGCCTGCAACAATGGAGTTTGTTTCACTATCGAACGGAGAAACGATTGCGTATCAGGAAGTTGGAAGGCAAAATACAGAAATTCTTGTACTCATTCACGGGAACATGACATCGTCACAACACTGGGATTTAGTTATTGAAAAGTTGCAAGATCAATACCATATTTACGCTCTTGATTTAAGAGGATTTGGCCAATCAACATATAATCAATCGATAGATTCATTACAAGACTTTGCAGAAGACGTAAAACTATTTATCGATCAATTAAAACTAGAGAAATTTTCATTAATGGGATGGTCAATGGGCGGTGGCGTTGCGATGCAATTTACAGCGAATTATCCAACGTTTGTCGAAAAGTTAATTTTAGTAGAATCAGTGGGCATGAAGGGATATCCAATTTTTAAAAAAGATATAAACGGGCAGCCAATCGTATCAAGTTTAGTAAAGACGAAAGAAGAGGTTGCACAAGATCCCGTACAAATTGTTCCAGTGCTAGATGCGATAAGAAATATGAATAAATTATATTACCGTACAGTATGGAATCTATTAATATATACACATAATCAACCTGAACCGGATCGTTATGAAAAGTATTTAGACGATATGTTAACGCAGCGTAATTTCGTAGATGTGAATTATGCGCTCATTACATTTAATATTTCGGATGAACATAACGGGGTTGTAGAGGGAAATAAGCAAATTCATCATATTAAAGCTCCAACACTCGTCATACAAGGTGACAGAGATTACGTCGTACCGCAAGTAGTCGGTGAGGAATTAGCAAAACATTTACCAAATGCAGAGTTGAAGATATTAGAAGATTGCGGACACTCACCGTTTATAGATTGCTTAGATGTATTTATAAAACATGTTGAGGATTGGTTAGAATAGAATAGAAATAATCCCCGAAACTAAAAGTCTTGCATATACTATAACATTTGTATGCAAAAGGGGAGAATGTCAATGCATCACCCATTTTTAGTCGCGTATTCGCCATATAATCATCATGCATATACAAAAATGGTGATAGATCCGCTGTATATGCAAGTTTCACCAGTTGTAGTTCCTTTACAAATGCAACATACGCAGCCACCAATTACTAACGCACAGCAATACGCATACGGAACTGCATTTTATAAAAATCCGTATTTTAAGCAATTTCATAACAACGTGAAAGCACAAGTTTGGGATGGGTAAGAAGCTAAAAGATTCATTCTTTTAGCTTCTTTTTAATTGTGAATATTCGTACACGCATTTGAAGAAACAGTTTATAATGAAAAGGGGAAAGTGCGAGAAGGAGAGGGAAGAGGATGTCGATGCGTTTTACTTTTTGGATTATGGTTGGAATTGTAGCGATCTCAGGTTTGTCACAAGGGATGCTATTACCGGCCATTGCAATGATTTTTGAACAAGAAGGGGTTAGTTCAAGTATTAACGGTATTCATGCGACAGCATTATACATTGGGATATTAGCTATTTCACCGTTTCTTGAAAAGCCGATGCAAAAGTTTGGAATGAAGCCAATTATCGTTATTGGTGGGTTTCTCGTTATTATATCATTATTCTTTTTTACCCAAACTTTTTCATTTTGGGTATGGTTTATTCTTAGATTTCTAGTTGGAGTCGGAGACCATATGCTTCATGTCGGAACACAAACATGGATTACGACAACATCAGACCCAAGTAAAATTGGTAGACAAGTGTCGATATACGGTGTATTCTTCGGAATTGGTTTTGCCGTTGGCCCGTATTTAGCAAGCACTGTGCAGTACGGTCTTGCAACACCATTTATTATATCTACTATACTTTGCTTAATAGGTTGGCTTTTACTACTGCCAACGAAAAATGCATTCCCAGCGCAAGATGAAAGAGAAGTGAAGAGCGAATCATCATTTTCTCGTTATAAACAAGTTGTTGGATTAGGATGGATTGCGTTACTAGGACCGCTTGCATACGGCGTACTGGAAGCAATGTTAAATAGTAACTTACCAGTATACGCGCTTCGTAAAGGATGGTCTGTTTCAGATGTATCCTTCTTATTACCAGCGTTTGCGGTTGGGGGCATTATTACACAAATCCCACTCGGGATATTAAGTGATAAATACGGAAGAGATCGTATTTTAACGTGGACGTTCAGCGTAAGTACGGGTATTTTCCTGCTCGCAGCAGTATTTGATCAATATTACTGGATCGTCTTTGCCTGTATGCTGTTAGCTGGTATGGTCATTGGATCGTGCTTCTCATTAGGTCTTGGATTTATGACAGATTTATTACCGAGACATTTACTACCAGCGGGTAATATATTATCTGGAATCGCCTTTAGTTTAGGAAGTATTATGGGACCTGTATTAGGAGGCGTATTTATAGAAAAAATACAGTATACAAGCTTTTTTATTGCGGTTATGATTATAATGGGAATTCTCGCAATGGTATATATGGTCTACATGAAGAATCAATTCGCATCAAGAAAAATAGAAAGTAGGTTAGGGCATGACAAAACAACCTAATAAAAAGAAATTTGAAGTACTCGAAAATGAAACAATTACAGACTGCTTAGCACGTATGGAACAAGAAGGCTATGCACCATCACGTCGCATGGAAGAGCCAATCTTTCATGAAGTGAAGAAAAACGGCAAAACAGAAGTTGAACCGTGCGGTAGAAAGATTGTATTTGAGGGGAAATTGAAGTAAGAAGTTATATAAAAAGAAATTGCTTTTGGGTACAAGCAAGGTAAAACATATAGTCACATAATAAACGCTGTTGATTCCAATATCAATAGCGTTTTTATTTTTAACAAATATATAGATCAAAATGAATTTCTGCTTGAATGGAACTAGCAAAATTAATAATCTCTTTTTGTAAATACATTGCGGGTGATTCGTTATTCTCCACTTGAATCACTACCATAAAAAGAAATTCTAAATCATATTTCTTCTTAAGCTGTTTTAATTGTTCTGTTTTCTCTTCAAGTGATTTTAGAATAACATGCAACTGATTATTTATATCGTAGGACTCTTGGTATCCAGTGCTTAAAGTCCAATCCGTCTCTTTTCTATATAGGGTTTTGGTGAATACAAGATTCGGATTATCACGTCTTGCAACAACATCTCCTTTTTTATAAGTTCTTGTAGGCTCGATACTTAGGGCTTCAGTAATTGCTTCAAGGGGGAATATATCACCCGTTGCACTAAAATAAGCCATAACTTTGGTTTTATCCAGAATGGTTCCTCCTCTATTAAAAAGATGTTAATCTTATTACATTATAAAAATTTATAAATGTAAATAGGATTTTTATCCTGCTATTTGTGGGCAGCAAAGCTTCTAATGGGAGAAAAGTAGGTGAGAGCCAATTTTTCATAAAAGCTCACTAGTTTCATTGTATTGAATTCCAGCGTTGGGGCATTAGTTAAAGCTGATACCTATACTTTTGTAGAAAAGAAAGATTATACAAAAGTAGGATGTTTAAAAATATATTAATTTGTATGATAAAAATAAAACAATTTTTTAAAAATCAGAATGTAGGGGGGAATATATAATGATAAAAAGCATATATGAAACTCATTTACATGTAAGAAATTTAGAGAATGCGATAGATTTCTATCAAAATAAGTTAGGCTTAACAGTTGCAAAAAAACACTCGAAAAGACGAGTTGCATTCTTTTGGGTAGGAGAAAGTAAAGATCAAATGCTCGGATTATGGGAAGTACATACGAATGAAGAATTTGAGACGAAACACTTCGCTTTTCGTGTAGATTTAGAGTTTTTAAAGACTTCTAAATTGTGGTTAGAGAAGCGTGGAATAGAGGTAGTAGGGAGTCAAGGGAAAGGAAATCGAGAGCCAATTGTTCAAAGATGGATGCCAGCTGCAAGTGTATATTTTCTAGATTGTGATGGAAATAAATTAGAGTTTATTTCTATGTTATATGATGATCCAGATGAATTAGAATATGCTACTTATTTAAGTGAATGGGATGCTGAGCACCAAGAATAATAAAGTGAAACTTTAATTGGAGGGCTTTATTAGATAGGAACAAAATAAAATCCCTCAAGAATATGGGCGTTCTTGAAGGATTTTTTATACTTTATATGGCTTGTAGCGTATTAACGATCTTCAGTTTTAGATATTTCAGCGCGTTGAATATAACCATCAGAGAAGCTGAAATAAAGAGAATAGCTTCCTCGTTTATATATAAAGCCTTCACTAGTCATATCTTCTCCGATTAAATCGGGTTCACCAAACCATTCTTTTAATTCGTGGATAGGGATATCCATTTTCACCCATATATATCTTGCGTCCGAAGGGTACATATCAATATAATAATCTCCGTATACCGCTATATTAGGTGCATCACATTCTGTACAAGGTGCTTGCTTCAAAACATCAGGTACACCAAATTCTTTTTTTACTTCGGATATATCTTTACGCAATGTATTTAATGTAAATGGACCAAACGTCCCATTCTGTAAAGCTGTTGTTAACATTTGTTTTAATTCTTCTTTTGAATTGATGTTGAAATTATAAGATCTGTTCTTTGCTATTGCATTATATAAAAATTGCGCATACTGCTCACGCTTCACAATCATATTTCCATTAAAAATACCTGACTCGTCACCTTGTGCTATACGGTTACTACGCACTGCATTTACAGATTCATAGGCCCAATGACCTTTTGGTACATCTTTAAAGTTACCTTGTCCTTTTAATTCTAAATGAAATGCTTTTTGTAATACTTCTGCCATCTCATACCGAGTTAATACATCATCTGGACGAAATGTACCTGTGCCATTACCTACCATAATTCCAGCTTGCGCAATGGCTTTAATATCCTTTTCAAACATATGATTTGTAATATCACTAAACATATTTCCCTGTTTATCGTCTGCTTTTAAACCTAAATGTCGATTGACTAAAGAAGCTACCTGTCCTCTAGTAACATTGTCTCCAAAACCAAATTTTCCATTTCCATATCCCTTATAAATCCCTGCTGACGCTAAGTAATCAATAGCAACTTTTGACCAGTGGTCTTTTGGTACATCTGTAAATACAGTGTCATTATTGCTAACTACCGTATAGTTTTTTTCATTAACGTTTGTTTTCGTAGTTGTTTCTGCATTTACTGTGCCTACCATCGTTGTAGTTGCTAGTGCTGCGGTTAGTACGAAGCCAAAAAACTTTTTAACTTTACTTGTTTTTCTGCCCATTTGTGAACCCCCTTGTTATATGAAACGAATTGAATAACCTAAACATTTAATATAATTTAATGTTTACATCGTGATTATAACATGTAATTAATGAATATTTACCATAAATTTCTATGGAATAAATGTCTATTTTTCTAACCTGCATGAAACTTAATCATCTTATTTATAAATCAATTCAACAAAAGCATATAAACTCCTTTTCGCTATTTGTGAACAATAAAACACGCCTTTTTTCAATCTACGATAGAAGACAGAACGTATATTTGGTATAATGAAAACATACTATATGAAACGATGTACATGAGTTTGAGATTTATGTAAAAAGGTAAGTAATACATAACAATAACTACGCTATAGGATTCAGTTCATGTTATACAAATCAATCGTTAGAAGGGAATAGAAGTAATGAATCAAATTTCATTTGAAGATTTATTTGAAGAAGAAAACAAACCAGCAAAGGTGGAGGTAGCTGATATACCAGTACCTTTATCGCCATTGCAAAAAGATATACTGGAATTAGTGGATTCTGAAGAAATAAGTGCTCTTGAGCTATGCGAACAATTAATACGATCTGGAAAAATATCAGATGAAAGATTCACAACGAATAAGCCTAAAGCATATGGAGAAGTATGCTTACTATTAGAAGGTTTTGTTAAAGAAGGAAAGTTTATTTTTGTCAAAAGTGATGAGAAAAGAGATAGGGTTTATAAATTGAATGAAGAAATGTTTAACGGATAAGGTGTACAAGAGGGGATGAATAATTTCCAGGGGGAGCTCATTCGTTTTTCTGATCAAAAAGGTGTCAATCTTGCTTAGATTGACACCTTTTTGATCATTTAACATCTAACATACTTACGTTTGAAACCAAGTCTTCCTCTATCAAGTTCTTTCTGAATACTTTCTGTAGCATCTAGCAAACTGCTCTTTTTATTTTCGCGTTTTATTTCAACTATACCAACTTCTTTTGCGATTTCGACTGCCTGTTCGTGGAGTGGTACATATGAAATTGCTACCGTATTTAGGAAATTATTCATAGCGGATTTTGTTCGTTCTGGCGAATCATGAATCGTATTTTTTACCATTTCAAGCATAGCGGCAATTTTGCTTTCGACAAATTCGTTGTCTTTGCGATTTCCTAAAAGCCAACAGTAGCAACTCCAGCCAGCGGACATTCTAAGCTCGTCCCTACTTGCAATCCATGTATCAGCAACATCTTGTGCAATATCTGACTCCGATAAAGTTACTGCTACTACATAATCAGATAGCATATAAAAATACGCCCCATCCATCCAGCGATTAAAATCAGATTCACTCATAGCTTTTGGATCCGCAATAATGCCTGCAAAGTACATAGCATCGTAGTTACCTGTCGCATAAAGTTCTTCAGCTAATTCTTGATTTAATTTAATTTTTTTAGCGATTGGTTTCATCGCACCTGTGGCTACGCCGAAAACTGGCTCGTGTGCGCCATTAGATATGTATATTTTTTTTGTTCTTTCTTTACCAAGGGCCTCAAGCTCTTGCATAACTGTTTTAAAATCCATTGCTGTGCACTTCCTTTCTTAATATAAAGACCATTTTAATTGTAAGTATCTAGCCTATGTTTTTTATCATGTCTATCATACTTCTTAATTTTAAATCTTAAGTGAGTAGGATGTCTACTTTCTGTAATTTATCGATAACTCAGTTAGTTATTTTGAAAGTCTAGCTTTTTATAATTGTGAGGGTATTATATGAAAGTAAACGGGAAGAAAATACAGAGATATAGCTTTTTACATAGATTTTTGGGATGAGGGGATGATATCTTTGGCTCCTTCTCGGTATTATCATGTTATTATTTGGTAAGGGGATAAATGGAATTTAAATGTAAGTATGAGGAGTTGCTTATAAATGATAAAGAAATTTACTAGAGTGGTACTAATTACGGTGATGCCAGTCAGTTTAATTATGGGTTGTGGGAATGCTGAAAAAACTAAAGCACAAGAGACGAAAGCGGTGCAATCTGAGAAAAAAGACTATATGGATTATTCATATGGTAGCAAAGGTATATTAGTAAGCAGCAAAGCGAAAGAACGTCAACAATACGAGATTGGATTTATAGATGACAACAAGTTAATAGGAATTGATGAAAATATTGAGGACTGTATTATTTTAGATAATAAAGATGAAGCAAGTCTCGTTTGGAAACAAATAGAGCGTGGATCCATTATTGAAGTGCAATATGGTAAGGATCGCAATGATATTGTAGGCGTACAATTAGTAGGAGATCGTGAGTCATACGAAATTAGTGATAAGTTTGATCGAAATACGATAAATGAGATCGTCGAAAATGTTAAAGGGAATTTGTAATAGATGTATTTCGCGAGTATAGGATCTATTATCATAAAATGATAAACCGCATACATAAAAGCTTGGAATCAACTGCATTTTTAATATGAAAATGCAGTTGATTTATTTTAAAAGGTACATGCTATTCTATAGTCTTGTAGCAAAATACGTAACCATAAATGAATTATTCCTCTTTCAGCTGTTATGATCGCCGTAAGGTTATTATCCAAAATAAAAGAGCACAAGCACTAACAGATAGACCTAATATGCATACTCCATCCCAACCATATTTTGCATACGTATTTGTTGAAAGAATTGCACCTGTTGCACTACCGATAGAATAAAAAATCATGTAACTGGCAGTGAGTCGACTTCTTACTTCGGGACGCACTGTGAACAGCATACTTTGATTGGTGACATGTACAGCTTGCACGGCTAAATCTAGAAGGATAATGCCGAAAACTAGTAATAATAGAGAGTGGTTAATAGATTTAATTAGGAGCCATGAGAGTATTAATAATGATAAGGCGATGCCAGTTGTTCTTTGTCCTAATCCTTTATCAGCTAATTGTCCAGCTTTAGTAGCAGCTAATGCACCCGCCACTCCAGCAAGACCGAACGCACCAATAGCTGTATGCGAAAGGTTATGTGGTGTAGCACTTAGAGGTAATACTAAAGAAGTCCATAAAATACTGAATGAAGTGAAAATAAGCAATGCTAATATTCCGCGAATGCGTAAGAGCCGTTCTTCCACAAATAATAAGAAAACAGAGTATATTAATTTTCGGTAAGATAGAGTTGTCACTTTGTTATGTTCAAGAGTAGGTAAATTTCGGTGTAACAAAAAAGTTACGCAGAGTAAAAGGATAGCAGAGGTGAGATAAACGGACCGCCATCCAGCTAAATCCGTTAATATGCCTGCAAATGTACGAGCAAGGAGAATACCTATTACAACGCCACTTGTAACGGAACCTACTATGCGTCCACGTTCTGATGGTTTAGCTAAAATTGATGCATATGCGACGAGTGTTTGCGTAACAGTTGCAAGAATTCCTACTAAGGCAATACCTATAAAAAGTATGGTGCTTGAGGAAGCGCATCCGATTATAATTAAAGCGAAAACAGATAATAGCATTTGGACAATTATTATTTTCTTTTGGTTTAATAAGTCACCAAGTGGAACTAATAAAAGTAATCCGATTGCATAACAAACTTGAGTAATAGTAATTACGATACCGATAGTTGAATGACTAATCTTAAATTCATTTGATAAAGAATCAAGTAGTGGATGAGCGAAGTATATATTTGCTACAGCCATCCCGCAAGCTATTGCGAATAATAGAGTCATATAGCGAGACATCGTTGCATGAACAGGTGAATGTATCTGAGTATGTTTTCGAATGGTCATCATTTTTTCTTTACTATTCATAAAATCAGCTCCTTTTTGCATTACTTACAAATAACATACCGAACGGTATGTTATTTGTAAGTAAAATATAATCTCGAATAAATATATATGTCAAGTTTATTTTGAGTTAATTATGATTTTTTGACATGTCGTTTATAATCTAATACGATATATAATATACCGATTGGTACATAAATAGTGATGTATAATTTTAATAATCAGTTGTAGAAAGGAGATGGTTTTAAATGGCACGACTACGTGAATTTGATGAAGAAAAAGCTTTAGATGCTGCTATGCAACTTTTTTGGGAGAAGGGATACGCAGCTACTTCATTAAGCGATTTAACTGCTAAAATGGAAATACAAAAGCCGAGTTTATATTCAGCCTTTGGTGATAAAGAGGGTTTATTTGAAGCGGCATTAAGGAGATACACAAATTTACATGCGGCTAATATACGAACAAAACTTCAAAACGAACAATCTGTAAAAGAAGCTATTCGGACGTTTTTTGAAAATATGGTGGAAGAGGAATATAAAAAAGAGTTTAGTAAAGGTTGTTTTTGTATTAACACAATGGTTGAACTTGCTCCTCATAATGAAAAATTTGAAGTACTGACTAGAGAACATCAAATGTATCTTACAGTTATTTTTCAAGAATTAATTACGAAGGGAATTCAATCAGGAGAACTACAAAATGATTTGAACGCTAAAGCATTAGCGCAAACATTAGTCACGTCCTTAATTGGATTAACAGTGTTAATGAAATCACGTCCAGAACGCTCTGTTATAGATAATTCGGTATCTATAATAGTGTCGTTAGTAAAATGATCTTTGGGTGAGGTGTTAATCAGCAAATTAGATAATAAGAAAGTTGATTCCTTATTAACATAAGCAATCGACTTGTTATAATTAT
>NZ_MACF01000149.1 GCF_001884045.1 Bacillus mobilis | reverse complement strand
CGATTGGTTCAACTAATAATCAGTGGGGGATGAAGAAAACCCCCACTGATTAAAGTTTCACTTTATTTAATAGATACTTGATAGTTATGAAAAATTATAAAGATCCTTCTTGTTGAAGAAAATCAGTAAAAGGTATCCTAATCTATTTTTTGAAAAGTAGTAGGGTGTAAGAGGGCAAGTGCTTTTGACGGCAATTGCAATTGGTTATAAAATAATGTCTGTTAAGGGATTTTATAGAAACTATCATTCACCTGCTGGGGATAAAATGCAAGTATTTATAAAAGGGTGGAATAAACATAGTTTTATACATACATAGTAGATTTATAGTCTTTCGCTAATGAGAAAATAAAGGGAGGTTAGGATACTTACACGAACTGTGTAGGTATTTCATACAGCAATGAATATTAAAAAACGAGTAATCACATTATCAACAAGTTTAGTAATGTTAGGGAGCGCACCTTTAGCGATATCAGCAGAAGAGAGTAAAAAACTTCAAACTGATCAACTTCGTATCGCGCAAGGGGAGAGTGGAACGAGCGGATTAAGTTATTCTGATTTTAATCTAGAAACTCCAGATTACATACAAATTAATGAAGCGGAAGTATCAGAGAATGAGGAAATTCTTCTAGAAGAATATAAACATAAACATAATGAAACAGAAGAGTTACATAAAATGAAAGAAGCGAAAACAGGTCAAGTAGCGGAAAATGAAGCTATTTCAAACATTGAAAAGGCTTTTGAACATGTAGACGGTCGAAATGATGGTTCTACTCGCGAAATGAAACCGGTTGAAAAGCCAAGAGCTATTCAATATAGTGCATCGACGACTACAAAGAAATATGGAACACTGGCAGGCACTCCATTTGTAGAGTGGATTGTTCCAGCAGGAAATCCTGATATTCGCCCTGCCAATCCAATGAAAGCACGTTACATTACAATTCACGAGACTGCAAACACAGCCCGCGGTGCGAATGCTGAAAATCATGCGAAGTATTTGTATAAACAAGCAACGGAAGGTACGTTTCGAACTGCTTCATGGCATTTTACTGTAGATGATAAACAAATCTATCAGCACTTACCAACAAATGAAAATGGTTGGCATGCAGGAGATGGTGATGGATCAGGAAACAGAGAATCAATCGGAATTGAAATTTCAGTTAACCAAGATGGAGATTACAATAAAGCGTTAGAGAATGCGAAGCGACTTGCAGGTTACTTAATGAATAAAGAAGGAATTAGTGCAGATCACATTTATAGGCATCAACAATGGAGCGGAAAAAACTGTCCTGATATTTTAATTTCTCGTGGAAATTGGACTAACTTCGTACAAGGTATTCAATGGTATGCAAATGTTAACGCACAAATTGACTCGCCGTTACAAGAAAGAAACGAGTTATTTGATTCAAATGAATTTAATCCAGCTGAACCTAGCATGGAGCTAGTCGTTAATGGTGACGGTATAAATGTACGTAGCGGTGCAGGAATTGAATATCCTACCGTTCGTAAAGCTTCAAACGGAGACCGTTACAAAGTGTTAGCAGTTAAAAACGGTTGGTACAAAGTAGGAAATGGAGAGTGGATCTTCTATAATCCAAGTTGGATTAAGATTAACTACAATGTACCAAAAGAAGAAGTGCAAAAGCCTAAAGATGATATTACAGGTGGATGGTTTGAGGGACATATTCGTAAACTACATAGTCTAGGTATTATGCATGGGGAAGGAAATGGTGTATTTGCGCCTTATCGTAATGTAACGAGAGCTGAGTTTGCGACGTTAATCTCAAATGCTCTTAAACTACCAGAAGGAAATAAGTCATTTGTAGATATTAACAAAGCGCACCCATCACTTCATGACGGTATTAAACGTAGTGCAAGTGCAGGAATTATTAGCGGTCGTGGCGGAGGAATCTTTGACCCGAATGCACACATCACTCGTGAAGAAGCATCTATCATGATTGACAACGCATTACAGTATAAAGGTGTTACTGGTGAACTAGTCGCATTACCATTTAGGGATAAACATTTGATCACATACAAACAGTCTGTTCAACGATTGTACAGTTTACAGGTAGTTACTGGTGTTGGAAATAATGAGTTTAACCCTAAAGGTACAACAACTCGTGGTGAGGCAGCTGCCTTTTTAGTGAAGATGTTAGATGCAAGTCAAAAATAGAAAGAATGGTAAAGGAGCTATCCAAAATGAAAAGTTGGAATAGCTTCTTTTTTTATTTTAGCCCCTATGAAGCCCTTTCCAAGCCCCTTATAAGCACCTACCAAGTAATAAATCACTAAGAAAAAACAAAACAAAAACAACTACAAGAACAAAAAAGCGCGAAAAAATAAAACCGGCGTTGTAGTAGTTAAAAAAATTTGGAATTCAAACGCAAAAACAAAGCCCTTATTCCTATATGTATATGGAAGGATTGAATTCTGCTTTTTAAAAATAAAAGGAGGAGGTAAATATATGGCGGTGTACCGTAATGTGCAGGTGAACTTTTGGCAAGATGAATTCATATTAGATTTAACGCCAGAGGAGCGTTATTTTTACATATACTTGTTAACTGGTACAAAAACGCAGCAATGTGGAATTTACATATTACCGAAACGTTTAGCAGAACTGGAAACAGGCTACAGTATGGAGACTGTTGAGAAGCTGTTAAATAGGTTTGTTGCATACGGAAAGATTTTATACGATGCAGAAACGAAAGAGTTATACATAATAAATTGGCTACACTATAACCCTATTGTAAATACGAATGTAGAAAAGTGTGTGTTACGTGAGTTGAAAACTGTAAAAAATAAAGAATTCATACATATGTTTTTACGTACATGTCTGGAAGAAGAATGGAATATTCCATTGTTATTGCAGCATTTTGGCATGCCGAAAGAAGAGGATAATAGTAGTTTAGAGGTAGTTGCTGAGGAGAAGGAAGAAGAGGGTGCTTCGCATAGTGAAGTTTATAAGTTTTATGAGCAACATATAAGTAGTCTATCACCATATATCGTGAAGGAATTGAAAGAGTGGATACAAAAAGTTTCAGGAGAGACAGTACTAGAGGCGCTTAAAGTTGCGTTTGAACAGAATATGCGAACGCTCGCTTATGTGAAGGGGATTTTGAGGAATTGGTGTAGCAAATATGGTGGAGAGAATAGTGTAATGGGAAGTTTAGAGAGAAGGAGAAGTGTTTTGAGTTGTGTGTTTTAATTTACATTAACTTAATGTATGTTCGTTTTTGTGAGTTTTATGATATACTAACAAGTAAATAAGGGTATTTTTATAGATGCGGGGGAACAAAGTTTGACTACAAATATAGTTCAGTTGTTTCAATATATTCATATGACAGAAGAGCAGGAACAATTATCATTACGTTATTTAAAAACGAGAGATGAAGAGATTTTAAATCATATACAACTAACGACAATTAGAGATCAGAATAGAAGCGATTTTGCAAAGAATTTTATAAATGATTTTAGGAAAGTATATAAACAAGATCCGGCTTTCTTTCGGTTATTTTATTATTTGTTAGGGGAGCAATTGTTAAATGTTCTTATAATAAGGTTTAAATATGTGGATTTTGCTAATATGAAAATTTATTTAGAAAAAAGCGAACTTCCTTTAGATAAACTTGTAGGAAGTGCATGTAAATATTTAACTAATATTTCAAGTTATGTGGAAGAAGCGTATATTTTTCTTCGAGAATTAATAGGTGAGAATCCGAATTGTATAGAAGAGCAACTATTAAAATTATCAAATCAACAGCAACTATCACTACTTCTCGTAATGTTTGAAGTAGATTATGAAAGGTTCTATACATATAGCTCATTATTGGACGAGAGATTAGAAGAACATGCTGAATTTATATTAAATTTGCATGGAGAAAAGGAAAAGATTGAAGCAGTTGAAAGATATATAAAAGGTGAAAGCGATAGGGAATTATTTTTAGGTACAAATTTACCAGAATATATTTGGCGACTATTATTTAATATTCATCAGGCATCAAATATTGCGAGGCGGTATGTTGAAATATTTGCGAAGAAAAACGTTTGGGGTTTTATGAATCATGCTACGCGTTACGTGTGTCAAGCTCTTGATCAGCCTCAAAACTATAAAAGAACTGGTAGTGTAAATAAGAAAACGTATGATGAAATTCAAAGTTTTTGTAAACAGTTTTGGATTTCTGAGGAAAGATTCTTTGCACACCGCCTGAGGCAACATAATTTAAATAGTGAAGAATTTTGTAAGACGTATGAATATGAAATGTTATGCTCTGTGTCGGAGGGAAATCCTGAGTTTGTTCAACGTACTTTGCAATATGTAAGTAAAATTAATTATCTTATAATCGCACGAATGTTAGCTGAAAAAGGACATGAGCTAAATCGAGGGAAAATGAGAGAAGAATTTTTTGTCGCTGCTTTGCAACTTAAGTTGTCTACGGTGCGGGATACGTATCGTGATTATTTACTAGGGAAATTGTCATTTGATGAAATGAAGCAAATACTTAAAAATCCGAAATATAGAAATATGTATTGGGATATGCCAGTTTTAGAAGTTGTACTTCTTTGGGATATAGATGATGTGGCAAAAAGAGAAGCGGCACTCACCCTGCAATTTGGAGATGTATATAGTGTTTATTTATTTGAACTTCTGTATGAGTGTTCAGCTAGAGGGATAGAACCAGAAAAAATAATAGAAGATCTACTTTCTTACGGGCTAAGTAAAGAAAAGCTGATTGATTATTCAGTTGAGCAAGTCTCACATTATGTAGAAGAGAGAAATAAAGCGAAGGAAGCGCTAGTTACGATCATTGTAAAAGAACAGGCATACATAATGGAACGATTTGATACGTATTCTGCTGAGGCAAAAGCGTATGTTTTGAATGAATTAGCAAGAGAGAACAAGATTGAAATACGTCCGGTTTTAATTAAAAACTTAGGTGATACATCTAAAAAATTACGTAAGTCTATAGTTAAACTTCTTTCAAAAGACATAGAAGCGGCAGAATATGTAGCGGTTGAACTCCATAATAAAAAGAAAATTGTTCGTGAAAATGTGATGAAAATATTACTAGAGTATAAGATTGAAACATATACACAACTCGTACAGGAAGCATTGAAAGAAAAGAAGAATGCCTCTTTGGCCGAGAAGTTTGCGTCATTACTTGAAGTGGAGAGAAACTCAGAAAATATAGAAGAACTTTGTGGCCGTATCGTAACAGAACAAAAAAGAAATTCACTTCTACAATTAATTGGGGATGAACCACAAATCCGTCTTCGTCATTCTAATGAAATTGCGGATGCTACAATTCCATTAGCTTATTTACAACAGTACATTTCAGATTCTGTCATTGAAAAGAAAGAGGCAGCTGAAGTAATTGGTAGTAGTTTAAATGAACAAGACTTAAAAGAATATGTGCAAGCAATATATCAAATGTGGATTTCCCAAGATGCAGATGTGAAGAAACGCGGTATTCTCTCTTTATATGGAATATATAGTGATGACAAAATGGTCGGTATACTTAAAAAGAAAATTGATGAATGGGTGCTTGATATGAGAGGAAAGATTGCGGCAGATGCTGTTCGCGCTCTAGGATTGTCCTCATCTAAGCTTGCACTTATGTCTATTCATGAAATGGCATTTAAATATAAACATAAACAAGTGCGTAATGCGGCAAAAGAAGCACTCAGTCTTGCTGCGAAAACACGTGGTATAACGGAAGAAGAGCTGGAAGATCAACTGGTACCAGATCTTGGTTTTAATATACGTAGCGAGAAGAAGATTGATTTTGGGAATAGATGTTTTACTGCTATTTTAACTTCTGAGTCAAAAATAGAATTGGAGACAGAAGAAGGAAAACGTATGAAGTCACTTCCAAAGCCGAATACAAAAGATGATATAGAAAAAGCTGAATTAGCTAAGAAAGAGTTAGCCGCTTTAAAGAAAGAGCTTCGAAATGCTCTTTCCATGCAGAAACAACGTTTGGAAGCTGCTCTATCATTAAAACGCTATTGGTCATATGATACGTGGAATTCGATATTTTTGGAAAATCCAATTATGAAGCAATTTGCCACTTCACTTATTTGGGGTGAGTATGCGGAAGGCAAGTTACTGAAAATGTTCCGTTATGCGGAGGATGGTACGTTTTATTCAATGATAGGAGAGAAACATGAAGTTTCATCTGGAACTGTAATCGGTTTAATTCATCCGCTAGAATTATCTGGAGCGGAAAAGGAAATGTGGAAAGAGCAACTGGAAAACTCGAAAATTGTTCAGCCATTCCTACAAATTGAACGTCCAGTGTTTGTGGGAGAGGAAAACGATAAGGTTACTGTTGAGAGGTTTGGCGGTATTTTATTAAATGGTCGCTCGTTATTCGGTAAGATGACGAAACTTGGGTGGGTTCGCGGTTCGGTTCAAGATGGCGGTGTGTATTATACGTTTTATAAAGAAGATACTCGCACTGGGTTAGGAGCGCAACTGTCATTTAGCGGAGCACCGATTGGCTATGAAGATGAAGAGGATATATGTGTGTATGACATTGAATTTTATAGGTCAGGTACAGTAAAACGAGGTTCATATGAATACGATGAAATTGATGATGAAAGACGCATTGTACCAAAACAAATAGATAAGCGCTTCTTTAGTGAAATATTATATGATGTGCAATTAGCGACCGATTCAAATCTTGGTCATAATGAAAGCTGGCGTAACAAACGTTAAGAACTCCCCCTTCATTTGTAGAAAATGAAGGGGGTTTTTCAATTTTTCTAAAAGGTTCTTCCTTAAATAAAAGCGAATTGTTTGAGAAAGGAGGGGTTATATGGAAGTCGTCATAAAGAAGAAACGAACTAGAGGGAAGAGAATTTTTATTTGGTCTAGTAGTATCGTTCTTTTGTTAGTTATTTGTACAGTGATTTTTTTGAACATATATACGCTTAGTTCTGTTCCAAAGATAGATGGAACGATAAAGCTAGAGGACCTGCAACGTGCTGTTCAGGTAAAGCGAGATAGTAAAGGGGTACCGCATATTAAAGCGGAAAATGCACATGATTTATATTTTTCGCAAGGGTATGTACAAGCGCAAGATCGTTTGTTTCAAATGGATTTAAGTAGAAGGCAAGCTTCTGGGATGTTGAGTGAAGTTGTTGGGGAAGCAGCTGTTGATCGAGATAAGTTGTTTCGAACGCTCGGTTTACGGAGAGCAGCCGAAGCGTCTGTTAGTCAATATGACGGAGAAGCGAAATATGCCCTGCAGTCATTTGCTGATGGGGTGAACGCTTTTATACGCGAGGCGAAAGCGGAAAAGAAATTGCCAGTTGAGTTTACTCTATTAGGCTATGAGCCTGCTGAATGGTCTATTGTTGATACGTTAACGATTGGAAAGTATATGGCGTTTGATTTAGGAGGACATTGGCACGGACAGGCGTTTCGATATTGGGCGCTGAAAAATTTGCCGAAAGGGCAAGCAAATGAGCTATTTCCTACATATCCGAAAGATGCGCCTAGATTGTTAGCTGAACTGAAAAACACAAATGTGGACGTAGCACAAAGTTTTGCAAAAACGATCATTCCGCCTGAGTTTAACGGTAGTAATAACTGGGTCATAAGCGGTGAGAAGAGTGCGTCTGGTAAGCCAATCTTAGCGGATGATCCTCATTTATCTCTTGCGACGCCTTCTATTTGGTATCAATCGCAACTTGAAATGAAAGATTTACATGTGAGTGGCGTTATTTTTGCAGGAGTACCGGGTGTTATATTAGGTCACAATGACAAAATAGCATGGGGCGTTACAAATACTGGTCCTGATGTGCAAGATTTATATATTGAGAAGAGAAATCCTAATAATGAAAATGAATTTTTGTATAACGATAAGTGGGAAAAAGCTACAGTTGTTGATGAATCTATTAAAGTAAAAGGCGGGAAAACAATTCCGTATAAAGTGACGGTTACGAGGCATGGTCCAGTCATTTCAGAGTTTGCGGATAAAGGGAAAGAGAAAACGAAAACGGTATTCGCTTTGAAATGGACTGCTTTGGAGCCTTCCGCTGAGTTAAAGGCTGTATTAAATATGAATAAGGCGAAAGATTGGAATGAGTTTGAAACGGCACTTCAAGATTTTCATACACCAACTCAAAACTTTGTATTTGCATCAAACGATGGCACAATTGCTTATAAAGCGAATGGAAATATACCAGTGCGTAAAAAAGGTGATGGTAGTTTACCAGTGCCAGGATGGACAGATGAATATGAATGGGAAGGGTATATCCCGTTCGATCAACTTCCAAAAGTAATAAATCCAAAACAAGGGTTTATTTCAACTGCGAATAATAAAATTGTGGATGATCATTATCCGTACCATATTAGTAATACGTGGGCGCAGCCATATAGACAAATGCGTATTCAAGAGTTTTTACAAGAGAAGGAAAAATATACGGTGAAAGATTTAGAAGAGTTACAGATGGATCAAAAAAATTTATACGGGAAAGAATTTACTCCTATATTGTTAAAAGAGTTAAATAAAGTATCTTTAAATGAAGTAGAGAAAGAAGGCGTAAAACAATTAACAAAATGGAATTTTTACGATAGTAAAGATGAAGCGGCACCATTACTATTCCATTTATTAATGAAAGAGATTTCGAATACGTTATTTTCAAAAGAAATACCGAAAGATGTGATGGAGTTATTTGAAGGGAAGTCACAAGTAGTTGATGAATTGATTCGAAAAGAAGTGGCAGGAGAAAATAGCGCTTGGTTTACGAAGTACGGAGGATTCACAAAAGTTGTGCATACATCGTATGAAAATGTAATGAAGAGATTGCAGAAGGAATACGGACCGAATGTTGCGGAGTGGAAGTGGGGCGATTACCATCAACTTGCGTTTACACATCCAATTTCAAAATCATCTAGTATGCTAGCGTTACTTGCATTTAATCGTGAAGCACCAGTTCCAATTGGCGGAAGCCAAGTGACCGTTCAAGCAGCGAGTTACGGAGAGAATGGTATTGTCAATCACGGAGCTTCATGGCGATTCGTTATTGATACGAAAGATATGTCAAATGGTTATCATATCGTAGGGCCAGGACAATCGGGACATTTTAGAAGCGATTGGTATCATGATCAAATCGATGATTGGGTAAACGGAACGTATCATACGACTACGTTGAATATGGATGGGATTGAAGGGGAAGTGTTAACTTTAGAGCCGAAGTGATAATATTTCCACTGATGAAAACTGTTAAATTAGAACATAACCAAGTTCTTAAGTAATTTTAAAAGCCTACTATCAGTTAAATTGATAGTAGGCTTTTGTATTTTAGAGGATAAGATTCAATGATTTTATTATGACAAAACAGTAAATGTTTTAACATTTACTTATACGATAACGGGCCTTATTTACTCTGTTACAAAAGAAACCACACAAAGCGTTCTGTTTCTTTGTTACTCATTTTTATACACCGCAAACCATTTTGTTATTCAATAATTCCAATTTCTAGAGCCTTTTGAACAGCTTCTTCTTTGTTACGGACTCCTAACTTTGTATAAGCTGTGGAAGCATAATTTCTGACCGTACCACTCGATAAATATAATCTTGATGCTATGGTAGTGTATCGAAGTCCTTTTGCTACTAGCTGCAATATTTCTATTTCCCTAGCTGTTAGCTCATAAGCGGTTGCTTTTGATTGTGGTGTCTCTTTTTGCTCATCAAACTTCTCAAATATTTTGTGAGACATTCCCTGATCAATTAGTGTCCCACCTTTGTGAATAAGTCGGATCGTATTGGCTAGCTCCAACGTTTCAATAGATTTAAGTAAAAAACCATCCGCACCGTTGCGAAGTGATTCCAACGCCTGTTTGGTATCTTGAAACGTTGTGAAAATCAATACGCGGATATGTGGCCATTGTTGCTTAATCTTTTTGGTTGCTTCGATTCCATCCATGTGCTGCATATCTAAATCCATAAGTATAACATGGGGTTGAAGGCGCCCACACAAATCGATGGCTTGATTGCCATCCTCAGCCAAGCCGACTACATTTAAATCTTCATATCTATCGAGTAGTGTCCTCAAACTTTCCCGAACAAATGGCTGATCGTCTACAATTAACAAACGAATAAGTCCATCTTTTATTTCAGTTTGTCGCGGTATGGTGCATGTAACAAGCATTCCTTCCTCTGGCTTTGTATATACAGACAAATGACCTTGCAAGTTCATTGCCCGTTCTTTCATCGCATTCATACCGAAGCCTTCCTGCCATTCTACATTTCCTTTTCCATTATCTTGAACTTCTAACCTCGTATATTGTTCGTCAAACTGCAATGAAACTATAATTTCAGTCCCTTGACCATGACGTACTGCATTCGTAAGAGACTCCTGTAAGCAACGAATGAATGCAATCTTCGCTTGCCGAGATAGTTGATATTCCTCTCCGAATGTCCTAAAACTTACATTTACCTGAGCGTGCTCCTGAAATTCGGCTCCAAGATTTTGTAGAGATTGAATTAAGGAAGGCGATTGACACGGAGAATCCATTTGATGTAGGTAACCTCTCACGTCCTCAATACTTTTACGTCCCATTTCAAGCAGAGAATCTAACCTCTGTATACCCATCTCAGTAGCAAGTTCGGTACGCAACGTTTCCATCCCCATAATAATAGAAGTATAAGCGTGACCAACTGTATCATGAAGCTCACTCGACAGTCTGTTCCGTTCTTCTGCCAGTGTAATGCGTTCAATCTGAGACATATATTGCTCAAGTACCGCGTTTTGTTTACGAATCGCTTCATTTTGCTTATGATTGACGATTAATAAATGGAAAGCGAAGCCCATTACATAAGCAAGTCCATAGTTGGTAACCATAACCCAATAGCTATTACTTGGCGCAACCACATAGAAAATTCCAGTTGTTATAAAAACTGTTGTTGGAGCTGTCCAATAATAGGACAAATGCTGACTATTCGCAGCAATCAGAAAAGCCGATATAAGAAATGTAACGTTAGCTCCCGGAAATAAAGAAGTTAAATATATACACAGTCCACCATATAGCAGTATTTCTGTGAACAAATAATATTTATAATTGAATAGTAAGGCTACCCATGGGACAGAGAAGGCAATAATTTCCCAAAGAATAATAATCCAAATTGGCAATGTTAAACTATCCTGAAAATCTAATGTGGTTATGGCGATAGAGACACTAACAAGTATACGGACTCCTAACATAATCCAATCGTACCAAAACCAATACTTAACCATATCTAACAAATCATTTACCCCCTAAGTAGCCTACCTTTTTACTTCATATATTATAATTTAATCCTTCATACATTGTTAAACTTTTTAATTTTACACTGCAATTCTCTTACAGAAGGCAAACTTCTATCGATTTAGTTGCCGAATCATGCTATGTGTATAGCCCCCGATTTTCTTTGTCAAACGATCTACTATTTTAATACTTATGGAGGTAAATGCTATACCCATAAACATTACAATGAGTGACTTAGTAAAGGTATCTATCTGTATGAATATAATGTTCATTTCGATGTATTGATACAGTAGTGGTGCCAACAGCAACATAAGTGGCATTACATAAAAAATGATTGCGCTAATGAGACTGAACATACCAATTACTAATTTCTGCATTAACCAAAAGACAGCAGCCCAATTGCGACGATCAGTAAGCACTAATTTCACCTGAGCCCAGTTCGATGTATCTATTGTTATACTTCTATCATAAGGGTCTGTTGAAATATCTGTATAAATTTTCGTCTGTATGCGCTCGAATTGGATAAAAGGTGTCGTAGTCTGTAGTACGCGTATAACTAGTGGAATCCCAATTACCGTAAATGAAAGGGTGAAGCTGAATAGCAGAGCTATTAGATAAAAACAAAAATAAAACAATCCTGTAACGAAAGTTAGCAATAAAAAATAACCATTCTGGATGAATCTTGATTTCATAAAGTTCTCGCTCCTATCTATGTAATAACCGAATTGTACTGCTTTTTTTGTCATTCTCACTAGTGTAAAAGTGTCATATGACATTTTTAAATGATGCTAAAAAGGGGAGAGTAACCTACTTCTGGTTAAAAAAGATGCTTATATGAATCACCATAAAACAATCCCGTTCTTGCATCTGCAAGAACGGGATTGTTTTGTGCTTTTATTTAATATGAGATGGACTTGTTTTTCGAATATGAAAAATAATATCAAATTGCTCAAGCAATGACGTATCAAAGTATGCCGATTCGTTCGGTAAGAGTCGTGCTCCTATACTTAGTAATGGTCTTTTTGTTTTAACCCATTTCTCTGCTGGTCCTTTAAGGTGACGGTTATCCAATAAAAACATTTTATATGGTACTTTTCCAAGAGTATAATTGAAACTATTTACATCTTGTGGAAGCGGATCCGTTTTAATCTTATCTTGGGTGTCGCTGTATAAGGTGAAATTCCCCTCCGTAGTTGTACTGCCAATTGTGACATAATTATTGTTTAAACGTTCCTTCAAATACTGCCCCGCAACATAAGGGTATAATTTCTCATCGATAATTCCTTTAGCTATATGAATATTGTGTCCCCATACCATTGTTTTACCACCCAATGTTTCTTGTGCCCACATTACATGATCGGCCAAATATTGCTCATGTAGCTTTAACATACTTGGATAGTCGTTAGGAATTAGCATTGTGGTAAATTTCTCTATTGCACTTGCCGTTGCCTTCGCCCAGATGTACTCGGATGAAGCTATTTCTGTGTTGGCTTGCCCATTCTCATCTTTTAGTAATTGGGCTACTCTCTCAGCGTTTGCTTTGAACTTTTCCTTTATTTCAGGAGCAAGGTCCATATATTCCTTTGTACTTCCATTAAAAGCCGACAATTCTTTATAATTTTCTTCTACTTCTGCCAGCAAATCTGGTCGATGCAGCCTTACATAATCAATTACTTTATTAAAGCAGCCTTGGTCCATCTCCTTTAAGTCAAGCCCAATAAATTGGATCTTTTTTTTATTGGATGGATCAGCATTATAATCTTTCATCCACTCAATCATGGCTATAATTTCATCAGTAGGATATAAAAAATTTAAAAATTCCCTAGGGTTCCCTTTTCCTGTTTGGATATATTCATTTAGTTTTAAGCCGTTTCCCCAATCTTCTTCCATTGTGAAATTTGTAAAACCCATCTCAGTAACCAAATATTTCACAAGGCGAAACTTCATAGTGAAAATTTCAGAGCTTCCATGAGTAGTCTCTCCTAATCCTACATATTGTGCGCTCCCAATCATTTTCTTAAGTGGTTTTAAATCCTCAAATGATTTTGACGGCTCTATCGTTTTTAATGGGTAAGCCTGTAATTGTATGGATTTAACTATATTTTTTTTGATTGATTGACCTGAATTTTCGACTGCTACTGTTTGAGCCTTTCCTACTTCTACACATCCTGTGACTAATAAAGCTGTACTAACCATTGCAATTATGCTTTTCTTATTCATTTTTTCCACCTCAATTGAATTATTTGTAAAAGCAAGATTGATTCATGTACTTGCACGAATCAATTGCCTTAATTCAATTGTTATCTATCCCATATCATATTTTCTAGTTACATATTGTCATAAAGTGAATTGACACAGGTCATATGCTAATCATTACACTTTTGTACTATCGGCTATGACAACTTATAAATAATAATTGCATGGATGAGTCATAAGTAAGACTAGACTATAAATTGGGGAGGGATTTTAAAGATGAACGAATCTGTATACAAAAATATTTTTATTCTAAGTAGTGTCTGTAGAAATGACAAGAAGTAAATGAAAGGGGAAGGGCGGATTACAATGATATTATACGCAAAATCGTTCCACAATAAAGATAAAATCCAACGTGCTAAAATAGGACTTCAACTCTTTCTGAGTATCTTAATCATTACTTCTATTATTTTAAATGTAGGAGTAATAATTACGGAAAGTAGGGCGCTTATTGTGGTATATATGTTTACCCCAGCATTATCTTCTATTTTGACTCGCATAATACTGAAAGAAGGGTTTAAAGATGTATCTTTTAGTCTCGGTAATTTAAAGATATGGAAGGGGATCGGTTTTGCTCTGCTAATCCCTATGATTATTTGTGGAATTACTTATTCTATCGCCTGGTTGAGTGGAATTGCAGGGTTTCAGTATCCCGAAGGTGGTATGATGTTAGAACCGATCTACAATATGCTTGGGCTTCAGTATGTAACGGCACCATTCAGCTTCATTTATCTAGTAGTCTTGAGCGGCATTTTCGGAAGTTTGCTTAACTTAATCCCAGTTTTGGGAGAAGAAATGGGTTGGCGAGGTTATATGCTCACAAGGCTAGTCGATGCAGAGTTTTCACGGCCTATCCTTATTAGTGGATTGATTTGGGCAACGTGGCATGTTCCAATAGTTATTGCTGGTCTATATGTAGCGGGACCATCTGTCGTTCTTTCAGTACTTGGTATCTATCTTTGTATTGTACCATTCGGTTATATTATAGCTTATTTACGACTTATCACAGGTAGCATTTGGCCTTCGGTTATCATCCATGCTACTTGGAATGCCATTATTCAAGGACCTTTCGCACGTGCAAGTACAGGGTATCAAACTGAGATTTGGATTGGAGAATCTGGCTTGATAACCGCTATTATTATATTAATTACTGCAATAATTACGTCTCGAATAGTAAATTCCACGAAATAGCATATGGATGTGTTGTAAATTCAATTAGTGAAATATGACGAGGCGAAATAAGATGCTCCTAAAAATATTAGAAAAATATAGTTAACTCATGCATTCATAATTAGGCAGATGTTATATGTGAATACGATTGAGGTGCAATTATGAATATCCAAAGAAATGAAAGAACTACGAATGAAGTAAATGTAAAAGTAATACAAACAAAAAGCGAATATAGATAAAATTTTTTTGATACATTTATGAGTATAAAAATTTATTTATACGAAAAATATAATTTAATTAGGCTGTTAGAAGGAAGGCGACAATTTCAATTGTATAAGGACAAAAAAGGAGCGGAAATAAGCTCCTTTTTTATTTACCTTACTATTTTTAGGAGGTTAGTATGAATAAGGTGTGAATAAAGGATGAATAGCATTTTTATGGATGAAAATTCCACTCTTTTTTATATGGAATATATGTGAAACGTTGTATAGAATAAGCAAGTATGTCAAAAATAATAGGAGGAAAGATGTGAAGAGAAATAAGAGTTTAGTAAGTTTTTTAGGAGTGTGTATGATGTTGTTTTCTTTTTGTTTCCAAGGAAATGTACAGGCAGATACGAATACTGTTCAATCTGGAAAAATAAAGTCAGGAAACGTAACGGTATGGGAAGTTGGAAATGTATCGAAAGTATTAGCAGATGTGAATCGCTTAAATTTAAATACAGTAAATGTACCGATTCAAGTTGATATTCCGAATGTTACTTCTACTAATATGGTAATTAATCAAGCGCAAAAGAAAAAGGCTATTATTTTAATTCAAGAATTATTAAAGCGTGATATTCAAGTTATAGTGGAACCGTTCCCGTATATTCAGCAAGGAAATGTTGGGGAAACGGAATGGAATCCGAGTAATATGAATGATTTCTTCTGGAATTGGAAAACGGTTATTCTACAAGACATCTTTCATTCCATTACAAGTAAATACAATGTGTATGGAGTCAAGATTGCCTCTAATTTCGTGAATATGGAATATGCAGAAGGATACTGGAGCGATACGATTGATTTTGTTCGTAAGCAGTATAAAGGAAATGTTTTGTATCAAATGAATTGGTGGTTAACAGCAAGTTGGGATCTTTCGTATGAAGCGAAGTTTAAAGAGAAAATCAATCGTCCGTATTTAAAAAAGGTGGATATTGTAAGTATCGATAGTTGGTTTGAGGTTTCAGGGAAAAGAAATCCAACATACGAAGAAGTAAAGAAAAGTTTATTTGCGACGACAGTGTATAATCGTGGACAAAATGTTGTGCAGCAGTTGGAACAATTACATAAAGCAACAGGAAAGCCCGTTTATTTTGGTGGATTTAACGTTCCGGCGCGTGAACTTGGATTACAAAATCCGTGGAATCCAGATGTTTCAAATGTGTTTTCAAAAGATGTACAACGAAATGGATGGCGTGCTTACCGAGAAGTATTAGAAACGAAACCGTATTTTAAAGGTTTTTCTATTTGGTTTATTGGTTCTCATAATAGTACGCATGCGTATCAAATACATAGTAAAGAAGCAGAAACGGTTATTAATGGTTGGTACCGAAAATAAATTTTATTAAATAGGTAAGTTTTGAATTTTACCACATATATTTCTAGTGAAAGGCCTTTCACCATCTTATCACCTAGGGGGCAATCATAATGAAATTTTTGTCTTACCTTACAGTAATTTTGGTGATTCTTGGCGGTTTGAATTGGTTATTTGTAGCGTTAGATTACAATGTAGTTGAGAAATGGTTTGGTTCAATGCCGGCGCTTGTGGACACTATTTATTGGCTCTTTGGTCTTTCTGCTATTTATCAAATTTTTGATCGGTTCTTTACGAACAATTAGCTATCATTCTTTTATTATTAAAGTGTTAAGTACGATTATGTACTTAGCACTTTTTTGTATGTTTATAAAAAGTAGTTTGCACATGCAAGCGATTCCATTGCGTCTTGCGCCGTAATAATAGAAAACAAATTGACCATGTATTATATTTCGGGTTATAATTCAGAAAGTTTAAAAATTAATAAAAATGAGAAATAGGGAGGTTATTAGGGTGATGGAGAGAGTATATAATTTTTCAGCTGGACCATCAATACTCCCTTTGCCAGTTTTAGAGAAAGTGCAAAAGGAGCTTGTAAATTATAACGGGACAGGCATGTCTATTATGGAAATGAGTCATCGATCTTCTTATTTTCAAAGTATTATAGATGAAGCGAGTAACTTGCTTCGTGAATTAATGAGCATTCCTGATGAGTATGAAGTACTGTTTTTACAAGGCGGTGCGTCATTACAATTTTCTATGATACCGTTAAACTTAATGAATACGTATAAAAAAGCAGGGTACGTATTGACTGGCTCATGGTCTAAAAAGGCGATGCAAGAAGCTGAAAAAGTAGGAGAAGTACAAGTGATTGCTTCTTCTGAACAAGAGAAGTTTACTGCAATTCCTAAACTGGATGGTTTACTGAGCGATGAAAAACTAGATTATGTACATATTACAACGAACAATACAATTGAGGGAACAAAATATGTGGACATTCCACATTTAGATAAAGTACCGCTCGTTGCGGATATGTCCTCGAATATTTTATCAGAACAATATGATGTGACGAAGTTCGGTCTTATATATGCGGGAGCGCAAAAGAATTTAGGGCCAGCGGGATTAACGATTGCGATTATAAAAAGAGATTTAATTGGGGGAGCAGATCGCTCTTGTCCTACGATGTTAAACTATGAAACTTACAGCAAAAATAACTCCTTATATAATACACCGCCAACCTTTAGTATTTACGTAACGAAACTTGTACTAGAGTGGTTGAAAGAGCAAGGCGGGGTATCTACGATTGAAGAACAGAATAGAATGAAATCTTCACTTCTTTACAATTTCTTAGATGAATCAAAATTGTTTACTTCACCAGTTGATCTTGCATATCGATCACTTATGAACATTCCGTTTACAACACCATCAGAAGAGCTGAACAATGAGTTTTTACAAAAAGCGAAAGAACGCGGCCTTGTTACGTTAAAAGGACATCGCTCAGTCGGTGGTATGCGTGCAAGTATTTACAATGCGATGCCAGTACACGGCGTACAGCAATTAGTAAATTATATGAAGGAATTTGAGCTTGAGAATAGATAGGGAGATGGAGATATGTTTCGTGTTCAAACGTTAAATCAAATTGCGGAAAAAGGTTTGCAAGTACTTAGCGGAGATCGTTATGAAGTAGGGGATAGAATGGACCACCCAGATGGTATTTTACTTCGCAGCTATTCTTTACATCAAGAAGATTTTTCAAAAGAATTAAAGGCAATTGCAAGAGCTGGTGCTGGTGTAAATAATATTCCTGTCGAGCGATGTACGGAAAAAGGGATTGTAGTATTTAATACACCAGGAGCGAATGCCAATGCAGTAAAGGAACTTATTATCGCCAGCCTTATTATGTCTTCACGTAACATTATTAACGGAGTAAGCTGGACGAAAAATTTAGAAGGTGAAGAAGTACCGCAGCTTGTTGAATCAGGAAAAAAACAATTCGTGGGATCAGAAATTGCAGGGAAGCGTCTAGGGGTTATCGGCCTTGGCGCAATCGGTGCTTTAGTTGCGAACGATGCTTTAGCTTTAGGAATGGACGTTGTCGGATATGATCCTTATATTTCAGTTGAAACGGCATGGCGCCTTTCTACACATGTGCAAAGAGCATTTAGTTTAGATGAAATTTTCGCAACGTGTGATTATATTACACTTCATATTCCTCTTACGAATCAAACGAAGGGGATTATTGGTGAACACGCTGTAGAAAAGATGAAGAAAGGTATGCGTTTATTCAATTTCTCAAGAGGAGAACTTGTAGATGAAAAAGTTCTTCAAAAAGCGTTAGAAGAAGAGGTTATTGCACATTACGTAACAGACTTCCCGAATGAAAATGTAATAAAGATGAAAAATGTAACAGCGACGCCTCACCTTGGTGCATCTACGTCTGAATCGGAAGAAAATTGTGCGATCATGGCAGCGCGCCAATTACGTGAATATTTAGAGACAGGAAATATTCGTAATTCAGTCAACTATCCAAACGTAGAATTACCGTATATCGGAAAGAAACGAATTACGATTATGCATCAAAACGTTCCGAACATGGTAGGACAAATTACAGGATGTTTAGCAGAGCATCATATTAATATTGCCGATATGATTAATCGTAGTAAACATTCTTGGGCGTACACAATGATTGATATTGATAACGGAATTGATGATATAATAAAAGAGAATATAGTGGAAAATATAAGCAAAATTACAGGTGTTGTAGCCGTTCGAATGATTGTGTAAAGGAGAGAGGAAAACTTGGCAAAAATCCGACCGTTTCGGGCCATTCGTCCAGTAGAAGAAAAAGCAGCGGAAGTTGCAGCTTTACCGTATGACGTATTAAATAGTGAAGAAGCAAGAGAGGTTGTAAAAGGGAATCCGTATTCTTTCTTACACGTTGATAAAGCAGAAATTGATTTAGATCCGGCACTTTCGCCGTACGATGATCGTGTATATGAAAAAGCGGGTGAAAATTTAAATCGATTTATACGAGAAGAAGTATTTATTCAAGACGAAGAGCCAGCACTATACATTTATGAACTGACGATGCAAGGGAGAACGCAGTCAGGTCTTGTCGTTTGTACATCTATTGATGAGTATGAAGATGATACAATTAAAAAACATGAAAGAACGCGTCATGAAAAAGAGCTAGATCGCATTCGTCACGTAGATGTGTGTGATGCGAATACAGGTCCTATCTTTTTAACATATCGTACTAAAGAAGAGATAAAGCGTTTCATCGCAAGCTGGAAAGAAAAACATGTGCCAATTTATACATTTACAGCAGAAGATGGAGTTAGGCATATTGCGTGGAAAATAGCTGATGAAGAAGTAGTTGCAAGTTTAGTAAACTTATTTGAAGATATTCCTAATTTGTACATTGCAGATGGGCATCACCGCTCTGCATCAGCGGCAAAAGTTGGGCTCATGCGAAGAGAACAATATCCGAATTACACAGGAGAAGAAGAGTTTAATTTCTTCTTATCAGTTTTATTCCCTCACGATGAGTTATCTATTTGGGACTATAATCGAGTTGTAAAAGATTTAAACGACTTATCAGAAGAACAGTTTTTAAAACAAATCACGCAATACTTTTATGTAGAAGAAGCATCACTTTCACCGTATAAACCAAATGAGCCAAAAACTTTTGGAATGTATGTAAATGAGAAGTGGTATAAGCTTACAGTGAAAGAGGAAACGTTTGATGCGAATGATCTCGTTAAAGGTTTAGATGTATCTATTCTGCAAGATCATTTATTAAGCCAAGTACTTGAAATACATGACCCGCGATCTGATTCACGCATCGATTTTGTCGGAGGAATCCGCGGATTGGAAGAACTAGAACGCCTTGTAAAGAGCGGTGAATATAAAGCAGCATTCGCATTATATCCGACATCAATGGAAGCTTTATTAGCAATCGCAGACGCTGGAGAAGTTATGCCGCCAAAATCAACGTGGTTTGAACCGAAACTGCGCAGTGGGTTGTTTGTACATTCATTAAAATAAATAGACTTCTTTAGATTGAAAAACCGAAATGATTATAGTTTCGGTTTTTCTTATGTTAAAAGTGTTTTTGAGGAGGAGTAGGGATGAAATTACAAGTAGGCGAAAAAATCACCTTTGAGCGAACGTTTACGAAAGAGGATGTTGTTTTATTTACGGAAGTATCAAAAGATGAAGGTGTTCATCATGTTACGCCAGATGAGCAGGGGAGATTTGTTGTACAAGGACTGTTAACATCAACATTGCCTACAAAAATTGGCGGTGATTATAACGTACTAGCTCGCAAGATGGATTTTGAATTTTTACGTCCTGTTTTTAGCGGTGATACAATTCGTTGTGACGTAACCATTGAACAATTTGAGCCCGATGAAAAAAGTCGCACAAAAATTATTGCGATGTTTATATGTAGGAACCAACTTGAAAAGGAAGTTATGAAGGGGAGTTTTTCGGGGATTATTCTTTAATTGATAGGAAAAGTAATGAATAGGTGGGGGCCATGTCACTTGGGATTAGGTTTTTAATTCCACTATAACGAAAATGATATGCACTGCTGCATACTGATAATATACTCTGTTATTTCTTATTTTGAATAAGCTCGTCAACAAAAAGGACATTCCTAGTATTACAAGAAATGTCCTTTCCACTAAATTATAAGGTATTTAGCTAACATTTAAACTCTAAAATTAGTTTACTAGTTTGGCCTATAAACTGATAATGATAGGACCCTCTTAGTTTTTCTAAGTTACCGGTAGCTTTAATAATTGTTCCTGGGGAATCTAAATTTCCTTTATCAAATATTCCTTGCTCTATAGCTGTAAATGTCCCTTGTTGCCCCTTATAAATTCCTTCAAAGTGTAAAAATCCAGAGATTTTAGCAGTAGCTAAGTGACCATCATTTATATTGGAGTCTAAATAATATAATAAGTATTCAACAAAAGCTTTTCCTTTTAATTCACCATCAATATCATATTCGACATGTGCAATATTAATAGGGAAATCTTTTTTAGTATCATCGATAGGTTTTTCATCCCATTTACTTACTGTAAATGTTACTTCCATACACGTAATCTCCCTTCAATTATAAACTTTTAAAAAGTATCCATTCACAGTCATATCTCATGAGAGTGTCTTTATTCATTCCACGCCACTCTCTAAAATAGAGAAAGACCCATTTTCACAATCAATTTCTGCCATCACGCCGTAAGGTAAAATAAACTTCGGTTCAGTATGGCCAAAATTTAAATTATAAAGAATCGGAAAATCTTCTAAGTTATGTTCTTTCATAACTTGCAGTATTTCATGTTTATATTCTTCATAATACATTTCGTCTTTTGGTTTACCAAAAATGATTCCTTTTGCTTTTTGGAGAATGCCTTGTGCTGCGTAATTTCGTAACCAATACTTTATATAGCTTGGTTCTGGATGGTCTTCAGAAGTTTCAAAGAAAAGGATGCTATTCTCCCAATGTTTTTTCTCAGGCCAAAGCTCCGTTCCTTTTGCAAATTCTAGTACTTCTATACATCCGCCAATTAAACGCCCTTGTACAGTGGTGGAGCCTTGAAGTAGCTCATATCCTTTGTTTTGTTGCATCGTACGCCTTGTATCCTTATTGACCTCGATCCATTCTAAACGCTCACTCGTCCATTCAGGAGCTGGTTGAATTTCGCCAATCGTTTCATTTGAAAAGAGAGTTCGCTTTACCATTTCAACCGTATATGGATTCATCTCTATATTTTCAGCGAAATCAGTTAAAATGGCTGGACCGTAAAAAGAGGAAATTCCTGCTTTATGACAAAACAAGTGTGAAACGGTAACGTCAGAGTACCCCATAAAAATTTTCGGGTTTTCACGTATTACATTAAAATCTATATAAGGAAGTAAGCGGATGCTATCTTCACCGCCAATATTCGCAATAATTGCTTTCACGCGCGTATCTTTAAAAGCTGTCATTAAATCTTCCGCGCGAGCCTGTGGATTGTTATAAATGAATTCGCTACCTTTTAAACTATTTGGCATGGGGATAACCGTAAGACCGAAAACTTCTTCTAATCTCTTTACACCTTGTTCATACCGCCATCTTATCTCAGAATCACCTGCGCCTCCCCATGAAGGGCTTACTGTTGCCACAATATCACCTGGTTGTAATCTGCTTGGTTTCTTTAACATGTTAACTCCACTCCTGCATAATGTAATGGACTACAATTATATAAACTGTAGCATTGAAAAATATGATGCATCACATTAGTTTCTTCGTCATTAATCCGTTTACCTGCTGGTATTCAAGAACTTAGTCTTAGTGTTGAGTATATTTAAAATACAGTATGCAACATTGCATAAGAAAGATGGTTGCTATTTTGTATATCCTGTAACTATAATAGTTACAGGTTGGTCGTATCCAATCAAAAAAATTAATCATCATGAACGGAGAGGTTACATATGGGTATGAAAAAATTAATTTTAGCAGGTGCTTTAGGAATCGCAGCATTATCAGGAACGAATTTACCAGGATTAGAAGTAACAAAAGCGAGTGCAGCTTCTATTGAATCGAATTTCTCAACGTTAGAAGGGCGAGTAGTTGAAGTGGATAACGGTGTGATTGTTGTGAAATCTAAGCAATACGAAGAACCTGTTAGTGTATACATGGATACTTTCTCAAATGTGAAGGTAGGAGATGAAGTAAAAGTTACTGGATCTATGATGCGTAATTTTACGGAATATATGATTGCAACTGCAATTGAAAATACAACAAACAAGTTAGGCATGCACATGAAAGAAGATGGCTCACCTGATTATGTGATTGGGGAAGTATCAAAAGTAGGAACGATGGAAGATGAGAGAGACGTTTCTACTCAATATGTCGTAGTTGAGTATCCATCACTAAATGGGAAGAAAGTTATTATTGATGTTTTCTTAACGAAGGGGCAAGTGTTTAATTCGGGTGAGAAAGTAAAAATTGATATGAAGTATGTAGGCTGGGGCGGAAGCTCTATTAACTGGAACACAACGGACAATATTGAAAAGGTTTATGAGGTAAAGAGCAACGTTGAAAATAATGCTGATGTTTGGATTTGGTCTTAATTAGACGCTTCTAAATAATAAATGTATCATGCAGTACCCATCGAATGATCATATGTATGACAATTCGATGGGTACGTTTTGTTTTGTGTTTTTTGAGAATAACGGATTTCCGATTAGAATATGATGTTAATATTGGAGAGAAGGTAAAAAAATACAATATGGAAAGAAGTGTTTAAGGATGGAGCAAGATGAAGTTTATTTACGAGCTAAAAAAAGGGTAGAGAATTTACAAGCGTTTTATATTCATTTAACGGTCTATATACTAGTGAACTTAATGCTTTTTATTATAAATATAAGCTCTGATTCAAGTAAATTATGGTTTGTATATCCACTTGCAGGTTGGGGGATTGGTATCGTTATACATGGTTTGACAACTTTTCCAGTTGGGATATTCGGAAAAGAGTGGGAGGAACGAAAGATTAAAGAATATATGGAGAAAGATAAGTAAATTTATTTTTGGAATGTATAAATATAAAATCTCTATGATCACACGCTTGATGCGAAGTCTATTCTATAGCTTCGCCTATTTGCTTTGTATTCGAAGTTTGTGCTAGTAAGAGTGTTCATATTCATTTTTTAGCATCAATTGCATGTGAAATCAAAACTTTATTTGTAGTACATAATAAATACAGTTGTTTTACTTTTTAATGATATGTGGATATGGGATGAGGTTGATTTATTACCCTATATTAAAATAAAAATAAACCACTGTTCGATTTGAATATTCCACGATATAATGGTGAGAGTTTATGACAGAATAAATATTTACATAAGAAGTGAGGTACTGTATGAAAAAAAGAACGACAGACATTATTTTTATTATTATCGGTGCATTTCTTTTTGCGTTAGGTGTTAATTTGTTTGTTATCCCGAATGAGTTTGGTGAGGGTGGAGTAACGGGTATCACGATTATTACGTACTATTTATTTGAATGGTCACCGGGCTTAGTTAACTTAATTTTAAATGCGATTTTGTTAATAGCTGGTTATAAATTTTTAAATAAGATTACAACAATTTATACGATTATCGCTGTAGTTACGAACTCGCTATTCCTTCATTTGACAGAAGGCTGGACGATTGCTTCGGATGAAATGCTTGTGAATGCCATTTTCGGAGGAATATTTATCGGATGCGGGATTGGCCTTATTATCCGTGTAGGCGGAACAACAGCAGGTACTACTATCTTAGCAAGGATGACGCATAAATATTTAGGATGGAGCATTAGCTACGGTCTACTGTTCTTCGATTTAATCGTTGCGTTTTCATCTTATTTCATCATTGGTGCAGAAAAACTGATGATAACAATTATTATGCTATATGTAGCAACGAAAGTGATGGAGTTTGTAATTGAAGGTTTAAATCCGAAGAAAGCCATTACGATTATTTCTGATAACCCGAACGAAATTGCCGGGAAGGTCACTACCTTAATGGGCAGAGGGGTTACCGTGTACTCAGGTCATGGCTATTACACGAAAACGCCGAAGGAAATTCTTTATGTTGTTATTAATAAGCAAGAAGTAGTGAAGCTAAAGAGGATTGTTCAAACTACAGATCCGGCTGCGTTCATCGCTATACACGATGTTCGTGACGTATTTGGAGAAGGATTCGTTGATATTTCTAAAGCATAGAAATTACTTTTCATTAAAATAATCTTAATACTAAAACGTAAGAATCTATTTTGAATAATCTTTTTTCAAAATAGATTCTTTTTTAATTAAACGCCATTCACTTTCAGTTCAATCTTTTACATCCTAAAGAAAAAGTGCCGATAGAACGCTCCAGTCTGTTCTTTAATTTTGAAATGTGAGAGCTGAATAACAATGGATAATATGTGATTTTTTAATCTACTCCCCATGAGTTCCACCATTTGTTTCGCATCTGGATTTCCTTCATCGTACAATTCCTCAATAATGTTAATATAATCCTTCTCATTTCGATTTTGACTTAATTTATATGCAGCCGGGATGTCTTCCACTTATGAAATTAATAAACATTATGCTGTCTACAATAACCATATTTTCAAAAGCTACATATTGCATACTATTAAATAAAAAAGGTCCCTCAGACAAGCTGAGAGACCGCTCAAAGTACAATTCTTTATTTTCGGTTGGAAATACAACGCTAATCAATCTAATGAATTATAAATGACTAAATTTTTCTCCTAATTTCATTTTTGCAAGTTCATATATAAAACCTTTTTTTCGTTGTTTTATCTTTTCAATATTTTGCATCAAAATCATTAACAGGAACAACTCTAAGATCTTATAACCAATAAGAGTCATAAATGAAATCATAAATATATTTGCAAAAGTCAAATTACCACCCCTTCATATCACAAAAAGCTTTAAAAATTTTAGGTGCTTTAGAACTGTATTTCCACCTTTTACAAGCAGTATATGCTCCTAATTCCAATATTATTGTTACTAACCAAGCAGCTCCTATTGCTAAAAGTGCATTTATAAGAGCTCCTACTGTAATAATAACAGGAACAACTGTAGAGATTGGATCTGGTCCTGGAAATTCAACTTTATCTTTTTTTATATTTTCAAACGCTAGAACTTCTGATGAACTTAAAGATTCATATCCATTTTTTAAATTTGTTGCTTGTTCAGGGGTAAGGCCTAATTCAAGTGCCTTTGAAGAATCAAAGACATACCTATCCCCATCTACCAATGTAAGGGATTCGTTAGCAATAGTATTAAGTTTTTCTATTTCTCCCCAATTTATTTCTTGTTCTTCTAGAACTTCATTGATAGATGTCAACGTCTGTTTATCCAAATTAAATTCTGTATTTGAAACCTTTAAATTTTGTGTTGGAACTGATTCTTTAGCTAAAGCATCAGCCCCCGGTATGAAATGCATAAAACCTAAAACTGTAGTAGAAATGAGTACTGCTTTTTTTAACATTAATTCCCACACTCCAATTCTAAATTTTTCCAACCTTAGTAAATATATTCAATTAATAATGTGTAATTCCTTGTATAATATTTTTTTTATCTATTTTTTATATTTTTAAAAGTGCATTTACATCAGATAAGAATGAAAGAAGTTATATATGTTAGATAGAGATCAAACTAAAATATTATTTAACGAGTATAAGTATATAATTTCTATATTACTTATTCATTTGAAGGCTGACTGTTTTTGCAATCTTCTTCAAGCTAACAAGGCTTTATACATTTGTTGCAAGAAAATATTCATAGTGTTCTAATTCCAAGAAACCATATCATAGCATTCGGCTTTTCTTTTTCTTGCAAAAAATCCAATTGTTTCTTAAGGTAAGGATGTAGAAGGATGAACAAGAGAGGGTTTAATGAAGATGATACATATTTTATTAGCTGATGATGATAAGCATATTAGAGAGTTGTTGCATTACCATTTACAAAAAGAGGGGTTTAAAGTTTTTGAAGCGGAAGATGGAAAGGTAGCGCAAAGCGTTTTAGAGAAAGAGAATATTCATCTTGCGATAGTAGACATTATGATGCCGTTTGTTGATGGTTATACGTTATGTGAAGAAATCCGGAAGTATCATGATATACCGGTTATTTTATTAACTGCGAAAGATCAATTAGTTGATAAAGAAAAAGGATTCATTTCTGGTACGGACGATTATATTGTAAAACCGTTTGAGCCTGCTGAAGTCATTTTCCGTATGAAAGCATTGCTGCGTCGTTATCAAATGCTGAGTGCTGATATTATAACGCTGCACGGTACAACAATTGACCGAAAAGGGTTTGAAGTGAAATGTAACGGTCAGACGATTTTACTACCGCTGAAGGAATTTGAATTGTTATCGCAACTGGCTAGTTATCCTGGAAGAACATTTTCAAGGGAAGAATTAATTGAATTAGTATGGGGAATGGATTTTGAAGGAGATGAACGAACTGTTGATGTTCATGTGAAAAGGCTCCGAGATCGTTTCTCAAAACGAACGGATGATTTTCAAATTAAGACAGTACGCGGACTCGGTTATAAGTTGGAGTTGAAATAAAATGAAATCATTATACTCTAGATTTGTTTTTATGACAGTTGGGATCATGCTACTTAGCAGTATTATCGGTTTTTTATTAACGAACGTATATTATCAAGTGAAGTTAAAACCGTATAATAGTGAAAAGATTTTAATGTATGCGGAAGAAGTAAAATCTTTATATGAAAAGCAAAGTGAAGAAAATAAAGAAGCGTACTTACAGTCTATTGCGAAATTAGGATATGAAATTTATATTGTAGATGAAAAAAAGAATGGAAAGCGTATCGGTAATGCGTTTCGTAAGACGACAATTAGTGATGATACCGTTCATAAAGTATTGCAAGGGGAAACGTTTAATGGCGTTTCCACATATCCAACACGTCTCTTTATTACAGGTTTTTTCGATAATGAATTAATTAATAGTGTCGGTGTCCCGGTAAAACACGGTGATCAACAGTACGCTTTATTTATTCGTCCGGACATTCAGAATCAATTTGGCGAGATGCGAATTTTTCTAGCGGTATTACTCGGTTTCATCGTTGTATTAAGTATTATTTTTATCGCGATTGCAGCAGGTTATATCGTTCGTCCTATTCGTAAGTTTACGAGGGCTACGCAAAAAATTGCGAGTGGTAAATATGAAATTGAATTAGACGTAAAACGAAAAGATGAAATAGGAACGTTATCTACAAGCTTCCAAAAGATGACGAAAAGTATTAAAGAACTAGATGAAATGAGACAAGAATTCGTTTCGAACGTTTCACATGAATTCCAGTCACCGCTTTCTTCCATACAAGGATTTTCGAAGACGTTGCAAACAGAAAAGATGAGTGAAGAAGAAAGAAATCATTACTTACAAATTATTGAGGGCGAAAGTAAGCGGATGTCTAGTTTATGTAAACAGTTACTTACGCTTGCTTCATTAGATAAAGAGGAGAAAGTACTACAGATAAAAGAATTCAATTTGCAGAAGCAAATTAAAGATGTCATTTTTATGCTCGAATGGAAATGGCGTGAAAAAGATATCGCCGTTGAATTTGATGTGCCGGACATTACAATTCAAGGTGATGAAAATTTACTTCATCAAGTATGGAGCAACATTTTTACGAATAGCATTAAGTTTTCAAACGACGGTGGAACGATTGAATTTGTTGTAGAAGAATTAGAATCGAGCAATATGATCTCTATATCAGACAACGGAATTGGTATGGAAAAAGAAGAGATGGATCGTATATTTGATCGTTTTTACAAAGTAGATACGGCAAGGGCGAGAAACGTAGAAGGCAGTGGCTTAGGATTATCAATCGTGCAGAAAATTGTGGAACTGCATCAGGGAAACGTTTCAGTGTATAGTACGAAAGGGGAAGGGACTACTGTTCAGGTGGAGCTTCCGAAATAGATGGAAGAGGCTGTTTTTGAAACAGCCTCTTCTTTTTGTTGTTTTTTGTCGATAAGTCGATATAATCGGAAAATCGCTGATATAATTTGAGTTGCGCCGATATATTAGGAAAATCGCCGATATAATCCGAGTTGCGCTGATATATTTGAAAAATCGCTCATATAAATTTCACGTACCCACCACTTCACCTATAAAGCCGCACCTTTCCCACTCTCTACTTTAAATCGAACCCCAAAAGTATCCGCTGTAATTTCATCAGCTTTCGGCAATGCTCGTAATTTCGGGTGAAGCAGCCATACGAGAGAAATGAAGAAACTCCCTATGCTAGCCAGTGCGAAAATGAGTTGGCTACTAAATACATTTGCGGTGTATCCACCAATTAAAGAACCGAACGGCATAGCAATTGTGCCCATACTTCGCATGACTGAGTTAATACGTCCAATATATTGATTTGGGATTACAATTTGACTAATTGTCGCAAATAATATGTTGGTGGCACCAATTGGAATCCAAGCTAGGCCGAATAAGAGAATAGACAACCACTGAAACGGTACAATGGTAGAGAGAAACCAAAAGATAGCGCCAGTCGCAAAGCCAATAATAGAGACACGGCCAACATTACGTTTACCAACCCATGAACTGAATAATGCACCGATGAGACTACCTGCTGATATAGCAGCTAGAAAGAAGCCATATGATTTCACGCCTCCTAAAGAATCAGCGAAAGAAGGGAGTATCGCCATCGTCATACCGATTGAAAAATTAGCGACTACTGAACCGATTAAGAATACGCCCATTAATGAACGAAAGACGATGGAAAAACCTTCTTTTAAATCAGAGAAATATTGTTTAGTTGATAGCGATGTATTGGTTTCTGCTTGCGTTGGCATTTTTAGTGAAAAGAACAAAAGGGCAGTAATCGCGAATGTAAAAGAGTCGATTACATATAAAGTGATTGCGCCAAATAGTGCTACTAATATGCCAGAAAGAGTCGTACAAATTAAGTCAATGCCTTGATACGCAAATGAAAAGAGTGAATTTCCTTTTAATAATTGTGTTTTATGCAGTAGAAGTGGTAAAGCTTTCGATTGTGCGGGATAGGCGAATTGTTCGATAAAGGCTACGATAGGCATGATGATGAGTAGTAGTTGAACTGTTAATAGATCGAAGTAGTGTGTAATAGGAATGATTAATATAAGAATGCATTGCAAAATTTGTGTAATGACGAGGGTGTTTTTAATTGACCATCTATCAACGAATGGACCGGTAAGAAATTGAAGTGCAGAAGGTAATAATGTAAGGAAACCAGCCAATCCAGAATAAAAAGGATTACCACTAAGTTTATATACGAGCCACATCGCAGCTACATAATACAAGCTATCTCCTATGTTCGTAAAAATTCTCCCTAAAAACAGTAAGAGGAAATTCCGGTTTTTTAATATGTCCACTTTATCTACTCCTTTATAAAAAAATTATTCGGTAAAATAAATTTGACCGTCGGTGTAAAAAAAATCGTATTACGATTTTTCTTCTTTTTTAACGAATCGCTGCATTGCTCGTTCGTCGATTTGTAGTGCAGTAGTAGAAATGTAATAAGATTTACTATTTGGATCTTTATCCGCGTCTTTTGTGATCTCGTTTAATTCACCCATTAATTCATGAAACTTTTTCACCCACACTTGAAATTGTTCTGGCGTGGCATCAAACTCCCAGCAAGATGAAACGTAATTCCACTCAGTAGGGTTTTCGCTTACTGTTCGTAATGTAAAAGCTTCTTCTGGTGCAGCGAGAATATGGCTTTTCGTTCTTTCTGTCATTTGTAAAAAGATTTGGCGACCTGATTCGCTTAACATTTCTAAATGAGGTAATAGATTTGCGGCAGGAGTGAAGCCTTTAGCGACAGATTGATAAAACTTTTGAATGATACCATTCTTTTCTTCTGTATAAACAATTTCTATAAAACCATTCTTTTCTAATTCTTTTAAATGATAATGAATTTTCGCCCTTGGAATGCCGAATTTCTCAGATAGCAGTTGTCCTGTATAAGGACGTTCGCATAGACGCATCATCATTTCGACACGTAGTGGATCGCTTATTGCTTTTAGTTGGCTATAAGTAGTGAGTGTTAACATGGGCTTCAAAGTGATCAACTCCTTAAATGAAATTACTCGGTCAAGATTATTTGACTGAATTGTATCAAGGATTTTAATTATTTTCAATACTTTCTGAAAATTAAATCTTCTCCTCTGTAATCTTCTGTTCATATTCCGTTCATATTTCTTTTTTATGATAAGTGCATAGAAAGTAAGAGGAAGGAGCGAGCGAAATGTTTTTAGCTCTGCGTGAATTAAAACAATCAAAATTACGATACGGATTAATCGGACTGATTATGGTGTTATTATCATTTTTAGTTCTTGTTATTTCAGGATTAGCAAATGGACTATCATATGATAATGCTTCATCGATTCAAAATATGGAGGCAAATAAGTTCGTTTTAGCAGATGATGCGGAAAATAAATTACTTCGTTCACAAATTAAGAAAGAAGATGCAGATAACGTAGTAGATCAAGTAGGCGAGAAAGAGGCCGTTCCGTTTCGTGTGAAAGTTTCAACGTATGAAAAGAAAGATAGCTCGAAAAAAGTGGATATTGCCATTTTCGCAAGTGAACGTGGTTCATTTTTAGAACCGAAAATTGTAAAAGGTGAGAAATTAGGTACAGCAAACAACGAAATGGTTGCTGATGAATCTATTAAAGAAAAAGGAATCGATATCGGGGATACAATTATTGATCCTGTTTCAAAGAAAGAATTTACGATCGTTGGATTTACGAAAGATCAAATGTTTAGCCATACACCAGTCGTTTATGTAAATGAAGATGTATGGGGATCTATTTCACAACCAAACCAAAAAGATTATAGTGCAATTGCGCTGAATACAGATAAAGAAATTAAAAATGCACACGTAATTGACAAAAAAGAAGTACTGCAAAGTATTCCAGGATTTAAAGAAGAGCAAGGAACATTAACGATGATCATTGCATTCTTACTTGTTATCGCTGCGTTACTAATCGGTGTATTCTTCTACGTCATTACACTGCAAAAAACACAGCAATTAGGTGTATTAAAAGCAATCGGTACAAAGAATTCTTATTTAGCGAATAGCTTAGTCGTGCAGGCGTTATTCTTATCAGTTGTTGCAATGGTAATCAGTATTGTTCTTGTACAAGGATTAGAACAAATTTTACCAGCCGGAATGCCGTTCTTATTAACAACACCGATGATTGCACAATATGCAGCAATCTTTATCGTAATTAGTATTTTAGGAACACTTATTTCGTTATACCAAGTATTAAAAGTTGATGCATTAGAAGCAATTGGAGGCGGGATGTAATGACTTCATTATTGAAATTAGACAAAGTAAGTAAAGTATACGGAGAAGGGAATACGGAAGTAACAGCCCTTCATCCGATGTCCCTTGATGTGAAAGCTGGAGAGTTTATCGGAATCGTCGGTCCTTCTGGATCAGGGAAAAGTACATTATTATCAATCGCGGGTGCATTATTATCACCTTCAAAAGGGGATATTTACATTCGTGAGCAAAATATTACGAAGTTATCAGAAAAGGAAATGACAGACATTCGTTTGAAAAAAATCGGCTTCATTTTCCAGTTTGCAAATCTTGTTCCATATTTAAATGTAAAAGAACAATTACTTTACATTGCAAAGCTTAAAAAAGAAAACAAACAAGAATCAGAAAAGCGTGCGGATCATTTATTAGCGGCATTTGGATTAGGAGAAAGAAAAAATCATTATCCAAATCAACTATCTGGCGGAGAAAAGCAAAGGGTAGCAATCGCTCGTGCGTTCATGAACAACCCAGACTTAATATTAGCGGATGAACCAACAGCAAGCTTAGACTCAAAACGCGCACGTGAAGTCGTAGAAATGATGAAACGTGAAGTGAAAGAGAGTCAAAAAGCAGCAATTATGATTACACATGATGAAAGAATGCTTGATGTATGTGATCGTATATTGACACTTCGAGATGGGAAGTTAATATAAAGAAAAAGACAATCGCACATAAATGTGCGGTTGTCTTTTGTATAATTGCTTTATCCCGCTTTAATGGGCAGTAAGACCCCCACCTCAAAATGCAGCGAAAGCAAAGAAGTTAGGTGG
>NZ_MACF01000148.1 GCF_001884045.1 Bacillus mobilis | reverse complement strand
GAAGGGTAACTAACTGTTACGATTTATTTAACCAATTATAATGAAAGTTAATTAAATATATCAGTAAGCCCTGCTAGTCAAGTGATTGTCTAGTAGTGAGGGTTAACTGCGGGCAATCCCTAAAGCTGATTGAACTACAACGTGGCTAGAAATAGCGAGCGTGAATGTCGCGAAAGCAGAAAAAATCAATCAGATCGTGCAAGGTTAAATCCTAAACACTAGAACAATGGGTCTTCCGCCTCGAATCATCTAAGTCAAAATGGATAAGATGAACGTTCAACGACTATCTCGTATAACTGACGAGAGTACATCACAAGCCTATGGTGGTGGAAAAATCCTCTATCTCTAAAGAGATAAACATATAGTCTGCGCTCATGTGAAAACATGAGAAGTTCATAAGAGAACTGGCTAAGGAATTGCGCCCTTAGTTGAACGAGATACATTTAATTAAATCTATCCAACCTTATTGAATTTATCGAACGTATGTGCTATCGTGAGTTTGATGAGGTAAGAATAATAATGAAATTTTTACGAGTTAGTCAGGTATCAGAATTAACAGGTTTGCATCCGAGTAGTCTCAGGAGAATGCTGGTGGAACACGCTACGATTCAGAAGAACAAATCTTTCATTAAAAGAGTTACATTCTG
>NZ_MACF01000147.1 GCF_001884045.1 Bacillus mobilis | reverse complement strand
AGAATGTTACGACCGGAGGGAGTGAGGGGGTGGGGGGGAGCGCGAGGGGAGGAGGGAGAAACAACACAAACTCGGAATTGTCTGAAAATTGAATTGTCTGAAAATTCACCAATGGAGGAAAAACTATGAAAATATCGAGGCGAAAAGAAACGATTCCTTTCGATGAATTTATGAAAAAAGGAAAAACTAAAACTAGTAATATTGTTTCTTACGGAATCCTTCCAATTCCAACCATGTTCGATATGTATTCTGGGCTTCATAATACGATGGTTCCATTTCTTATCCTGGGGGGAATCGTTCTTATTCCAGTAACGGCATTTGCTGTTTCAAAGCTGTTTCCAGACTCGAAATTAGATCAACGACTTTCCAAATTTGAAGAAGTATTAAATAGGGTATTCCCTTTTGTAAAAGTGGCGGTGTTTACGTGGGTAATCTATTCAATGGTGGTGTTATTTGTATGATAATCGAAGCATTTCAGGAGTGGATGTATAAACTAAAATTCAAAAAGATGTTAAGAAAATGCTTTGTGGATGCTGAGGTATGTGTAAAGAAAAAAGCGAACGATCGAGAATTTATACAGTACCCTCTTATTCACAACGTCCAGGAGAAAGATGATCACTTACAAGTCGTCTTCAGGCTTCCTAAAACAATCCCAATTGAGAAGCTACTGAACAAACATTTCGTGTTTCAGAGGTACTTTGGAGAGTATACTTTTTTCAAACATGACGAAATCGGAGGCGTCACAATGCGAATATACAACAAAGATCCGTTTAAAGAAACATTCATTTACGATTACGAACTATATAAAGATCAGGTGGATAAATACAAGGTTCCTATTTTGGTAGGATTCGAGGACGGGGGATACACAATGTTCGACCTCATTGACCCGGCGCCTCATGCCTTAATTGCCGGTCAAACGGGAATGGGCAAAAGCTCTACTGTCCGTAGTATTTTAACAACATTGGTACTCTCTAAAACACCAGAACAAGTTAAATTATTTCTTTTTGATCTAAAAAGGACGGAGTTCTTCTTATTCAAGAACCTTCCTCATGTTGTGGAGTTTTCAGTTGATGAAAATCAAATCAGAACACATTTACAAGAAATAAACAAGGAGATGGATCGTCGTGGGGATATCCAAATGGAACATGAAGTATCCTCCATTCTAAGGCTTCCTAAACATATTAGAGAAGAAATGCCGATATTGGTAATTTGTATCGACGAGTTTCAAGATCTCGACGAAGATACTATGGAACTCGTTGGGAGAGTAGCGGCAAAGGGCAGGTCTTTGGGATGCCTGTTATTACTTAGTACACAACGTCCAGATTCTACGGTGTTAAAAGGAAAAATTAAAAATAATCTTGTAAACAGGATTTCTCTCAAACAATCAAATTCAACAAATTCTAAAATTGTGGATTGTCAGGGGGCTGAATCGATTAAAAATGTAGGAGAATGCGTTTTTTCGGTCGGTGGAGAGCTCAGAAGGGCGAAAACGGTGTTCTTGGATGATCAAAAAGCAAAAGAGATCCTAGCGCCGTTAAACATCGTTAAAACGCAACAACAAATACAAGGGGATTCCAAACTAATACAAATGGACGATGTGAAAAATAGAAAGAAACAGATAGACCAAAATGAAGAAGTGCTAAAAATGATGGAAGAGGTGTTAGTGAGTGAAAAAGCGCGATCTACAGATCATTGAATTTCTTGAAAAAGCAAGATGTTCCAGCCGAGATCAGTTGGTAGAGCTGTTTTTCTCCGATTTAAAGAACCCAATTTCTAATTGTAATACGGTACTAAAAAGATTACGGGATAGGGGATATATAGATGTTTCTACGGATTTTCAGCCATTCGTGTATTTTCCGAAACCTTCCGGGATTAAAAAGGACTCTATGAAAATCCCTCATTTTCTCAAAATCGTGGATATGTACTTGGCTTTAAGGGAATACGAGGAACCTCGGATATTTACCATCGAGCCAAAATACGGGAAGGGCATGGCTGAACCAGATTTATTCCTGGTGTGGAAGGGAATTCCATTATTTATCGAAGTGCAAAGAACTCACTACTCTAGCAAGGTTATGGCTTCGAAGACGTCTCTCTACGAGAAGTTATACGACTCACAAATTTTACTTCAGGAGCCCTGGCAAAACCCGAACAAACTTGTGCTCCCATACATTCTCTTAATCTCCGATTATCGTTACAACATTGAGTCTAAGCTTCCAATCATGCAATACCCGAGCATAGAGCTTTTCATCGAACAGATGGCTTCCAAATACAACCTCAAAAAACAAATTTCGAATCGAACAGAAAAAACAATTAAAACGAAAATCGAACAGGGGAGAAGATAAAATATGCGAACAAAAAAACAAGATTGTGTTTTATTAGTAGAAAATAAAGTGGCAAAAGCACAATTATGGGGATATCCGAATGAAGAAAAGGGAATAATAGAGGATATAGAACTCTATATAGGGGAATGGATGTATAAACCAAGTTGGATCCATCTGAATCATCCCGCATTTCCTCCGGAAATTCATTTTGTAGACTTAAATAATGATGGAATCGAAGAGGTAATTGTATTGCTGCACAAAGGAAGTGGATCGGGTGTTTCCATTTGGGAGATTCATATATTAGAAGAGGGTCAGTGCGGTTACTCTCATGTTTTTGTAGAAAACCCGGAGGATCACGTTCATATAAACATGGAAAGTATGATTAAACCGTATATTGGAGAAATCAATTACTTCTCCAAAAAACAAACGGAAACATGGAAAGTCCCATTTTCACAAGAAATACAGAAGGATCGCCTCTTCGATAAGTTCGTAATCGGGAGTCAAATCCGTTTTAAAGTAGAAGAAAACGACCTTGTAGCTTTCGTGGGTCTTCAGCTGGCATTTCTATATCATGTTGCCGAATTACAATTACAATATGAATATAAAAATGGAAAATATTTAATTAAAAAGGCAAAACTTCATACGTGGGATTGAAGGTGTTATCCATTATGGGTGGCATCTTCTTTTTTCTGTCTTTTTCTCTGTTCTTTCCTTCTCTTTCTTATTTTATCCCTTGTCCCTTCCCCTTCTTTTTCGGTTGAGGTTTCGGCGCGGCGTTCGGGGGCAAGACCCCGTGGTTTTTCTTCTAGGAGAGGCAAAGTGTTTTTCGACTTACAATAAGTAGCACGAACCGAGAGGGAAAATCCCATCTTTTTCGTATATCGGTTCGGCGAAGGGGACAAAAGTCGAAAATCATTTTTTTATACATGTAAGGGGGAAGATTTTTTTGAGTGGTTTTCTCAAAAAAATACTACCCGTGTGTATAAAAAAATTAAACGGAAAGTTAGTTAAAGTTCTTCTTGCTTTTTGTTTTTTATGGGTGTAAAGTGGAGTTAGTTTTATACGCATTTTATACGTATAAAATACGTAATAAATGCGTATGGAAAAAGTTATCGAACTTTGGTATAACAACAAAAAAAATTTAAAAAATAAAAAAGGAATTTTAAAAACACAAGATAAATCCTTAAATAGTAACATGAGTTTTATACGTATAAAATACGTAATTAATACGTAATTAATACGTGTAATTTTGAGTTACACTTATAAAAAGGGGGAATAATAATATGAAAAAAGTAATCTCGTTTTATTCTACAAAAGGGGGAGTATGTAAGACCTCTTCTTGTACATTATTGGCTCATACTTTGGAGGAACAAGGGAAAAAGGTTTTAGTGGTGGACATGTGTCAAAATGGAGATGTAGCAAATAATTTTGGATTTAATCGTCACAGTTTCCTAGGAAAAACAACATACGAATGGTTAACGAAAGAAAAAACTTTTGAAGAGGTTGTTGTACAGGTCCCAGGTAAAAATATCTTCTTTATTCCATCCAATAATCGAATCGATGAATTAGAAACTTGGGTAAACAAAAATATTTTACGTAACAAAGATGAAGTATTACTAAAGAAATTAAACGAAGTTAAAGAGGATTATGATGTTGTATTGATTGATTGCCATCCTAGTCAGGGAAGTTTCAGTTCGATTTGCTCGCTTATTCCGGCGGAATTGGTCTACATACCATCTCTTACAGACGGCAACAGTTTAGAAGGTACTTATCGTGCGGCTCAAATCGTTTTAAAGCTAAATGAAGAAGGCATGAATTTAGATTATACAATTGTCCCAACGAGAGTATATGCAAATTCCTTCGGGAAGGTAGAACGAATTTATACAGAGAAAATTACAGAATGGGTACAGGATGGAGTTATGAAATATTGTTCTGTCTCTATTCCGGATTGTCGAATTGTAGAAGACTGGACGCGAAAAGAATTAAATTACGAAGGATTAAAGAAACATAAAACAGGTGGAAAGCTAGTAGAAGAATACAATAAAATTGCTAAGATGATCGTGGAAGGGGAGTTATAAAATGTTTGATGCAAGTGCGATTGGTAAAAAAGTAACAGAGGAACAAGAAGTAAAATCAGAAGTGGTCGAAGAGAAACAAGAAATAAAACAAGAGGGAAAATCAGAAGTTAAGCAAGAAGAAAAAACGGAGAAGAAAGATAAAAAAGGAAAACAAAAAGAAGCTGACTATTCACTTCGAACGAAAAAGGAGAAAACACCTCTTGGTCGTGGGAGAATGAAAAAAGATCCTATAAAGAAAACGTATTATATAGAGAAGGAAATTGCGTTACAACTTGCAGAAGAAGCCTTTGAGCTTGGTACCAGTCCTTCCAATTTAATCGAGCGTTTGTTTAAAGATTATATGAAAAAGAAAAAATAAAAAAAGAGAGGACAAACCTCTTTTTTTTATGTTCGAAAACGGAAAAAACACGTAAATGAATTACGTGTAATTACCGAACCGGTTCGACAATCAATGTTAGCGCTCAAGTCCTTGTTCGTTTTTTTGCTCTTTCTGTTTTTGTTTTTCCATTTTCACTTCATCAAATGTTTTCAGTTGTACATCTTTATCTCTTTTCTTCTTGTAATCTTCGAAGGATACAACGTCTTTTAGTTCTTGTTTCAATGTTTTTTCGTGTAAACGGTCCATCTCTTTTTCGTGTTTGCGCGCTTTCATGTGTTGTTGGATCTTTTCTTTGAATTTATTGATTTGTGCTTTGATGTGTTTACCATATTCTTTTCTCGCTTCCTTGATTACGCGGCGCTCTTTTCTGATCTCCAATTTCTTTTTCTTCTGTAGAACCTTCTCTTTTGCTATATCTCTTTTGATTTGACGTTTCTGTTTTAAGTCTGTCAAACTGAAAGAAGATAAACCTTTTTTCTCAGCTTTGAGTTCCATAACACGAAGTTTTGAGTGTGCGATATCGTCTTTTTTATATTCGATTAAGCGGTTAGCCTGTTGCGTTTTCTTTTTCAAAGTTTCGTAAGCGGTCGCACGTTTTTTCTTAGAATTGCTGTGCTCCATATTTTTTTCTCGTTCTTCTTTTTTCAGCTTAGAAGCTTCTTCTTTGTACACTTGTTCAACCGTAACTGTCTTCTTCGGATCACGTCGATCTTGTTTTGTTCCGGATTGATTATAGTAACCATGTCCTTCAAATTCTTTATTCTGTTCTTGGTTTTTCTTTTGTTCCATTTGCATACTTTTCACCTCCTTTCTAAATCTTTCTAACACAAGTTCCTTTTGACTTAGGATAGGAACATCTACAACTTTTTCCACTGTAGTTTCTAAAGTTTTCTCTTTTGATTTTTGAACCATTGCTTCTTTTCTTTCCACATAATCGGAAACCGCTTCTTGGCGGCTTTTTTCTTTTTGTTTTGTCATTTTGTTTATGCGCTTAATCTTTTTGTTTTCCTTAGCAATCTCTTTGTATTCTTTAGAATCCTTTTGAGGTGGAAGGTGTTTTTGAGGAATGAGATCCAAGCCTCGCTCTTTATAAGAGCGGCGGTCTACATACATATCTAAACCCTTCTCCTTGTATTTTTCATTCAATAATTTTTCCAAGTTTTTTCTGAAACCTTGAATGATAGAAGGCTTGTTCCAATCACGTGCTTTTAAAGTATCGAATTTCCCTTCTTTTGTAATTTTTCTCATGGTTAACACCATATGGCAATGCGGATTATTATCATTCAATTTATGAAAATGCAAATCAGCAACCATTCCTTTGTCCACTAATTTTTGAGCCGCTTTTTTTGCGATTTCTATGTTTTCTTGGGGGGAAAATTCATTAGAAAGTGCAAACTCGATCTCGCGAAGATACTGTGCATTTGCATACTTTTCTCCACGTTGTACTTCGTTGTATAAATACGCACGATCTTTCCATTTCTCACCTGCATCTTTTGGAAGTAAAATTTCAGATTGAATACCATCTTTCACTCCTTTTGCTGAATAGTTGTATGTTTTTCCACTCATTTCATCAACCATTTTTACTCCAGCTCTGTATGCGATCTTTGCAATAATTTTATCTTTATTACTCTTTTTGAAAATACGTGTACGTGTATGAAACATCTTTTCAGTTCCCATTCCTCTCACCTCCTCTCTTTAGTTTTAATCACTTGGATTTTCGAAATAATAGCACAGAAAATGGGATTTTGTGTAAAAAAATTAAAAAAGAGACGAGTGGAACGATGGCAAACAGGACAAGGGGGATGAGAGGGACAAGGGGGATGAGAGAAAAAAACAGGATGCAAATCATTTTTTCGATTTTCAGGATTTTGATTTTTGGGTTTTCGAATTTGAACTTAGCCCCCGGCAGGGCGCCAACATATCACGTTAGTGAAATGTATCTGTGCGCCTGTATGGGCTTTTTTTGGAAAAGTTTGGGGTTCGCCTTCGGCTCTCAAAAATACATAAAAAAATACTTGCTTAAACAAAATTTAGAGGTATAATCCGATAAATTTTTGAAGAAAGGGAGGGAAAATAATGGATAAAGATTTGGAGAAATTAGATAAGGAATTGGAAAAATTAGAAAAGGATTTGGAGAAAAAGAGAAATTTAGAAAAGAAAATTGCTGAATTCCAAAGTGACTTAAAAACATTAAAAACTGATATAAGGCTCGCGGAGAGAAAACGAAGAACAAAACGACTGATCGACGAGGGAGCTTATGCGGAAGCTCTAATTGGAACAAATGACAAAGATAAATTTATTGCAATTTTTCATAACACATATATACAATCCAAACTCTACGAAAAACAAAATGTCCTTTTAGGATATCTTATTGGGAAAATGCGTGATAATGATGTACATAATTATTATCAAGGCGAATTAAATCGATTCAAGATGAAAATTGATTCGGTTAAAGATGGTAGTGGCGCAAAGGAGACAAAAGAAAAGAAAATTAAAGAATTAAAAACGATAGAACTAAAAGTTTGTGAAAATGTGATTGGGAAGTTGCCTATTGAAATAGCTGAAGACATTGAACCGAAATTACAGCTGCTACAAAAGTGGGAAGACCGACACAGAAATCGTTTGGATCAAGTATAAAAGAGAGGAGGGGAAGTTTTGGAAGCTGTTTATAAAAAACAAATAAAAGATGCAATGGATGATATTAAATTCTTCTTGGAAACACCATATTCGTATTTGTTGATTTTAGATTCTAACAGAGAACAATTATATAAATTGAGTTTTAAAAACAATATGAAAGAAGAAGGATTTGATAAATTGCCAGAACATGATGTGGAACAATTTCTAATGGAGAATCGTGAAATTTTTGAACGTCATTTAGATAAAACAATAGATATCCATAAAAAATTTATAAAGAATTTGGGTTTACACATAGAGCCTAAACAATCGGATGATAGCATTGATAAAATGTTCATTATGTTCGATAGAATTTATGACATAATCTATGCGGAAACGGTTGGGGATTTGGAAGGAGGAACTTTATTTTCTAATGACCCTAACGTTATAAAATACGTGGATGCTGTTAGAGGAGAAGTTGAAATATTAGTAGAAGATATGATTCGATTTACTTCTGTTTTTAAACAATACATAGATCCTCAATACGAATAAAAAGAACACTGAAATGTGTTCTTTTTATTATTGTATTACATATGTAATGTAATAGATTTTATTGTTATTATAGGGTTTATTGTTGTATTGAATATGTATTACTCATTCATAAAATTACGTAATGAATGGAGAACATCTTCTTTGCTTTCTGTTTCGGTTTTAAGTTCTTGTAACGGTTGAGTCGGTTCTTTTAGTTCTTTAATTTGGTTTTCGTACGCAATTTGAGCCTCTTTGCGTTCCTCTGGTATTGGAGAAATACGTTTTGAAGCTAGTGTTTGCACTTTTTCTGTTTCAGTTTCTTTTTGTTCTCGTAATTTTTTTGAAATGGCTGCAACCCGTTTTTCTTCTTTTTTAACTCCATCTGGAATGATTTTTCTTAAATTATTGAACATAAAATTCGCAAGTGGTTCCGGTAATTTCGTTTCATGTGCGTATTTAAAAGCTAAATCGTCCATGTAATAATAATTGGTTAAATCTCTAAATGGGCGAAGATTTCCAAAAATACATACTGTTTCGTTCCCTTTTAATCTTCGAATCTGATCGTAAGATAGGATGCTTTTCTTTTGTTTAGATTGGCTCAAGCTCAAATTTGATTTATCTGAAGTGGAGAAGGAATAAGAATCGTATTCGTGTTCCCCTACTAATTCAGAAAATGCTTTTGCAGATTCCCCAGAAGACCCTGGCAAAACCAACTTGCACTTACAATTTTCCAAAATAATGCTGGCTTTTTCTCCGTATTTTTGCTTAACCTGTTGGAAAGACTGAATTCCTAACACCATACACATTTTTTTCGAACGGATCGTCGTCAAAAATATATCCAAAGCCGGAATAACCCCAATGTTCGCGAACTCATCACAAAAAAATACGACACCTAAGCCTTTTTTCCCTGTATTTCCTTCGTACATGGACTCATGGTCTTTAATTTGTGATAAAAGCTGATAATAAAATGATGATAAAAACGGTTGGAAAGCTTCTGATTTAGATTCTGGATAACTAACAAACAAAGCTGTTTTTTCTAGACGAAGATCTCCAGGAGAGAAATCAGAACGTGAACCCAAGTATTCCATTTGTTTATATTTAAAAACACCTAAAACGCGAATAATAGTTGCATAGACGGAACCAACAAATGCACCAGCTCCCATGGTCTTTTGGAACTGATAAAATTCTGTGAGAGCTTCGGGCGATTCTGAGAAGAATGTCTCCAATTCGTCCATGTCTCTCGGCGCTTCTCCCAATATTTTTAAAACTTCAGTTAAATTTGTACGTCCCTGGTCTCGTGCTAGATATAACAAACATAAAAATAATGATTTCGAAAGTGGACCCCATTCGCCTCCGGCTTGTTCCAATAATGAGTCTGAAAGACTCATTAAATCGTCATCCGTATGACAATTCTCTACGAGATTATAAAAACTTGATTTTGTAGGATCATTGAAATTGAGATGAATTACACGGTAACCTTTTGCTTCTAAAAAATCCTTAGATTCTAAGTGCAATTCACCCTTCGGGTCTGTTACCACAAGACTAGTATCATCGATATTTCGAAGATTTGGTTTAAAAAACTGTGCTGATTTACCGCTTCCTGTTGGACCCAACAAAAGAACATGTTCATACGATTTTTTTGTGCTTAATTTCACATTTCGAGATATCAAAATACCGCTCTTGTCCTTTTTAAAAGTCCGTTGATTTCGAGTGTGAAAGGTTCCCTTCATGTACTGTTCCCTTTGCTCTGCTTTTAAATGTTGCGGCTGCAACAACTCCCCGTCCGCAAGTTGTACTTTTCTGTTTTTAGAAAATGCAACAGATAAAGCTATTATGATAAATAAGAGCACAGCTGTGATAATACCAAAAGTCCAAATGTGTTTAGTGTTACCACTTGTAATTTCTTTTATAAAATCTTTATGTATCAATGTTGTTAAATAAATAGATAACAACAAGCTTCCAAATAAAAACAAATTCACAACGAAGCCTTTTAATTTTAAGTTAGATTCCAAGGAAATCACACCCTTTTAATTGTGAAAGGGGTTCCTTCCTCTTTATATTTTTTAAATCTATAAAATTATAAATATCTATAATGGATAAACCATTTAAATCAATATATTTTTTCATATTATCTCCTCCATTCTTAAATCCCCGTAACTATACTCAAAAATTTAAGAATGGAAAGAAAAAAAGAGTGATAAAATCACTCTTTTCAGGGTTCCTGTATCTGACTCCTCAAATCAGATAGAGGCAAATTGGATTTACGCATGAAAGATTTTATAAAAAGTTTCTCGAAGCAATATTATTATATGTATGGATACTCATCCATGTTTCCATAAAAAATAAAAATGAATTTTGTTTTTGGGCGAAAAACTTGTTTTTTTGTTCGATTAAGTGTAAAAAGAAGGTCCACAGCACGTGGATGTTGATTTCAAGTTCCCTCAAAATCCTTATAAAAATAATCTTGTGTAAAAAAACAGATCAATTGATCTGTTTTTTTATTTTAAGTACGGAAAACCATCGTTTATGCTTGGATGTATATTAAAGTAAGTATTTAATTCATTCCACCAATCATAAGTGACTCGATCCTTTAGTTGTTTTGTGGTACGTCCTTCTCCGATAGAGGATGTTAAATTTGTCTTATCTGTATCGTAAAAAGCTCTTACATATGGAGTAAGCCCTTTTATAAGACCAATCAACGGCTGCGCTTTCTTCCCTTTTATTGTAGAAGAAACATAAACATGGTCTAGGAATGGAGAATCATCATCTTGACCGGAAAGCCCTCCAACATATGTGTCCCCTTCCACTGTTCCATGGAAATATCCATATTTCCACATAGAGTCTAAACCAGATCCCGTAATTCCCCCAACATAATATTTTCCTTTTACTGTTCCTGTCCCAGAAAATCTATACATTTGATCTTGTGTATGTCCAAATATAATTCCAACATGATTTTGTCCTGTTACATTACCGTTTTCCACAGAAATATCATAAATTCGGAACGAATCTTGTTTACCTGTTACCGCTCCAACAAAATTTCTTCCTGTAATAGTTGGGTTTTTTAGTCGTACCGAAAAGTTTTCGTCTATAGTGGTATGGGCATTTGCAAATAGTCCAACGTAATCTTCACTTGGTCTATTAATATATAAGTTATCTATACTGTAATCAGATTTTTCCATTGTTCCATCGAAATCTTGGATAGGTTCGAAGCCTTCTCCATTATTCCATTCCTTTGTAACACAAGCTTCTATGTTATTCCCTAATTTATACGAAGCTTCTAAATTTAATTTTATTGCTTGTACTTCCCCGATTGTTCTTATTAGATATGGATCTCCTGGTGTGCCGCTGCCTTGCTGTGGTAATCGGATCGTAGGATCCGAGGACCAATTTATATTACAACTAATTGTTGTTTCTGGTGGCTCGGTTGTTTCGGGTGGTTTCACCTCATTTCCACCTTCACTTTCTCCCTCCATTTCTAAAAGGGCGTATGATCCGCTGTAAATCCCTTCTTTTTCTGTTTGGATTGTATCGTATGTAAAAATCATACCTTCTAAATGAACCGAATTTGACGAGAAATAGCGATCGAAATCATTCATTTGCCCCTTTATATATGCTTTTATTTTCTTTTTATCCAGTGTGTAGAACGTATCTTTAACAGAATCGAACGAAACGCCCTTGTTTTTTAGTTGTTGTTCTATAATTCTTTTCGTCTCCGTGGATATTTCTTTTGTGATTTTAGATCCAAATGGGAGAGATTCATTCTCTAGTTTATGTTGTTTGATTGCCGATTCAAGTATCGTCGAATTTAATTTCTGCCGCTGTAAATCAGCTCTTACCGTATAATCTTTGGAACTAATCATAAACACTAAAACGAGTACAGAAATAATGGATATTACGATCAATATTTCTAATAAAGTAAAACCTTTTTTCAATTTGTATCACCTCTCTTTTTCCAAGCAATCGAATTATACATATAAAATAATGTAAGTCCACAAAAAACACTTCAAACGCATATGTACCAAAGTTTTTCCTGATTCTCGATCACAACGTAAAAAATACCAGGAATGTATATATTCCTGGTAAAATTTCTTATCACTTTTTAAATAAGAAATAAGAAATAAGAAATAAGGTATGCGTAATAGTATATTCAAGATAGAACAGAAATTTACTTTAAATATGGGAACCCGTCGTTTACGTTTGGATCGATGATCCAAGCATTGGTAAAATCCCAATTTTGGAATGTTTCTTTTTTCTGTAGTTCTACTGTTGTCTTTCCGGTTCCTAAACTAGAATAGAGGTTTGATTTATCCTTGTTATAGTAAACATATAAATCAATATTCGTAGAATCTACAGAACCGATTATCGGTTGAACATTTGTTTTCCCTGTAATCTCTACAGAAACATAGATTCTCAAAGTGAGAATATGAGGTTCTATACTTCCGGATAGACCTCCGACATTATTATCCCCTGAAACCTTTCCTACGAAATACGAATCCTGTATTCCTGATTTCGTCAATTCCCCTATCAAACCGCCTACAAAATCGCGACCTTTTACATTCCCTGTTGCTGAAATACCATATATAAGACCTTCTGTTTTCCCAAATAAACCGCCTACAAAATTATTACCTATTACAGAAATGTTCTCAGCTTGGATGTCATACATGACATTTTCAACCTCATTCTTACCCGAAATAGCTCCAACATAATCATTCCCCACAATAAACGGTTGTTTCAAACGAACAGAGATAGAATTCGAAGAAGAAATTTTTGTTGTTTTAAAAAGTCCTACCTCGTTTTCTGAAGGTCTGTTTATATATAAATTATTAATACTAAAAGTAGATTTTTTAAGCCCACCTGTGAAATTCGAAATCGGTTCAAAACCTTTTCCAGAGTCCCAGGTCTTTGTTACACAAGCTTCTATGTCATTTCCAAGTATAAAGAATGAGCTCGGACTTAATTTTATAGATTGCAATTCCCCTATTGTTTTGATAATAAAAGGATTATAGGATGTTCCATCTCCGTTTTCCGGTAATTGAACTTTATTATCTGTGGAATGGTCGTTGCTACATGGTTTTGTTTCTACGAGTGTGTATGATCCTGAAAATCGTTCTTTTTTCTTGTTCTGGACTGTTTTATATGTAAATACCAAACCTTCGAGTTCAATTGCATCTGAGGAAAAATAACGTTCCATATCAGTAAAATTTCCTTTTACATAAGATCTCAATTTTTTTGAATCTAAGGTATAAAAAGAATTCTGTATATCTTCGTAATTTTTCCCTGTTCCCTTTTGATCTAGTAAGCTTTGGATAATCTTTTTGGATTCCAGGGACACTTCTGTCGTGATTTTTGGACCGAAGGGAAATTGATCTGTATCCATTTTGTACTGTTTAATACTTGTTTCTAGAAGTCCTGAATTTACTTGCTGCACTTTCGCTTCCGCATCTCCGATATGACCTCCAAGGGGAAAGGTGAATATGAGAACCAAAACGGAGATAATAACAACAACAATCATTATTTCTAACAACGTAAAACCGCTTTTCATTGTGCATCACCTCTTTGTGTTTCCCGTTGTATACAATGATTTGGAGGTTTTGACAATAAAAACATAAAAAAACCGAAGGGAAATGCCCTTCGGTCAAAAAAACATCTGAGGTTGGTACACAAATAAATTATTAAAAAAGAAGACATAATATGTCTTCTCTTACGCAATTCTTAACAGAAATCATTATTTTTCAGGAGATATTTTTGTTGCCTTTGAGCGATTAGACAACATTTGTAATTTGAAAAGGATTTTTAACGAACGATCCGAAATCTTTCCCGTTCCGTCAAACGAGACACGTCTAGCTTTAGGGTACTTCACCCCTCTTGCACCAAAAAGCTTACGAATTCGAAACCTTTTCTATACTGGAAAAAAGGTATGAACAAAAACCGATTTATTTGGGGAGGTCTTTGTTGTTACATTTATAACCGCAAATTCTCGTTTGTCAACGAAAAAAACAGATAAATAAAACCATCTGTTTTTTCGATTTTGTAATGAATTCGTATTGTGTTTATTCAGTATTTTATACGTATTTATTACGTGATAAATACGTATAAAATACGTAATGATTAATCCTTTATCCCTTCTTCTACAAGGTTTTTTAGCTCATTGAAATTTCCATATATTTTTTTTACATGATTGGAATGATTTTCGAAGTTACTCTTGATTTCTTCGTTCGCAACGGTATGTTCTTCTGTAACAGATTGTAATTCTATAAGAGATTGATTTATATCTTCAACGTTCGTCTTTAAAATAGAAGTATGATCAAAAACTTTTTTGATCTCCTGTTCCATCTCTTTACTGTTGGTACTTACTAGTTTAAATATTTGTTTAACCGTATTACTGTTTTGGTTTGTTATGTGTAAACAATCATAAGAATGTCTAAAGAAATCGTTATTTTTACTAATTAGCTCTTTGATATCTAAAATGATTTGTTGGATGTTGTTTGTAAATAGATTACTCGTTTCACTCAATTTTTTCATTTCTCCTGAAACGATTGTAAACCCTCTCCCATGTTCTCCAGCTCTTGCCGCTTCAATGGACGCATTTAAACTCAACATTTTGGTTTGATTTGAAATTTTATTTAGTGTATCAGTAATGCTCTCTATATCGTTTAGTTTTTGTACCAATGTATCGTTCACTTCCTCGTTTTCACAAAACAAATTCTTTAATTCTTCAATGGCTGCGTCTAGTTTTTCCGTTTCTTTAGTGTATTCTGTTATGGATCTGGAGCATTCATTTGTTTTATCGTGTACTTCTCTAGAAAGTTTGAAAATGACATTAGCTTCCTCTTGTATGCTAGTTGTGTTTAGTGTAATTCGTTCCAAGTTATCCGTTTGAATAACAAAACTATGTACAATTTCCTCCAAACTCTGATTGAAATCATAATTTTTATCATTAATGATTTTTACATCGTTCTTCAGAGTAGAAGAGAATTTCTTCAGTTCATAGATTGTTTTCCGTGCGGATTTGTTCATAGAGATGAGTTCTTCTTGTTGGTTAGATAGCGTTTTACGGGTATTTAAAAGATCTTGTAAAACATTTGATACAAAATAAGATACATAACTTAATACCATTCCGAAACAAACAAATGAAAATAGGTAATAGAATAATAAATCATATTGTTCTCCGAACAATTTTAACGAAAAGAAAGAATACAGAAATAAAATAATAGATAAAGAAGCCGCGAATAAGTTGATTTTTTTATTTAAATAGATCGTTGTCATAATGATTGTAACGAATAAGAATAAGACATCTCCTATGTTTTTATCTAACGTTATATATACAAGTACAATTGCGTTTATTCCTAACGTATACCAATAAGAAGCTATTATATGTTGTTGTTGTTTTATTATAAGAAACATAATTAAACAAACGAATAAGGTACTTCCTAAAATTGATAGCATAAGGAATAAAGGTTTTCCTATAGCAAAGCAAACAATAACGTTTGCTATAGCTATAAGTAAGAGTAAGTACAACATTATTTTGTTACGTTTTTGTAGTAAATCAGTTTCCATGTTCATTCCCTCCCTCAAATACTTCTTCTTTATAGTCAAAAACGTGATTATATCTAGTTTTTGATAGATTTTTTTTATGGAAATGGCATGAAAACAAACTTGTAATACATTAGTATTACAAGTTATAATTTAAGTTATTAAAGGTAAGTATATATGTAATACATTTGTAATTCAGAAGGAGAAATGAACCATGACGAATGAAAAAGAGAACGAAAACGTTGAAAGTATTGAAGTGAAAGAGGAAAAGAAGAAGACGCCAGGTAAAAGTTATCGAGCAACCCAAGAAAAGCACAAGGAAATTGCTGAATTCCTATCCGAAAAAGGAATGACGCAAAGTGATTTTCTTTCTGTATCACTAGATCTGTTAAGAAAAGAAACATTAAAAGAAGCTTCAGGAGATTATGAGAAGGATCTTGAAAAGGTTGATGAATTAACAAAACAAATGTACCAATCGATTTCAAGCTTAGTTCTTTCTTTTAAAGTAAATACACAAGCCCAACAAAACGTATACGAAAATGAGAAGAAAGAATTAAACATTACAATAGAAGAAAGAGAAGAGAAGTTGAAGACGACAGAAAAAGCTTTTCGAGATACTTGGGAAACTGTTGCACGATTACAGAAGGAAAAAGACGATTTACAAAAGGAATTTCAGGATTACAAAAAAGAAAATGAAGATATGGTTGTAAAAAAAGAAGAGCTGCAAGTACAACTGAATGAATTGCATCGACAATTACTCGAAGCGAAAGAAATGATTTCTTCTTTAGAAAAGGAAAACAAAACGATCGAGGAGTTGACAAGAGAGAAAGAAAAGTTACAATCCGAGCTAGAAAAAGAAAAAACAGGTTTCGAAAAACAATTAGAAATCGAAAAAACAAGGATTACGAGCGAAGTGTGGAAAGAAAATTTCGATAAGATTACACAAGAAAAAGAAGTTTCTCTTCGAGAAAAATTAGAATTAGAGCATCGAATTAAAATACTACAAGAAGAAAATGAAAAATTGAAGGAAGAAAAGAAGAAAAAATAAAGAAAGACGATGGAGAAGGTGCGAAACCTTCTCCTATAAGTGTTTGTGTAATGTTTTTATACATAAAAATTACGTATTAAATACGCCTTTAAAACGTAATAAATACGTATTTTATCCGTACAAAAATCTGAATAGTGATGAAAGGAGGGGATTGAATGAGAGGTGCTGTGAGTCGTTACGAACCAGAAGAAGTGTGCCGATTGTTCGTGGTTGAAAATATAAATGAATACCCAGATCATACTTTTGGAAATTTATGGTGCGCTACAAGTCAAACAACGCTTTATCTTCGTATCATGCTGATTCCGAAAGTGAACGATACTGAATATCCTATAATTTATAGAAAAATTGTAATGGATGTCCCGCACGAATCGGAAATTGAAATTTGGTCGGAAATATGTATAGAAGATAATGGGATAAAAGAGGTATTTACAGATAGATAAAAATATACAAAATCATTAAAAAATGTATTGATTTATTCAATACATTTTTTGTATAATAAAATCAATAAAATATATAGGAGAGAAAAAATGAAAATAAACATAGGAAAAGCAGCAAAAGAACTTGGGGTCACAGTTCAAACAATTCGCGTTTGGGAAAAGGAGGGTAAGATCAAAAGTGAACGAACAGAAGGCGGGCATAGACGTTATGATTTAAATGAACTTCTTCGATTAAAAGATAGTCGTCAAAAAATAAAAACAGAAGATAAAAAAGCTTTAATTTATGCACGTGTATCAACTAGGAATAAAAAAAATGATTTAGAACGTCAAAAAAACGTATTGGAATTGTTTTGCGCTGCAAAAGGGTGGAAATATACTATTTTAGAGGACATAGGGTCTGGTTTAAATTATGAAAAAAAAGGATTAAAAGAATTAATAAGAATGATTGAAACAAATCAAATCCATACATTGGTTTTGAATTACAAAGATAGATTGTTACGATACGGAAGTGAAATTATTTTTGAAATGTGTCGTTGGCATAACATAGATGTCATTATTTTAAATGATGAAGAGAATAAAACGTATGAAGAAGAATTAGTAGAAGATGTGTTATCTATTATTACAGTTTTTTCTGCTAAGTTATACGGCAGCAGAAGTCATAAAAACAAAAAAATAATTGAAACAAACGAGCATTTATTCCAATAATTTTTCATATAATGATAATAAGGAAAGGAGGGACACATGTGGCGAAGAAGAAAAACAAACCATTCATGAAAAAACGTGTCAAACGAACAGTCAAACAACGAGCAATGTATGCAAATCAAGCAGATGAAACCATTATAGAAAAACTGACAGAACGAATCCGCAACGCAAAAAATTATATGTTCAGTCGTTTAGCTGGTATTCATAGTTACCCACGTTTGCAAGATGGAAAAGCCGTTCGTAATGAGTGGGTAAAGAACAAAGAATTAGTTGAACAATTCAAATTACCTGCTCGTTTTTGGAAAATCACGTTAGAAGATGTTGTATCCAACTTAAAATCTCTTTGGTCGAACACTTGTAACAAAATAAAAGAAGTGGCAAAAGAAAACGAGAACCTAACAGAAGATGAAAAAAATTATATTCGTTATGTGTGCTCCGCTCCAAAATTGTTCGGTTCCATTTTGATTCGCGAATCGATTGTAAGACCAAAAAGTATTCAAAAACTAGAGGTTCGAGAAAATTATGTTCACAGTCTGATTCATCGTTACGCAAGACGATACAGAGGAAAAACGCCCTATACGTATTCTTCTACGTTTCAATTAGATGCCGATATGTACAAATATGTGCAAGAGGATGGCGTTACGTATATTGAAATTTCTACACATATCAAAAACAATCGGATTCGTTTACAATGTTCGGATCAAAATGTGTATAAAAAAAACATTCGTGTGACATATGATCAAGGAGTTTTTACTCTCGCTCACATGGTAACAAGTAAAGAAACGAAAAATTGGAAAGGACAAAACGAAATTGGTGTTGATAAAGGATATAAAACAATGCTCATTTCTTCGAGTGGTACACACTACGGAGAAGGATTAAATACATTGTTAAGTGAAGAAACAGAGCGCTTACACAAAGTGAACCAAAAACGAAACCCATATTATGCCATGGTTCGAACTTTAGAAGAACAAGGAGATACAGAAAAAGCAGAACGGATTCGTGTTAATAACCTCGGGAAAAAGAAATATAAAAAGAACAAACACAAACATGAAGAGACAGTCAAAAGTTTTATTAACCATGAATTAAATTGTTTGATTCAAAAAGAGAGACCCTCTATCATCGGAATCGAAAATTTAGCATTTGTGTCATGGGATGAAAAAATGCCAAAACATATCAAACGAAAATTAAGTCGTTGGATCAAAGGATACATTGATGAACGTTTACTATTTAAATGTGATGTAAATGGTATTGCATATGAATATGTGAATCCAGCTTACACGAGTCAAGAATGTCACAAATGTGGTTGTTTAGGAAATCGAAAAACACAAGAGAAATTTATATGTCAACAATGCGGATCCATGCATGCAGACGAGAATGCATCAAAAACGGTCAAAAATAGATTACATGACAAAGAAATCACCTTATATACACCGTATAAACAAGTGAAAAAAATATTAGAAAAAAGAAAAGCAGCAAAAGCTACTGTTCAATAAGAAATATAAAATGTTCATCATAAAGGAAACGGACGCTTGTTTAGGAAAGGGACCTTTTATCCTTCGGGAAGGTGAAGATGACCTCTAGCAATACCATTATTTTTGTTTTACCCAACGGTTGGGGGATACGCGGAAATGGCAGTCGTGCTTTTGGGCTGTACAGCAGCTAACTGGCTCAACCAAGACCTTGCCAATAGGTAAGGAGCGAATTGTTCATAAAATCTATAGATCAATAGATTTTTCATTAGGTTTTTATAGATTTATGGGACCAGGTTATTGTATTCAATGACAAAAAAAGGATCGTGGTTGAAAAAGGATTCGAACCAATTATGGAAAAACTGAAGACCAATTTTGAAAACGGTCTTTTGGATGAAACTGATTATGATGAATCTGTTCGAATTCTAAAAGGTGGAAGAATAAGAACAATCTTTAAATAGGAAGGGGAAAAATTGGCTTTTTACGTATTTTTTACGTAATAAAAACGTATTGTTTTGAATTTGAAAGTGAGGGAGTGAGATGACATTTGTTAAGTATTACAGTATAGAAGAAGTCGCTAGGTCACTAGTAATGAATTATTTTGAAAAGGAAGATTACAAAGAGCTTCAAATTGATTGTGATGTCAAACTTGTTAGATATGGATTAGAAGCGGTGTTTAGATTAGAGGCGTATTCACCTGAAACTCCGGAAGATATATATGCTGTACACGAACGTAGAGTTAATCTTATTGAGGAAAATGGGAATTTCAAAATTGCCTCGAAAACCGGTTATTCAAAAGAACATAAACTCATTGAAATTATCGATGTTTTAGGCAGTTCTGATATTGTAGTTGAAAAAGAAACAGACAAAGTCCTTGAAAAGTTGCAATTGAATATAGAGCGAGGATTGGTAACGAAAGAGGATGTTCAAAGGGATGAATGTGGTCAAAGATGGATTCCATTGCTAAGTGAGAACAAATACACAGAGCTAATAAAAGTCATGGGAGAGGATTATAAAAAAGGAAAAATAGGAGAACAAGATTATAAGACTATTGTCGCTGAAATTAGAAGTATGCGCATGAACAGCTTATTTGGAAAGGAGTGGTGAAAGAAAATGATAATAACAAAACATGATGCGGTAATTACAGATCCAGATTTTTATTACAATGAAAATTTGGTTGGATTAGAAAGAAAGAAAAGAAATACATACATAAAAGTAAACGATACAAAACAAAGAGGGGAAATGGAAAAAGCACTATTTATATTATTGTTTCTTTGTAGAGAAACAGATATAGAAATAAAAATAACTAAAAAAGAGCTAATAGATATTTCTGCCTGGTCTGGAATCGTTCCGACCGAATTCAAATTAAAGAAGTTTTTAGAAAAGAAATACCCAAGTTTACTAGCTATTATAAAAAATATCGAAATGAAGAGATACATAAAAAAAGAACACCTGCAGTTTGATCATATAAAAGATTTTCCTACCAAAACAAATATATACTTCCATTCGAACATGTTGAATACAGTCCCCTTTATGGCAATTTACGATAAAAAAGAAAAGAGATTTCGAAAGTTGCAAATGCATACCGGCGATCAATGTGTAAAGATAGCCCTATCTTCATTTGAGGAAGATGTGCTTTGGATACCAGAAGACGAAATGGCTAGATTTCACTTTAATGGGCACCGTGCGAAATCTTATTGTTTTCAGGATGAATACATTAAAAAGGAAATACAGAAATTTCTTAGCTCTGATCCAAGCATTAGGTTGAAAATGTTATTTGTTAAATGATTACGTATTTTATACGTAATAAATACGTGTAAAATACATTGTTTGATTAAAATATGAAAGGAAGGTGGTTAGATGAGTTTTTTTCGTAAGTAAATTCAGTTTTGAAGAAGTTATTATCATGTTCAAAGAACAAAATATGAAGAAAGCGTAAAGGAGACGAAAGAATTACGTTTAAAGAAATTATTCAATTAAGTACGTATTTTATACGTATAAATTACGTATAAAATACGTACAAAAAATATGAAACTGTATTGCTTTTTAAAAAATTTCGGGCAATAATAAGTATAGAAAGGCTGTCCGAAAAACGTTCATTTCGGATACTTTTAGGAAAACAGGTGAGAAATCACCGTTTTTTTTTACATATCCTATCCGAATTACATCCTGAAAACTTCTTCCGAAATAAAAAAGGGTTTTCGTAAGTTTTAGGATATACTATAAAAGAGGAGATGATAAAATGGGTAAATTTGGATATTGTCGAGTTAGTACCAAGAAACAAGATTTGACTAAACAAAGGGATATTTTGTTGGCGCATGGTGTTGTCGAGGACAAGATCGAGGGCGATGTTGTTTCTTCTACGAAGAAGGAAAGAAAAGGCTTTGAAAAAGTGAACAGAATGCTGGAAGAAGGCGATGAGTTAGTTGTAGTTGAATTGACTCGCCTGGCGCGTTCTATGAGAGAACTTGTAAATATTGTTCACGATTTCAAAGAACGCGGTATTAAATTAAGATCGCTGCAAGATGACCTTGATTTGGATACAGCCAATGGAATGATGATGTTTAACATGTTAGCTTTGATGGCTGAATTTGAGAGACTTTGGATCCAGGAAAGAACAAAACGATCTTTAAGTGTAGCTCGAGCAAGAGGAAGAGTTGGGGGAAGGAAGAAGACTGATCCAGGAAAACTGAAAAAAGCGGTTCGTATGTACGAAAGTAAACAAATGACCGTGCGTGAAATTCAAGAAATCACAGGTGTTTCGAAATCGGTTCTTTACGATCACTTAAAAGAATTGAAGAAGAAAGAGGCGGGAGAATAACATGAAAAAATTATCTGAAGTATATGAGGGTATTAAGTTTTTTACGAGAGATGGAGAAGAAAACAAATTTTTCGGGGTTGCCGAAAAGAACATTGAGAAGGAAATCAATCTTGTTGGTTCCGTTACAATTAATAAGGGTGATGAACTTTCTCCTTGTGAGTGGGGTACGAATGAAGAAGATTTTTATGTAGATAAAGAAACATTCGATGAATATGAATATGTACTAACAGAAAACGACGTTAAAGATATTATCAAGGCATATGAGAAAGAATTAGAAGAAATTGACGTAGAAAGCTACTATGATTTTATGCAATTAGAAGAGCTGCCGCTTGAAATCCGTGAAGGTGTAGTAACAATGTTGAAGGAAAATAGCGGAAAAGATTATTTATTAGATTTCTTTGAAGAGGTTTATAATTTCCACGATGGACGTAATTATAAGAAAATTTGCTTACGAGACGAAAACGGATATTATGCAACTGATCTGGATTATAATGTTTCGGAACCAATCGAAGATGGGTATGGCGGTGGTTATGTTAAATACTATTTTACAGACACAGCGGCGATTTTAAAGGAAAATGTTCCAAACTATACGTATGAAGGTGATGAAGACAATTTCTTTACAATATTATCTATTGTGGAAGAAGAAGACAGAGAAGAAATTATCAAAGAGCTTCATGATTCGGTGGAAAATAATGAGGAAATCGACGAAGAAACAAAAGAATTGTTCATTAAAATGTGGAAGAAATTTAGGTTAAAAGAACTGTTTTAATAGGGAGAGGAAGAAAAATGAGGAACAAAAAGGATGAAGTGATGAAAGAAGCCCGAAAATCAATGGAATTGTCGGGCTTCCATGTTAATAAAGACCAGGATGAATTGGTCCGAAAACAATTGGATGGGAAAATTTCTGAAGAGGAATTCTTGAAACAAGTACAAAATCGTTTAAAAAGGAGAAGTGAAAATGAGTAATATAATACGGTTTCCTACATTAACAACGCCGTTTACGGACGAGGAACTACAAGAATTTGAACATTATAAACAAAAAATGAAAGATGCAAGAACAAAGGCTGAATGCGATTTTTATTATTATAAAGCCAAAGACCTGGCTGAAAAAGTGAATAAACGAAAAGAATGAAAGGGGTAAAGATATGAATTGTAAATGTTGTTGGCAAGAAAGTGAAGGTACTTTCTGTAATAAATGTTCGGAATTTTCTGTATCAAGACAAATCGAAGAGAAAGAACTCATGATTGTTAACTATGAAATGTTATATCATACGTTAAAACACGATTTAGAGAATTATAAGTTAGAAGATGTAAAAGAAATGTATTCTTATTTAAAAGAAGACTTATTTTCCGTATTAAATGGGTATTACGGATGTATTAAACGTCTAGAAGAAGAAATTGAAGAATTGAAATCACACAAAGAAGTTCGATTACAGTTTTTATTTGTAGACAAGAAGTGTAGAAGAATGTTTTTCGTGTGTGAAGAAAAGTATATTTTAAAACCTGTAAAAAATACTCACGCAAAAAAGGAAAACGGATTTTTTTATAAAACACATATATAAGGAGGAAACAACATGTTCGAATTAACAAGCATTAATGTTGTTAAAGGTGGTTTGTACAAAGATTACAAAGAGCTTATTTTTTCTAAAGAAAATAACCCTCTTGCCGGTCAATATTGGTTCTTGGTAGATACAAACGATAAAGTTGTACAAATAAAAGAACCAATTAAAGATCGGATGGAAGAAAATGTGGTGGAACGATTAAAGAAGTCTTGGAAACTACAATCTTTATTTGTAAAAAAAGAAGAAGTACCAGGATTAAAGTTGTTTGGTAATACGGAAGAGGGAAACATAAAAGAAGAGCCGAGAAGAAGACTGTTCGATTGGGTAAATATTATAGAAAGAGGTGGGCGAAATGGAAGTAAAGGTAAAACAAAAACGTGAAATAAATGTACGGTCGATTTTCACGAATCAAAAGTTAAATGAAACAGATAAGGTGTTTTTGTTACTTATTAACCACGTATCACAAAGCAAGGAATCGATGAGTATAGAAGAATTACAGGAAACATTGAACCAGGATGTGTATAAAGTAATTGTAGAGTTGTTGTTTAAAGGGTTAATAGAAATTCGAAATGGAAAGTTGTTATTAATGGAAGAATTTCTTGTAAAACAACTGAGTCATGAGGAAAAAATGCAATTAATTGCGCGATCCATAGGAGAATTAAATAAGAAAAATGAGCCAATCACATTTGGTATGGTATCGGAATTAACGGGAATTCGTTCGCAAGAACTGAGGGAGAATAAAGAGTTTTCTGAGGTAATCGAATCATTTTTAAAACAAGGAAAAACGTATAACGTAGATCAAACAGGATCAGTTTCTTTCCCTAAACCTGATACAAAGAAAGAAGAAAATAAAACAGAATCTAAGACAGAGGGAATAAAAGAGGCGAAAAAGGAGAGAACGAGAATGATTGTATCGGATTTAAAGAAAAAGAAGATGACACAGGTAGAAATCGCCCGTAAACATAATGTTTCAGAGGGCTATGTCTCTTATGTAAAGAAAAATATGATGAATAAATAAAATGTAATACATATGTAATTTTTATATAATAACTTGAAATGCAAAGGATTATTCATGTATTACGTATGAAATACATGAAAGGAAAAGGTGATACGATGAGAAATTTAGAGATTACGGAACTGGAAATTTATACGGAACATGGGAAGTTGGTCGAGATATTTGTTTCTTATCAATTTATAGTTTCCCGAAACGATGTAGAAAACGAAATTTATATTTTATTAGATCAGGGTAAGCCGAAAATATTGAGGTATGGGGATAATGGTTTTGAAGAAATCGTGATTTCACGAAGAATAATGAATTATATTTTAAAGAAAGCGCATGAAAAACATAAAAAAGTTCGTTTACAATCACTGCTGCAAGATCATTACCCCTCAAAACCTCCGGTTTTAACGTATTTTCACCAGCTAATAACAAAAGAAACAGCTTTATTTTTAAAAGAAGAAGCTAAGAAGGAATTTTTACATCAAACAACCACAACAATTGATATCATTTTATTTATCCGCGATTATCCAGGTTTAGAATTAACAACAAAATACATCCAAAGCAAAAAAGAAGATTGTTTTGTAATTTCCCTGTATGAACCTGTGTACTGTGATTTTAGAAAGATGAAATATCATGTGGTTGGAAGAGAAAAATACGTAGATAGAATTCAATTTTATGTGGAATATTTGGGGCAAAATAGAGGAGATACACATACGAATATTAAAGTATTATCTATCCAATGAAATGCATGGAATGGAGGGATAAATATGCTTGTGGGAATTTATAAGCCGGAAGATGTATTCAAATTTTGGTTAAAAATACATGGAAATACCCCAGGGTATTTTTTTGATTATATAACAACCGTAACAAAAGAGGTGATCCGATTTGCAATGTACGTACACCACACAAAAGATTACAGGGAAGAATATAGAAACGAAGCATACGAACATTTCATTAAAAAGAGAAACAGAATAGTTTCTTTTCGTATTCCGTTGTTGGAGGGTGAAATTGTATCAAATTTATATATGCACGAAATAAAAAGAGATGTATTAGAAGTTATCGAATGTCAATATTCTCTTCTGTTTGTAGAAGATGATCCGAATGTTTTATTAGATAAAATAAGGCACCAAGCTGAGGATCCTGACTATGATTTTTGGGTTAGAAGAATCAAAGAACAACGGCTTCGAAATTTATTTTAATGCGTAGAAGGTAATACCTGTACCGGTATAGAATTAATATTTATCCAAAGACAGGTAATTACGAAAGGAAGAACCATTATATGTACGAATTAACACAAGTACGAGAGATCATTAATGGTGTATTTAAAGGGTATAAGGAGCTAAAATTCACACATCATAGAGAATTTGATGTATGGGTTCTAGTTAATAAAGAGAATGATTTAGTGTGTTTTAAAGATAATATAGAAGTAAGAGTTTTTGATTTCCATTACGAAATAAAAAAAGTAGTAAAATCGAAAACCTGGAGATTAAAAACGTTTTTCGTTCCATCTCAAAGGGTAAATAAATGTTGGGCTTTTTGGAGTTTGGAACAAAGAAAACGACTTATCTCGGAGCAAGTGCCGATTACTTGTCTATATCGAAAAAAAGAAGGAAAAAAACGAGAATTTTTTTTCTTTATTGAAAGTAATGGAATGATGTTGATTAATGATTTTTTTCACGAAATCACATCAATCTTACCAAACAAAGCCATTTTGCATCATAAAAATTTGCCGCGAAAGTTAAAGAAACTTGGTTATAATATCACCAATTACGAGATATATTTTGGACAATTCGATGATTTGTAACAAGGAGTGTGTTTTAAATGGATGAAAATCAAAATGAGTTTCCTGATATGGAAATTGTAGAGCTGCCAGAGGAAGAATATGAGCGATTCCAGGATTACAAAGAGAGAATGAAAAAAGCTGAAAGCTTAGCCGAGATGCGGTATTGTTACAGTCAGATGAAAATCATCATTGATAAAGAAATCGAAAGAAAAAAACAGCAAGAACAATAATTTTTTTTGAAGAGAATTATATTTTAAAGTTTGTAAAAAATACTCACGCAAAAAAGGAAACAGGCTTTTTTTATAAAATACATATATAAGGGGTGAAAATTATGAGGTGTATTGTTTGTTCAAGACATCATTCATATTTGAAATTTTGGTCACATGATCTACAGGTTTGTGATCAATCGTGTTCAAGGAAATTAAAAGAAAAAGGCGTTGTAAAGTTGATACAAGAAAAGGAAAGAGAAATTGAATTAACAAAAGGACATATAGAATATATAAATTCTGGTTCTACAAGCGGCTTCTTTCTGTACGAGCACGGAGGAATGGATAGGGAACAATGGTTAGAAGAAAGAGAAGGGCTTTTACAAGAAATACATCGTTTAAAACAAGAAATTGGAACGTTAAAACAACATCCAGAAGTACGATTAAATTACTTGTTTAAGTAGAAATGTAGGAAGATGTAATCAAAACGGATGACCATTTCTGAATTATAGGGAGGTCATCAAACGTGAAGTGTATGGTGTGTTTTCAAAAAGAAAAGGAATTTGAATATGTGTATAAGGGCGTTTCGGTTTGTTCTAAAGGCTGTTGTATTCACTTAGGGGTAGAGTCCTGAAAATGCGGATTTACAACGGTAATGTAATTTTCACCCATAAATAAAGCCGATTTTAAGAAATCGACTGTTGAACTAAAGCTCCCTTTACTTTAAGTACATTTCTTCACAATCTTTAGATTAATTTATTGGATTATTTTTATGTGAAAGAGTGATATTAAATAAGAGCTTTAATTCGATTGACAAAAAAACCGTCCAGACGGTATATTATATGTATCTAAGTTATGGAGGTTATTATGTCTATTTCAAAGCATGCTAATAAGAAAAAAAATATATTGATTGCTGCATCTGAAATTGTAAAAGAAGAAGGAGTTGTCAAACTCACATTAGAGGCAGTCGCCCAAAGAGCTGGCGTGAGTAAAGGTGGATTATTATACCATTTTCCTAGCAAGGAAGCATTAATTAAAGGAATGGTGGAAGATTGGACAAATAATTATTTCGAATGCATTAATACGTTAGTTAATAACGACGATGATAACGCAATAGGAAAATGGAATAGGGCTTATCTTAAATCTACATTTTCCGATTTAGAAAACAATAATCTAAATTCCGCACTAATGGCTACTATGTTTATTAATCCAGATTTATTAGATGAATTCCGGCAGAGATACGATATTTTGCATACAAAGTTAATAACTGATGGAATTGATCCTGTCAAAATAACAATTACAAGATTATCCATAGATGGTCTTTGGTTTTCAGAAATATTTGGAATGGCACCATTAAATGAAGAACTAAAAACACAAGTTTTTGATGAACTAATAAACATGATTCAGGAGGACGAATAATGTCATATCTATATTTAGCACTTGCAATAGTGGGGGAGATTATTGGCTCTTCCCTATTAAAAGCATCTGAAGGCTTTTCAAAACTCTATCCTACAATAGGGGTAATAATAGCTTTCGTTGGTTGTTTTTTCTTTTTATCCTTGTCGCTAAAAACAATCCCCTTAAACACTGCATATGCATTATGGGCAGGTTTAGGACTTGTTTTGACTACAGTAATTTCAGTTTTAGTTTGGAAGGAAAAACTTAACATGGCTAGCATTGCAGGAATAACACTGATTCTTGTAGGAGTTGTAATATTGAATTTGTTTGGACCAGGACATGGAGAATCTGGTCATGAAGCAAGCGAAACTATTACAATGAATGAGACAATGGAATAACACATAAAAAAGTCCTTCTTAATAAAGAGAAGGACTTTTTAGCTTAATTAAGGGTATTTTTTGAAGTCCTTATTCAACAAACCTGCGTACGTTAGTTTAAGTGTATCACTTCACAATTCCAATAGAGTAGAGTTTATTGAGACATAATGAAATTAGCGTTTTAAATGACTTCTGACTGTCTCATAAGACTTGTATCAAATGCTTACCGTTGTAAATCCGCATTTCCCTGACGCTACCCCACTTAGAACAAATAGGAATAGGTAAATTATTAATAGGAAAAGAAGACCATTTAAAACGATATAGGGGATATGTAAAGTCGTTACAAATTGAAATAGAAGGCGATGGTACATACTTCGGTAGAACCAAAAAAGAAATAAACAGAACGATCAGAGAAGCATGCGAGGACATAGCGGTGATTAGAGAACATATTGATCTGTTAAAAAATCATCCGGAAGTACGGCTGCAGTATCTTTTTTAACGTTTACATACAGGATTATAGACAAAAAAAGGAAATTCGTGTTATAAGGTCACTATAAAAGGGAGGGAATAAAATTGAATCGTGATGTAATACCAAAAATAAAAATATCAGCTGCGTTTTATGGGGTTTTAAAAGTGGATTTGATTAAATGGATAGAAGGATTACCGAAAGAAATTTCGTTGGGACACGAGTGGAAAGAGCTTAAGAAACAAGACATTATGGAAATATTGGACGGGCTTTATAAAAATGAAAAATACCATGAGTTGTTACACAAACGGATTAAAAATGAGTTTGAAGATTTAACCGGTATTGGACCAAAGGATACAGAATCGATTCTTGAATGTACAACAACAGAACGAAAACGATGGGAGAAATCAGGGAAATTAGACGTATCAAGTTATTTTGAAGCTGGTACAAAAAGACATCCAATAAATATTCCGATGTATAGCCGATTACAACTAGAATCTATTACAGAAGAAGAAATTCAATCTTGGAGAGATGAACACGAAACAAATAAAGAAAACAAACGGAAATTGAAAGAAGCGTATGAAGAAATGGAAGTAAAATATATCATCTCCGAGGGATTAAAACAGGGTTATACATCAGTGGTAATTGGACCGTTGGTCTATTATAAGGAAGAAGATCTCCAGGATCAAATTGATTACATAAAAGAGCAAATGAAAGAGCATTTTCGAGATGGATATACGTTTTTTGTAAAAGAAAAGCCTAGTAATCAAGTAATTTTTGTAGAAACTGTGTGAAGAATGGTGAATAATGTTGCATTTAATCTGTTAAAAAACGATTTTTTCTGTTACAGTAAAGGGAGATACAGAGAAAAAACACTAATAAACTAGAATTATATGTAAAAAAATGTAAGATAAAATATATAAAAAAAAGATCTACCTGGAACGTAGATCTCCTAAGATACGATTAGCTTTCCCCGACCAAGAGAAAAGACTAACATCTGCTACTTAAAATATAACATCGAAAAAACAAAAAAACAAGCTTTTTTATGTTATTTAATTAAGTAAACAATAAGTCCTTCTCTTTGGTTTGGAAAAATTGCAATCGTGCCGTTTTTTTCAACATAGGGAGGGATTTTTGTTATGAGTAATGAAAGAAATATTAATGGTCTAGTAAGATATGTAAGTCCGACAGAAATGAAAAGCAAAATAAAAAAAGCGAAAAAAATTGAAAGACCGGAATTGAGATATACAGAAGAAGAAGCGAGAACGCGTGCGGAAAATTTGATCAATTTTCTCAAATTAGTGCACCCAGGAAACGTGGGACCAGGCTTCAAAAAAGCAATTGAAATCAAATTTTTGCTGCGTGGAGAAGGTGTTACTCGTAATTTTTATAAACCAACGATGCTGTTCAATCTCGATGACAAAAAAACTTTGGAAATTTTAACGAAAGCAATGTACGATACTTCTCCTTTTAGTCATTGTTGTTACTATTCTTTATACACTTTTGACAACAAGAAAGAAGTTCGTGAGGCGACCACAGATCGCAACGGGGCACCTACATACAAATACGAAGAAAAGAAAATGATCGTCGATGGGAATACGTTCGAAACTTCGACGCTTCCAATTGATATGGACCGCATTTCTCGAGAAGAATACAAAGAGTATCGTGAGATTTTGCTAAGTTTGGGAATTGAAACAGTTGGGATAAGTTCTGGGTTTGGTTATCAGTCTTTGATTCTATTAGATAAACCGACTCAGGATAAAACATTATATCGAGAGTTCACGACTAAAATAAGAAAAATAATCTCAGCTGCCGATGAAAACATTAATGTCGCGACTCAAGTGTTTCGTTCTCCTTATACTCGCAATTGCAAAGAGTATTCAGATCAATTTAGTTATTATAAACCTAACGATCCACAACCAAGGGAAGTCGTTGTTTTAGATTGGACTCAAAAAAGATATTCCAAGGAAGAGATTTTTGAAATCCTTGATACGGAAATAGAAAGAATACATGGTAAAAAAGAACCTGTGAGCCTCGAAAATGCCGTTCACGAGGTTTTAGAAGAAGAAACGACGAACAATACTGTTACTGTTCAGATAAGTAAGAGAAGTAATGTTATTGCTAATAGCAAGACATACCAAGATTTATATCAACATTTGAACTTCGATTCGATGCCTTCGAACATACAAAACATCCTAAAGGGGACAACAGAAGGGCTGAGAAATAAATGCGTTTTGTATTTAACACCGTTCCTGAACAAAGTCCTAGGGTTAACACAAGAGCAAGCACTTGAAACATTGGGAGTGTTTAATGATCTATGTACGCCACCGAAACCATTTTCTGCTGTGAAAAGTGATTATTATAGATTTTCCGAGACTTATGCTGACTACACAACAGGAAAATACGATCCAGAAATGAAGCAAGTATTCGGTAAGGAAGAATTAGATGTTTTAATTCGCACCAATTTTGATAAAATTCGATTCGACAACGAAGTAATTAAGAAATTTAACGTAATCCATCATTCAGCTATTCCACTTTATTTAGCGATAAGTTTTTTAGAAATAGGATCGGGAAAAGAAAATTTTACAAAAGAAGAAATTGCAGAAACAGCTCGTGTTTCTGTGAGGACAGTGGAAAGATACATTAAAGAATTGACCAAGCATTCCATTGTAGTAAATGTCAAAGGAAATAACAAACAAGGGATTAAAAAAGGTTATAAAATTAACAAATACGGACAATACTTGAACGGATTCACTAAATTAGGTAAACATCTTGTAAGGTCGATGCTAATGGATTTAGAAGCCACTGAAATAGTGCTTTACACGTACATGATGTTCAAAGTGAGATCAATGGACGCGACGTCCTTGTTCACTTCACAAATGAAAATGTCTTTAGAAGTCGGTCTTGATCAATCTGCCGTTTCGAAAATTACAGATAGATTAAAAGAGAAGGAATACATTTTCAAAAACACCGTTCTAGGAAAGCAAAACAGAAAAAGAACCACTTATACATTAAGAGGTGAATAAAAAATTACCGTCAGGAAAATATTCCTGACGGTTTGTTTATGTAGAATTCTTCAGTTAGCGACTGTTTAGGAAGAAAAACAAGAAAAAAGGGATTTTTATTTTCGCCAGCTGGTCATTGGAGAATTATATATAGGATTTCTATTTTCGCCAGCTGGTCATTGGAGATTTTCTTTAATATAAAGTAAAAAACTCAGTAATATCAATGTTTACGGCGCATTCACTTTTTATTTTCGCCAGCTGGTCATATTATATAATAAACGGGGAGAGAGAGAGAGAGAAGAAGAAAGCTCTGCCAAAAAGAAAAAACCATATTAGAAATTATATTGTTTTAAATTTTATTTCTAAAAGTAAATGAATAAACATACATTGGTATGAAAATGAAAGTGTTTTGTATTTATATAAATACTACGGGACGTGAAATTTTAAAGAGGATATATCCCTAAGAGTAATGTAAAATTATTTTGTTTTTATGAAGGAGGAAAATACATATGGTTTATGTATTAGATAAAAGATTACTTTTTTCATATCGCTATAAACCTTATAAAAAGTTCCTTTAGAATATGAGGAGCTTTTTTGTATGGTTTAAATAATAATTTCATAATTTGTTAGTGTGGTTATATTACAAGTTATAAGTGTATATACCTACTTTTGGTTGTAAGTTCACAATGTATACAAGAAAGAGATCTCCATCCCCGGGAGGTCTCTTTCTATTTAGGGGAAAAAGGGCTAGCTATTTAGGAGTTAATACAAAATCATTAGAGGATGAATTAAAACGTGAATAAAGGTTATTTTAAGTTATGAAATTTTGGTTCTAAAAAAAACATTGATACATATTTTAATAGTAAGGCGAGAGGAGAATTCACAAAAATTAGAAAGGGTGAATTCTCTTGAAAGAGAAGTATGTTGTAAATGTAGAAGAAAGTAGAGAGGTTATAAATAAATCTTATTCTCTGTACAAAAAACGGAATTTGGGAAATATAATGGCTTGGCATAAATTTTTATCGATTAGATTTGAAATGGATTATAAGAAGAAATATTTAATGTATTACAACGATGATCTAGAATCAGTTGGGGAACTATTACTATATAATTCGTTGTGTAAGTTTTCTAAAGGGAAAGTAAAACCCAAAGTACAAGTTTCGGTTAAATGTAAGAATGGAAAAACATATAGACTGGACATGGCGTATCCCTTGGGTATTTATAAAATTGCTGTAGAAGTAGATGGTAAAGATCACTTGAATCCCATACAGAGACAAAAGGATATAATAAGAGATCAATTTTTAAGAAAAGAAAATGTATTTGTTATACGGGTTACAGGACGGGAAGTGTTTCAAGATGTAGAGGGGACAAGAGAAAGAGTCCTTGTAAAGATGAAGGAAATTATTGATAATCAGATAGTACCAATCGTTTCCGCTTGAAAAAAAGTTGATTAATAAAAAGCCATAAACTTTTTAGTTTGTGGCTTTTTTCATTTAAAACAAAAACCAAGGAAGAGGGTTTCCTTGGTTTAAAAACTAAATTACAAGATTAATAAAATGTCTTATGTTGTGTTTTGAGTGATTCCATCTATTTATATTTTAAATTGGTAAAAAGGCAAGTAATAGTTTATACATAACGAATATCTACATTTGTTTTTAGTCCCAGGATATTCCGTACTTGTTGTTCAGAATGAACTTTTAATAATTGGTGAATAGAATATTTACGTAGATCTTCACTCACAATCGCATATTTTTCTCTTAGAATACGTTGGAAAGATGTTTCGTACATTTTGTTGTAACGATTACTTACGAATAGGGCATTGTTAAAAGTAAAAGTTTGATGGAACTGTGCAAAGGATAATTTGTGAAACGAAAAATCTTCCGGAACTTGAAATATTTTTTTGGATTTGTATTCTTGCTGCATCTTATAAAGCTGCTTTTTTTCATACGGAGACATGAATTCATCTTTTAAAATATCAAATTCTATAATCATTTTTTTTGCATCAAAATCCATTTTGGCACTTTTTTTTGTAAATGCGATTTGAAGATCATTTTGTTTACGGAAATTGATGTAATGATGTAATTCCTTCGCGTATTCTTCTGGAATGCTTACGCTTCTGTCTGTAAATAGTACAAGATTATTATTTAAATCGATATTGTCTATTGTTAGATCCATAACTTCCTCTAAGCGCGCTGCCGTGTGAATTAGTAATCTGATAATATGGTAATTTCGGTGGTGATCACGCAATTTACTTGTAGAAATCATGGATATTTTCTCTTTCCGAGTTACCTTTTCCAATTCTTCTTTAGATCTTTCTAGTACAATTTGGATTTTTTCATCAATTTCATTGTGATCCAGTTCGTTCGTGATGCGTTCACATTTTTTGATCTTATGTTTGTCTATAAAAATCCGTTGATAGTGTAGGAAACTAAGGATATTACTAATTTTTTTGTTTAAAAAGGATTCTTTAATATCACGTTTTAATTCATAATCGATAAATTCATTAATTAATTGTTCATTTTCGCTGTTTATCTGGCTGCAACGGTGAACAAAGATAAAATCGTAAAAAGATAAAATACTGTTTTGAACCGATTGGAACGTCTTTTTCTTTTCGAATCGTTCAGTTATGTATGTGTGTACTTCATCAAGCTTGGGTGCGTATAGTTCATCGTATTTTATGTTAGATAAAGACATGTATGTAGGAGAAGGAAGATCCTGAATTAATTTTTTGTTTTTCGAATCTGTTGTATCAAATTCCGCAAAATCTTTTCTAATAGAAATCTCTTTGTAAAATTCTTTTTTCTTGCTATCGTCTTCGAACAGCACTTGGAATTTAGCTTTAGAACGTAGGGTTTTGAAGAAATTTTCTCTTTCGCTTAAATATAAAAACATTAATGTATCGTATGTAAAATGATAAGTCCCTGAAAACGCATTGAAATGCAAAATCGTTTTTTGTTTCCCAGGTGTTAGGGAAAATTTGAAATTTGCCGTTTTGTTGTCTAGTAAAAAGGACATCTCCCCTAAAATTTTTCCGTCTTCTAGCTGTATATCCATACCGGTTCTTTTAAAATCGTTAAATCGGATATCATAACGCTTGATCATGCAAATCCCTCCCCTGATACTATTTTATATACAGTAAAAAATACTTGCGCAAAAATGTCAAACTTTCTCTTATTTATTTTTGTAAAGAAACTAAAAACCCTCCTTGGATTATTGGCATTGGAAGTAACTTTGAATGCCAAATGTTATAATTTAAAACAAATTGTAGTTTATTAAGGGGGACATAATTTATGGAAGAAAATGAATGGTCATTAAATTTATATACGAATCCAGGGATTATTGGATGGGATTTAGGATGCCATATGCAATTTTTTAACGGTGATCCTGAGGGTATTACATATATACCAGTATTCAATTCACCCCACGCTGATGTATTAGATAGAGATGAATCAACTCGAGCTTATGCGAGATTAACATCTTTATTAAGGATAGTGAATGGGTTGCGTATATTACTAGACAGAAAAACAATATCAGCATCGACAACACTTTACTATGATAATGGTTTTAATCCTAAAGCTGCAAGGTATTCAGAAGACTTGGATATTACATTGGAGGAGTTAGCAAATCCCTTTGATAATGAAGTTCTTGAAAGATTAGAAGTAAGGGATAAGAGTTCAGAACCGGATCTTTACAAAGATTATCTACAATTAATTATTGATGAGCCTATTGTAAGGGAAGTTATACTGTTGTTGACACTTTCTAAAGAACAAATTATCTACTTATTAGTTAATACATATAAAATTTTTGAAAATATCTTGGCTGATTTAGACATAGGATCCAAACTTGATAAGAATGAAAAAAATCTTCCAGAGGAGTTGTTTAATTCTTTAAAGGAATTAAAAAGGCATAATCAATACATAAATTCTAGGGATGCTTCTGGAATTTTGTCTAGACATGGTGAGAGATACCCAGCTCCCAAAAAAAATTCTTCTAGGGAAGATGTTCAAAAGGCTCTAAACTCTGCAATTAATGAGTGGTTAATTTATAAATGCACCAAAAAATTTGGAAGAAAATACAAAATTACAAACGGATAGTCTTAGTACATAGGAAAGTTTATGAATTATGATAAAAAAGAGGATGGTAAATACCATCCTCTTTTTTATACAAACTGTTTTAACCAAGAAGATATGGCTGCAACGATGCCACTTATACCCAAGGATAATTTTAATAAAAAGAATTTACTAGTAATCCACTCAAAAAGGATTTCTTCTTGTTTTTTTCCTTTTTTTAATTTCACCACTGTGAAACTATATTCATGTTCATTCTTTCTTATGTAAAGAATTTTTTCCTTTGTTATTTTCATTTTAGAAGCGTGTTTAAATTCACTCATAATAATATTTCCTCCCCGGTCATATGTTTCACCAAGTTACATCACAAACCAGGTCCCAATTCGATTTCATACGCATTGTACTGTATTTCTCTTTAAGAAAAAAAGGGGTAAAGAAGAAAAAAATTCGACAAATAACAACAAAATAAAAAATATGAAATGAATTAAAAGAAAAGTGGAATAGAATTGTCTTTTAATAAGAAATATATTAGTACGTTTTAATAAAACATAGATGGAAAATGGAACATATAAAGAAAGGGATGGTTTTAAATGAAAGGAACATTCTATAACCCTGAAACAGGGAAGTGGATTTCAGGAACGGCTGCACAACTACACTATATTCGCCTTCAAGGTGGATGGGAAAAGTATCACGAAAAACTAGGTAGTAGGTTAACAAAGGCTATTGTAGAAGAAATGGAAAATGAATTTAGAAAGCCTGATATACATATCGTTAAATAAAAAGAGACCACATATGGTCTCTTTTTATAATGAAATTACTTCTTCAAATTCGATGAATTGGTTTAATAGATCGTCCGTGTATTTAATTCCCTTACATTTCAGTTGATTTTCTTCTAGAACATCAAAGCTCGTGATTTGAATATGTCTTTCGAAATCAGTAATTTGTTTTTGCTCTTTGGTTGTTATGTTATATGTATACAAATTACCTCCGATTTGAACAGTTCCGTATCCAAAACCGATAATAACAGCTAGGGTATTATGATCAATCCATTTTACGTATTTAGGAGTAAGATCATTTTCAGGATTGATTAGTGTTTCGAATCCTCCAATAGTGTTATCAAAAATGTAAAGTTCACCCAGAGTTTCCCATTCCAATGGATCGATGAAAACAGTATGTTTGCCATTAGGAGAGACAACTGGCTCACTAGGGAATTCGAAAGGTGTTGCTTCCTTTTCACCAGTACCATAAACTTTATAAATCGTACGTTCGTCGTAATTATATTCTAATTTATACATTCTCATCTTCTCCTTCTTCTCCTGGTAAATGTCCATGTGTTAGAACATGCTTTAAATCTCTATGTTCATGGATAATCTCTTCTAATTCCGCAAGCGAGAAGACTATTAATTTAAATCCCATATTATGTTCTAAGTTATGTAGATAGTCGTAAACGCTAGTTGTTGGATTGTGTGGTGTTACAAGCACCCAGACGTCAGGATCATGCTGTTTTGCCGTTGCGATTTCGTTATAAATTTGTGATGGTTGTGGCATTTTTTTAACTCGTTTACACTGGAATATCCATTTTTGTTCGTAACCTAAATTAAATGGTAACTCTATATAATAATTTGCAACCACATCTCTTCCTCGGTCGCCGCCACCTCGTCCATACCATTCACGATTTTTAAATCCCTTTCGCCCCAAAACATGGAAAATGAACTTTTCAAAATGACGGGCATCAACTTTGTCCCAATTAATCATTCTCTCCGTCTCCTGTCTTTTTTATTATTAGTATACCGTAATTTTATAGGTTTTAAAAAATACAAAAAGAAAGTGGAATTCTCCACTCTCTTTTTTAAAATAATTGTGATATCCAGGAGCCGACGGCTGCCAAGCATGTTCCACCGGCAAGTGCTAGTTTTAATACTCGGTATTTGGTTGGAATCCATTCAAATACATTTTCAGCGCTTTCCACTCCAGTAATCATATGTACTTTTTCAATTTTAACGTTGTACTCATTTTCATTTTCGAGTATGTGGAACACTTTGTCCTTTGTTACTTTTACCTTTAATAGTGTTTTAAATTGGTTCATTTTAAATTCCTCCCCTGTTTATTTGTGATTCGCATACTTTGGAATAAGTATGTTTTTTTTAAAGCTAGCGTCAACGCTCCTTCTTTTTTTAGTTACAGGGTTATGAATCACAGGGGTTACATAAAATGGAAAAACGAACCGTTTCTTTTGGTATAAGTAGTATATATCCTAAAAAACCCAATTACTAGATTAAATTAAAAAAAATCATTTTTTCTTTTCTATACAGTTTTATTAGGGCTGTTTAGAAACCAGTTTAATATAAAACCATTAGTGGGTTTATAAAAACGTGAATATGAGGCGAATAATCGTCTTATATTTAAAAATAGAACAAAGAAACCTCCCGAAAATAAAAGAGAGGCTTAGGGAAGATTGGGGAAGCTTGTCCGTGCTTCCCTTTGAATAGTTCTAAAAATTGACGAGGAATTACAAGATTCGTTTTTTAACAGGCAAGAAATCGACGAGGCTCTTTTGGATTCGTTCAAAATCGACTTTTTTTATAGTTTGTTAAGTTAATAGAAATATATGTACTTGTACAAAGAAAAAGACTGCTAAATCAATGATTAAGACATGAAATTTAAAATCGAACAAGAAATCGAAAATCGAACAAAATTTGTTCGATTTGTTTTATTTTGTTTTATTTTCAAAATTATAGAAATTAAATTGTGAATCGTATAAAATAAACCGGTCGTGGTATTTAAAATTAAATTTAAGGGGATGTTGAAATGGGTTGGAAAATGAAATCATTGGGGATACTGTCTGTATTTTCGCTTGCTTTGATGGGGTGTGGAAATGATAAAAATGTAGAAACAAATTCACAACACAAAACAGGAACGACAGAAGAAAAATCTGTAAACAAAACGACCTCTACGGATTCAAAAAAGACAGAAAGTAAAACAGAAGGCGAGAATTCTGAGGAAATTGAAGGTGGAGGAAGGATCGTTGATTCGAAGAGTCCCTTCCGTATAGGAAAAGTGGAACAACAATTGGGAAAAGAAAGTTTTACGAATTTGGAACTGGATAAGTACGATGAAGACAGTGTTTATTTCATCCCAGAACGTGATAATTTAGGAGTTCTTTTTACTTCAAAGGCAAAGCCTTATATTTCTACATTTGAGAATGGAAAATGGACCAAAGATAAAGAGATTAAAGTGGAATCTATTGTGCCGGGTGGAGAATTCGTCGCCATGGGTTACGGAGCTTTGGAAATAAAGAGTGGAGAAAGCCAGGTAACACATGTATTTGTAAATTATAAAGGAGATGTTGTATTTAAAGACAAAACAGATAACCTTCGATCTGTAAGTGTTAACGAGTCTTTAGGCTCTAACAAATTACAAAATTCCATTGTTGGTTCTAGTAAAGGGAACTTGATTTTTCATAAAGAAAACGAAAATCAAATAACTGTAATGTCTCAGAAAGATGGGAAAGAAGTAATGAAATTGGACAGAACAAAAGATTCTCCTGCGCTGCACGGATACTTTAATGTAGATAAAAAAACGCTGCTCGAAAGTGATGAGATTTACGACTTTGATAAGAAAAAATATGTCTATGATACACAGGGTCAAAGGCTGAGACCAGATAAAAATGGTAAAGTTGTAGCTTCTGATAATGGTAAATACTTCTTTGTAGATAAATCCGTAGAGAAATCCAACGGACAGAGTATTGGGCATTTCGAAGTTTACGAACAAAAATTGGGACCGGAAAATCAAAGGAAATATAAGATGGAATTCCCGGGATTTTTTAAGGACGAAGAAAGTTATATTGTAACGGATACAGGGGACAAAATAGTTTTCTACGGATATTATCAATTCGAAGATAAACCGGCGGTCTATATGACCCAAGTTACTTATAAAAATAACCAAAACAAAAAATAACATAAGTAAAAGGAATAGGGTCCTTTTTGTTGTTAAAAGATTGTTTTACGAGGACATAGCGAAGACAGGGGATTCCCCTGTCTTCGCTGTTATTCCCTAGGAATCCACTTCCATTCCCGGCACACGGTACAATAAGCGAAAACATGGGTCATTGTTATATTTCCGCGCCTTCGCTCCCATTCAGCCGCTCCACCACAATCTGGACATCGATAAATTTTCCTCACTTAAATCAAAACCTTTCCGAATTGAATTTTGTTACAAACCGAATATAACCCTTACAAAATTAATTAATAGTCTGGTAATAATGTTATGAAAAGGTTATAGAACAACAAAAAACACGCCATTTTATGGGCGTGTAGGGAACGGTACAATATTATCTTCTTCAAATTGTTCCTCCAGGTCTTCCAAACGGTTTATGAAGTAGATCCAAATGTCTCGTATTTGGTTAAACTTTTTAAATTCCGTTCGTGGATGATAATCAATTTTTAATTCTTTTCCTGTAATTTCTTTTATGTATTTAAATGTATCGAATAAAACTTGACCGAATCTGTTTTTTCCATCATCGGTATCTGGATTGAATAACGTAATTGTATAGGTCTCTGGTATGATCTCGTTCTCTGGAAACGAAGAATATTTCGCTGCGCTCTTTTTTATAAATCTCCAAATTTGTGTACCGTATGTTTGTTGTATATTCATTTGTTACGTTCCCCTTCCGATCTGTTTTCTATAAGAAACATATTCTTTTATTAATGTATTTCTCCCTCCTTGAAAATAAAACGTTAATTTATAAAAAATGCCGAGAAATTGGAAAACCTCCATTTTGAAAAAATGGAGGTTGGGACGAGCCCTTCCAACAAGCTCCTCAATTCTTGTTAGAGAACTCTTTTCTGTGTTGTGCATTTTGTAGGGCACGTAAACAGTATATATATCTATAGTTTGTCACGTTCCATGAACAAATTAATTATTAACTGTTAATAATAATTAATAACTGTTATTAACAGTTACGAAATGCTTTCATTTATCTTTTTTAGGATGTACTTTTGTCTTCTGTAAATATCTCTTCCAGTAAACCTTAAAACAATATATCCATTCTGACGAAGGAAAGCGTCCTTCCTCCGATCATGGGCTTTTTGCTGCGATGAAGAATGCCATTGCTTCCCATCACATTCAAGAGCAATTTTCCCGAGTATAACGAGATCAATTCTGTATTTTCCGCATGGGACTTGGGTTTGGGGATAAAATCCGTTATTCGTAAGGAGACGGAACATGACGCGTTCTATGGGAGATTCTGTCTTGCCATATTCCAGATCTATATAGGATGTTTCCTCGCTTCCTCGCCTCTTGTGGAGGGCATAAAAGACAAATGAACTTCCTAGCAATCCAAAAAACACAACATAGTCAACGATCATTCATTTTTTCCCCTTCCTGATCAAAAATTATCCAAGTAAATTCTAAGTATTTCTTTGGTAGGACAACATATAAAACCCTGGGCACTTACATATACTAAACTAAGATAGTTTTTAAGTAGGAAATAGGTAGCAACACTCCATCCCTACCTAAAAAGAAACTAGTAAAAACTCAGATTTTTACCTAACAATTACTCTTATAGGATTACCTAAAAAATGTACGCCTAAACCACTGATATAAGGGGATTTAAAGAATGTTACGACCGGAGGGAGTGAGGGGGTGGGGGGGAGCGCGAGGGGAGGAGGGAGA
>NZ_MACF01000146.1 GCF_001884045.1 Bacillus mobilis | reverse complement strand
TTTTTCGAAAGGGTGGTGCAAGTGGGAAAACAATCGTTCGTTGCCAGTACCAACCAAAAACATACTTGGGGTGTGACCATAAGGTGGCATGAATGCTAGAGCGTCAAACTGTCTAGCGATAGACGAAAAGACCTAGTGTTCTAACTCAAGCCCCCACTGAAATGTTTTATCTCAGTGGGGGTAGTTGACTAAAGGGAATTTGGAGGAGGGAGAAATAACTGGATTTGAAGAAGGTGAGCTAGTAAGATAACTATTTCACCTTCTATTAAGAAACCGTTTCTATATCACAGTATGATTTTCACGATATTGTCTTGGAGTCATACTAGTGATTTTTTTGAAGACTCTTGTGAAATAACTTTGATCATTAAAATTAAGCCAGGTACAAATATCTGATAATGGATAAGTCGTTAATGTTAATAACTTTTTAGCTTCTTCTACTCGCTCTCTTTGGATGTATTCAATTAAAGGAATTCCCACTTCTTTTTTAAACAGTTTTGATAAATAAGTAGGGGAAATATGTAAGAGATTAGCAAGATCATTAAGAGATATTTCATCGTAAATATGTTTGTGAATATGATTGAGGCACGTAGTAATGGAATTAGAATATGCTTGATTATTATATTCTTTCACACGTTCTGCAAAAGTGCATAAAGCATCTTCAATTAACCTATTTACTGAATACATGTTATCTAGTTTTTCAATCGTTTGTATATATAAAGTACCGAGTGAAAAAGCAATATGTGATGGAAGATTACCGTCTATCGCATATCGAATAGCTAGCGTAATGGCGATAATGCCGTTATTTTTTTGGTTTCTAAGTTGATCTCCTTTAGATGAAATTGCCGCATCTTCTTGTGGATATGAATACGCATATTGTATGACCTTTTCTTTATCGCCTTCTTTAATTGCTGAAAAAAATTTACGTTCCAACGATATGTCATAATTTTGCGGATCATGGCGGCGACGTTTTGAAATATATAAATCAGGATTTACAATTTTATAAGAAACATCTTCGAGTAATTTATTCTCTTTCCAGACAATATCTCTATCTAATTTTTCATTGAAAATTACGTAATGTAACCAAATACTTATATCAATTAGCGTGCTTTTTTTAATCTCGGGTAGAAATTGATAGTAGTCTACTCCTTGTTGCATTGTATTATTACAGTTGAAATATTTCATAAGTTTAATTGCCATTTCATCTGATACTTTTGGATAGGTAGTCGGGCCGATTATAATCGTTCCTTTTATATGTTCATGATTTGTTATATGGATGCTAATGAAATTCTCAAGATACTTATTCCCTTTGAAAATTGGAAAATTACAAGGAGCGTTTTCTTGATAAATTTCATTAAGATGTTCTTCTTTAGAAGAATAAAACGGACTACCAATCGTATGAGCAGTAGATTCATATACAATTTTTTTATCAGTAGATAGAAATTGAACAGGAACATGAAACGTTCTATGTACAAGATCACATAAGTGCTGTAGGTCGATGGAATTATTCATTAGCTTCTCCTTTTAAATAGTTTTGAAATACTACATATTAATTAGATCTACATGTGTTTCTATAAAATATAAATTTCTTATTATTTGAATTTTTTCGCTCACACGAAAATAATTACATATATTGGATGGTGATGAAAGGTAATTTATAGATTAATTTCCGCAGATGTTGTATGAAAATAGACGTAGCGATAGCATCTTCCATAAAATTTCTTTTTATATCTATTATACCAAATTAATAAATATAAAAGAGGTATTTATATAGAGAATACGAAATGTTTCATTCTTCATAAAATCTTAAGAAATCTCCTCAATTTTTGTTAAGAAACGATAGTTATACTTAGAAACAAGTTAAAAACTATTGAACGAATGGGGAGAGGTTTACATGCAGCTCATAACATTCTTACATGAATTTATAAAACATCCGAAACATACTGGTGCAATTGCGCCAAGTTCGAAAATATTAGCAAAGAAAATGGTAGATGTAATTGATTTTAATAAGGCGAAGTGCATCGTAGAGTTAGGGCCTGGTACAGGGGTGTTCACGAAAGAGATTATGAAGAGAAAGAAGAAGGAGACAATATTTCTTCTTATTGAAATTAATGAAGTGTTTTGCAAAGAGTTAAAGAGAAAGTTTAAAGATGAACAGAACGTCATTGTCGTACACGGTTCAGCTGAAAATATAAAGAAATATATGGAAGAATTCAATATAGAGTGCATTGATTACGTCTTATCGGGATTGCCTTTTACTTCTTTACCAGAAGAAGTTTCCAATCGAATTTTAAACAATGTAATGGAAGCGATACATGAGAACGGTGAATTTATTACATTTCAATATTCACTTGTGAAAAAAGGATTTATACAGCATTTCTTTCCTGAAATTACGCTCGAAAAAGTGTGGCTTAATTTCCCGCCAGCTTACGTTTTTAGCTGTAAAAAAGAGCTAAGGAGAGCATATGCATAATGGAATTACATGAATTATTATCTTATATTGAACAATACGGTTATTGGGCATTATTTTTCTGTTTATGGTTAGGTATTATCGGTATGCCAATTCCGGACGAAATGATTGTAATGAGTGGTGGTTTTGTATCGTCACTCGGGATATTAAGTGTCATTCCAGCATTTTTATTAACATATTTAGGCGTTGTATCAGGTCTTTCGCTAGGTTATATATTAGGGAAAATATTTGGTACGAAAGTACTTGATAGGCTAATGAAAAAGAAAAAGGCGAAATATCTTTTGAAATCTCAACAAATGGTAGAGAAGTATGGTCATTATGCGTTAGTTACAAGTTACTTCATACCAGTTGTAAGACATATCGTCCCGTATTTAGTTGGAATGAATAACATGTCATTTAAGACATATGCTTTGTATTCCTATACGACAGGATTTGTTTGGACACTCGTTTACTTTGTGCTCGGTTCTTTATTTGGACAACATATTGAAAGGATTGTAGCAGTTGCGATAGAGTATGGTGTGTATTTTGGTGGAATTGTTTTTGTTGTTGCGAGTGGTACTTATTTGTATAAGCAAAGAAGAAGTACGGTCATGAGTAAGTAAATAGGATCAAGGTTTACTCTTATTGAGAGTAGTATAAAAGGGGGAGTTATTTTGTAAAATAACTCCCCCTTTTAATGTAATAGTTTCTTATTACTTTCATTAGGTGTTGTCTGAAATACAGTTATATAAATTGTTAATATGGTTGTATTGATTAGATTAGCTAATACAGTCATAAAATCACTTGATGGAGCGATAAGAACGAAGATTGAAAGTATGGCAGAAGCAAGTGGAATAAACTTTTGTAGTATAGTTAACTTTCTATTTTTATGAAGCTTCGAAGATTGAAAGAAGCAAAGTAAGAAAATAAAGGATGTAAATAATAGTCCTAAATATCCCCATCCATCTTCAATATACCAAGGTAAAAAGCTCATTCTTGATGTGAAAATAAATAGATTGAATACTAACGTGCTAATGATTAGTGTATTTAAAACCGTGATATTTGTTTGTTTTTCCATTTGAATTACACTCCGTAATTTATTTTATACTGCTATTTATGGGCAGCAAAAAATACTGATTAAAATTTCAACTTATTGAGATGCTTTTGCCATTTCGATAAATCTTTGTTCAATTTCATCCAAATCGAATGAATGGCATATTCTGCGGTCTTCTTTATCTAAAATTCGATAATGTTGAGATAAAATATTTTGTTGGATTTTATACCCGTTTAATTCTTTTATTTGTCGCCACCATACTTTTCCTCCTAAAGTCTTCGGGAAGTTCGTATTGTAATGTGTAAAAGCGATTGTTTTTATAATTTCATTCACATCATCCCCAAATGTCATTTGGACTGTATCGCACTGTTCGAAGAGTGTTACGACACAAACTGCACCTGACCATGTTAGCGTGCGTCTTCCTTTTTCAATTTCCACTAATGTTTTCTTTGATAAACCGATAATTTCTGACATTTTATCTTGTGATAAATTATTTTCAACACGGATGAGTTTTAGTTTTGAATTAACGAGTTCAATAAATTCTTGTTTATTCATTATGCATCTCCTTTTCCTTTATAGTGTAAAATTACACTAAAGGTGTAATTTTGTCAATTTAAGCGTGAAGAGTTTTTTGAGCTTACTAATTAATATTTCACTTTTAGTTTAAGAAAATGTTAAGAAACAGTACGAGTTTTTATTAAGAAATAGGCCCTATACTTAGAAACATCTTAAAGAAAGCATAATGAAAGGCGGAATATAGATGAAAAGGTTTATTTTTGGATCACTACTTGTTATTGTGGCAGGGGCTGCATATTTATTAAATGGGAGCGCTGCGATTGATAGGATGAATCCATTTCTGAATTTAGAATATCGTTACGCAATTATTGATACAGATGGAAAAGAGTTAGGTGGAAATAAAGGTTTTGAATACACAGTTAAAACTTATGATGAGAAGGGAGAAGAGAAAGAAGTAACAATTGATGGAGTAGATAAATTACAAAAAGGCTCATACTGGCATGTCATTACGAAAGGTAAGTTTTTGCATGATAAAGTAGAAATAGAGGTAGATAAAATTCCTGATGGAGCGAAGGAAAAGTTAGGATTATAAAGATAAAACCGATTCTCAATGTGGGAATCGGTTTTGTTATTTTATGGTAAAATATAGAAGGGAGGAGTGAGAGTTATGCTACTCATCGTGAGCCTTATATTAATTGGAATTATGTGTAGTATGAGAATCGTATCTTTACATATGATAGAGCGAGAAAAGATAGAAGAGCGATATGTATATTGTCCCAAATGTGATGGGAAAATTAGGAGAGGCAATTCCGCTCCTTTTTGTTCGAAATGTAATTTAATGTTTTAACTATAGGAAATCCGAAATCATTATGTATGGTTTCGGATTTTTCTTTTTAAGAAAATATTAAGAAACCTCGTGACTATTTGTTAAGAAAATCTATTTATACTGAACTCTGTTGCTTAAAGGGAACAGCAAGAATCATAACAGGAGGTTTAAATAGATGAAAACAATGTTAAAAGCGAAAGGGATTTCGAAAATATATAAGACAGGCAGTAATACATTTGAAGCGTTGAAAAATATTCATTTACAGGTGACAGAGGGAGAGTTTGTCGGCATTATGGGGCCGTCCGGTTCTGGGAAAACGACGCTTTTGAATGTTCTTTCTACTATTGATACAGCATCAAAGGGTGAAATTTTAATTGATGGAAAAGACGTTGTGAAGATGAATGATGATGAACTAGCGTTATTCCGTCGTAATCATTTGGGATTCATTTTCCAAGACTATAATTTATTAGATACGTTAACAGTGCGAGAAAATATTGCATTGCCACTCGCTTTATCAAAAGTAAAGGCGAAAGAGGTAGAATCTCGCGTTGAGACGATTGCGAAGAAATTTGGGATAAATAACATTTTAAATCAATATCCATACGAAATATCAGGGGGACAAAAACAGCGCTGCGCAGCGTCAAGAGCGATTGTAACAAACCCAAGTATGATTTTTGGAGATGAGCCAACTGGTGCGCTTGATTCAAAGTCAGCGACAGATTTATTAGAAAGTATGAAGTCATTAAATGAAAAAGATTGTGCAACAATTTTAATGGTAACGCACGATGCATTCGCTGCGAGTTATTGCAAGCGAGTTGTATTCATTAAAGATGGAGAATTATATAAAGAGTTATATCGCGGGGAGCTTACGCGAAAACAGTTCTTCCAACAAGTTGTTGACGTAATGTCTTCTATTTCTGGAGGTGCTATAAGTGAGCTTGTATAGCATTGCTCTTCGTAATATAAAACGAAATTTTAAAGATTATTTTATTTACTTTGCTTCTATGATTTTTAGTATCGTCATTTATTTTACGTTTAAATCATTGCAGTACAATTCACAAGTTGGAGAAGCCGGCGACCGAGTTAGTAACGGATTTCAACTTGCAAGTGTCATGCTTATTATATTTGTTGCGATATTTATTATATATTCGAATGGATTTTTCACACGAAAGCGTAAGAAAGAAATAGGTCTTTACTCTTTACTAGGTATTCGAAAAAAGGAAATAGGCAAAATGCTGTTTTATGAAAATATGTTAATGGGTTTACTATCATTAGTAATCGGCATTGTAATTGGTAGTTTACTTTCAAAATCATTCCTTCAGTTGTTAGTAGGCATGATGGAATTAGGCGTAAATGTTCATTTTGAAGTGCCGATTGGAGCGGTTATTGATACGGCATGTATGTTTTGTTTCATTATTCTTTATACATCTTTTAAAGGATATCGCGTTATTTATCGTTTTAAGCTAATTGAATTATTCCGAGCAGACAATGAAGGCGAAGGAATGCCAAAAGGTTCTAAAATTATAGCTATTGTTTCTATATTACTAATTGGTTCAGGATATTTTTTATCAGTAACCGCTATTAAAAATGCTAACGGTGATAACTTTATGTCACTTGCACTTTCTATTTTATTAGCAACAGTACTTGGTACGTATTTGTTTTTTATGTTCTTTACTGTATTTGTATTAAAAAGAGTACGAAATAAAAAATTGAAGTTTTATAATGGAATGCAAATTGTTACGACATCTCAGTTACTATACCGCATTAAAGGAAATGCAAAATCATTAGCAACAATTGCAGTATTAAGCGCAGTAACATTAACAGCGGTTGGAACTTCTGTAACAACGTACTACAACGCATATATGCAGGCGAAAAAATATATGCCTATTAGTTATTCTTACGAAAAGAAAGACGCTCATGTAGATCGTAAAGTAGAGGCGGTTTTAAACGAGGAAAGTGAAAAGAATGAAGTGATTCATCAATATGAGCTAGAAACGGTAAAAGTAATCGGCGAATTTGGTGATGTTGTTTCAAATAAAGATGACTTAAAATCAAGAACGACTGAACTTATGGCGCAATCATCATTTAATAAAATCGCAAAATATTTAAATGAAGAAACGGTGGATTTGAAGAAGGCAGAAGCGTACGCGTTTGATGTGATGCACGGTGAAGGGAATAGAGATACTGGCGTATATAAAGGGAGGAAAGGAATATTCCCAATTGGAGAAGTCACACCAGTACAAATAAAAGAAGTAAAAGCACGAAACATTACAAACTTATATGGACTTGTAGTTGTCGTTCCAGATGAAGTGTACGAGCAGGCAAAGAAGACAGTTGGTTCTCACACTGTACAAAACATTGATGTAAAAGATGAAAGAAATAGTAAAGTGCTAACAGAGAAATTAAAACAAGTAATACCAAAAGAAGATGTAGAAGGACAGGAACAGTTCAGTGACTTCTATACTATTTTCCGAGATGGTATTGAAATGTCAGGATTAATTATGTTTAGTGGGATTTTCTTAGGATTAGTATTTTTACTTGCGACAGGTTCAATCATTTACTTCAAACAATTAACAGAAGCACATGCAGATCGCGAGCGTTACATCGTTCTTCGAAAGCTTGGAGTAACGAAAAAAGAAATGAAAAAGGCAATCGCAAAGCAAATGAGATTTATCTTCTTCATTCCGTTAGTAGTTGGAATTTTACACAGTTTATTTGCACTAAAAGGTTTATCGACAGTACTTCCGTATGAAATCGCAGTACCGTTATTAATCAGCATTGGTGTGTATAGTGTTATTTATATTGGTTATTATTTCTTGACGGTTCGTTCTTATTTTCGGATTGTGAGTAAATAAAAAAGGCGAAAGAGAACATAGTGAAAATGATGTTCTCTTTTGCCTTTTTATCATTATTTATGTCCTAAAATATGCTCAACCTCATGCATACTTAATTCACTTGCCTTGGCAATTGTTTCAAGTGGTATACCAAGATCATGCATACTTTTAATCATTTGAATTTTTCCTTGTTGAACCCCTTCTTTTCGCCCTTTTTCTATACCTTTTTCTAAGCCCTCTGCTATACCTTTTTCCATACCTCTTTTCATACCTTCTGTCTCTGCGTGGGCGAATTTTGCTGCTTCATCCATTAAAACTTTCTCCCTTGCGTCATAGGCTTGTCGGAAAGAGGAATCTTGACTCATACGTTCCCACTTGTTTATTGCTTTTTGTAAAATAGGGTCTTGGTTCATAGCAATATCCTCCAATGTTTTAGTTAAGTATTCATCCTCATTTGCTGAAAGCAATAAAAGCCAACGAACAAATGGATCTTTCCACGGATTTACTTTTTCTTCATGCCATTGTTTTGTTAACTTTGGAATTTCTACAATGTGAATTTCTATGTCTTCACTCAAGAGTTTCTGTTGTTGTGAATTCCATAATGTGCCTGTTGTATGGAATTCTTTGTGGTCTGAGAACATTATAAAGTTCAATAAATTAATGGTGATGGTTTTATGAAGCGAACTGTAAGGCATACCTTTTTGTAATTGAGATGTGTATAATTTTCCCCAATAATATAAACTACGTTTCATCATATCGTGATTATTATTGAGTTGTATTTCTACATTTACTTTTGTTCCTGTGTTTAATGTCGCTGAAATATCTAAAATAGATAACTTATCCTCTTCATATTCCCGATGTAAATGTGGATCTTCTAGTTGTAGAGAAGCGATGGGTGATTCTAAAGACTTTTGTAACATAGCGTTTAAAAATGCAATTAGAATATCTTCACTACCATTCGTACCAAACAATTGTGTGAACTACCCACCACTTAGTACCTCTTACGAGCTTCCCACGAGTGGGGGGCTTCTCGGTTCATCGCTACTTTTGATAGCTAACGAATTTGCCCTAGGACAGCCGAGCTAACTCCCTTGTTCCAAAGGTTATTTTGTTACTATTTATGCCAACATTAATAAGCGGATGGCTTCTTTTTTGATATTGATCGCTGCGTTATAGTCACGACTGATTGTGAGTCCACACGAACAATCATAGGTGCGTTCACATAATGGCATTTCTTTTTTATTTCCACAATTACTACACATCTTTGTAGAAGGAAACCATTTATCTATTTTTACAAGCTGTTTTCCTTGTTCTTGTAGCTTATATGCTAAAAATGTCGTGAACATCCTCCAACCATTATCCGCTACACTCTTACCAAATCTAAATGCTCGTGACATTCCTTTCATATGTAAGTCTTCGATTGCTACAACGTCAAAAATCGTAGCTAATTCTTTAGACTTATGATGAAGAAAATTTTTACGTTGATTCGCGACCTTTTCATGCAATTTCGCTACACGAATGCGTTGTTTATTCCAGCGTTCTGAACCTTTCACACGTCTTGCTAATACTCGTTGTGCCTTCGCTAATTTCTCTAACATCTGACGATAAAAGCGAGGATAATTGGCTTTCTCATCTTCGCTACTCACGTACAATTCAGCCATTGCGAAGTCTAATCCAACTACACTTTGTACTTCTTTTTGTACAATCTCTTTTTCATATTCAGTCAAGATGGACACATAGTATTTACCAGTAGGTGTCATCGAAATCGTACACGATTTGATGATATGTTTTGGCGGGATTTCTCTATGTTGCTTCAGTTTCACCATTTTCAACTTTGGTAATTTGATATAACCATGAAATAACATAATATTTCCGTTTACTCGATTCGTTGTATAGGATTTTCTACTCTTTTTACTTTTGAATGTAGGAAAATCACTTTGACCACTAAAAAAATTCTTATACGCAGTTTGCAAGTTTAATTGCGCGTTGGCCAATGCCAATGAATCAACTTCTTTCAGCCATTCATACTCTGTCTTATATTTTGCAGGAGTAGGGAATTTTTGTTTCTTCAGTTCTTCCTTGTTCTCTTTATATTTTTCATATACTTCTTTTCGTTCAGCCAGCATTTTGTTATACACAAAACGTACACACCCGAATGTTTTTCGTATGAGATGTGCTTGTACTTCTGTTGGATACAGACGAAACTTGTACGCCTTATTATGCTTTTTCATATCCATTCACCTCATTTTCCGCTTCATTTTCCATAAGCTATGACGGTGATCACACAACCTGAACACTACAAGATTATTATCTACTTTCATTGTTATACCCAAATTCCCCTCTTATAAGACTGATTATAGTAGAGGCGAAATAAATAAGAAAACCAAATGTTTGGCTACGCAAAACCGAAAAAACCCTCCCACCTACCGCTAGACTATCGTCTTTCACACGCCTGAGGAAGGAGACTTCTTTCGGATAATATGTTAAATGCAAAATCAATGCGTAAATTAACTAACTGTTGGTTGAACAAAGTTTGTTCTCTCCCTTATATTAAGGTGCTTCTTTCCTTCATTGTACCTAAAAATAAATAGGGCATGCAAATAGACCATTCTGCTATTTTATTAGAAGTATTATTAGAAAGTAAAAGGCAATTATGTCTATGTTATACTCTAGTGAAATTGAATTCTTCCAATCAGTAGCGGTTGCTATAGAGAAGAAAGACCCAAGTATTATTGTGAATAAGGATTCTAATACGAACTGGAAAGATTGGGTGGAGTTTGATTGTGACTGAAAAGGATAGGAGAAAGAATAATAAATGAAAAGAAGAAGAAAAGCCGGAGAAAAAGTACAAATGAATCGTTTTGCACTACCTCTATGCTACGGAAGTGAAGCACCTTATTATTATTACGAGGTAGCGCCTCATGAAAGAGAGGAACGCTTCCATTTAACATCAGAACTTTGCGTAATGGACGATGAACATTACTTTATTAGAGGTTGTTTAGAGATTCCTATCATTGATTACCACGAAAATTTCATATGGACTGTGTGGGTATCACTTAGTAAAGAAAGTTATGGTGAAGTATTAGAAAAGTGGGATGAGAGAGGCCGAGAAAATAGTGACTCTTATTTTGGTTGGTTATCTGTAGAAATACCAGTTTATCTAAAAACAAATATACATATAAAAGAAGTTGGAATGGCACCGTATGTTGAATTAGAGCCAACCGAGCATCCTTTAGCGATCGAACAAAGAAATGGAATTACTTTAGAGAGAGTGAAAGAAATACAAAAAATGATTCAACAATATAACTAGATTAGAAGAGAAAAAACGAGTGCTAGCACTCGTTTTTTATTACACAACCGCAGGATTATAAATCATCGTAAAGTGTCCTTGTAATAGTTCAATATGACAAGGTGTATGAAGCGAGCTTTCTCCATCTGTATCTACTTCTTTTTCTTCTTCGGTTTCAATATGAATGGATTTAGCTTTTACGTGGAAGATGTCATTTTCATTTGAGTCTTCAAATAGTTTCTTTCCGATATAATCTTTAAACGCTTGAATGCCTGTTGATTTTACAACGAAAATATCAAGTGTTCCGTCATCGCACTTTACGTTCGGAATAAAGGACGGGATTCCGCCAAGATATTCACCGTTTCCAACCATAACAAGGACAGCTTCGTCTTCATATACTTGTCCATCGTACGTAATTTTTACGGGGAATGTTTCAGCATTTTTGACAGTTCGAATGGTGCTTAAATAGTAACCGATTTTCCCAAGCTTTGCTTTCTCTTCTGCATCAATATTGTTTGATACTTCAGAGACAAGTCCAATGCCCCAGAAGTTTAAGAAGTGTAGGTCATTTGCTTTTGCGACGTCAACTGGTTTTACATGTCCTTGTGTAATAAGTTTTGCAGCTTCTGCGATGTTTTGCGGAACGCCGAGTGTACGAGAGAAGTCGTTGCAAGTTCCGCCTGGAATGATTGCAAGTGTAGGTCTAGTTTCAAGAGGTGCTAAGCCATTTGTGCATTCAAATACAGTGCCGTCACCACCAAAGACGATAATTAAATCTACTTTACTAGCAAACTCTTGGCAATATTTCGTTGCATCACCTTGCTTTTTCGTATGAAGGATATGTAAGTCAGGAAAAGCTGCCGCAAGAGGTGGTACGATTTTCGTTAAGTTCGTATGTAAATCGCCTTGCCCTGCTTTCGGATTTACGATGAGGAGTACTTTTTCAAATTTTGTTTTTGTCATTATTATTCTCTCCCTTTGTCTTTTACGAATCGTGATAGAAAATAAACTTCCACCAGTAATTGATGGAAGTTTACCCCGCTTAACGGGCAGTAAGACTCCCACCTCAAATGCCGCTGAATACGAGGAAGTCAGGTGGGAGATTAACTGCCCGTAAAAGCCCGATTGGTTCAACTAATAATCAGTGGGAGAAAAAACCACTGATTAAAGTTTCACTTTATTCTATTATATTATTCCGTTACAACTGAAGCGATAAATGGTAAGTTACGATATTTTTCTGCGCAGTCGATACCGTAGCCAACGATAAATTCGTCTGGAATTTGGAAGCCAACATATTCAGCTTTTAAGTCCACTTTACGACGCTCAGGTTTATCAAGTAACGTACAGAATTTCAATGCTTTCGGTTTATGCATAAAGAAGTGATCTTTTAAGAAGTGAAGTGTTAAACCAGAATCGATAATGTCTTCTACGACAATTACGTTTTTGCCAGTAATGTTTACATCGATATCTTTTAATAGTTTTACTTTTCCAGTTGTTTCAGTTTGATTTCCGTAGCTAGATGCAGAAATAAAGTCGATTGTTACATCGTTTTTAATGTGACGAATTAAATCAGCAGCGAATACGAAAGATCCTTTTAATACAGCGATTACTACGATTTCTTCTCCTTCAAAGTCACGTTCGATTTGAAGTGCTAGTTCTTTTACTTTTTCTTGTAATTGTTCTTCAGAAATTAAAGTGTCTTTTATTTCAATATTCATTGGAGTCCTCCTACAGTGTAAAACTTGTGAACATTTCGACTGTAAAGGAAAGAAAGGGAAAAGTCAAAGAAGATATAAGTTTTTTACAGAAATCCCCACAAAATAGTCAGATGATATGATATACTGATTATATTAAGAAAACGCTCCCATAAAGGGTGATTATGATGAGAAAGAAAGAGTATACAAGTGCAACATTTATAAAAGCATTACTTTTAACAATTGTTCTTGGTAGTTTGGCTTACATAATTGATGTACCAGCGATTCGGATTTCACTGATTGGAATGACTTTAGTATTAGGCGCAATTTCCCACGGTATGATGTCACAGCTGCAAGAAGCTGGAGTCGATCATATGAAAGATCATATAGATGAGAAATGAGAAACCTTCACGTATAGAGAGTGAAGGTTTTTTGTTTCTTACAAAAATGTAAGGTAGTTGTAAGGCAAATCGATAGTTGCCTAGTAGTGTTTTGGATAAACTATAGGTGTAAGGTAAAAGGCAAGCATATTTTAGGTAAATTAAGTTTTAGGCACTCTATATGTGAAAAAGGAGTAGGAGGGCATGGAGAAACGTTGGACGACCTTTTCTTTTTTAGCAACTAGCAACACCGTAATGCTAGCTGGCGAAATGGATTTTTTGCACTTGTTTGATCGAGAAGACGATCATTCTTCTTCTAAATTTACAATGAAATGGAAGAAATGGAGCGAAAGTTGTAGGTTTAAAGAAGAGACCCCTAACGAAGAGCAAAAGATTATTTTGACAAACCCTATTAAAGCGTGGGTTGTTCAACGTCGTAAGTGTAACGTCAAAAATCACTTAAAGAAAACTGAGCCGAGACAATTAGTTATCGCTCCGGCCCATTCTACTTCTAAATCACGCGAAAGTAACATGTAAATATTGAGACACACACCCGAAAAAACATCGTATATATTGCGATGTTTTTTTATTTTTCTACAATGAAATCTTTAAATGAAATATATTTCATCTGCATCTTATATTTATATCTCTTGTTTATTCTAGTGATACATCCGATGCGAAGTGATGTAAAACGTATAAAAGGAGAGATATAAAATGAAAAAGAAACTATTACCAATCTGTGCAATGGCACTGTTAACAGTAGGATATTCTTCAGTAGCAAGTGCTTCAACTGGAACATTGACAAAGGAAGAAGCAGCGCAATTACAGCAAGATATAGCAAAAAAAGAAGCAGCGATTCAGGCGCAGCAAAAAAATGATACAGAGAAAAAACAAGCGGCACAAGCCCAAGAGAAGAATGAAGTAGCGAAAAAGCAAGCGGCGCAAGCCCAAGAGAAGAATGAAGTAGCGAAAAAGCAAGCGGCGCAAGCCCAAGAAAAGAATGATATAGCGAAAAAGCAAGCGGCACAAGTACAAGAAAAAAGTAATATGGCTAAAGAAGTAGTAGCACCACAGGTGAAAGAAAAGGAAGCTATTGCAAAAAAAGCTGGAGAGAAATTACCAAACACAGCATCTAATAATGTAGCAATGATGGCACTAAGTGCGTGCCTTGTAGGGATAGGGACATTATTTGGTTTGAAACGTCGCAATAAAGTTAAGGTGTAAATCAAATATTGTCCTATAAAGAATGGGATAATTTCATATATTAAAAATGGTAGGTTATTCCTACCATTTTTGGCATGGAGGGATGAAACATGAAGTTACTCAATTATATCGGTATCATATTGATGGCGATAGGACTATGTATGGGATCATATTACGCTATGGAATGGTATAAAGGAAAAAGCTCTGCCGGGCAATTAACGAAAGAAGAACTAAAGAGCCTTAAAAATATACAACATAATCAACTTGCTTACGAAACACATGTAACTTCCCAAGTACCTTCTTCTCAAACAGAACATAAAGAAGGAGAAAAGGTTGCACTATTAAATATACCGAAAATAAAGAAGAAGTTTTCTATATATTGGGGAGCGGATGATGCAACGTTGAAAAAAGGGGTTGGAATGTTCGTTAGTGATTTAACGACAACGCCATCTGGAGGGGGACATACTGTACTGAGTGGGCACCGGGATACGGTATTTACTGATTTAGGAGAGTTAAAAGAAAAGGACGTTCTTGTTTTAGAGTACGATAATAAAACTTACACATACGAAATTCAAAAGATATGGATTACCCATGCGGATGATCGTACTGTTATTATAAAAAAAGAAGAACCGATATTAACACTGACGACGTGCTATCCATTTGATTATATAGGGGATGCACCAGATAGATATATTATTGAGGCGAAGTTAAAGGCTAGTTATTCAAAATGAAGTTGTAGTTTTTGAAAGCGAGAGGGGGATATAAGTTATGTCAAAAAACATTTTAATTGTGGAAGATGAAGATATTTTGCGTGAAATATTAAAAGATTATTTTTTGAGTGAGCAATATGTAGTGTTTGAAGCAAGAGATGGGAAAGAAGCTTTAGTTGTATTTGAGGAAGAAGAGGTTGATTTAGTTATTTTAGATATTATGTTGCCGGAACTTGATGGGTGGTCTGTTTGCCGAAGAATTCGTAAAACATCCGAGGTGCCTATTATTATGCTGACAGCTCGTGTTGATGAAGATGATACGTTACTTGGATTTGAACTTGGGGCGGATGACTATGTGACGAAGCCGTATAGCCCACCAATTTTATTAGCAAGAGCGAAAAGGTTATTAGAAAGTAGAAAAGTAACAAAGCAACTTTTAGAGAATGAAGGTGATACATTATCCATCCACGGTATTCACGTCCACTTCCCGTCGCGTACTGTTACGATAGATAGAACAGACATTAATTTAACACATACAGAATTTGAAATATTAGCGTATTTTATGAAAAACCAAGGGATTGTTTTAACACGAGAGCAACTCATTTCAAGAATTTGGGGATATGAATTTGCTGGTGACGATCGAACGGTTAATAGCCATATTCGTAATTTAAGAAATAAATTAGGAGAGAAAGCAAAGTACATTACAACTGTAGTACGAACAGGTTATAAATTTGAGGGGAATGTATGAGAAAAGGGATTGTTCTCAAATTATTTACCCTCACAACAGCATTGTGCATGTTAATTTTAGCGACGATATTTATTGGACAAACGATATTTTTCAAACAATATTATGCGAATCGAAAAGTGGAAGATATTAAAGTGAATTTAAATTCCTTTGAGAAGAATTATTTGAACTATGCAGGAAGTGCAGAAGGAATTCAGAAGCTGGAGCAAGACTTTTTTAGAGAAAATAATACGTGGATTACGACATTGGATCAGAATGGGAATTTAAAACATGTGGATGATTTTTATTTTGAGGTAACGATAGATCGTAGGCAACAAAAGAGTTTTGGACAACAAATATTCAAAATTCCTTTATACAATCTCATCAATATAGAGGAGATTGATAATAAATCATCAAATGCATTTTTAGGACAAGAAATTTATTTTTCTGGCGTGAAAAAAGATGATAGTTATATTCCATTCTCTTTCGCGTTAGGCAAGCAAAATTTAAGCGGATCTAATAAACCGTTAGAAAAAGCGTTTCAGGAGAAAATGAAATTAAATGAGGAGGAAAAGAGAGCAGCCGGGGAACAACTTGCTAAGGAAAAGAAACCGGCTGTCCAGGAAGAATCTGCTCAAGAATTAGATGCGTACATAAGTGGGCGTGTTACGAAAGTTCAGCTTCCTGATGTAACAGGTCCTATAAATCCAATTTATAAAAATAGCATCTTCTTAGATAACATAAAAGAATTTCAAACTAATTTATTATTAAAAGAGAGCAAGCACATACAATATGCAATACAAACAATGGACTATGAAAAAAATGATATTAAATATAAATTATTAATCAAGCCAACAAAAGAAAAAGATGGATCAGTAACTTATATATATGCGATGGCTTCTTTACAGCCTGTAGATGAAGCTGTACAAATGGTGCAAGATTACTACATTTACATCATTGCATTTGTAGTCGTTCTTATTTTTCTAGCGTCATTCTATTATTCAAAACAAATTGCAAAGCCGTTATTAAAAATAAATGATACAACGAAGAAAATAGCGCATTTAGATTTTACAGAACAAATACCGATTACTTCAAAAGATGAAATTGGTGATTTATCGAAAAATATTAATGTATTATCCAATAAGCTTCATTCGCATATTGGACAGCTAGAACAAGATATTGAAAAGGAAAGAAAGCTAGAAAATACGCGGAAAGAATTCATTTCTGGTGTGTCGCATGAATTAAAAACACCGCTGAGTATTATGAAAAGCTGTATTTTTATTTTAAAAGATGGAGTAGCTGAGCATAAAAAAGAATACTATTTTCAGGCGATGGAACGAGAAGTAGATAAAATGGATACTTTAATTTTGGATATGCTGGAGTTAGCTAAATTCGAGTCAGGTACATATAAAATGAAAAAGGATGCATTTTATATTGATGCAGTAATTGAAGATATATGTGAACATCTTTCTGTGGACATAGAGAAAAAAGGACTTCATGTGCATAAAAATATATGTTCATTGGAAGTAGTTGCAAATCAAGGCCGGATTGAACAAGTCATCGTGAACTTCATTACGAATGCCATACGTTATACACCGAATAAAGAGGATATTGTTATTTCTACAATAGATGAGAAGGATCGTATAAAAGTGTGTATTGAAAATAAAGGTACTCACATTGAAGAAGAGCAATTAGATAAAATTTGGGATCGTTTTTATCGCGTGGATGCAGCTCGTCAGCGTTCACAAGGTGGAACGGGGCTTGGGCTAGCTATTTCAAAGAACATTTTAGAGCTACATGATGCTGAATATGGGGTAGAAAATACAGAAGACGGTGTGTTATTTTACTTCTATTTACCTAAAAAAGCGTAGACAATTTAATCTACGCTTTTTTAAATTTTTTTCATATTATCTTTACCTAATCTTTATTTTTAAACAGTATACTTTGGATAGAAAATGAGGTTATGTAAGGAGTCGATGAACCGTGCATAGCAATTGGCTAAGTATAATGGTATTTATTTTCTTTTGTGCATTTATTGTATTTTTAATTAATATTACGATATGAAAAAAAGAGCGCTCATGAAGCGCTCTTTTTCTTCGAATTCAGTTGATAAGCATTGATGCTTTTGAATAAACGTGGTGAAGTGAGAAATAAAAAGATAAGTAAAACGGTACATAGAATATAGGAACCAATCATTACACTACCGTTTACGATTAATGAATATAGCACAGCTGATTGACCTTTCGGTGCATATTGTCCCCAGAAAATAATACCGGCGATAAAGTGACAGAAATAGCGAGCAAAGCTACCAACAAATGTAGCAAGAATAATGTAACCAATAACTTTCTTTCCTTCGTTTTGTTTTTGTGAAGGTTTGTCTTTACGGCTACCTAAACTGGATTGCTCTAAGCTATTTTCGTTGGATGTTAAAAGTGCTTTTTGAATTGGACGATAGAATAAACCAGCAAATCCAATGAATGCGAAAGCAACGAAGTATTCAATTAGTACTTGAATTGGTGTGACGATAATGGCATCGCCTACGACAATTTGTAATAATCCCCAAATTAAGCCTCCTAAGAAAGCCATTTTGAAGCCCCAGCGGTATGCGATAATAAAAATAGGAATCATAGCAAATGAAATGGAACCGCCTGTTGGAAGTTTGATTGATATTGGTAAAATGTCGATGACCAAGGCGAAGGCTGCAAGAATAGCAGATTCGATCATCGCTTGTAAATTGGTGTTACGCATGTTGTCTCCCCCTAAATCCAAGTTGTACAAAAAAGAATAGGTATCATAGGAGGATACGAAATACGTAAATAAAAAAGAGGTATGTGTATTTCGGACGTTTGCACAATCCCTGCGTTAGCATTAACTAACAGGTTCGAAGGGTCGGAACGAAGTGTTCCCTCTCAGCGGCATGGCTCCCCCAGTGATAACGAGATTCTTTATTTGCTATTGTTTATTGTAAGCGAAATGGATGAGAATGGCAAACGAATACAGTATGACAATAATTGAAATAGAATTGTAGCGAAATGTTAATAAATATGAAGCAAAAGGGTATAGTACAAGAGAAATAGATTGTGCTATAATTTTTCTGAAAATAATTATCATTCTCTTCTGAGGGGGAAGGTTATGAGCTTAGTAGATATTAAAATTGGTGAGAAAGTGCTAGTAAAAAGTGTTCAGTCTTTAGATCATTTACTAAAGAGAAGATTGGCTGCTTTCGGTCTTTCTGAAGGAAGCGAACTTCGCATGAAGCAAAAAGCGATGTTCAAAGGTCCTTGTACATTGGAGTGTCGTGGACAGTTAATTAGTATTCGTCATTGTGACGCGAAAATGATAAAGGTGGAATTAGCGTGAATAAGGTAGCTTTGCTAGGGAATCCAAATACAGGGAAGACATCATTATTTAATGCACTTACTGGTTCTTATGAGTATGTAGGGAACTGGAGCGGTGTAACAGTAGAAAAGAAGGTTGGTAAATTAAAAGATAAGCAAGGGACATTAATTGATTTACCAGGTGTTTATGATTTAAATCCAGTTTCGCGTGATGAAGGTGTCGTTACGAATTTTCTACTAACAGACGAATTTCATCATATGCTGAATATAGTAGATTCGTCGCAATTCGAGAGAAATATGCATTTAACGTTGCAATTACTTGAATTTGGAAAGCCAGTTTCAATTGGGTTAAATATGGTCGATGTGGCAAAGCAACGAGGCATTGTCATTGATGTAAAACGATTATCAGAACGATTAGGTGTAACAGTCGTTCCTGTCGTTGCAAGAAGCGGAAAAGGCTGTGAAGAACTACTTGCTACTCTTAAAGAAAATGACAAAAACGAGAAAAAGCCATTCATTATTTCATATGGTGTACAAATGGACGAAGGAATTGGAGAGGTAATAACTCTTTTAGAGACAGCGAATTATAAGCATCCAAGATGGTTAGCCCTTCAATTTTTAAGCAATAACGAAGTAGTAGAAAAAGAAATGAAAGCATTACCAATTTATAAGGAACTTGTAGCCGTTCGATCTCACTTAGAAGAAAAACTTGATTGTACGTTGGAAGAGCACATTTACAAAACTCGTGAAGCGTATATTGAAAAGTTAAAAACAAATGTTATGCAGCAAGAGAAAGAAGGAAAAATTCCTTTTTCGGAAAAAATTGATAGATTAATTACACATAAAATTTTAGGACTTCCAATCTTTTTAGCAGTTATGTTTTTTATTTTTCAGGTTACGTTTACGTGGATTGGTACACCTTTATCGGATATGTTAGATGGCTTTTTTGGTGGACAGCTTACAGATTGGGTGACGGCTGGGCTCACAAGTGTTGGAGCATCTGATTTTATTCAAGCGCTCGTTACAGAAGGTATTATTGCCGGTGTTGGTGCAGTATTAGTATTCGTTCCACAAATCTTTGCACTATTCTTTTTCATTTCATTATTAGAAGACTCCGGATATATGGCGCGAATTGCAGTTGTTATGGATAGAATTATGGAGTTCTTCGGTTTAAACGGAAAAGCATTCATTCCGATGATTATCGGTTTTGGATGTAATGTTCCAGGTATTATGGCAGCGAGAACGATTGAACAAGAAAAAGAACGTTTACTTACAGTGCTTGTAACACCGTTTATGTCTTGTTCAGCACGTTTACCTGTATATGCATTATTTGCGGGAGTGTTCTTCCCTAATAGTCAGGCAACTGTTGTATTTTCTTTATATGTTGCAGGTATTGTTCTTGCGTTATTAGTTACAAAAATTATGTCTCTTACAATTTTAAAGGCGGAAAAGTCCATTTTCGTCATTGAATTACCTCCTTACCGCGTGCCACAAGCGAAAACGTTATGGCTAAGCACGTGGGAGAAAGGGAAAGGGTTTGTTCGTAAAGCAGGTACATTTATCTTCGGTGGCTCTGTTGTCATTTGGTTATTAAACTATGCAGGCCCATCAGGATTTGGTGTTGATATGGGAGACAGTTATTTAGCGATGATCGGTGGATTTATCGCACCACTATTTGCACCGCTCGGCTTTGGAACGTGGCAAGCTGGGGCATCCCTGTTAACAGGATTTTTAGCGAAAGAAGTTGTCGTTTCTACAATGGCAATTATTTATGCGGTGAAAGAAGATGTGCTAGGAAATGTAATGGGAGCACACTATACTGCGCTATCAGCATATGCATTTATGTTCTTTGTTTTATTATATGTTCCGTGTTTAGCGACAGTAGCCGTTATTAAACGTGAAACAGGGTCAGCGAAGTGGACGATTTTCTCTGTCGTTTATCCACTTGTTGTTGCTTATATATTAACGCTCATTATATACCAAGTTGGATCCTTACTCGGATTCTAGAAGGAGATGTATTAGGGTGATGGTCAATATTATAATTGGAGCTATCATTTTTGGTTATGCAGCATACACGTTAGTTAATTTTGTAAAGAGAAGTAAAAAAGGAAAATGCGCAGCATGTTCTTTAAATAAGTCATGTCAGTCGCAAACTTGTAGTCCGGATATGGAGCAAATTGCTCATAAATAGAAAAAAGCTTTGCGAATTTCGCAAAGCTTTTTTTGTTTTACTTTTTAATTTTTACAAGTTGAGAAGCTTCTACTCCATTTTCTCCAGGTAACTCTTTGCTTGGGTCTTTATCAAATTTCAAAATACCTACAGATTTTTCTCCGCCTTTTACATTTACATATGTTGCATCATCAACGATAGCAAACATATCTGCATAAGAACGGCCATCACCGATAATTGTGTTGCCTTCATATTTTAATTTTGCTCCATCAAGCGTAGCGTTTTCTACCTTCTCTTTTGCGAATAGCACGCCTTCGTCTGCTGTTACAGCTGGCAATTTATCGATTGCCTTTGTATCATCATTTTTACCGACTTTTTTAAGTAGTTCTTTCTTAACGAGTTCATCACCAGTTTTCTTATCCATTACAAGTACTTTTTTACCCTCTAATGTTGCCATTTTCATTTTATAGAAGTCTTTTTCTTTTACTTCTTTCTTATTTTGATCTGTAATTTTTTGAACTTGTTCTTCTGATCCGTATAATACTAAGCCGTTCGCTTTCTCTCCTAATAAAGAACAACCTGATAATGCTCCAAGTGAAATTGCTGCTGCTAATCCGATACCTACTAATTTTTTCATGATGATTTCTCCTTTTATATGTTTTATTGTAAATACAGTTTTTGTATTAGTTCTGAAATGATGAGAAGCTTGTTTGTTGCTTCTGGTATTAGTGTATAAGAAATATCGGAATGCAACTATCGAGTTAGCTTACAGTAACATTACAATAATGTAATTTAGTGAAAGTGCATAAAAATAGGTCAATTCTAAAGAGAATGAATGAGAATATATTAGGAATACAATGTTTTATATGGAATGTCATATTATATTGGCTGTATTTTGGAAATAACATGTAAGGACATCTTAGTTTTGTTATAATAAACACATAGGTTGTAAAAATGAATATTCTTTACTGTAAAGGGAGATTTTTCAGTTTTCCAAGTAGTGAATTTGAAATATGAGGTATATCATAGGAGGAATTTGGATGTCTGTATTTAAGCGATTAAGAGATTTAACTATGTCGAATGTGTATTCATTAATTGAAAAAGCGGAAGATCCAGTTAAGATGACGGATCAATATTTACGCGATATGCAAGCTGATGTACAAGAAGCTGAGAAAAGTGTAGCAGCTCAAATCGCACTTGAGAAGAAATTCAAAATATTATTTGAAGAGCAAGAAGCACTTGTGAAAAAACGTGAAGAGCAAGCTCATATGGCTGTTCAAGCAAGCAATCTTGACCTTGCGCGTCGTGCTCTTGAAGAAAAACAAAACGCAGAGCAAAAGATGAATGAATATAAAGCAAGCTATGAGCAAAATAAAGCTGCTGCTGATAATCTTCGCCTGAAGCTAGAAGAAATGCGTAAGCAATTAACAGAGCTGAAAAATAAACGTGAAACACTTGTAGCACGTGTAAATGCAGCGAAAGCACAAAAGAATATTAATCAGGCGATGTCTGGATTTGATTCAAATTCAGCAAAAGCTGGTTTAAGCCGTATGGAAGAGAAAGCTCTTCAATTAGAAGCTGAAGCAGAAGCAAGCGGCGAAGTGTATAAGAAGGAAAAATCATTAGATGATGAATTCGCAAGCTTAAACAAAAATTCTGCTGTTGACGATGAATTAGCTCGTATTATGAAGCAGTATGAGAAATAATATAGAATAGACAAAGAAACCGACATGTCTGAAGAGAATTCATGTCGGTTTTCTATTATTTTTTTAGAGGAGGTTTTGCAATGACATGGACAAATGTGTTAGCCATGCTTGTATGGACTGGAGCAAGTGCAGTACTTTTATTTGCAATTATGTGGGTTGATTCAATTTTTACGAAATACAATGATTTAAAAGAAATAAAGAGTGGGAACACAGCTGTAACAACGCGTTTCGTTATGAAATTATTCGCACAAGGGTACATTTTATCTCAATCCATAACGAAAGCAAACGACTTATGGCAAGCACTACTTGCATCAGCAGTTTCTTTCGTTATTTTATTAGTGGTAGAAATGTTTATCGAATTTGTGTTAAAGAAAATGGCTGGTTTAGATTTAGAAGAAGGTACGAAAGAAGGCAGTGTTGCGCATGCGATGTTGGCCGGATCATTACATATCGTTGGTGCACTTATTTTAGGTGCTTGTTTATAAAGAGAGAAGGAGGGGTAAATCATGAGTTTATTTAAACGAATTAAAAATATAATGAAGAGCCCAGAGCCGCCGAAACCAGAGAAAAGTTTGTTAACGTTAGCTCCTGGCGATATGATTGAAGTTTCATTAGTTATGTACGAATTAACTGGGAAAACGAGTATGCATTCTCGTAAAGAAATTGTTTTAACGCTGCAAGACGGGAAAGATATTCGTTATTTAAAAATTGAAGACCGTGAAAATACGTATTACAAATTATATACACCAATTGATGGTCGTTTAGATTCGATTGACGAAATTCCAACGACAATTGAAATGGATGATACAGAGTACCATATGGAAGAGCAATATAACGGACGTGTTGTTGTGATGGGGAAAACACCATTCTCTGCTTCAGAGGAACAGCATGTATGGGAATTCCAATCAGATAACCGAAAATTATTGCGTATTGAATGGCAAAATGGTCGCACAATGATGTATGAGGGAGAAGCAATTATTCCTGCTGATGTACAAATTATAAGAGCAACGTAAGGGGGCGTAATCATGTCAAACCGATTGTTTACCATGATTAAATCGTTCGTGATCCCTATACTTGCTATCGTTACATTACTTGTTGTTGCTGGATATGCCTTATCAGGTTGTCAAGGCGGGCAGACAAAGTCGATTCAAGATCGTTATCCACTTGAGTCTGTTGCAAAAGAAGGTAAACAAGAATCTTACGTGTATAGGGCCGCCAATCGGTCAGTTCCTGAAGTCGCGAAGGAACTTATAGCCGAAAGGAAACCGAAGCAAGCATCTAAAGAAGACGAAAATCAAATGTTCCTCGTTTATTCTGATAAAATGTATAATTTGCAAAAGGATAAAGAGAAACCATCTGATACATTAATTGAAGTAAGCAATGAAGAATTTGTCCGTCAAAATTACCAACCATCCTTCCTGCAAGGATATATTATGGGAAGCATATTAAACGATATATTCGGTTCAAAAAAATCATCATCCGGTGATTACCGAGGATATAATGACAGACAAAATCATAAACCAGTTGTTCCAGAAAGACCACCTACGAAAGAAGAAAAGAAAACCCCTCCTCCAATTACGAAGGAAGGGAAAGGATCTATTATTAAGCGAGGCGATAATGTAGATTCGAAATCTTCTGTAGGAGACACAGGAAGTATTACGAAAAAAGGAAGTAGTACCCCTCCGCCTTCTACTGGAAGCAAAGGCAAAATTACGAAAACACCAGGTGGCTCGAGCGGATCAGATGTGAAGCCGAAATCATCTATTAAAACGCCGCCAAGGAATACTTCTCCTCCGAAAACGAGGGTCGGTGGTTCAGGAAAGATTACGAAGAGAAGGTAGTTATAAAGACCGAAAAGTGGAATTTGCTTTTCGGTCTTTTTATTCTAGGAAATAATTCCTTGTAGCTGGTACAATTAAGTTATAAGGAGGAGATTATTATGACTCTATATAAAAGGTTTAGTTTAATTATGTTCCTCGTCTTATTTCTCAGTTTGTTTATTAGCACAACGATGAAATTTCACTTTGTAGTAGGTATTCTATGGATATTATGTACATGCACTCTCTTTCTATATGTTCCGCTTCGCTTCCAACATGAAGTGCCTGCCTTTCAAAAATATGTAGAATGGATTCAGAGAGGAGGAAGATGGGGAGAGTAAAAATATATCAGCGATTATTACAATATATCGACCGCAACTTAATAATAAGAAGAGGGTGTGCCAAATTGTTGGCACACCCTCTTTTTTGATAATGATTAATGAATATCACGTTTCTTAAAGTTACCGCCTTTTACTTCTGCTACATCATAAACTGTAATAAAGGCATTTGGATCGATTTCATTAATCAAGTCTTTCATTTTACTTTCTTCTAAACGGTTAATTACACAAGAAATTTCTTTAAATTTCTCTCTTGAATAACCACCATATACTTCGTTATACGTTGCGCTTCGGCCTAAACGATCACGAATTGTTTCTACCATTAATTCAGGCTCTTTTGTAATGATTTTAAATGTTTTCGAACCACTTAAACCAACTTCAACGATATGAATCACTTTCGAAGCGATAAAGTAAGCAATTGCCGAAAGGATAGCTCCTTGAAGACCGAATACTGTTGATACGAAAATAAATACGAACATGTTTAAGAATAAAATAAGGTCACTTGTTCCAAAAGGTAACTTACGAGAAAGTAATACGGCTAGCATATCGATTCCATCTAATGCGCCACCGTTACGTAATGCTAGTCCCATACCGAAACCGATAATAATACCACCAACAACTGTAACGAGTAATGTATCACCTTCAATAATAGTTGGTATTCCGTGCATGACAACGGTACCGATTGCTAATGAAGCGATCCCGATAATAGAATAAATTGCAAAGCTTTTACCTATTTGTTTATATCCTAACCAAACGAAAGGAATGTTAATAACTGCGATTAGAGCTCCTAATGGCAATCCAAATAATCTTGAACTAACGATACTTAAACCAGTCACACCACCGTCTGATACGTTATTTGGAATTAATACCGCTTCTAATCCGTATGCTGTGATAAATGCCCCAATAATAATCATCAAAGCTTTTGAAGCGATTTTTAGCTTATTGGGCTTGTTTTTGATAATTTTCTCCATGTAATTTCCTCGTTTCAAACTAGTTTCTTATTTGTTACGTAATTCACACCTAACTTCCATTTTAACATTTAATTTGAAAAAATTCTCCTTTAATGGATGTATGCAGGGAACATTATCATTAAAATGTTATGGAAATAAGTATAAGAAATCCCATCCTTTCAAAGGATGGGAGGTTATTAAGAAATGATAAAACTAAGTACGGATAGGAATAAAGAGAATCCTAAAATAGCTCCGCAAACTTTCATATGACGTTTACGTCCCATCACAACAATTGCGACATATTCACGAATCATTGCATTAGGCCAGTAATAAAATGCAGTTTTTGATCCGATTCCTTGGCTATTAAGCCCTGCTAGTCTTGCATATATACCAGCGCGGAAAAGGTGGAAATTATTCGTTGTAAAAATACTTCTATATTTACCTTCAGGCTTTAAAGAATCCATAATTTCTTTAGAGAACGACATATTTTGATATGTGTTTACAGAGCGGTTTTCTTGCACTGTATGTTCAAGCGGAATTCCTTTTTCAACAGCGTAATTTTGCATCGCTTCTGCTTCTGGAAGGCCTTCATCTGGACCTTGGCCACCAGAGAAAATAATTGTTGGTGGTGTATTTACAGCCGCTTGTTTCCAGTAAAAGTCGATTGCTTTATGAATACGACTTGCAAGTAAAGGTGGTACTTTATCATTAATTAAGCCGCTACCAAGAACGATGATGAAATCTTGATTACGCCTTGGTCTGTTGAATTGATATAGAAAATAAGCGCTTAAGAAGTTAGATAGGTGTATAAAGAAATATACGGTTATAAGAGAAATACCAGCAAAAATAGGTTGGAAATGCGGTGAAAATAAGCTTGCTGGATTTATAATAGGGAATAACATAAAGAATAAAATCCCTAAAGCAGCAATGAGTGTTAAACAGTTAGTGAAACGTCTGCCTTCTCGTTTCATTAAAATTCTAGCATTCAGAAATAGCCCAAACATTAAAGCGACAACACCGAAAGGAATCATAACGATAAGTGCTAAAATAGGGAGAAGTATAATTGCGTGTAGGGTATTATTACCCGAGTCATAGGCTGCAATAATACAAAAAAGCAGGAAAAAACAGAAAAAGGCATTAAATAAAAAACCGTTTATTATTTTTCGTGGATCCTTTAAGTAAGAGATAAGGAAAATAATAAACAATATAAGGGGAATAATTCCGAAATACATAAATATAGTACACCTCAATTTGTATAAGAATTTGACATACCTTTTATATTACATGATTTTATAATTGAAAATGAAAGGAAAGATGATTTTGAATTTTCTCAATAACATATAAAGATACGTATGTTAAAATGTATGTAAGGTGATATATTAAAAGTAAAATGGTTGAAGAGGCACTCGATGGAGTGTCTTTTCTTTTTTGTATGTAATTGTGCATATTGTATTTATTTTCAGAGGAAGAGGATTAAAATATAAGTGGAAGACAGGCTTTATAAAGCAGAATTTCGTACAAACATTTCCCTCTACTTTTTGTATCTAACAATCGTATAATAATAAAAAATTCTGTTTTATAGTGTTTGTTTATGAAAGGTGTCTTCTTTGAAGGCACCTTTATGTTGTTTAACGTAGATACTTTTCACTGTTGATATAGTGGAAAGTATCTATACTAAACATTAGCAATCTTCCGTATAAACATTATCAATTTACTATATATTCCAGTGGTGTTAACCTACATATGAAAGGCTTTCTTTTTCAAAATATTACCCCTAATAAATTTTTGAAGAAGTCAACTGTCTCCAATTTTGCCATTCATGCTTAGCAAAAAAGAATCCTGCTGGATTCTTTTTTGTTTTCGACAGAATATGACAAAATATATTTGAATAATTTGTTATATTGTTAAATGGTTATTATCGGAAATAGAAGGAGACTCAAATATGGGATTTAAAAAATTAATTTTAACAGGTGCACTTGTTGCAACTACAGCATTTACTTCAATTGGAACAGCGCAGGCAAGTTCAAATTTTAAAGATGTTCCAAACAATCATTGGTCTTATAAAGCGATTATGGATTTAGCAAATAAAAACGTTGTTGCTGGATACGGAAATGGGCTTTTTGGATTTGGTGATGATGTAACACGTGAGCAAGTTGCAGCTCTTATGTTCCGTCATTTAAAACCGACAGTAAAAGAACAGTATAACAATCCGTATAAAGATGTTACGGATCGTTCAACTATGTTTAAAAAAGAGATTCTTGCTTTAACAGAGATGGGTGTATTCGTTGGAGATAACACAGGAAAATTTAGACCGAAAGATGCATTAACTCGTGAAGAAATGGCACAAATTTTGACAAGGGGATTCCAATTACAAATAAGAGGCAATCATAATTTCCCGGATGTAGATAGAAATGGATGGGCGAATCCTGCGATTACTGCAATTAAATCAAATTATATTACGGCTGGAACTGGTGATGGTACATTCGCACCTAAAATGCGTGTAAGTCGTGAGCAATACGTTCAATTCTTATATAATGCAACATTACCACTTGAACAAAGACCAGGAGCAAAACAACCACAACCAGAAGTGAAGCCAGAAGTAAAACCAGAAGTGAAACCTGATCCAAAACGTTTTGCTAACTGTAAAGAAGCAAACGATGCTGGATATTATGATATTACAAGAGACAGCCCATATTATGGTAAGCATTTAGATCGTGATGGCGATGGAATTGCTTGTGAAAAAAAGAAAAAAGGTAAATAAGAAAAAGCACTCAGGCTGAGTGCTTTTTCTTATGGAAACATGCTATTTTTTTAGGCGATTCTCATAAAATAAAAGTAACGAAATGAAAGTAGGTGACAAAATGCCGTCAATTGTGGAAGGTGTTATTATTGAAAATTGTAACGGAACAATTAACTTAGGTGATAAATATAACGTGCAGCCAATTGAAAAAACGAAAGCTTATAATGGATCGGGATCATCGAATACAGGAAAAAAAGTACAAACATTTAGTGGTATTAGTACAGCAGATGTAAGGGATAGCGATGTGAACGATCAGGGAATACAGTTTACTTTATAGAGAGATATGCAAAATTGCATAAAATGATGAACTTGCCCTGTGCTACAATCTAGCTGTGAGCTGTTAATGATTCTTCTGTATTATAGTTGTTAGATTAGAAATATAACATCTTATCGAAAATCATACGTAAAAAAGACACTTCAAACGAAGTGTCTTTTTTCATTTTAGTGATACCCTTTAGCAGAGTCTTTATGAATTTTATTTTTAAAGATACTGTAGCTCCAAAGTTGATATCCAATAACAATTGGTACCATAACCATTGCAACGAAGAACATAATTTTTAAGTTTAATTGACTACCTGCTGCGTTGTATAGCGTTGTGCTGTATGCGTCGTTAATACGTGACGGTAACATTCTTGGGAACATGCCTGCAAAGCCAGTTGTCATAAACATCGCGATTGTTAAGCAAACGAATGTGAAGGCAAGACCAATTTTATGTTTGTACACCATAATAAGTGCGAGTACACTCATTAACATAGCAAGTACTGGAAGAATGAATAGTACCGGATACTCTGTGAAGTTTTGGAATAAGTTTGTACGATTTGCAGTTGCTACATAGAAGATAGCTAAAATGATAGCAGCTGCCATTGAGAATGGTCTTGCAATTTTATAAGCACGATCAGATACTTCACCAGTCGTTTTGATCATAACCCAAAGGGCACCAGATACGACGAATATAGCAGTGAAGAACAGGCCACCTAAAATACCGTAATGATTTAGTAAGCTAAGTAAATTTCCTTCATAACCATTTTTTCCGATTTGTAGTCCGTAATAAAGGTTAGCGAACGTAACGCCAAATAAGAAGGCAATTAGGAAACTCCCGATTGTAAACGCCCATTTGCAAGTTTTTTGCCAAATTGGTGAATCGTCTTTATGCATAAATTCAAGTCCGGCAGCACGAGCAAACAGTGCGAGTAATACTAAAAATAGTGGTGTATATAGGTAACTAAACATATTTGCATACGTGATCGGGAAGGCAGCAAATGTTGCACCACCAGCTGTAATTAACCATACTTCATTACCCCCCCAGAACGGGCCGATTGCTTCTTGTAATTGATTTCGTTCTTGTCGGTCTTTCGCAACGAAAGGAAAAATCATTCCGTTACCAAGTGCGTACCCATCAAGAATGAAGTAGACTGTCCAAATTACGCCCCATAAACCAAACCAGATGATCGCAAGCATATCATGAGACATGAGCTGTACCTCCTTCAGTAGCAGGCTCTTCTAATGCAGCAGGTCCTTTTTTCGCGAACTTTAGCATTAAGTATACGTCTGCAATTAAGAGTAGAGTATAGAATAATATTAAACTAATTAATGAGAACCAAATTTGCGGAACAGATATAGGTGATACGGATTCTGCTGTACGCATTAGTTTATAAACTGTCCATGGTTGACGACCTACTTCTGCAACAATCCAACCAGCGTTAATTGCGATATATGGTAGTAAAACAGACCACATTGTAATTTTTAAATAACGTTTTGAGTTTTCTAGTTTTCCTTTTCGGTTTAAATAGAAGCCATACCAAGTTAATGCCATAAAGAACATACCAAGTGCAACCATTAAGCGGAAGCTATAGTACACGAGGTTAACGTTTGGACGATCTTCTTTCGGAATATCTTTTAAACCAACAATCTCTCCATCAAATGAGTTTGTGTAGAAGAAACTTCCTAGCTTTGGAATTGTAAGGAATTCAAAGTTCTTTTCGTTTTTTACATCAGGAATTTGAACAATTGAGAAGCCTTGTCCTTTTCCCGTTTCCCAAACTGCTTCCATCGCAGCTCCTTTTGCTGGTTGATATTTAGCTGCGGATACACCAGACTGATGTCCCATAAACGGCGTAACAGTTGCGGCGAATATGCCTAACAGTAAACCAAATTTAAATGATTTTTTGAAGAATTCCACTTCATTTTTACGTAATAAATGATAGGAACTAATTGCCATAACGAAGAAAGCGCCAACGATATAACAACCAATTACAGTATGGAAGAACATATTCCAAGCATATGGATTTGTAACAAGTGCCCAGAAATCATTTAATTCAGCGCGGCCGTTACGTACGACGTAGCCAACTGGATTTTGCATAAAGCCGTTTGCGGTAATAATCCAAAGGGCGGAAATATTTGTTCCAAGTGCAACCATCCACATACAGAAGGCACGGAACTTTGGTGAGATTTTGTCTTTACCGAATAACCATATTCCCATGAAAGTAGATTCTAAGAAGAAGGCAACGAGTGCTTCGATTGCGAGAGGGGATCCGAAAATATCTCCCATATATTTGGAGTACTCAGACCAGTTTGTTCCAAATTGGAACTCCATCGTAATCCCGGTTATAATCCCCATGACGAAGTTAATTGTAAATAATTTACCCCAGAAATTTGCCATTTTGCGGTATGTTGGATTCAATGTGCGGGCGTATTGCGTTTCCATACATGCCACTAAAATAACAAGTCCGATTGTCAAAGGTACAAATAAAAAGTGATAAAAAATAGTAATTGCAAATTGAAAACGACTCAGTAACAGAACGTCGGACATAATAAATATTCACTCCTTTTTTACATTATCTACAATTAGTTTATAGTGAAAATAGGAGTATAGTATGTGAGACTTGTTACAAAGCTGTGTGTATATTTTGAAAGAATTATGTCGGTTATCTGAAAATATATTGCTTTTATAATAATACAATATACTTTTTGTGTTTTTCATATTTTGGTACACTGTTTATGTAGTGTAAATGAGAGAAAAGAGGGTAACTAACTGTTACGATTTATTTAACCAATTATAATGAAAGTTAATTAAATATATCAGTAAGCCCTGCTAGTCAAGTGATTGTCTAGTAGTGAGGGTTAACTGCGGGCAATCCCTAAAGCTGATTGAACTACAACGTGGCTAGAAATGGCGAGCGTGAATGTTGCGAAAGCTGAAAAAATCAATCAGATGGTGCAAGGTTAAATCCTAAACACTAGAACAATGGGTCTTCCGCCTCGAATCATCTAAGTCAAAATGGATAAGATGAACGTTCAACGACTATCTCGTATAACTGACGAGAGTACATCACAAGCCTATGGTGGTGGAAAAATCCTCTATCTCTAAAGAGATAAACATATAGTCTGCGCTCATGTGAAAACATGAGAAGTTCATAAGAGAACTGGCTAAGGAATTGCGCCCTTAGTTGAACGAGATACATTTAATTAAATCTATCCAACCTTATTGAATTTATCGAACGTATGTGCTATCGTGAGTTTGATGAGGTAAGAATAATAATGAAATTTTTACGAGTTAGTCAGGTATCAGAATTAACAGGTTTGCATCCGAGTAGTCTCAGGAGAATGCTGGTGGAACACGCTACGATTCAGAAGAACAAATCTTTCATTAAAGGAGTTACATTCTGATGATATTGGCGAAGAAAGTCAGACTAATTCCAACGCCTGAACAAGAACAAGTGCTTAGAAACCATGCTGGAGCTGCAAGATTTGCTTATAACTA
>NZ_MACF01000145.1 GCF_001884045.1 Bacillus mobilis | reverse complement strand
ATGTTGGAAGATTGTAAGCCTAAAGCGATTCTGGTGAGCGATGATTCGGATGTATATGAAGCGCATGTTCCTATTGTAGATCTACGTGAAATGGTGCAATGGAGTGGTAAGCAGGAAAATCCAGTGAACGTGAATGCTTCGAATGACTTAATCTATCTCATCTATACCTCCGGTACAACAGGGAAACCTAAGGGTGTTATGATTGAGCATAAAAATGTAATCCGGTTAGTAACTAACGCAAATTATGCGGAGTTGAATGAGCATACTGTAATTTTACAGACAGGATCATTGAGCTTTGATGCCGCAACCTTTGAAATCTGGGGTGCTTTATTAAACGGAGGAGAAGTATATATTGATAATTCCGACGTGATTATGGATGCATATGCGTTAAAGAATATAATTGCAAATCAAAAAATCAATACGATGTTTCTGACGACTGCATTATTTAATCAATTAATTAACAGTGATGTAACTGTATTTGATGGGATTAAAACTTTATTGTTTGGGGGCGAAAAGACCTCAGAATTGCATGTTAGAAAGTTAATGGAGAGTAATCGTAGCCTCCGACTTAACAATGTGTATGGTCCAACGGAAACAACGACGTTTGCGACGTATTATCCGATTAATGCAGATCAAATAAGAACGAAAACGCCTATTGGTAAGCCGATTACCAATACGACAACATATATTATCCA
>NZ_MACF01000144.1 GCF_001884045.1 Bacillus mobilis | reverse complement strand
CGATGTCAACTAAGTTTTTCAATTTCTTTTTTGTCGTTTTCTGCGTTTCCGCATCAGCGACGGTTATTAATATATCATGGTGAAAAATGAAATGCAACACCTTTTATAAACTTTTTTTAAATTAACTACATTTCTTTTTTAATATCATATACTTAAACGAAATATCTCTTTCATTTCTAAGGGATTCCTACATATATTCTATATAAAGTCACTCTACCCAAAAACATTTCTTTCTATAATAAATGTTTTATTCATATACCATATCATACAAGGAGGAATACATATGGACTATACCGATTTATTAATCAAACTAGGTCTCTCGGCTATTTTAGGATTCGCCATCGGTTTAGAGCGCGAATTAAAACGGAAACCACTTGGTTTAAAAACTTGTTTAGTTATTTCTATCATTAGTTGCCTCCTGACGATTGTTTCTATTAAAGCGGCTTACAATTTACCACATACTGATCATATGAATATGGATCCACTTCGACTTGCCGCGCAAATTGTATCAGGGATTGGTTTTTTAGGTGCTGGTGTTATTTTACGAAGAGGAAACGATAGTATTGCAGGGCTAACGACTGCTGCTATGATCTGGGGTGCTTCCGGTATTGGTATTGCTGTTGGAGCCGGATTCTATATCGAAGCGATTTTTGGAATGTGTTTCCTTATGATTAGTGTCGAACTTATACCATTAACAATGAAATTTGTAGGACCAAGATCATTTCGTCAACGTGATATCGCAGTAAAACTTGTTGTGCGAAATATGGACAATATCCCAATTGTAATTGAAGAAATAAAAGAAATGGATATAAAAGTTAAGAATATGAAGCTCAAAACATTAGAGAACGGCTCGCACTATTTGCATTTGAAATTATGTATCGATCAAAAAAGACATACTGCTGATGTTTACTACGCCCTCCAGCATCTTGAAAGTGTTCAACAAACTGAAGTGGAAAGTATGTAATGTAAAAAACTCTCTTTTCAATTAGAGAGTTTTTCTTTTTTCTATAATGGTAACAATGAATGTAGTCCTGCAAAGTAAGGAGGAATAAGAGTTTGAAATCCCGTCCAAATTTAGTAGATACATTTCGTGATTCCATTATTTTTCGTTTAATTTGCTTTATTGTTGTACTTACTGCTTTTTCCGGATTTCTTATACATAGATTAGAACCATCGCACTTCACCACATGGTTTGATGGAATTTGGTGGTCAATCGTTACTATCTTCACCGTTGGCTATGGTGACTTTGCCCCACATACACTAATAGGCAAACTTATCGGTATGGGTATTATTTTATTAGGAACCGGGTTTTGTTCTTATTATATGGTTTTGTTCGCTACTGAAATGATTAGTAAACAATATATGAAGATTAAAGGAGAAGAAGCTGCAACTTCTAACGGACATATGATTATTGTAGGATGGAACGAACGGGCAAAGCATGTTGTCAAACAAATGCATGTTTTACAACCGAATCTTGATATCGTTTTAATTGATGAAACACTTTCTTTACTTCCAAAACCATTTCATCATTTAGAATTTATAAAGGGGTGCCCCCATCACGATCAAACTTTATTAAAAGCTAATATTACAACAGCACACACTATATTAATAACAGCTGATAAAGAAAAAAATGAAAGCTTAGCAGATACACAGTCCATTTTAAATATTTTAACTGCAAAAGGACTCAATCCAAACATTCATTGCATCGCTGAACTTCTTACTTCTGAACAAATACAAAATGCAACAAGAGCTGGTGTATCAGAAATTATAGAAGGAAATAAATTAACGAGCTATGTACTTACCGCTTCTCTTTTATTCCCTTCCATTTCAGGTGTACTATTCTCACTTTACGATGAAATCTCTGATAATAAATTACAACTGATGGAGCTTTCTCCTTCCTGCACAGGACAAACTTTCGCAAATTGCAGCTATACTCTTTTAAAGCAAAACATTCTATTACTAGGTATAAAGCGCGACGAACAATATATGATTAATCCAGTCCATTCCTTTATTCTCATTGAAAGCGACATACTCATTGTTATTCACCATTAATAAAATGACGCTCTAGTTCTTGTATGAGCACTTTCCCAATATTGATATATTTTCTTTTCACATCTCCATCTGGATCTTTCGGCTCAGCAAATTGATCCATTCCACTCGTTCCGGCTGCTAAAGTATTTACATGATCATCTAGTTCGTCTTGATATACGTGAGAAAGAATATACGGTGTTTCAAGACGGACGATTACGCCCGGCACATCTAATTCGCCATTCACTGCTGTAAATGGCACTCGTAAAAATTGATAACCATCTTCTTCATCGATTTTATAATCGAAGCACCCTTTATCGTAATCCCAATTGCCACCAATGTTATACCCAAGCGGCTTCATTATCTCTTCTAACTTATATAACGCATATGTACGTCCTTCTAAATTGGATTGAAGCGGAATCAAGCCCATCCCTCCTAGACTTTTTCTTTAGCATACCCACTCTAGTTTGAATATACCGATGGACTTTTCAATTAAATAATAAAAAGCGACCGGAATCCGGTCGCTTTTTATTATTTTAAACGCTCTTCTAATTCTGCTTTTAACTCTTCAAATCCTGGTTTACCAAGTAAAGCAAACATGTTTTTCTTGTATGCTTCTACTCCTGGTTGATCAAATGGATTTACGCCTAATAAGTAGCCGCTCATCGCACATGCTTTTTCGAAGAAGTATACAAGGTAACCGAATGTGTACTCATTTAATTCAGGGATATTTACGATTAAGTTTGGTACTCCACCATCGCTATGTGCAAGTAATGTACCTTCGTATGCTTTTGTGTTTACGAAGTCTACAGTTTCACCAGCAAGGTAGTTTAATCCATCTAAATCGTTTTCTTCTGATTCGATTGTTAGTTCATGCGTAGATTTACCTACTTTCAGAACTGTTTCGAATAAGTCACGACGACCTTCTTGAACGTATTGACCTAATGAGTGTAAGTCAGTTGAGAAGTTTGCTGAAGATGGGAAAATACCTTTTTGATCTTTTCCTTCACTTTCACCAAATAACTGTTTCCACCACTCAGAGAAGTATTGAAGTGCTGGCTCATAGTTAACAAGCATTTCAATTGTTTTTCCTTTATTGTATAAAGCGTTACGAACTGCTGCATATTGGTAAGCTGGGTTTTCTTCTAGCTCTGATGCACCGAAGTCACCATGACCAGCAGCTGCACCTTTCATCATCTCTTCAATATTTAAGCCACTTACTGCGATTGGTAATAAACCAACTGGCGTTAATACAGAGAAACGTCCTCCAACATCATCTGGAATAACGAATGTTTCGTAACCTTCGTTATCAGCTAATGTTTTTAATGCACCACGTGCTTTATCTGTCGTTGCATAAATACGTTTGCGAGCCTCTTCTTGTCCATACTTTTCTTCTAATAACTTACGGAAAATACGGAATGCTAGTGCCGGCTCTGTTGTTGTACCTGATTTGGAAATAACGTTAATAGAGAAGTCTTTACCTTCTAATACGTCCATTAAATCTTTCATGTAAGTGGAGCTAATGTTTTGTCCAACAAATAGCACTTGTGGAGTTTTACGTTGTTCTTTAGATAGCGTGTTGTAGAAAGAATGATTTAACATCTCGATTGCTGCACGTGCTCCTAGGTAAGAACCACCGATACCTACAACAAGTAAAATGTCAGAGTCATTTTTAATTTTTTCTGCGCATTTTTGAATGCGAGCAAATTCTTCTTTGTCATATTGAAGCGGAAGGTCTACCCACCCAAGGAAATCGTTCCCAGCTCCAGTTTTTTCGTGGATTGCGTGATGTGTTACTTTCACTGCATCACGTAAATAAGTGATTTCATGTTCACCGATGAAGGATAACGCTTTAGAATAGTCGAACGTTACATGTGTACTCATCTTTTTCCCTCCAATAATGTATATGTATTTCTGTATTCACTTTAGCGAAACTGAAGTTGTAAATCAAGCGATTCAACAATTGTAAACGTAACCAATATATATTTTTTAGAAAAAGTTCATTTTTTGCATAAAAATTCGCATTTTTCGGTATAGATGTATATACATCCTTTTTCTTATATTTTTTATGTATAAAAACAACATAACTACCCCATTCTATAAAAGAGTTAATTAACTCATCGCTTGCTCATGCTTCACAATTAAGGGGGGCTTTTTCATGAGTACTCTGCAACGTATCGCATTAGTCTTTACTGTAATTGGTGCTGTAAACTGGGGACTAATCGGGTTCTTCCAGTTTGACTTAGTGGCAGCCATTTTCGGTGGACAAAACTCAGCTCTTTCACGTATTATTTACGGCATCGTCGGTATTTCTGGGCTTATCAATCTTGGTTTACTCTTTAAACCATCAGAAAATCTTGGTACTCACCCAGAAACGAACGAAATCCACTAGTCAGTATGTCTTTATTTCACCTCCGACATACGAATATGATTGCATGCAATCATATTTGCAAATATATATCATAAGACAAAGTAAAAGAGGAACGCTCATATGCGCTCCTCTTTTACTTTGTTAACTCGGACTCTTCAATCCATTCTGTTAGCTTTTCTCGCAGCGTATTAAATCCGTTCTCAGATGGATTCGGTATAAGAATCCGTCCTTGCTTTCTTTTCGCCGCTTTTAACGATAAACTCATTTTTCTGTGTTCTTCATCAATTGAAAGTACTTTTACTTCTACTGTATCGCCGACTTTTAAAAAGTCATGAATATCCTTTACATATCCATTTGTAATTTCAGATATATGCACAAGCCCTTGTGTTTCTGCATCTAATGCTACAAATGCACCGTAATCTTGAATCCCAGTCACTTTCCCTGTTACAACCACTCCTGTTGTATATTGTTCTGACATATGAAACACTCCCATACGTTTACCATTTTCTCTACAATTGTAGATAGCAAAGCAGATGATTTATTGTTAAATATCCGATTAGTTAGTACATACCCTAAGTAAAGCGACTCAGGATACGCATACCTTATATTAGTAAATTATACCACTATGACAGAACTCATTCAAAATTAACGAAAAATTTCCTGTAGTACGTATAATTCTCCAATATTGGGATAGAATACTAACACATGGCTTTCTAGTATTCCCCCCCTTTTATGGACAAAACGTATTACGTTTTGTCCTTTTTTTATTTTCTATAAACCGTTCCATTCTCTTCATTGCTTCCATTAGTTGTTCAAGCGATGTTGCATACGAGCAACGAATAAATCCTTCACCACTTTCGCCAAATACACTTCCAGGTACAACGGCCACTTTTTCTTCTAATAATAACTGTTCTGCAAATTCCGCTGAAGATAATCCAGTTGAAGAAATGGAAGGAAAGACATAAAACGCTCCGCCCGGTACATGGCATGTTAATCCCATTTCATTGAATGATGTCGTCATAAAATTACGTCGTTTCTTATAACTATCTCTCATTCGAATTACTTCATCATTCCCCGCGCGTAACGCTTCGAGTGCTGCGAACTGAGACATCGTCGGTGCACACATCATGGAATATTGGTGGATTTTGAGCATTAATTCTGAAAAATGAACAGGAGCTGCAATCATACCGAGGCGCCATCCTGTCATCGCAAATCCTTTTGAAAATCCTGAAATTAAAATCGTATGCTCACGCATATTTTTAATACTCGCGAAACTTGTATATACTTCGTCGTATACAAGCTCTGCATAAATTTCATCAGATAATACGATTAAATTGTATTTTTCAACGATCACTGCTATTTCTTCAAGCTCGGATTTATTTAACATCGCACCTGTTGGGTTATTTGGTGAACAAAGTAAAATTGCCTTTGTTTTCGCTGTAATAGCTGCTTCAATTTGTTCTGGTTGTACTTTAAACTCATTTTCTAAAGTAGTCGCCACAGGAACCGGAACTCCTCCAGCTAATGTCACAAGCGGTGCATAAGAAACAAAACTTGGTTCAATAATGAGTACTTCATCATCAGGATTTATAATGGCACGCATCGCTACATCTAACGCCTGACTCGCTCCAACTGTAACAATGATTTCATCATTTGGATCATAAGATACTGCAAATTGTTTTTTTAGATACTTTGCTATTTCTTGACGGAGCTCCAATAATCCTGCATTTGCTGTATAGGACGTATATCCTTGTTCTAAAGAACGGATACATGCTTGCCTTACATTCCAAGGTGTAACAAAGTCAGGCTCTCCTACTCCAAGAGAAATAACACCTTTCATATTCGCTGCTAAATCGAAAAACTTTCGAATACCTGATGGTTGTAAAGATTCTGCTGCTCTAGATAGTTCAAATTGCTTCATGGTGTCACCACAATCCGCTTATCATCATCGTTTTTTTCATAAATAATTCCCTCATGTTTATACTTCTTCAAAATGAAATGTGTTGTTGTAGAAACGACAGATTCAATTGTTGCTAATTTCTCAGAAACAAACATCGCTACTTCTCCCATTGTCTTTCCTTCTAATGTAATAGAAAGATCATATGTCCCTGACATTAAATACACAGATTTCACTTCTGAATAACGATAAATTTGTTCAGCAACCGCATCGAACCCAACGCCGCGCTTTGGCGTAACTTTCACATCGATCATCGCCGTTAAACCTGTATGTTCTTTCACCTTCGTCCAATCGATATGTGTTACATAATCCACGATAATCTTTTCCGCTTCTAATTTCTCCACCATTTTCTTTACTTCTTCTACTTCTATATTTAACAGCTTCGCTAATGTATCTACAGTTAATCGACTACTTTTTTCAAGACAAGCTAATAATTCTAATTCCTTTTCTGTCACCATATAAATCATCCTTCCTTTTCCTTTGTGTCTAAATTATACAAATACCCTTTCCAGTTTGAAAAGAAGATTTTTTTAGTGAATTATGTCAAAATAAAGTGAAACTTTAATCAGCGGAAAAATGCGTGATAAAGCGAAAGGGGATGGAACCGTGAAACCAAAAATTTATATTGCCGAACCAGTTCCAACATTTGTAGAAAAATATTTATCAGAACACTGTGATTATGATAAATGGGAGCAAAATGAGAAAGTACCTCGCGATGTTCTATTGGAGAAAATACAAGATAAAGATGGTTTATTAAATTTTGGATCTGCTATTAATGAAGAATTATTAGATGTAGCTCCTAACTTAAAAGTAGTAAGCAACATTTCTGTCGGTTACGATAATTTTGATTTAGAAGCGATGGAAAAGCATAATGTCATCGGAACGAATACACCATACGTACTAGATGATACAGTAGCTGATCTCGTTTTCGCTCTTATGCTATCTGCTGGTCGCCGCGTCTGCGAACTCGACTCTTACGTAAAAAATGGCGAATGGAATGCCGAAATTGGAAAAGAGCACTTCGGGCTGGATGTACACCATAGTACAATCGGTATTATCGGGATGGGACGAATTGGTGAAGCCGTTGCAAAACGAGCGAAATTCGGATTTGATATGAATGTTCTTTATTATAATCGTCGCCGTAAAGAAGAAGCAGAGCAAAAATTCGATGCTACATATTGTGATTTACAGACGCTACTAAAACAATCTGACTTTATTGTCCTTCTTACTCCACTAACAGATGAAACGTATCATCTTATTGGAGAAAAGGAATTTTCATTAATGAAAGAAACAGCAATCTTCATTAATGCTTCTCGCGGAAAAACAGTAGATGAAGAAGCGTTAATCCATGCGTTAACCGAAAAGAAAATCTTTGCAGCAGGCATCGATACGTTTACACAAGAGCCGATTCAAAAAGATAATCCGCTCTTATCATTACAAAACGTTGTGACTTTACCGCACATCGGATCTGCAACATTAAAAACTAGGCAGCAAATGGCTATGACAGCCGCTGAAAATTTAGTTGCAGGGTTACAAGGAAAAACACCGCCTAATATTGTTCGCGGATAATACTGAATAAGCGAAAGGCAAGATGACATCGTCATCTTGCCTTTTTTTGTTAACATATTTTCTTCTTCCTTGGAGATGATATGAACAAAAATCAATGGAGTGACAAAAAATGAATCACGAATATACTTGTCCTTATTTCACTTTTTCCACTCGCGGCACTACTATTCATTACGAATTGTATGAACATGACAATAAAACGGAACGTCCTACTTTCGTACTCGTTCACGGCTTTTTATCTTCCTCATTCAGTTACCGCCGCCTCATTCCTTTATTATCGAAAGCAGGAACAGTACTGGCTCTTGATTTGCCACCATTCGGAAAAAGCGATAAGTCTCATCTGTTTAAGTATTCTTATCACAATTTGGCAACGGTTATTATCGATTTAATTGAACATTTATCTCTCCCAAATATTGTGTTAGTTGGGCATTCTATGGGTGGACAAATTTCCCTTTATGTAAACCGTATACGCCCTGAATTAATCTCAAAGACGATTTTACTATGTAGCTCTAGCTATTTAGCACGCGCAACCTTACCTTTACTGTACTCTTCTTACTTACCGTTCTTTCATTTATACGTAAAGAACTGGATTATTCGGCGCGGCATCGTTCATAACTTAATGAATGTCGTTCATGATCACTCATTAATTGACGATGAAATGAAGGAAGGCTACTCTGCTCCTTTTTATGACAATCGTATATTCCCCGCTTTAACTCGTATGATACGAGATCGTGAAGGTGACTTATCTTCAGCTGAATTACAAAAAATCGAAACACCTACACTACTCATTTGGGGTGAAAAAGATCGCGTCGTCCCTGTACATGTAGGTCATCGACTACACAAAGATTTACCGAATTCAAAATTTATTTCTTACGAAAACACAGGGCATTTACTCCCTGAAGAAAAACCTGAAAACGTTTATGAAGAAATCATCGCTTTTTCTGCGCAATAATGTAAAAGGCTGTCGGAAATTCCGACAGCCTACAATGAACAACTTCCACCTTCTTTTATTACAAGTAATTCCACAGCTAACCTCTCACATTTTTCAAGCGCAGGTACTTCCTCAAAAGACATAAAGTATATATGTTGAATCTTCTTTGCGATGTATTTCGAATCATCAAACACACTTACGACGTTCACAACATCGCTCGCTTCTGTTTCATAAAACTCCGGTCCCATTTGAAACGGATCCCAATTCTTCACAACCTCTATCATCTTTTCATATGTACCCATTCGCTTCCCGCCTTTTCACTTTTTAATACTTTTCTTTATCCTATCACATCAGCTATTCTATAAGAAGAGAGAGAACTTTCATAACTTATCGGTTTTACAGAAGAAGGGGGCAAACTTATGCAACTATTTCATAAAACAGTCAATCGACGTGGAACTCATAGTACAAAATGGGATACATATAAAAACGAAGAGCTTATCCATGCTTGGATTGCTGATATGGATTTTGAAGTACCACAACCAATTCAAACTGCTTTAAAGACACGTATCGAGCATCCTATTTTCGGCTACACACTTCCTCCCGAAAATATTGGAGATATTATTTGTAACTGGACAAAAAAACAGTATAACTGGGATATTCAAAAAGAATGGATTGTCTTTAGCGCCGGAATCGTTCCAGCTCTTAGTACGAGCATACAGGCCTTCACAAAAGAAAATGAATCCGTTCTCGTACAACCACCTATTTATCCACCATTTTTCGAAATGGTTACAACAAACAATAGACAATTATGCGTAAGTCCATTACAGAAACAAAATGATACATATGCGATAGACTTCGAGCATTTAGAAAAGCAATTTCAGCAAGGCGTCAAACTCATGCTTCTTTGTAGTCCTCACAATCCTATCGGGCGTGTTTGGTCAAAAGAGGAACTCACACAACTTGGCACGTTATGTACAAAATATAATGTAATCGTTGTCGCGGATGAAATTCATTCCGATATTATCTACGCAGATCATACGCATACACCATTCGCTTCCTTATCAGAAGAATTAGCAGCACGCACCATTACTTGTATGGCTCCGAGTAAAACATTTAATATCGCCGGATTACAGGCATCGATTATTATTATTCCAAACGAAAAACTCCGTCAGGCCTTTACATCTATCCAATATAGACAAGGCTTCCACGGATTAAATATATTCGCCTATACAGCGATGCAAAGTGCCTATACAGAATGCAACGATTGGCTAAATGAAATTCGATTATATATAGAAGATAACGCTCAATTCGCTTGTGAATATATTAAAAATCACATACCTGCTCTTTCTGTAACGAAACCAGAAGGTAGTTTTTTATTGTGGATTGATTGCTCTCGCCTACAGCTTTCTCAAAACGAACGCACTACACTGCTTGAAGAAAAAGGGAAAATCATCGTTGAGCCTGGTGAGAAATACGGATTAGGCGGAGAAGAACATATTCGAATTAACATCGGCTGTCCAAGATCTGTTTTAGAAGAAATTTTAAATAGACTGCGCCATACGTTTTCATCCTAAACTCTTTTGTAGGTAAATTGATATATTTTCACTTACGTTTCACAAAAAAGCTACCAGGCACGGTAGCTTTTACTTTTTCTTCATATCCGACGCTTTTTTTACAATGACACCACAAGCAATTCTATCACCAGATTTACCTGCTGGTTGTGTCATACCATCATCAGCGTTTTCTGTAATAATAATAGACGCTCCATCTTTTCTATGAATCGTCGTTTTTCCTTCTTCAAGCGTTATATGTGGTGCATCGATTTCTGCTTTAATCTTTCCAGAACTGTCTGCAATTACGTTCGGTAAATCACCGTTTTCTGCACCCTTTGGATTAAGAAGACCATGCTTTTTATTATCAGGATTGAAATGATTCCCAGATGATTCAAATCTTGGCGCTTTACACTCACCAATTTCGTGTACATGTATGCCGTGCGGGCCAGGTGCGAAACCTTCCCCTTTAACCGTAATTTTCACTCCGCTTGTTTGCTGCACTACTTTCGCAGTCCCCACTTCATCGCCTGAAGCATTATGTAATTTCACGTCAATTTCTTTCGGCTTTCCTTGGTCACAACCTGCCATCAGAAATAATAAACAACAACTGAAAAAAAGCCGTTTTTTCATTCTATTCCCTCCAAAATATATTCTGCCCTTAGATTGTCCGAGCATAGAGGGAAACATACAAAAATGAGTTACTGTTTCTTTTCCGCTAATAGTTTTTCTTCAACTTTCTGTAACCGATCTGCTTCTCGTTTTGATACACGAATGAACATACGCCACGTAGCAACAGCACCAATGATAAATAGAACGCAAACAATCCCTGGAATAATATATTCTGTTTTATCTTCCGGAAAATATAAAGGCATCATATTGAACACTCCTTATGATTGGATTGAAAAACATCAGAATTTTCTGTTATATATCTTTAAATTATAGTTGAACCGATTCATATTCTCAAGGGGTCGTTCCGAAAGAGAATGATTTCTTTGACTCCTTCGCGCACTTTCCTTACTATAAACTTGAGGTGAAAAATATGAGAGAAACATTTGAAATTGGCGAAATCGTTACTGGTATTTATAAAACTGGAAAATACATCGGCAAAGTTACAAATAGCCGCCCTGGCAGTTACGTCGTAAAAGTATTAGCTGTTTTAAAACATCCGGTGCAAGGTGACTTACATAACGTAAAACAAGCTGACGTACCATTTTTCCATGAAAGACGCGCTTTAGCTTTCCGTGAACAAACGAACATTCCGGAGCAAATGGTGAAGAAATATGAAGGGGAAATTCCAGAGTATACAGAGTCACTCAAATTAGCATTAGAAACTCAAATGAATTCATTTTCTGAAGATGATTCACCTTTTGCGGTTCGTAGTCTAGAAACATTAGAACAGTTAAAAAAAGACTACAAACTTTAAAAAAACAAAACGACCAAATTACATACTGTGCAATTTGGTCGTTACTGTGTACTCACTTTCTTTAACACTTTTGAAAAATCAACGAGTTCTCCTAATGTTGGCGGTGCTGGTTTCACTAAATACTCTTTATCTTTTTCTACTAATTTAAAAATATTATACGTCGTCATCGCATCATCTAGCGCACAATGATGCTTACCCGTCCCTGCTTTTCCATACGCCTCAATTGCTTTCCACAATCCTGTTTGATTTCTCTCCCCAAAAAACTTCTTATACTCGAGTGATAAATCACGACACTGTCCTAAGAATGGAAAGTCTACTCCCGCCATTTCACAATTATGTTTCAACACTTTCATATCCATATTTCCCCACGTAACAATGGTTGGTTTACATCTCTTTTCATATTCTGCAAGTTTTTCAACGAGTTCCGGAAACGAAATTCCTTTATCTACGACTTCTTGTTTGATTCCTAAAAATTTCTTACATCGATCCGTTAAAGAAGGAAAAGTTTTCGGCCTAACATGAGCTGAATACGTGTCTTCTACCTTACAGCCAACAACCGAGACGAGTCCTACCTCAATAATCTCCGGGAAAAATCCTTTTGGTTTTTTTCTGTGCTGGGGCATCGTAAACTCAAAATCCAAAAATAAAAATCGTTGTTCATCCATACGATCCCTTCCTTATCATCTTTGTCATTCCTTCCTATTTGACACTCCTACACGAACAAGCTCGAATGCTAATTCCATTTTAAATATTCAGATTGGATGTATCTTATATATATGTCAAATGCCCACAAATATTTTTAAAAATAAGAAAAAATGACCAATGCAGAAAATATGACAAAATACCCCCTCTCATTTACATCCTCCATTTTTCTACTTTATAATGACTTTATGTGTGTTTCTTCGAGAACATTTTTGACACACTAAGAAAAGTGAATGAAAGGAGATGAGAGTTTTGCACGAAACAACGCAAGAGCTCGCAAACTGGCAGTATTATTTTGCTATCGCAGTCTTTTTAATTACATATGCCATTATTATTTCTGAAAAAATTAATCGCGCTGTCATCGCACTTCTTGGCGCAGCACTTATGGTAATTATGGGGGTCGTTGATTTACACAACGCCTTTACGAAACATATTGAATGGGGGACGATTACGCTACTCATCGGTATGATGATTCTGGTGAATATTACGAGTAAATCGGGTGTCTTCCAATACGTTGCCATTAAAGCAGCAAAAGGAGCACAAGGAAATCCAATTAAAATTTTAATTTCACTTTCCTTACTTACTGCACTTGGTTCCGCATTTTTAGATAACGTTACAACTGTACTTCTTGTTGTTCCAGTTACTTTATCTATTACGCGCATACTGCAAGTAAATCCTGTTCCTTATTTACTTTCTGAAATTATTTTTTCAAACATTGGAGGAACAGCAACATTAATTGGTGATCCACCTAACATTATGATTGGTTCTGCAAATAAGCATTTAGATTTCAATGCGTTCTTGTTCAACTTAGCACCTATCGTAATCATTATTATTGCTGTTACAGCGACAATCCTTTACTTCATGTACCGTAAACAATTAATTGCTGATCCTGTACAAGTTAAGAAATTAATGAGTTTAGATGAAAAGCAATACATTAAAGATCCAGTATTAATGAAAAAATCTTTAACTGTACTTGGACTTACAATCGTAGGTTTCATGACTCATTCGATCTTCCATGTTGATGCAGCTATCATCGCTTTAACTGGCGCTACTGTACTTATGCTAATTGGTGTGAAAGAACATGAAATTGAAGAGGTATTCGCAAGTGTAGAGTGGGTAACAATCTTCTTCTTCGCAGGACTATTCGTACTAGTTGGAGGACTTATCGATATCGGTCTTATCAAAATGTTAGCTCAAAAAGTAATTGGAATAACGGGCGGAGATATTTCTTACGCGTCTATCCTTATTTTATGGGTATCTGGTATCGCCTCGGCAACGATTGATAACATTCCATTCGTTGCAACAATGATCCCACTTATTAACGATATGGCAGTTGGGCTAGGTTTATCACCTTCTGACGCACAAGTCGACGTATTATGGTGGGCATTAGCATTAGGTGCTTGTCTAGGTGGAAACGGAACATTAATCGGTGCTTCTGCTAACGTAATCGTTGCAGGTATCGCAAGCCGCGAAGGACATAAGTTTAGCTACATGGACTTCCTAAAAGTTGGTTTCCCAATTATGATCGTTTCATTAATCATTTCTCATATTTATATTTATTTACGCTACCTTATGTAGTAGAAAAGGGCTGTCCTATGTGGCAGCCCTTTTTTCTTAGTCAACGAAATATCAATTAACCAACAAAAAGCTGTTCCAAAATATCTTTGAAACAGCTCCCCCATATATATCTACTCGTTATATCTTACCGGCTCATTCCGAATAATAAATAAGTGGATCGGCAAGAAAACTGAAAATGTGATGGTATGAATAATTGTAAATAATATAGAATTCGTTCCGTACCTGTCTAAAATAGCGTAGATAAGATAAATAGACAGCACAACCGATACAGCTGTTGCTATTAAATATAGAATTGGTACGAAGTTAAAAATGAAACACGCGACATATATGCCAAATACTTTCCATCCTGCTTCTTCTTTTAAGAAATCTGGTAATTTATCTTTTGCTAAGTCACCCCAGATCTTACTATTTAAAAAAGGAATAAACGCAAGAGCACCATCCGTTGCACCATCATTTTTCGCCATCGTATACAGTGCAAAAGCCGTTAATAAATACGCAATAATTGCCCAAATCAATACAACAAGAATAAACGCAAAACTAAGAGCAAAGAAACCTGCTAGTACGCCTTGATCTTCCATCTTATCCTCTCCTCTCTACTCTCAACATATTTCATTACATGGCAAGTTATGTTTTAAAATTCAACCAAACTCTCTGTATAATAAGAGGAGTAAGATAATTAGAGAGGAGTACGGACTTATGCATCCATTTGTACAAGCATTACAAGAGCATTTCATAGCTCATAAAAACCTTGAAAAAGCGGAACCGATGGCACGTTATATGAAAAACCACTTCCCATTTCTCGGTATTCAAACACCTGAAAGAAGACAACTATTGAAAGACATCATCCAAATACATACTCTCCCAGATCCAAAAGATTTCCAAATTATCGTACGTGAGCTTTGGGATTTACCAGAACGTGAATTTCAGGCAGCAGCACTCGATATTATGCAAAAATATAAAAAGCATATAAACGAAACACATATCCCGTTTTTAGAAGAACTCATTGTAACAAAATCTTGGTGGGATTCTGTCGATAGCATCGTTCCTACATTTTTAGGGAATATCTTTTTAAAACATCCAGAATTAATTTCTGCCTATATTCCAAAATGGATTGCATCAGATAACATATGGTTGCAACGCGCCGCTATTTTATTCCAGCTAAAATATAAACAAAAAATGGATGAAGAACTTCTTTTCTGGATTATTGGACAACTACATTCTTCAAAAGAATTTTTCATTCAAAAAGCGATTGGCTGGGTCCTTCGCGAATATGCAAAAACAAAGCCTGATGCCGTTTGGGAATACGTGCAAAATAACGAGCTTGCCCCGCTTAGTAAACGTGAAGCAATTAAGCACATTAAAGAAAATTACGGAATAAATAACGAAAAAATAGGCGAGACTCTATCATAGATAGACGCGTTCCTCTATTGAGATTTAAAAAAGAACGTGTTAGAATATGTTCATTATTATTAATATAAGTAGCGATGACGGACTTATAAGTACTTGCACAAAAAGCGATTCAGGGATAGTGAAAGCCTGAAGCCGCAAGGAAACGGCAGTCTCGAGCAATACGTGATAAAGTGGATGCACCTGTTGTGTATCAACTAGGGTGGAACCGCGGGCAAACGCTCGTCCCTAGGCAATTAAGCCTTGGGATGAGCGTTTTTTTATGTTTTCAAAGCATATACCGCTCGTTTCACTAGTATCTGAGCACGTCATCGCCAATACGTTAACTTTCAAAAGGAGGATTTTATTATGTATTCAATGGAACAAGTTGTAAACTTAGCGAAACATCGCGGTTTTGTTTTCCCTGGTTCTGAAATTTACGGTGGTCTTGCAAACACTTGGGATTACGGTCCACTTGGAATCGAATTAAAAAATAACGTTAAAAAAGCTTGGTGGAAAAAATTCATTCAAGAATCTCCATACAACGTTGGTTTAGACGCAGCTATTTTAATGAACCCAAAAACTTGGATCGCTTCTGGTCACGTTGGTAACTTCAACGATCCAATGATCGACTGTAAAAAATGTAAAGCGCGTCACCGTGCTGACAAATTAATTGAAGATGCATTAGATGCAAAAGGCATCGAAATGGTTGTTGATGGTCTTACTTTCGACCAAATGGCTGACTTAATGAAAGAGCATGAAGTAAAATGTCCTGATTGTGGTAGTGAAGAATTCACTGAAATCCGTCAGTTCAACTTAATGTTCAAAACTTTCCAAGGTGTTACAGAGTCTAGCACAAACGAAATCTTCCTTCGTCCTGAAACAGCACAAGGTATTTTCGTAAACTTCAAAAACGTACAACGCTCTATGCGTAAAAAACTTCCATTTGGTATTGGCCAAATCGGTAAGAGCTTCCGTAACGAAATCACGCCTGGTAACTTCACATTCCGTACACGTGAATTCGAACAAATGGAGCTTGAATTCTTCTGTAAGCCTGGTGAAGATTTAGAGTGGTTCGCATTCTGGCGCGAAACTTGTAAGAACTGGTTACTTTCACTTGGTATGACTGAAGAAAGCATGCGTCTTCGTGACCACGGTGAAGAAGAGTTATCTCACTACAGTAACGCAACAACTGATATTGAGTTCCGATTCCCATTCGGTTGGGGCGAACTATGGGGCGTAGCATCTCGTACAGACTTCGATTTAAAACGTCACATGGAGCACTCTAACGAAGACTTTAACTATATCGATCCACAAACGAATGAGCGTTACGTACCGTACTGCATCGAGCCATCTTTAGGTGCTGACCGCGTAACATTAGCATTCTTATGTGATGCATATGAAGAAGAGCAATTAGAAAACGATTCTCGTACAGTTCTTCGTTTCCACCCTGCTTTAGCACCATACAAAGCAGCAATCTTACCATTATCTAAAAAGCTATCTGAAGGTGCTACTGAAGTATTCGCAGAACTAGCTAAAGACTTCATGGTAGACTTTGACGAAACTGGTTCTATCGGTAAACGTTACCGTCGTCAAGACGAAATCGGTACACCATTCTGTATCACTTACGACTTCGACTCAGTTGAAGACAAAGCTGTTACAGTACGTGACCGTGACACAATGGAACAAGTTCGTATGCCAATTAGCGAACTAAAAGGTTTCTTAGAGAAGAAAATCCAGTTCTAATGATAAGAAAAAGAGGCGCTCATGAGAGCGCCTCTTTTTTACTTTTCACGTTTTTCTTTAATTGCTACTGTACATCGTGATATGCATAGTAAATCATCATTTTCATCAATAATACGCACATCCCAAACCATCGTTGAATGTCCTCTATGTATCGGTGTCCCAATCGCTGTTACAATTCCATCTTTCTTTGAGCGAATGTGATTTGCATTAATTTCTAGACCGAAACAAATACATTTCTCTTGATCAATTAAATTGTATGAACCAACGCTTGCTACTGTTTCTGCTAATGCAAGGGATGCACCACCATGTAAAAATCCAAATGGCTGATGCGTACGCTCATCTACAGGCATCGTAGCAACTACCTTATCCTCTGTCATCTCTAACAACTCGATTCCAAGTGAATCCATTAAAGTTTTTGCCATCTCGTTTCCCCCTTCTCTTACTTTAATTAAATGTATAATTTTACCTGTTTATTTTCAAACTACTTATAACACTTATATAAGGAGGTTTCACCTAAATGAAACAGAAATTTTGTATATTACTGCTTATGTTCTCCTTGCTGACTATTGTACCAAATTGTGCACTAGCAGCCAAAGCATCCAACCTGACAATAGATGTTCAGACTGTGACGCAAAAAGGTAAGAAACCTTATATAGAATATCAAATTAACAGACCTTCTTTTCACAATTTTTCCGATTCTAAATTTCAAAATAAGCTCAATTTCTATTACAAGAAATCTACTGACAAATTTAAAGCCAAATTAGAAAAAGACGCAAAAAAATATTATAAAGAAACAGAAGGATCTAGTACACCATTTCACCCGTATGTGGCGAATGTTGATTATAAAGTCTCCTTAAATAAACCACCTTTTCTTAGTCTATATGTGAATTACTATCAATATACAGGCGGAGCACACGGTCTGTATACGTGGAAGGCAAACACATTTGATTTAAACGAAAAAAAGCTACTACACTTAGACGATTTATTTCAAAAAGCAGATACATATAAAGAAGTCATCCGTGCTGAAATTGTAAGGCAAATTAAACAAAATGAAAGCATCTATTTTCCCGATGCAACTGAAAAAGTCATGAGAACGAAAAAGTTCCACTTCTTTTTAGAACCAGACAATCTCGTCATTTATTTCCCTTTATATGAGATTGCTCCTTATTCAAGCGGAATTCCGCAATTTCGTATTCCGTATACGTTGCTAAGAGATTATTTGAAACCTTCTTATCAAAATATTTTGATTGACAACAAGTAAATATTTTCGCTACGATAATGTTAACCTAAAAACAACAGGAGGTTAACATTATGAGGAGATTTCATGTTTTAGATTTAGCATTAGCTGCCATGTTCGTTGCTCTTATGGCCATTGGTGCAAATATTGTATCTTGGGCACCATTCCTGCAAGTAGCGGGCATCCCATTATCTATGCAACCATTTTTTGCAATTTTAGCAGGGCTTCTTCTTGGAAGTAGACTTGGCGCATTATCAATGACTGTTTATATGCTTGTTGGATTAGCAGGTGCGCCAATCTTCGCTAACTTCAAAGCTGGTTTTGGAGCACTTTTAGATCCTACTGGTGGTTTTATTATTGCATTTATTATCGTTGCTTACGTATCAGGAAAACTAGTAGAACAAAAAGAACGACCAACATTCAGTACATTTGCAATTGCCTCTTTCACAGGAATCATTTTAACTTATATTATCGGCACTACTTATATGTACGGGGCAGTCAATTTCTTTATGGGTGGTAATATGAGTTATAAAGCTGCTTGGATGATTATGATGTGGTTTGCAGTAAAAGATATTGCATTTACAATTATCGGTGCTATTATCGCACCTCGCATATACTATGCTGTACGCCGTTCTGCTTATCAGCATTCTCATTCAACGATTTCATAATAAAAAAGAGTTATTTCAGTGTACTGAAATAACTCTTTTTTCTATTAAGAATTTTGATTCATGTGTTTTTCTAAAATTTTCTGCATCATTGGAACCATGTCATCACGTAATTCTGGGTGTTGCAGGGCCATTTCAATTGTCGTTTGAACGAATCCTAACTTTTCACCTACATCATAACGCGTTCCTTCGAAATCGTAAGCGAATACACGTTGAATTTCGTTTAAGTTTTGGATTGCATCTGTTAACTGAATTTCACCACCAGCACCAACATGTTGCTGTTCTAAGAACATGAAGATTTCAGGTGTTAAAACGTAACGTCCCATAATTGCTAAGTTTGAAGGTGCTGTACCTGCTGCTGGTTTCTCAACGAAATTGCGAACTTGGTAACGACGTCCTTCTTGCTCTAATGGGTCGATAATTCCGTAACGGTGTGTTTCATCTTCTGGAACCGTTTGTACACCAATAACAGAAGAAAGCGTTTTATCATATTCTTCAATTAATTGACGTAAACATGGTTTTTCAGCTTGAACGATATCATCACCTAATAAAACAGCGAATGGCTCATCACCGATGAATTTACGTGCACACCAAACTGCATGCCCTAATCCTTTTGGTTCTTTTTGACGGATATAGTGAATATCTACCATTTTTGAAGAAGCCTGTACTTTTTCAAGTAACTCATACTTTTTCTTTTCTAATAAGTTTTGCTCTAACTCAAATGCATTATCAAAATGATCTTCAATAGAGCGCTTCGTTTTACCAGTAACGATAATAATATCTTCGATTCCTGATTTTATTGCTTCTTCTACAATGTATTGGATAGTTGGTTTATCTACTATCGGTAACATTTCTTTTGGCATTGCTTTTGTAGCTGGTAAAAAACGTGTTCCTAATCCAGCTGCTGGGATTATCGCTTTTCTTACTCTTTTCATCACAAAATACCCTCTCTTCTGTCAGAATCAATAACGATCATTTCCTTACATAGAACAAAAGGGAGGTTTCACTCCCTTTTGTTCCCTACTACTTAAAATTACTTTATATTATAAACGATTCATAATATCTTCTTTAATAGTAAGTAACTTTTGTTCACTATTTTGTAAAGAATTGTCTTGAACACCGAAGTAGAACTTAATCTTCGGTTCAGTTCCAGATGGACGTAGGCAGAACCATGAACCATCTTCTAATTGATATTTTAACACATTTGATTTCGGTAAGTGAATCTCTTCTTTATGTCCATCTTGTAAAGATGTAACGATGCTCGCTTTATAGTCTTCAACTGCTACAACTGTTAAGCCAGCTACTTCTTTCGGAGGATTTTCACGGAATGTTGCCATCATTTCTTGGATTTGTTCCGCTCCATCTTTTCCTTTTAGCGTTAACGATACAAGATCTTCACGGAAGAAACCATACTTCTCAAATACTTCTAATAGACCATCGTATAACGTTTTTCCTTGTGACTTGTAGTATGCAGCTACTTCACATGCAAATAGAACAGATTGTACTGCATCTTTATCACGACAGAATGGACGGATTAAATAACCATAGCTTTCCTCATAACCGAATTGGAATTCGTATTGTCCGCTTTCTTCATACTGTTTAATTTTCTCACCAATAAATTTAAATCCAGTTAACGTATCAACTGTATCTAAACCGTATGCTTTCGCGATTGTACGGCCAATTTCAGATGTTACGATTGTTTTTAATACAACACCGTTCTCTGGAAGTATTCCGTTTTCTTTCTTTTGAGATAATAAGTAATCAAGCATTAATGCACCTGTTTGGTTACCAGTTAATACTTGGAACTCACCATCGTGATTACGAACTGCTACGCCAAGGCGGTCAGCGTCAGGATCCGTTGCGATTAACACATCTGCGCCTACCTTCTCACCGTCACGAATAGCATACTCAAACGCTGCATGCTCTTCTGGGTTCGGTGATTTAACTGTAGAGAAGTTCGGATCTGGTAACTCTTGCTCTTTTACAACTGTTACATCTGTAAATCCAACTTCTTCTAAACCACGGCGTACAGAAATATTTGATGTTCCGTGTAATGGTGTAAAGACGATTTTTAAGTCTTTCCCAACATTTTGTACCATTTCTTTATTAATGATGACATTGTTCAATTCTGCTGCATATGCATCATCTACTTCTTGTCCAATAATATGTAATAAACCATCAGCTTTTAATTGCTCCACATTAGCAACCTCAACTGTTAACTCATCCTCTACTGCATCTACATAGCTAATTAACTCATCAGCTTCTTTTGGAGGCAACTGCCCACCGTCTTCACCGTATACTTTATAACCGTTATATTCAGGTGGATTATGGCTTGCCGTAAGAACGATTCCACTCACTGTATGTAAATGACGAACTGCGAAAGAAAGCACTGGCGTTGGACGTAAGCTTTCAAACACATATGTTGTGATGCCGTGTGCACCAAGTGTAGCAGCTACTTCCATTGCGAATTCAGGTGATTTATGACGAGAATCGTACGCTACAACAACACCGCGCTTCTTCGCTTCTTCACCTAATTTTTCAATAAACGTCGCTAATCCTTGTGTCGCTTTACGAACTGTATATACATTTAAACGGTTCGTACCAGCACCAAGTTCACCACGCATACCACCTGTGCCGAATTCTAGATTTTTATAAAAGCTGTCCTCAATTTTCTTCTCATCTTGCTTCATGTTTTCTAACTGTTCTTTTAGTTCTGCGTCTAGCTCTGTATATGAAAGCCAGCGACTAAATTCTTGTTTCCAGTTCATACTTCTATCTCCTCTCGCTTGTCATACCTTTATTATATGAAAAAAACAACCTGTATCTCAATATTTTTTACAATCTAATAGGATTTTACTAAGAATATTTGTATACACTATGGCTAAATACTCCACTAAAGGGAATGAGGATTATGCAAGAATGGGGCTTGTCAGAAGAGCTCAAAATACAAACAAAGCAAATGATTGAAATTGCTGAGAAAGAATTATCAATTATGAGGCAAGCAATTGATAAAGAAGATGAATGTATTTTGTGCAAAATGGAAGATATTCATCATATGTTAGCCAATGTACAAACATTGGCAGCTACATACTATATTCAAGCGTATTTATCACCGTATACGGAAAGTTCATCGTTCATCACAACAGCTGTCCAGCATTTAAGCGCCCGAAAACATGGTGCTCTTATTGTTGTGGAACGAAACGAGACACTTGAATCTTGCATTCAGACTGGAACAACATTAAACGCTCATTTAACCGCACCGTTACTAGAATCTATTTTCTATCCTGGTAACCCTCTTCATGACGGCGCCGTTCTCGTTAAAAATAATCATATTGTTTCAGCTGCCAATATTCTTCCGTTAACGAAAAGCACAGAAGTTGACCCTGAGTTAGGAACACGTCACAGAGCTGCAATTGGCTTATCAGAAAAAAGCGATGCCCTTATTTTAGTTGTCTCTGAAGAAACAGGCCGCACTTCATTCGCTTTAAATGGGACGCTATATACGATTTCTTTATAAAGTGAAACGAGTTCATGTGGGATAAGACGACCATAGTCATCATAATAAAAAAGGCTGTTCCAACATGTTGGAACAGCCTTTCCTTATAATTTTATTCTTCTCCGAAACGTTCAACAAGTGTTGCAAGTGTACGTACCATTGCACCTGTTGCTCCAGCTGGCCCTAAATCATGCGCTCCTGACGTTTCAGATGTTCCAGCGATGTCTAAGTGTACCCACGGCGTATCTTCAGCGAATTCACCTAGGAATGTACCCGCCATAACCGCATGTCCTTCACGACCTGGTGAGTTATTTAAATCAGCAAACTTACTGTTTCTCACGCGTTCTTTATCACGATCAAAAATCGGTAATTGCCAAATTAATTCATCTGTTTCCATAGACGCCTCTAGCACTTGCTCAAACAACTCTTCATTGTTTGTCATTGCGCCTGTCGTATGATTTCCAAGTGCAACAATTACACCACCTGTTAATGTCGCAACATCAATCAGATAGTTTGCACCTAATTTTTTCGCATACGTAATACCGTCAGCTAATGCTAGGCGACCTTCTGCATCTGTATTTAATACTTCAATTGTTTTTCCGCTCATAGACGTGATGACATCATCTGGCTTAAATGCTGTACCACTTACAACGTTATCCGTTGATGGAATAACAGCGATCACATTTTGCTCTGGGCGAAGTTCACCGATAATTTCCATCGCACCTAATACAGCAGCAGCACCGCCCATATCACCTTTCATACCGACCATACCTTCACGTGGTTTTAATGAATAACCACCTGTATCGTATGTGATTCCTTTTCCAACGAATCCAATAACATCTGTCCACTCTTCTTTTCCTTTATAAATAAGAGCGATCATTTTTGGTGGTTCAGTAGATCCTTGGTTTACTGCAAGTAACGCACCCATACCAAGGTCTTCCATCTCTTCTTTCTCAAGAACTTTATAATCCATATCATACTTTTCCGCTAACTCAACAGCATACTCAGCAAGCTTCGTAGCTGTTAATACGTTTGGCGGCATATTTACAAGTGTACGAGCTGAATTTGTCGCATGTCCATGTACGTAACCAACTGTTAATGCAGCTTCAATTTCTTGTGCATCTTCCGCTGTAATAGCCGTGAACTTCTCTAATTCCACACGGTCCTTTTGATCTGATTTATACGTTTCTAATTCATATGTACCAAGACCTTGTACTTCTGCTGCAATGTGAGCTACATCAATTGCGTCTAATTTCTCTGTTACGAAAGAATCAAGTAAGATTGCTGCATCTTGTACTTTTGCTGCTTGTAACGTTTTAAACGCCTTACCAAGAGCCGCACGTAACGTTTCCGTCGTATAAGATTCTTTCTTACCTAAACCAACGAAATAATAACGTTTCACATTTGTTTTTCCTAAACTATGTACTTTTGAAATAGCTTTCTTCTTCGTAGAAAGTTCTTTCTCTTCTAATAAAACTTGTAATTGTCCTTCAAACGCTTTGTCCAGTTCTTGTACAAAACTACTCGTTTTCTCTTCTTCAAATAAGGCAACAATTACCGCTTCATGGCTTGCTAATTCTTTTTGTACTTGAAACATGTTCAGACCCCCTAAATTTCTCTACTCTACCTTTATTATAACTTTATTTTCGATAAAATGCGACAATTCTAACTTCTGCTATTACCTCCATTATGAAACAAAAAAAGTCTAGCGTACTTACCACTAGACTATCTTTGTTTTAAATATTGACCGCGGAACACTTGCATTGTTTCGTCTTGATTTAACATCGTTAACTCTTCCTCTGAAAACTTACCATTTCCAACTTTCACTACATACACATTTACTTTTTTCTTACCCCATTGGCTATAAACATCTTTCACCGTATCATAATACAGATCAAGACGGTTTCCTTTTATCGCACCGCCCTTATCAGCTACTACACCATACCCATATCCTGGTACGAATAAAATTGTCCCAATTGGGAATACGCGTAAATCCGCAGCGATTGTGGAATATAAATCCCTTTTCGCCTTAACACCTGAATATGTAATACCATACTCCGGATGTCCTGGCCTCTTGCCAGTTGACTCAATTCCCGACGTATAACCTGTTGCAGTCATTTCAATTGAACGATATTTAGACCAGTCGTTTGCCTGCTCTAAAGCATTTATCACTTCTTTACTCGGAGCAACATTTCTCTTAACTTCTGCTGCATGTACTTCTTTTGCACTCGTTCCCTCATATTTCTTTACAATCTCTAATAAAGAAACTCCTGTGAAAGCATTCCATGTTACGCATAATGCGGATACAAGTAAACAAGTCATCATAATGCGAATACAATATCGTTTTAACATTTTTATATTCCACACTCCTTCATCGTTAATCATTCCCTATACGATGAAGGAATATGCAAAAAAATAATCTCCAAATGAATTGGAGATTAAAACATTTGATATCCGCTTTTCCGGAGTTTCTTAATTACGATTCCTGCTAATGCAGCACCTACTAATCCAGTAGATAAAATAAACATATCTGCTTGTCCTAAATGCGATACACTTGTCCCAAATGAAGAAAATGTTTCTTTTGGCTTTGAAAAATAATCCCACACACTCGCCTTATTAATAATAAGCATACAAACAATCGGATACACAATAACCATTACCCACGTAGCTCGCAAAATCATGTTGAGTAAAAATCCAATTCCAAAAAACAAAATGAAAAATAACATCATTGAAATAAGTAGTACCGGTATACTCACTCTTTCTCCCTCTCCTTCGTATGCGCCGTAAATACGTGATAGGCGGTATAACCAAATTGTTCACCTGGATTTAATGTTTTGTCCATTTCAAGATGTAGTTCTGATTTTCTTTCTAACAAATATTTAATCAGTACAGACGTATTCGGATCGTCCGCAATCGTATCTGGATGTAGAAATGCTACTTCAGACAATTCTTTCTCCTGTACAATAATATTTTCTCCTTCAGGCTCCAAAAGGAAAATAATCATATTATCACTAATCTCATTGCGAATCACACCCGATCGAACACCAATGATCCCCTTCACATGAGCGACAATGCCTGTCTCTTCTAACACTTCACGTTTCACAGCTTCATCAACCGTCTCACCTTCATTTACAAAACCAGCCGGCAAAGACCATTTTCCCTTTAATCCACTGTACTTCTTCTTAACGAAGAGCCACCTGCCATCTTTTGTAGCTACTAGGCCACCGACAGCTAGCCATACTTTCCCTCGTTTCTCCATGATGTCATACCCTCCTCTACCAGAACGGACAGAATATTCTTTCTTTTTATACATTATACTATATTTTTAAAATGAAAAAAGCAGAAACAGCTCTTAGCCGTTTCTGCTTTTTCTACTATATATTAAAAGAACTTTAATTTACCTTTTTTAAGAACTAATAAAGGTCCACCTAATAAGAATAGGTAACGGTTATCGATTACTTTCTTCATGAAGGAAGCTTTCCAACCTGTTAACTTTTTGCCCATAACAACGCCCATTGCATCGTCATGACCTAAAGAACATACAGATCCTTTATTATCGAATGCGAATTTCTTCATTTCGCCCTTGCCACGAACTAAAACAGTTAAGTTGTGTGCAATGTTGTAACCTTGTTGAATTGCGATTTGTGCTGTTGGTGGGTATGGACGGTTAATTTCTTCGTTAATGATTAACGCTGCGTCACCAACCATGAATACTTCTTCGTATCCTGGAGCGTGCATGTACTCATCAACTTTTACACGTCCGCGCATTGCTTCAAAGCCAGACTCTTCCACAATACCGTTACCACGAACACCTGCAGCCCAAACTACTGTTTCAGACTTAATTAATTCAGTATCATCACCATTTGCAACGATAATACCTTCTTCAGTTGCTTCTTTAATTGCTGTACCGATGCGGAATTCTACACCTTTTTTCTCAAGTTGTTTCACAGCGTATTCTACTAATGCTGGATCAAAACCTGGAAGTGCTGTTGGAGCAGCTTCTACACAGATGATACGTGCTTTTTCACGTGGTACATTGTACTCTTTGCAAAGTTCAGGAACACGGTTTGCAAGCTCACCTACGTACTCGATACCAGTAAATCCAGCACCACCAACAACGATTGTTACTAACTCATCGCGTTGTTCAGTTGCATATTTAGCGAAACTAGCTTCCATATGCTCACGAATTTCACGAGTTGCATTAATGTTAGCGATTGAGAATGCATGCTCCTTTAATCCTGTAATTCCGAATGTTTCTGATTCGAAACCAAGACCGATTACTAAGTAGTCATACTCTAACTCGCCGTCTTTTAAGATAATGCGTTTTTCAGCAGCTTTAATTTCTACTACTGTATCTTGTACAAAGTTTACTTTATTTGTATCAATAACGTCTTGAATATCTAGACAGATTTTTTCATCTTGTAATGTACCAGCTGCGCTCTCATGTAACCAAGTCGCTTGGTAGTGATAGCTGTTGTTGTTTACTAACGTAATTTCAGCTTCATTTACAGATAATGCTTTTTGCAGACGAACAGTCGTAATCATCCCGCCATAACCTGCACCTAAAACTACGATTTTTGGAGTCTTCACCAAATCACAACCCTTTTCTTTATATAATAGTAATGAAAAATAATACCAAGTACTAAAAACTCTATTTGTCAAGAATGTGGAATTTATCACATTCTATATCATAACAAAACGCAGTCAAAAAATCGTACGAATTTTGTCATAGAAATTTAACATAATACTTCCCTATATTAGTCGGTTTTATTCCAGAATTCAAGCGTCTGGCGAATTATCAATATTTTAAAATAACATAGCGTTTTCAAGGGTTTTTCAGCCTTTTTTTCATGTATTTTCCTTTCGCCATATTTTATACAATTTAAAAAGCATCTATGCGAAAACTTACACACAATTCAGTCGTTTTCAGAAGTATTATGAACTCAAATATGCTATCATTTATTTGAAAGTGTCATCATTTGCAGGATTTTCGTGTACATATGAACAATATATGAAATCAATATCAAAATTCCATCTATAGGGGGAATGAAAGTGGCAGAAAATCAAAAAGTTTACGACATAACAATCATTGGTGGTGGTCCAACAGGACTATTCACAGCATTTTATGGCGGTATGAGACAAGCAAGTGTAAAAATCATTGAAAGCTTACCTCAACTTGGAGGACAATTATCCGCACTCTACCCTGAAAAATACATTTATGATGTAGCCGGATTCCCAAAAGTGCGCGCACAAGAATTAGTTGATAACTTAAAAGAGCAAATGAAGAAATTTGACCCAACTGTTTGTTTAGAAGAAGCTGTTGATACGCTTGAGAAACAAGCTGACGGTATATTTAAACTTGTTACGAATAAGCAAACTCACTATTCTAAATCAGTTATTATTACTGCTGGCAATGGTGCTTTTCAACCACGCCGCTTAGAATTAGAAGGGACAGCAAAGTACGAAAAGAAAAACTTACATTATTTTGTTGATGATATGAATAAATTTGCTGGTAAGCGCGTCGTAGTATTTGGCGGCGGCGACTCAGCTGTTGATTGGACAATGATGTTAGAGCCAATCGCTGACAAAGTTACAATCGTTCATCGACGTGATAAATTCCGTGCGCATGAACATAGCGTAGAAAGCTTAATGAATTCTCGCGCAGAAGTAAGCACACCGTATGTTCCAGTTGAGCTCATTGGTGATGACAAAATTGAACAAGTCATTCTTCAACACGTAAAAACGGAAGAAAAAATTATCATCGATGTTGATGATGTAATCGTAAACTACGGCTTCGTTTCCTCTCTTGGCCCAATTAAAAACTGGGGCTTAGATATACAAAAAAACAGCATTCTCGTGAACTCAAAAATGGAAACAAATATTCCTGGCATTTACGCTGCTGGTGACATTTGTACATATGAAGGAAAAGTAAAACTCATTGCTTGCGGCTTCGGTGAAGCACCAACAGCAGTAAACAATGCAAAAGCTTACTTCGATCCAAACGCAAAACTTCAACCAATGCATAGCTCGAGTATGTTTTAATATGTAAAATAAAGCTCCTTCCATACATGGAAGGAGCTTTTCTTTATATATTAGAAAACGAAAGTACAATGAATCCGATACATGATCGAACTCATTGTGCTTTTAAAATTACTGTTTTCTTCTTCTACCTAATATGAATAATACTCCGCTGACTAAGAATGAAATTCCCGCGCCAACTGACATCATCCATGGAGACGCTGCTCCAGTTTTCGGTAATTCTCTTTCTACTTTTACTTGTGGCTCTTTAATCAATTTTTCTAGTCTTATTTCCGGATCTTCCGGCTTCACTTCTGGTTTCTTCGGTTCCTCCGGTTTCACTTCTGGTTCTTTCGGATCTTCCGGCTTCACTTCTGGTTTCTTCGGTTCCTCCGGCTTCACTTCTGGTTTCTTCGGTTCCTCCGGTTTCACCTCTGGCTCTTTCGGATCTTCCGGTTTCACCTTTGGCTCTTTCGGATCTTCCGGTTTCACTTCTGGTTCTTTCGGATCTTCCGGCTTCACCTCTGGCTCTTTCGGATCTTCCGGTTTCACTTCTGGCTCTTTCGGGTCTTCCGGCTTCACCTCTGGCTCTTTCGGGTCTTCCGGCTTCACTTCTGGTTCTTTCGGATCTTCCGGCTTCACTTCTGGTTCTTTCGGATCTTCCGGCTTCACTTCTGGTTCTTTCGGATCTTCCGGTTTCACTTCTGGCTCTTTCGGATCTTCCGGTTTCACTTCTGGTTCTTTCGGGTCTTCCGGTTTCACCTCTGGCTCTTTCGGATCTTCCGGCTTCACTTCTGGTTCTTTCGGATCTTCCGGTTTCACCTCTGGTTCTTTCGGATCTTCCGGTTTCACTTCTGGCTCTTTCGGATCTTCCGGTTTCACTTCTGGCTCTTTCGGATCTTCCGGTTTCACCTCTGGTTCTTTCGGATCTTCCGGCTTCACTTCTGGTTCTTTCGGATCTTCCGGTTTCACTTCTGGTTCTTTCGGATCTTCCGGTTTCACTTC
>NZ_MACF01000143.1 GCF_001884045.1 Bacillus mobilis | reverse complement strand
ATGGCTCCGCAGGTAGGACTCGAACCTACGACCGATCGGTTAACAGCCGATAGCTCTACCACTGAGCTACTGCGGAATAATAAAGACAATTTGTATCTTATAAAATTTCTCATCGTAAGTCAAGATGTTTTTTCACAGCATCTTGTACACACGTGACATGTTTATAATATACTGGATTGCGTTTTCACTGTCAAGATGTTTTCTTTATCAGCTTCAGTTTCCCTTTACACTTTCCGCAGACATATCTTTTTGTATTTATTTGACGTCTTCTTACATATTGAAGCAAACAGCCCATACATTCATACGTATAAACCTTTTTTTCTTTCTCTTCATTAATTATTCGTTTACAGAAGCGTGGCGCATCAACTTCTTTTAACAGTTCACGAAAATCTCTATCCCGGTGCTTATAGCCCCTTCCCGTAATATGTAAGTGATAATGACAAAGCTCATGTTTAATGATTCCGACTAACTCTTCTTTCCCATACATTTCGTAATATCGATAATTCAGTTCAATATTGTTTGTATTCAATAGATAACGTCCACCAGTTGTACGCAACCTACTATTAAACATAGCTTTATGTGAAAATGGCATTCCGAAGTATTGTAGTGATACTTCCTCCACCAGACGCTGTATTTCTTGCTCATCCACTCTCATTCCTCCTAAACTAAAAAATATTTTTACACTTTTCTCCTCCCTTATACATATATTAAATAGTACATATACCCATCCTCATTCAAGAAGCGTGGTTTCTAAAAACATAGCATAAATAGAAATCCACTCACCAACCTCTCATCAATAGTACCTTAGATTTTTGAGAGTAGGATTAAACAAGGAGGGATTCCTATGCCTACGTGGCTAAAAAAACAAATGCAACGCGCATATTTCGAAAAAAACCGGTATCAAATTAAATTACTAAATGAATGCTGGTTTTATTATAGCAAAATACATCAAAGCTCATAATCCATTACACATTTTATCCCATAAAAAAAGAGCAGTTTCATCTGCTCTCTTCTCTTACTATTCAATCGGCAACATAGATAGTGCAACGCGACCTTTTTTCGTATCAATATCATCTACCCATACTTTGACGATTTGTCCGACAGATACAATATCTAACGGATGCTTCACATACTGTTTGCTTAGTTTAGAAATATGTACTAAACCATCTTGTTTTACACCTACATCAACAAAAGCACCAAAATCAACAACGTTACGAACTGTCCCTTCCAGTTCCATACCACGTTTTAAATCTTCTAATTTCAAAATCCCTTTTTTCAGAAGCGGTTTAGGCAACTCATCCCTCATGTCTCGCTCTGGACTAATGAGTGCATCTATAATATCAACTAACGTTGGCTCCCCGACTCCCGTTTCTTCCGATAACTTAGAAATCTCCACTTCTTCTAAGCTCTTTTGCAACTGTGGCTGCCCTACATCATCTTTTGATAACCCTAGACTCTTCAATAACAATTCAACATTTTTATATTGTTCTGGATGAATACCCGTTCGATCTAACGGATTTGCTCCTTCTAATATACGTAAGAAACCTATACATTGTTCATATGTCTTCGCACCTAGACGCGGTATTTTCTTTAAGTCTGTTCGTTTTGTAAATTTCCCTTCTTCTTCACGCTTTGCCACAATATTTTTCGCAACAGTTTTCGATAAACCCGAAACATATTGTAATAAAGCAACTGAAGCTGTATTTACATTCACACCGACTTGGTTAACTGCCGTCTCTACTACAAACGTTAATGATTCATTCAACCTCTTTTGCGATACATCATGTTGATATTGTCCAACCCCAACTGATTTAGGGTCAATCTTTACAAGTTCAGCAAGTGGATCTTGCAGACGTCTGCCGATAGAAACCGCACTTCTTTCTTCAACCTGTAAATCCGGAAATTCCTCACGTGCTAAATCAGAAGCCGAATACACACTCGCACCAGCCTCGTTCACAATAATATAAAAGACTTCTTGTTTCACATTTTGTAATACATCAACTATAAATTCTTCTGATTCTCTAGAAGCTGTACCATTCCCAATCGCAATCACTTCAACTTGATATTTATCTATAATAGAAAGAACTTTCGTTTTTGCATCTTCATATTTACGCACTGGTGGATGCGGATAAATAACATCAATATATAGAACTTTCCCCGTATCGTCTACAATAGATAATTTACAACCCGTTCTATATGCAGGGTCTACAGCCAACACAACCTTCCCTTTCATTGGAGGTTGTAATAACAAATTACGTAAGTTCTCAGAGAAAATATGTATCGCTTGTTCCTCAGCTGTTTCTGTTAATTCTTTTCGAAGCTCTCTTTCAATAGAGGATTGAATTAATCGTTTATAACCATCCTCAATCGCCAACTTTACATAATGTGCACTTTTAGAATCGTTATCACGAATTACTTTCTTATATAAGAAAGTTACTATCTCATCTACTGGTGGAACAACAGAAACTCTCAATATATCTTCTTTCTCACCGCGATTCATCGCTAATACACGATGCGGTACTACCTTCTGCAACGGTTCTTCATAACTGTAATACATTTCATATATATTCTTTTCATCTTTCTCTTCATCTTTTACAGACGAAGACATAACACCTTTTCTAAAAGTAACATTTCGAATCCAACTACGATACGCCGCTTCATCTGAAACGATTTCTGCAATAATGTCTTGGGCACCTTGCAATGCCTCTTCTGCAGACTGTACTTCTTTCTCTGTGTTAATAAACTCCACTGCCTTCTGATTTGGATCTTCTTTCTTATATAACAATAACCATTCAGCTAACGGCTCTAGTCCTTTTTCTTTCGCAATCGTTGCTTTCGTTCTTCTTTTCTCTTTATATGGACGATATAAATCTTCTACTTCTTGCAACTTTACAGCCTTAACAATTTGCTGACGTAACTCTTCTGTCAGTTTCCCCTTCTCATCAATAAGACGAAGAACCTCTTCTTTCCTATCTTCAAGCTGCATCATATATTGCCATCTCTCTAAAATTGCACGAATTTGCACTTCATCTAAAGAGCCTGTCCATTCTTTTCGGTAACGAGCAATAAATGGAACTGTGTTACCTTCTTCTGTTAATTGAATAACATGACGAACTTGCTTTTCGGTAAAGCCTAATTCCTTCACTAACATTTTCATTAACGCTTGTCGATTATCTACCATTTCCATATACAACCGTAACCTCCTCTATAATAAAAAAAAGTTGCCCTGTAAAGAGAGCAACTTAAACTGCCGATTTAAAAATCTATTAGTCCTAAACTAATTTGTAGCGCTTCATCTACACGAATCATCATCACTTCATCTAAGTGAGTGATTTTGTCCGTTAAGCGCTGCTTATCGATTGTTCGAATCTGCTCAAGTAAAATAACAGAATCTCTCTCAAAACCGTACTTTTTCGCATCAATTTCCACATGAGTGGGTAATTTAGCTTTTTGAATCTGTGCAGTAATAGCCGCTACAATCACCGTTGGACTAAAACGATTTCCGATGTCATTTTGAATGACAAGAACCGGACGAACGCCTCCTTGCTCAGAACCAACAACTGGGGAAAGGTCTGCAAAATACACGTCGCCGCGTTTTACAATCAAAATATTACCCCCCGCTAACTAAGCGTTCTACTGTATGAGCTGCTTCATACTCTGCTAAGAAAGCTTCAGATGCAATACCAAGATTAATTTTTCCCATTTCAATGTACCCACGTCGCATTGATTCATGTTGGTAGCGTTTCTTCGTCTTATGTTGACGCAATAACAGTTGTGTTGCCTGGCAAATTAGTTCATGGCGATTCTTATTCTCTTGTTTTCCAATTCCGTCCAATTCCGTTACCATTTGCTTTGGCAACCGAACCACGATTTCAGTAGTTACACTTGATTCGGACACAAAAATACACCTCCACCGTCAACTACACACCCAAATATATATATGACACCTATTGTAATAATACCATTGTATGGAGCCTGTTGCAAAGACTTCCTTATTCCTTGCTTATGTTTTCCAATTCACAAACAAAACATTCATATTCTTTTATTTTTTATCTCATTACAAACAAGAAGCGAAAGAGTTTCTCCGCAAAATTCACGTTAAATTATGTTAAAAGTAACTATAAGTACAAAGCTTCTCATCAAAAACGAGCTTATTCTTAACCAATGAACAGTCCTCTCAAATGACAAGAAGCAAAACATACTACCTTCTATATATTATTCAAATAATTAATTACCTCTACAACCTTACCATGCCGTATAAATATTCTCGGCACACGGAAACTTATCGTTGCAATAACCTCATAATTAATGGTCCCGGAGTATTCAGCAACCTCAGCAGCACTAATATACTCATCACCTTGTCTTCCAATGAGTGTAACTTTCGTACCAAGCGGTACTTCACAAGGAAGATGTATCATGAATTGATCCATTGTTACTCGACCTACAATCGGTACCCTTTTACCATTTATAAGCACTTCAAATCCTTGTAACCTTCTAAGCCATCCATCCGCATATCCAATTGCAACGGTTGCAATCCATTCTTCCGTTTTCGTTCGATAAGTGACGTTATAACTAATTCCATCCCCTTTAATCACTTGTTTAATATGAGCAACTTTCGTATGCAATGATAGCGCTGGCTCTAATTTAAACGGTAAAAAAGGGCGTATTTCTACAGATGGGGATAACCCATACATCGCAATGCCAATTCGTACTGCATTAAATGTAATCCCTTGAAAACGTAGCGTTGCAGCACTATTAGCTGTATGGACAAACTTAGGATCTACTCCGAATTCTTTCAACCAACTTAACTGCTGCAAAAATGTGTTATATTGCTTATCAAAGTAAGAAGTCTCCACCTCATCCGCTGTTGCAAAATGCGTATAAACTCCTTCTAATTCTAAAAATGGTGCACCTTCTAAACTCTTTAAAAATCCTTTTAATTCTTTGCGTTCGCGTATTCCAATTCTCCCCATGCCACTATCGAAATTAATATGGTATTTCATTGTAGATGAACCATCCCAAAGTTTGATCGCTTCATCCACCCATTCTTTTTGAAAAACAGTTAACGCTACATCATTTTCAGCAGCTACATTGACATCACGAGGTGGGGAAGGACCTAACACTAAAATCGGCACGGTAATACCAGCCCTTCGAAGCACTAAAGCTTCATCTAAAAAGGCAACCGCTAACCTTGTCGCCCCTGCTTCTAATGCCGTTTTAGCTACCGGTACATAATCGTGTCCATATGCATTCGCTTTAACTACAGCAAAAATCTCTACATCACTTGGAATGAAATTTTTAATATGTGTAATATTGTTATAGATCGCATCTAAATCCACTTCCACCCAAGTGTCACGGTAAAATGGTGCTTCTTCCATAAATACACTTCCTTATACACGATATGCGAAGCTTATTCTTTTATATGCTTCTTTTATGAAATCCACCCTTCAAACTAAGAAAAGACGTGGTGCACATATATCACCACGTCTAAGAAGTTTACTTCACTTGCTTCTCTGTAACTGAACGAGCAACCATTAATAGCTCCTTCGGCTCTAAACCTTTAGACACGAGCATATATTCTACTCCGTTATGCGACCACGTTAAAGAATCTTTCGTCAATGCCCCAATTGTAAAGCCAAGATCAACCAATTCTCCGCTCACACTTATCGCTGACGAAGCCTCTGCAACTTTTGCCTTTTCTTGTATCAAAGTAAAGGATTTCTTACTTCCAGTGTATGTGAGTATCGCACGCTTGCCACTGTCTGTCTTCAACTCTTTTTCATCTTTCAAAACCATACCTTGCGGCGTATCACGCGGATACAAAATTGCAAATGGTTTGTCTTCTTTCGCTGTTGTTGGAACATCTACTTGCGCTCTAGACATATTTTGTTTCGTATCAAATGCACCTTTATCAAATTTCGCATCAAATTTCACTTTTGAGAAATCTACTTTCACAAGAACATTTTGATCATTATCCATTAACTTCACCGAAACTGGTGTTAAATCACTTTTCTTCAATGTAATCTCTTGTTTCGGTAACATGTTTTGATGTTGATAGTTTGTTTTCGTTTTAAAAATATAATACTTATCTGTTTTTTCAAAAGTAAGGTTTTTCTTATCCTGCAAAATATCTCTCACAAGGGATTCATATAAATAAGCCTGGCTACTATTTTGTGGCCAATCACTTTGGAAACGGAAACTCTTATTAAGCGCTGGCGTTAATACAAATACCCCTTCTTCATTCCTTAAAATAATTTGGCTTTGATCTTTCTTCGCATTCTGCAAATTCACACGATAAAAAGAAGGTTCCTTATGCCATATTTCTACCTTATACTCCTGAGGCTCATTCCCTGTTTTAATAGATAGTTTTGCTTCAGCTTGATAACTTTTCATCCCTTTTACTTTCGCCTCTAAATCTCTCACAACATCATCTTGTTTCTTTTCCATACAACCCGCCAACACAAAAACGGTTAATAAACCGACAAGAACTAAAAACAGACGCCTTTTCATCACTTCAGCCCCTTTGCCCCTATAAATGAATGGAAGATATGCCTTCCTTATCGCTACATCAAATATATGAGACAAAGATATAAAATATGCAGACTAGCGTGACGAGCTTTCTAAAACAACTTGAGCAACAGCAAATTCCCTACTATGACTAATTGATAAATGAACAATATGCTCTGTACTTGTAACGAGAATCGGCTTACCTCTATCATCATTTCTTACTTCAATATCTAAAAAACTTACTTCTTTCCCAATACCAGTCCCTACCGCTTTTGAATACGCCTCTTTCGCTGCAAATCTTCCAGCAACAAACTCTGTAAGACGACTTCCCTTCAGTTCCTTAGCAACATTACGTTCACTTTCAGTTAAAATACGTTCCATAAATTTAAGTTTTCCATCTAGCATTTTTTCAATTCGATTCAATTCAATAATATCGATTCCAATCCCTACAATCATTTCAAAATCCCCTTCTTCTATTTAGCTTTCTTTTTTCATATTGTAAGAATAACAGAGAATCTTTCTGATGCAAAAGGAGTGATACTAACAACATGCTAATACCTTCTGCTCGCATTCCCTTACAACCAATCGTCATCGCTTTACTTCTCATACAATTAGTCATGATTATGTTAGGCGACTTTTTTCTCTTTCCCATGTCATCCTACAATGAATATATCGCTAAAGGAGAATGGTGGCGTCTCATAACTTCCTTACTTGTACATGTAGACTTACAACATTTCCTTTCTAATAGTATTTGTTTATTTGTACTCGGCTCTTCTATTGAAAAACAACTAGGGCACTTTTCTTTCATCATTATTTTTTTCCTTTCTGGCATTCTTGGAAATATTTCTTCTTATCTTATTATGCCTCTTGAATATATTCATGCCGGAGCATCTGGTGGTATTTTTGGATTGCTAGGAGCGCAATTATTTCTATTGTATAGTCGATATCGTTCTTCCAATCCAAGAGACATTGCTATTTTTTCAATCATGATATGTATATTACTACTATTCACTTTCTTCAATCCCTCTGCTAACCCTATAAGCCATTTAACAGGATTGATCATTGGCGGTATTTGCACTCCTTTATTAACAAAAAAATTCGATGGTGCAGAGCTTATTTAATATAAAAGCTCGCACCATCGACAATTTCTACCTCTGTTTGTTTACTTAAATCTCTCATTAATTGAAATAAAGACTCATCCTTCTTCTTCGCCTCAATCATACAATCAATTTGCGGAACACTTCCCTTTATCTTTTTTAAAAAAGACAAAAAAGTATCTACGTCAATAAAGTCCGCATGCGCTCTCGGGTCTTTTCCTTCTCTAGGACTAGAAATGTGCATTTTCACCGGTAACAAAGACGACTCCCACGTATGTACAACACGCGCCCAATCTTCATGCCAATCTTCTCGATCATGATTCATCATATGGTGATGCAAATCAAACACGACTGGAATATCTAACTTTTCACCTAAATACAATGTTTCTTCTAAAGAAAAGGTCGTATCATCATTTTCTAATATGACCATCTCTTGGATACCTCTTGGAACACTTGACCAATTTTCTATAAAGCGTTCTAATGCGAGCTCCTTATCGTTATAACCTCCACCTACATGTAATACGCATCGTTGCTTATGTTCAATTCCCATACCTTTTAATAATTTTTTATGCATCTGCAATGTTTTTACAGATTGCTTAAAAATATTTTTCTCAGGTGAATTCAGCACAACAAAATGATCTGGATGGAAATCAATACGCATATTCATTCGAATAGCGTAATCACCTAGCACTTTTAAATTTTCTTTTAAGGGGCGAATATAGTTCCACTCTAACAACTCCTCATGGTTCGCTAAAGGAACGAGCTTGGAACTAAGCCGAAAGAAAGATATATCATGTCCTTTATTATGCTTTAATAACCGTAAACAATTTTCTAAATTTGAATTAGCAATTCTTTCGAGTTTACGAATTGCAGCCTCTCGATCATCAATTCGTTGAAACTGCGCATATGTCATCGTTTGAGATGGAGATGCGTTCTTTACATGTACACTCATCGCAACATACCCAAGTCTTACAAGCATGTAGCACCTCTTTTCTACACAAGTTATTATGTAGTATGTACAATTACAGAAATAAAAAAAGAGAATGCCAGCAAAGGGCATTCTCTTTTGTATTAAGCTTGTGGACGGCTATGATGTTTTCTTTCGCCACGTCCATTTGAAGATCCAGGACGACCTTGACCTTCACCTTTACGACCACGGCTACCGCCATCACGATTACGATCACGGTTACCAGCATCACGATTGCGATCACGGTTACGGCCATCGCCACCACCGCGTCCATCACGATTGCGATCACGGTTACGACCATCGCCACCGCCGCGTCCGTCACGACTACGATTACGGTTACCATCACGGTATCCGCCTCCGTTACCGCCGCGTTTTTTAGAACCGCCACCTCTTGAAACAACTGGTGGTTCTGATGTTAAAGCGATTGGAGTTGTATCTGGTTCTTTTGTCATCATTTTTAAAGCAGCAGCTACTACTGTTACAGAGTCGTTCTCTTCTAACATTTCTTCTGCAATACGCTTGTAGTATGATAAATTCTCATTTTGAATTGTGCTTTGAAGTTTTTCAGCGATTAAACGTTGTTGACCTTCTAATGCCTCGTCAAGTGTCGGTGCTTCCATACGATCAACTTTACGTTTTGTTGTGCGCTCGATATTTTTTAATTGTCCTGATTCACGTGGTGTTACAAATAGCATTGCAATACCTTTTTTACCTGCACGGCCAGTACGACCGATACGGTGAACGTATGATTCTGGATCTTGTGGGATATCGAAGTTATATACGTGTGTTACGCCTGAAATATCAAGACCACGTGCAGCAACGTCTGTTGCAACAAGAACTTCAATAGCACCTTCTTTAAATTTACGTAATACAGACATACGCTTCGCTTGTGTTAAGTCACCGTGAATACCTTCTGCTGCATAACCACGTAAATTTAACGCTTCTGATAATTCATCCACACGACGCTTTGTACGACCGAATACGATTGCAAGCTCTGGAGATTGAATATCTAGTAAGCGTGTTAACACGTCAAACTTTTTCTTTTCTTGCACTTCTAAATAGAACTGCTGAATGTTTGGCATTGTTACTTCTTTTGCTTTTACTTTAATGTGTTGAGGCTCAGTCATGAAACGCTCAGCAATACGACGGATTGGATCTGGCATTGTCGCTGAGAATAATAATGTTTGATGTGTTTCTGGCACATCTGTTAAAATCGCTTCAATATCTTCAATGAAGCCCATGTTTAACATTTCATCCGCTTCGTCAAGAACAACAGTCTCTACGTTTTGTAAGCGAAGTGTTTTACGGTTAATATGATCTAAAATACGACCCGGCGTACCAACAATAATGTGTGGGTGTTTTTTTAGAGCACGAATTTGGCGGTTAATATCTTGACCACCATAGATTGGTAAAATACGAACGCGTTTATGTTTACCAATTTTGTATAGCTCTTCTCCAACTTGAATTGCTAATTCACGCGTTGGCGCGATAACAATACCTTGAACTGCTTCTTTATTTGTATCCACTTTATCTAATAGTGGTAATCCGAATGCTGCTGTTTTCCCTGTACCTGTTTGTGCTTGCCCAATAATATCTTTACCTTGCAATGCATGTGGAATTGTTTCAGCTTGAATCGGCGTAGCCTCTTCAAAGCCCATGCTTTCAACAGATTGCAGTAAAGACTCACTTAATCCTAATTCTCGAAATGTTGTCAATGTTACTTCTCCTTTTCTATCCTATACTTATCATTTAAAAAAAGGCGTTTTCCGAATTTGCGGAAAAGCCCTTTTCCTGAATGCTCACGTATATAAACGGGCGTATATTCTTCGCGAAAATACTTCTAAACGTTATTACACTTTATCAATTATAAGTTTTGTATGTGTAAAAAGCAAACCCAACTGTTACCTTATTTTCATATTCAGAGTTTTTTTCTTCACTTTTATTTTTTTATATTTACTGTAAGCGCTTATTATAAGTTTCTTCTATTTTCGCATCTATCATCCCTATTTATATACACCAATTATTTCAACATCGTAATTACTTCTTCCAATTTCATACCGCGAGATGCTTTTATTAATACAACATCTTTCACATCAACTACTGCTTGTAACTCTTTCACTAGCTCTTCTTTATTATCATACGCTTTTACACGCTCAGTAGGGAAATTAATTTTCGCTCCTTCAGCAATTTGAGCCCCTAATTTACCATATGTGAACACATATGAGATTTTTGCTGGATCGATTAATTTACCTACTTCATAATGAAACTGTACTTCTTGATTTCCAAGCTCTAACATATCGCCGAGCACAACAATTTTTTTAGCAAATCCATCTAAACCATTCATTAAATGGAATGCTGCTTCCATAGCCGTTGGACTTGCATTATAAGCATCATTGATAATTGTTAAACCACTACTTGTTTTTACAATCTCCATACGCATGCCTGTCATTTGAAGTGTAACTAAACCTTCTTTCATCTCTTCCCACGTTACACCGAAATGTTTCGCAATCGCCATTGAAGCAAGCGTATTGTACACATTGTGTTTTCCTAATACTGGTAGGTAGAATGAAATGTTTTCTTCTCTATTCATTTTAAAGTGCGTCCCAGTTGCCTGTAATGTTACAGTCGTTGGATAGTAATCATTTGCTCTAGCGTCACCAAACGTAACTGTTTCAGCCATTAAATTCATTTCAGGAACACGATTTGTTAATAATGGCTCATCTCCGTTATATACGAATACTCCACCTTCTTGTAATCCTGCCACAATTTCTAATTTCGCTTCAGCAATCGCCTCACGAGAGCCTAAGTCCATTAAATGTGCCTCACCAATGTTCGTAATGATAGCTGCATTTGGACGTGCTAACTTAGATAAGAATTCAATTTCCCCTCGGCTTGACATACCCATTTCTAATACAGCTACTTCTGTATTTTCTTCTAAGTTTAAAATAGTAAGAGGTAACCCGATATGGTTATTGAAGTTTCCTTCTGTTTTTTGAACTTTGAATTTAGTCGCAAGAAGACTTGTCACAATATCTTTTGTAGATGTTTTACCGTTACTACCTGTCACACCAATAACCTTAACATCCAATTGATCGCGATAATTTTTCGCTAACATTTGTAATGCCGATAGCGTATCTTCTACAAAAATAACTGGAAGATTCTCAGGTGGATTTGCTACATCTTTCATCCATAATGTCGCCACAGCTCCATTTTCAACAGCTTTGTCTACAAAAGCATGTCCATCGAAACGTTCACCTTGAATTGGAACATATAAGTTTCCCTTTTCAATTTTTCTCGTATCAATAGACACTCCTTGTATAGTAATTCCCTCATATTGCTCTGCTAATCCCGTACCATTTACCATCTGTTCTACTTGTTTTAACGTTCGATTTATCATGAAAACACTCCTTACATAGAGGAAGCACTATTCCTGCGAATAGTGCTTCCTCCTTTTTTGTTAGATTGTATATTTAATTTTTTGTTTTTCCTCGTGACGCGCAATTGCTAAATTGATTAGCTCTTCAATTAATTCCGGATACGGTAATCCAGTATGTTGCCATAATAGAGGGAACATACTAAACGGCGTAAATCCTGGCATCGTATTCACTTCGTTAATATATACTTCTCCATCTTTCGTTAAGAAGAAATCAGCTCTTGTTAAGCCAGCACCATCTAACGATTGGAATGCAATAATCGCGTCTCGCTTAATAACGTTAGACTCTTCTTCTGTCATTTCAGCTGGAATAATTAACGCTGTATCACCATCGATGTATTTCGACTTATAATCATAGAAATCTTTTTTCGGTACGATTTCACCTACAACTGAACATTTCGGCTCATCATTACCTAGTACACCAACTTCTACTTCACGTCCAACAATATTTTCTTCTACAATAATTTTGCGGTCAAATTGGAACGCCTCTTCAAATGCATTCTCAAGTTCTTCACGATTTTTACACTTATTAATACCAACACTTGAACCAAGGTTTGCTGGTTTTACGAAGCAAGGATATCCTAAAACTTCTTCTACTTTTTCATATGCTGTTTCACAATCTTTTTCCCATGTGCTACGAATGAATGATGCATATTTTGCTTGTTTTAATCCAGCTTCTGCAAAGATGTTTTTCATAACAACTTTATCCATACCAGCAGCAGATGCTAGAACACCATTTCCTACATAAGGAATGTTCATTAATTCTAATAATCCTTGAACCGTTCCATCTTCACCATTTGGTCCATGTAATAATGGGAAAATAACGTCGATAGCATTCTCTTCAGAAGTTGCTGATGGAATAATTTCTGTGCTTAATGATAACGGAGAAATCGCATTTTCTGCCCCGCTCATTTTTAGAACTTCAACATCTGTCACTTCACCTTCAATACGCTCACCGCGCACCCATTGACCTTGTTCTGTAATATAAATCGGATGAATCTCGAATTTATCTTGATTTAATGCTTTAATAGCAGCAAGAGCCGTTTGTAGCGAAACTTGATGCTCAGCTGATTTTCCACCATATAATAAACCTAATTTAATTTTTGTCACTGAAATCACCCTAACCAATTGTTTTCATTTTTCTATTTTAGCACTTTTTATAAAAATAGGTAGTTCCTATTTGAAATAAAATGTAACTTCCACAAATAAATAAATGACACCCCTTATTGGTTTTCTATACTTTTTCCCCTTAAATTTCTTCATACATATATATAATTACAACTCAATCTAGTTATGTACCTAGAATATGTAGAAATCCCCTTTTTGTGTATGTCATCTACTCATTAAGAAGATTGTTTGGTCAGTGTGCCTTTTTGCCTTTGTTCAACGAGACGATCTAAAGAAACATATACAATACCTGCAACTACACATCCTACAGCTAAAATTGTAAATAGCAAGTGGCCAAGTAATTGATCTAATAAAAAACCTCCCAAAAGCGGACCGAGTGCACCTCCTGTAATCCACTGCAAACTCGCAGCTCCCATATAAGTCCCTCTCAAATGCTCAGGAGCCAAATTCGCTACAAACGTCATCTGTACAGGCGACATAATCATCTCACCTAATGTATATATGGCATAAACAAACAGCAACGTTATTAAAATAATCGTAGCATTTGCATTAAATTCTCCAAACCACTTCGGCAACCACCCTATAAAAAACAAACCAATCCCGAACAAACATGCACCATATAACATCGTCTTCCCGACAGGTTTATCTGTGGCCCATTTTGAAATTGGAAACTGGAACAACACAACTAATAGTCCATTTAAAGCCATTAAATACGGGTATGGATTGTTAGTACCAAAGATACCCTTCATTTCGTTATCAAAGTGCAGTGGCAACATGCCTTCTGTTTGAGAAAACCCCATCGAAATAATGATACCTGCTAATAAATAAATCATTAGTGTCTTATCTCTCATTACTATTTTCCAAACCGCCCCTGATTCCTTTTCTTTATTCTCTTCTTTATTCGCGTTCTTTGGCATTGTCTCTTGGATAAGAATGAATACAAGTAATGCATAAAATAACATCGTAGACGAGGCAATAATAAACACAAGATTCTTTGAAAACATAACTACTGAAGCGCCCATTATCGGGCCAATTGCAGCACCTATATTGTGCCCCATTCGCAATAATCCATATGCTTCTGTTCTTTTTTCTGGAATTGTTACATCCGCAACCATCGCTGATGCAGCTGGATGAAATAGCGAATTACTTAATCCTAAAAAAACAGATAAAATTGCGTAAGGAATAAATCCTTCTATAAATAAAAAACCGAGCATTAATACCGCATTACTCGTCATCGAAAATATCATAATTGGCTTTCTTCCATATATATCAGCAATTCTTCCCCCTATAATTGATCCAAAGCTTGCAGCAATTGGAGAAAGCGCCATAATAACTCCAACCTGCAATAATGAATCTACCTTATCTTTTAAATATAATGCAAAAAAAGGCATCAACATCATCATTGCAATTCCATTTAACGTCTCACCAATAAACCGTATCCATACGTTACGGTCCATCTCTCTTAACTCACGCCACGTATTTTTCATCATTCCACCCCTTTAGTTCGCCAACAATCATCTTATAATAATTTCAGAAGAATGTAAATTTTCAGAACAAAAATCCACCCTAACTGAATTAGGATGGATTTTTCTACTTATAAATTTGCTGCATCATCTTCGTCTTTACTACTATTTAAAGCACTATGTTTTCGGCTATATAAGAAGTAAACCGCAATACCGATAACCATCCATACTCCAAAACTAATCCAAGCCGTTCCGGATAATTGAAGCATTAAGTATAAACAAAAAATCACCGTTAACGCTGGTAAAAATGGTACAAGCGGCGCCTTAAATGCTCTTGGTAATTCAGGATGCGTTCTTCTCATTACAATAACAGCAACAGCTACAAGTGCAAAGGCTGATAAAGTCCCCATATTTACAAGATGCGCTAACACATTTAAATCTATTAATCCTGAAATAAGTGCTGCAATAATTCCCGTTGTCCACGTATTTAAAAACGGTGTTTTAAATTTCGGGTGAACTTTAGCAAGACGCTTCGGTAATAATCCATCTCTACTCATTGCATACGAAACACGCACTTGCCCATACATCATAACTAACATTACTGTTGTAATTCCTGTAATTGCTCCTACTGAAATTACTCCTGCTAAACTATCTTGTCCAATAAATTGAAGCGCAAAAGCAACTGGATCTGATATATTTAACTGTCCATATGGAACAATTCCTGTCAAAATAAGTGAAACAACAATATAAAGAACCGTACAAATTAATAAAGATGCAATAATGCCAATTGGCAAATCACGTTGTGGACGTTTCACTTCTTCTGCTGCCGTTGAAACTGCATCAAACCCTATGAATGCGAAAAAGACTGTAGCAGCTCCAGCCATTACACCATCTAAGCCAAACGGCATAAAAGGTGTCCAATTTTCAGGTTTTACATAATTAAAACCAGCAAAGATAAATATGAGAACAACCGCCAATTTAATAAACACCATAATATTATTTATTCGTGCACTTTCACGAACACCTCTAGATAAAAAAACTGTCATCACTAAAATAATTAGAACCGCAGGCAAATCAATTATTCCACCCTTTCCTGTACCAGGGGCCGAGGAGAGAATGGTAGGAATATGGATTCCAAATCCCTTTAATAAAGATTGGAAATAAGCGGACCAACCGTTTGCTACAGCAGATGTAGCAAGTAAATACTCAAGCATTAAGTCCCATCCAATTAAAAATGCGAATACCTCTCCCATCGTCGCATATGTGTACGTATACACACTGCCTGAGACAGGAACTGAAGAAGCGAATTCAGCATAACAAAATGCAGCAAAGGCACAGGCTAACGCGGCTATCGCAAATGATAATATAATAGCTGGTCCAGAATGTTTTGCTGCCACCACGCCCGTTAGAACAAAAATACCTGTTCCAACAATTGCCCCGATTCCAAGCATAGTTAAATCCAATGCACCCAATGTTCTTGCTAACGTCTTTTGCTTACTCTCTTGCATTAGCTTTGCAATAGGCTTCTTTTGAAAAATTTGCTTCATAGCATGCTCCTCCAAGTTTTAAATTTTCTGAAAATTTCTAATTCGCTTTTTTATTTTACTCATAGCACTTTCCCCAGTCAATACTTTTGTCGAAATAAGTAGAAACCTTTCAGAGCATACAATATCCTTATCCTTCTTTCTATATATCTTTCTATAACTTTTTTTGGTATTATTATACATGTCGATTCCATAAAAGAGGCATGCCCACTAAGTGAGCATGCCTCTTTTTACCTATTTCACAGTATGTGAACCTTCTTCAATCCAGCTATACATATATTTTTCATCTTCCGTCTCATGTGCTTGTTTTACAATACGAAGCGGACGGAATGTATCTATCATAACAGCTAATTCAAGCGTTTCTTTCTTCCCTATACTCGCCTCTGTTTTCCCAGGGTGCGGCCCATGAGGAATTCCGCTCGGATGAAGTGTAATAGAACCTTCTTCCACACCTTTCCGGCTCATAAAGTTTCCTTCTACATAGTACAGTACTTCATCACTATTCACGTTACTATGATAATATGGTGCCGGAATAGATTCTGGATGATAGTCATATAAACGCGGTACGAAAGAGCAAATAACAAAATTGTGACCTTCGAACGTTTGATGTACTGGAGGTGGCTGATGAATACGACCTGTGATTGGTTCAAAGTCCTCTACATTAAAGACCCACGGATATAAATAGCCATCCCATCCAACAACATCTAACGGATGGTGCCCTAAAACATGCTTATGCATATACCCTCGCGACTTTGTCATTACGACAAACTCACCTTTTTCATCATGCGTCTCTAATTTTTCAGGACCACGAATATCCCTCTCACAAAACGGACTATGCTCTAACAATTGTCCGTATTCATTACGATAGCGACGCGGCGTTGTAATTTGACTATTTGCCTCTACAACAAGAAGCTTAGTCTCTCCTTCATCTGGAATAACACGATAAATTGTGCCAATTGGAATTGTTACATAATCACCTTTTCGATAGTGAATCGTTCCAAACATCGTTTCAATTTTCCCTGTTCCGTAATGAACAAATAACATTTCATCGCCATCACCATTACGGTAGAAATAGTCCATTTTTTCTGTTGGAGTCACTACTCCAATTAATAAATCCTCATTCCCAAGCATGAAGTTTCTTCCACTTATTGCATCGCCAGTTTTTTTATTTTCTTTCGTGCGAAAATGACGATGAGCAAGAGCTACATCTTCTTCATACTGCAACTGACAGGAATGTGATACCGCCGAATGCGATACTTCCGTTGGCATATAATGATGATACAAAATAGACTGCGTACCAGAAAAACCTTTCGTTCCCATTACCTGTTCACGATAAAGCGATCCATCCTTTTTACGGAATTGTACATGTCGTTTATGAGGTAGCTCCCCCATGTGACGATAAAACATGCCCATCACCTGCTTCCATTTCTTTTTTGACCGTATTACGTAACGTACCTAAACCAGTAATCGTAAGTTCTACAACATCTCCATCTTGTAGCCACTCTTCCGTACCCAGTTCTAAAATACACCCTGTTCCTACTGTCCCAGAACCAATCACATCTCCTGGATATAACGTAACGTCTTCCGAAGCACGTTCAATCATTTCAGCAAATGTATAGTAAATATCTTGGAAGTTCCCCTTTGATAATAGCTTTCCATTTACATGAGCAGTCATTTCTAATTCATAACGGTCACCGTTACGATACACATCCAGTTCCTCTTTCGTAACAAGATGCGCTCCTAATGAAGTTGCAAAATCTTTTCCTTTTGCTGGACCAAGTCCTACCTTCATTTCTGTTGCTTGTAAGTCCCTTGCACTCCAGTCATTCATAATACAATAACCAAAAATGTATTCTTCTGCTTGCTCACGAGAAATATTCCTTCCTTCTTTCCCAATTACGCAAGCAATCTCTAGCTCATAATCAAGTTTTCTAGATTTCTTCGGACCAATTACAAAATCATCCGGATCAATTACAGCACGATGGTTCGTAAAATAAAAAACCGGGATATCGTACCATTCAGGTACAACATCTAGCCCTCTTCGGCCACGGGCCGTTTTTACATGCTGTTCAAACGCGTAAAAATCCCGAATACTACTCGGATTAGGAATTGCCGCCGCTAATTGTACGTCCTTTAAGGAATATACACCCTTTTCCGGATTCTTAATCTTACGCAATACTTCTACATACTCATCCGCTTTCTCTAAAAAGGCGAACATAGAAGAAGGTAATTTCCCATCACTAGCAAGGTTCATATCAATTACTTTGTCACCTTCAAGCCATCCAGCTCGCATTTCTTTCGAAGGAAGACGAAATGTAACAAATTTCATCATGATTCCTCCCTATGAAAATGAAATTTCCACCAACAAAAAGACTTTTGCTGGTGGATACAAATCTTATAAGTTTCCGCGACGTTCCTGTTCTCTTTCAATTGATTCGAATAATGCTTTAAAGTTCCCTTCTCCAAATCCGCGAGAACCTTTACGTTGAATGATTTCAATAAATAAAGTTGGACGATCTACAATTGGTTTCGTAAAGATTTGTAGTAAGTATCCTTCCTCATCACGATCTACTAAAATCTTTAATTCTTTTAATCTATCAATTTCCTCATCAATTTTTCCAACTCGTGCACTTAATTCATCATAATAAGTATCAGGTGTATCTAAAAACTCCACACCATTTGCACGCAGCGCTTCCACTGTTTTAACGATATCGCTTGTTAGTAAAGCAAGATGTTGTACCCCTGCTCCATTGTAGAACTCTAAATACTCTTGAATTTGCGACTTTCTCTTTCCATCTGCTGGCTCGTTAATAGGGAACTTAATACGACTTCCATTCGTCATTACTTTTGACATTAACGCCGAGTACTCTGTACTAATATCGTCATCATCAAAATGAATCATTTGTTTAAAGCCCATAACGTTCTCGTAATAACTAACCCACTCTTCCATTTTTTCAACATTACCAACTACGTGGTCTACAGCAATTAAACCTGACTCTTCAAATGGAATATTAAACTCCACCTGCTGGAATCCCGGCATAAATGTTCCTTTATAATTTTTACGCTCTACAAGCGTGTGAATTGTATCACCATACGTACCAATAACTGCTTTTTTCAGTGTACCGTTCTCGTCTGTTAATTCCACAGGTGGAGCAATCGCAACAGCACCACGTTTCACTGCTTCCGAGTATGCCTTATCAACATCGTCAACAAGTAAAGCTACATCTTTTACACCATCACCATGTGTCTTTACAAATTCTGCGATACGATTGTCGCTACTTAAAGCTCCAGACACAACAAAACGCATATTTTTTTGCACAAGAACATAAGATACCTTTTCACGGTTACCAGTTTCTAATCCAGAGTAAGCCACAATTTTGAATCCAAATGCTCTCGCAAGGTAATAACTTGATTGCTTTGCATTTCCTACGTAAAATTCCAAATGATCTACATCACGTACCGGAAAAAAGTCCTCCATTTGTGCAGCTAGCGTATCCATAGATTTTTGTTTCATAAAATCCTCATCCCCCTGTAAATAGATTAAATGGTCCATACTTAAAACCAACCGAAAACGCTTCCAACATCAATTAATAGGAATTAGTTAGCAAGCTAACAAATTCTGACCTTTAAAATTTTCTATCTTTTCTGTCAAATTCCTCTTTTTTTCTTACATATAAAATTCGACTTTTTTCTCTTTACATAAAGGAGGGAATATTAATACTTGAAGGTATATATGAGAGGAAAACAAAAAAGACCCCAACATATTAACTACTTACTAATATGCTAGAGTCTTTATTTTTTTTGAATGATTGTATTTATATATCTCATACTAATATATTTGCAAGGAATAGAATAAATGATGTTAATACCACCGCTCCACCTAATGATCCTAATAAATCTGTTTTTGTTACTTGTAACACTTGTTCACTGTTCATATTCCTCATTCTCCTTTCATTTTGTATAATTTAAAACTTCTATTATACTAATACACTTGATAGAAATACGATTAATGCCGTTAATACTACTGCTCCACTTGCCGATCCTACGAAGTCACCTTTTGTTACTTGTAATACTTGCTCTTT
>NZ_MACF01000142.1 GCF_001884045.1 Bacillus mobilis | reverse complement strand
AAGGTTAAAAAACTTTTGAAAAGGAAAAAGTCAGCGCAAAGAGATATGTCTAGGAGATTTAAAAAAGGTGTAAAGATTCAATCTGCCGGATATGAAAAAGCGAAAGTTGAGCACCTGCGGTTATCTAGGAAAATTACGAATATCCGAAATAACCATATCCATCAAGCAACAGCGAAATTGGTGAAAACCAAACCAATGAGGATTGTTGTGGAAGACTTACCTATCTCAAACCTGTTAAAAAACAAAAAACTATCGAAAGCATTTTCATTTCAAAAATTAAACTTCTTCTTTCAATGTTTATCATACAAGTGCGAGAAGTACGGCATTGCGTATGTAAAAGCTGATAAATGGTTCGCTTCAAGCAAGATTTGCTCATGTTGCGGAGTAAAATACGACCATTCAGTTCAACCAGAAGGACAGTGGAGTTTAAAAATACGTGAGTGGTGTTGTGTTTCATGCAATAGCCATCACGATAGAGATTTGAATGCTTCGATAAATTTATCAAGATGGGTAAAATAAATGCTTGATAATAGGAGGTAACGATACTGCCTCGTGTGGAGTGTTATACCCCTCGTCCCTTCGGGGTTGCGAGAACACTTTGAAGCACTAACTTGTGTAAATTTGATTGAATTGTATAGATTTAGTTAAGTTTATTGTATCGGGATGCTTGGGGGAAGATGTTGAGAAGTTTACGTTTAAAAATTGCAGTAGTATTTTCGGTGCTTATTTCTATGATGTTTGTAATATTAGGTACAGCTATGTATCAATTACAGAAAGAGAAGGAAGTGCGCTCCTTAGACCAGTATTCTCAAAATACGATGGATCTTGTGACAGAGCAACTTACGACATTTGTTCAAAGAACGGATGAAGATATGGGATATTATGCGAACAGTGAGATGGTTCGTAATATACTTCAAGACGGAGTTACTCCAGAAGAAGAAGCGTTTTTGACGAAAGAGTTTTCGGAGTACAAAAAGAATCATCCTGGCATTTTAGACTTATATATTGGTACGAAAGATAAAAAAACATTAAGTGCCAATCTTGCTGAAGGTGGACAAGTGCCAGAAGGATATGATCCAACGACAAGACCATGGTATAAAGACTCAGAAGCTGATGTGAAAAAGGTTCACTGGGGACAACCTATGTATGAAATTGCAACAGGTAAGTTAAGCGTGGGAGTTTCTAAAGCAATTACAGCTCAAGATGGATCTGTATTAGGTGTTGTTGCGATGGATGTATCACTTGGAACAATTCAGAAGTTACTTCATAATATTCAATACAATAATGGCGGAGAAATGTTTATTATAAATGATAAAAGTATGGCTCTTGTTTACCCAGAGAAAATAGGGAAAGATGTTTCGAAAGAGCCACTTGTGAAGAGTTTAAATAAAGAGGTAACAAAATATGCTGTTACTACATTAAAAGGTGAAGATGTAGTTGTTTATAGCCAGTCATTTGATTTGATGAAATGGAAAATAGGAATTTTTTATCCGAAAGAAACGATTGATGGGCTATTAAATAGTACAAGAAATACAGTCCTTATAATGGCATGTATTAGCTTATTAGTTGGAATCGTAGCTTCATACTTGTTCTCAAGAAGGTTAGCAAGACCGTTGCAACTATTAACGAATCACGTTCAAAAAGTAGCAGAAGGTGATTTAACGTTGCAAATGAAAGTGACTAGTAAGGATGAAGTTGGAGAGCTGACGAATCACTTTAATCATATGGTTGAGCAAATGAATGAAATGGTAAGCAAAATTAAAAATAGTGTATCAACAGTGCAGCAATCAACGAATAATCTACATTATTTAACGACTGAAACTGTAGCTGCTAGTAGAGAAGTGTCAGGTGCAATGGATGATGTGAGCGGAGGAGCGTCTACTCTTGCTAATAGTGTAGATGAAGTTTCAGAGCAGCTCGAGAATATGGCGCAGTCAGTGGAACAAATGAATCAATCCGTTGGTGAAATAAAAGGAGTGGCTGGCAAAGCTGAAGAGGCATCTAAGCAAGGATTAAATACGATGCGTAATTTAGTTCGTACAAGGGGCCAGTCATCTTCGATTGTTGTTCATACAGAGGAAGCCTCCGGAAAGTTAGAGCAAAGAGTTGGATCGATTCAAAATGTTGTAGAGCTTATAAAAGGTATTTCGGATCAAACGAATTTACTTGCTTTAAACGCTTCAATTGAGGCGGCGCGTGCAGGTGAACAAGGTAAAGGGTTTGCTGTTGTTGCTGAAGAAGTTCGGAAATTAGCGGAACAATCAAAAGATGCAACAGTAGAAATTGCGACGATGATTGGTGATGTACAAGTAGAGGTAAGACGAGTTGTAGAAGTTGTAAGTAAGTTGAAAGACATTGCGGATATACAAAATAAAGTTACGACAGAGGCAGAAACGGAATTCCGTACAATTATGTCAGTTGTAAATACAATTAGTACTTCAGTGGAACAAATTGTAGAAGAGGTATATAACATTGGTCATGAGCAAGGAGAAATTACAACGGTAATGCATACAATTGCTGGTACGAGTCAAGAAAGCGCAGCTGTTTCGGAAGAGGTAAATGCTGCAACTGAATCTCAAGTGAATCATCTAGAAAAGGTAGCTCATACGATGGAAAGTTTGACGGAGCACATGAGAGACTTAGAAAGATTAGTTGAGCAATTTAAAATAGAGGAATAACAAATTAGTAAAATGATGAGTATTTCGGTAAAATAGACAATGGATATATAAGAAGCAAGTAATAGGAGGAAGACTACTATGGCAATTGTTGACGTATCGATTATTCCAGTAGGAACGGGTAATCCAAGTGTTAGTGAATATGTAGCAGAAGTACAAAAGGTGTTAGAGAAAAATGCAGATCGCGTGAAATATCAATTAACACCAATGAATACAATTATTGAAGGAGATCTTCCTGTCATTCTAGAAGTTATTCAACAAATGCATGAAGTTCCATATACGAAAGGTGCACAGCGCGTTGCGACAACAATTCGTATCGATGATCGTCGTGATAAAGTAAGCACAATGGAGAAGAAATTAAACTCTGTTCGATCAAAATTATAAGAAAAAGCAGCGACCTCCGCTGCTTTTTTCATATAGGAGGTAGATAAGATGAGTGAAAAGTTTAACGAACAATTTGATGGGTTGTTAGAGAAATACACGGAACTATTACTTGGAGAGAGCAATGAAGAGAGAAAAGAACAGGTGCAGAAGTGGGCACTGTATTCTTACATAGCTAAGACGATGCCGGCTTTAGTGAAGCATTGGAATGAGACTTACCCTGATGCGAAAGAAGAGATGGTGCAGTTAATTACAGATATTAAAAGGCTGAATGAAGAGAAGAGAAATGAGCAATAAAAAAACTTGAGATAAATATAATCTCAAGTTTTCTGTATTAATATCCTTATATAATTTACATGGAATATAAAGGGTTTTATAAGCATGTCGAATATTTTCGACATGCTTATTTTGTGCCTAGTAAATTCGTTTTTTCTAAATGTCGAAAAATATTTCCTACATATTTATAAGCGAAAATATAGGGTTTTAAATGTTTTTATAGTATTTTATAAATTATCTAAATAATTATTTGTATCCAATAATTTTAAACAGTGATATAATTTTGAAGAGGGGTAAAAAACAGATAAATCACAGTCATAGGGGTGAATTACATGGAACAATTAATGCGAAATTCGTTTCTTTTCTTGTCAAAAAATAAAGCGCTAACAAAACTGGCTAAAAAGTACGGTTTACGCTTTGGTGCAGGTCGCTTTGTCGCAGGGGAAACGATTGAATTAGCGACAGCTGCAATTAAAGCATTAAATAAGCAAGGTCTTTGTGTAACGATCGATTATTTAGGTGAATTCGTTGATAACGAAGCGGAAGCAAATGAAATGGCTAGCGAATCGATTGAAGCGATTCGTGCAATTGGAAGAGAAGGTCTTAATTCACAGCTTTCTTTAAAAATGACTTCTATGGGATTAGATATCTCTGATGAAATCGTAATGAACAATATGCGCCGTATTTTAGAAGCTGGAAAAGAAAATGGTGTGTTTATTACAATTGATATGGAAGACTATACGCGCTGTGGGAAAACAATTGAGATCTTTAAACAATTAAAATCTGAATACGATAATATTGGTACAGTTATTCAAGCCTACCTTTATCGTACAGAAAAAGATATGGAAGAATTAAATGCTTATAGTCCGAATTTACGTCTTGTAAAAGGAGCTTATAAAGAACCTGAAGAGGTAGCGTTCCCGGATAAGAAAGATGTAGATGATAACTATAAAAAAATTATTAAAATGCACTTATTAAATGGAAATTATACTGCAATTGCTTCACATGACGAAGCGATTATTGAATATACGAAAAAACTTGCCGAAGAACACAACATTCCAAGAGACCAATTTGAATTCCAGATGTTATATGGTATTCGTAATGAGCGTCAACTTGAGCTAGTAAAAGAAGGTTACAAGATGCGTGTTTACGTACCTTATGGAAACGACTGGTATGGCTACTTCATGCGTCGTCTAGCAGAGCGTCCAGCAAACGTTGCGTTCGTATTAAAAGGTATGGTTAAAAAATAACCAAGGAGAAAATACTCCTTGGTTATTTTAATTGCTGAAATGCGTAATGTGCCATTTTTTTTGTATCAGGATATAGTTGCGTGCGAGTAGAAGATAATACAACATTAATGACGCGTTTACCGTCTTTTTCATCCACTGTTACGACCGTATATTTTCCGAGTGCTGATAGACCGCTTTTACTTCCAATTGCATATGGATCGTCATATAGTTCTTCTCGTCCATAGTTTGCGATGTTTGGAGAGCGTTCTGAAGTATGTAGAGTTGTACGTGTTGAATTCATATATTCTAAAACAACTGGGTACTTTAATGCTTCTTTCGTAATCATAGCAATGTCATATGGTGATACTTTATTTCCGAGTGCATCAGCGCCACTTGCATTTTTGAAAGTCGCATGCTTTGTACCAAGTTCCTTCGCTCTAGCATTCATCATTTTTACAAATTCATTTTTTGATCCTGCGATATGTTCTGCGATGGATTCGGCTATTGGGTCTGCACTAATGATAAGCATCAGTTTTAATGCCTCATCACGCTTTAACTTTTCCCCAGCACGAAGTTTAATTTTCTTACTTTGACTTTCTGTTTTAATTGCGTTCTCTGTAATCGTAATTTCTTCATCTTCTTTTACATTCTCTAGTACAAGAAGGGTTGTCATCATTTTGGCTATACTAGCCGGATAAGAGCGTTCGTCTTCTCGTTTTCCATACAAAATTTCACCTGTGTCTGCATCGATTGTAATGGCGTATTGTCCAGTGATGCTGGGTTGATCGGCTCTTACAGCTTGTTGTCTTTGGGCGTAAGAGAAGAAAATCATCCCTGTAAATAGTGTAGCAATCATTACAATCATAACTATTGTTCGTTTCATCATCGTTCCCTCTTTTGTTTTCCATATGTACAAATAAATTGGGCAGAAAAAGCAGCCATTACCCATTATGCCACGTTTTCTGCCCAAAAATATACCGTTATTTTTCGCCCATATTATGCTTCTTGTATTGTTGGTTATTACCTTGACGGCCCTTTTCCACACCGTGATTATGCGGACCTGCATTTCCGGTTACACTTGCTGCACTAATTCCAGCTTTTGAAGGGTTCTTCTTAAGTTTTGCCATATATATTCCTCCAGTTTCGTCAGATTATAAAAAGGAAAAGTGTATTTGAGTGAAGAAAATACATACATATAGCATGGGCAAATAAAAGAAAAATATTTATTTCAGAAAATTTTATCAATAAATATATTGCGAAAATTCAAACTGTATCATATATTTATTAGTAGAGGCTCACTCATTGATTGCGACTTATGTCGAAAAATTGAATGAGCATTCATTCAAGAATAGGGGGAGAATTGGATGTTCCAAATTAAAAAGGCTGCTGTTCTAGGTTCAGGCGTAATGGGTTCAGGGATTGCGGCACACTTAGCTAATATTGGTATTCCGACATTATTGCTTGATATTGTACCACCTGCGCTAACAAAAGAAGAGGAAGCGAAGGGACTTACATTAGAACATAAAAGTGTGAGAAATCGTTTTAGTAATACGGCTGTACAAAAACTATTAAAGCAAAAACCAGCTCCTCTGACAGTGAAAGGAAATCTAGCACTGATTGAAGCAGGTAACTTAGAAGATGATCTTGAGCGTCTAGCTGATGTTGATTGGATTATTGAAGTAGTAGTTGAAAACTTAGATATTAAAAAGAAACTATTTGAAAAAGTAGATGCTGTTCGTAAACCGGGTTCTATTGTAAGCTCGAATACGTCAGGCATTTCAGTAGAAAAAATGGCAGAAGGTCGTTCAGACGACTTCCAGAAACACTTCTTAGGTACACACTTTTTTAACCCACCACGATATTTAAAACTTCTAGAGGTAATACCGACGAAAGAAACAGATCCACAAGTATTAAGCTTCATGAAATTATTTGGCGAAGACGTTCTTGGAAAAGGCGTTGTTATCGCAAAAGACACACCAAACTTTATTGGAAACCGCATCGGTACGTACGGTTTATTAGTAACTCTTCAAGAGATGATAAAACGCGGCTATAGCATTGGGGAAGTTGATTCTGTAACAGGCCCACTTATTGGTCGTCCGAAGAGCGCAACGTTCCGTACATTAGATGTTGTTGGTTTAGATACATTCGTACACGTTGCAAATAACGTATATGAAAACGTACAAGAAGAAGAGCGTGATGTATTTAAAGTACCAGCTTTCATGCATGACATGCTTGATAAAAAATGGCTTGGAAGCAAGACAGGTCAAGGCTTCTTCTTAAAACAAGGAAAAGAAATTTTAGAATTAAATCCTGAAACGATGGAATATGAAGCACGCAAAAAATTAAAAGCTGCATCTATCGAGTTAAGTAAACAAGAAAAAGGTTTATCGAATAAATTGAAAGCGCTTGTATACGCGAAAGACCGCGCAGGAGAGTTGTTATGGAACATCATTACACCGACTCTTTTATACTCTGCAAAACTTCATAAAGAAATTGCTGACGATATCGTTGCAATTGACCAAGCGATGAAGTGGGGCTTCGGCTGGGAGCAAGGACCATTTGAAGTTTGGGATGCAATCGGCGTTGAAAAGTCCGTTCAAAAGATGGAAGAAAACGGCGTAGTTGTTCCGACTTGGGTGAAAGAAATGGTAGAGAAAGGTTTCACTACTTTCTACAAACATGATAACGGAGATAGCTACTATTACGATAATGGCGAATATAAGCTAATCGAACGTAATAAAAAGGCAATTTCGCTTAAACAATTAAAAGCGAAAAATGGTGTATTAAAGAAAAATAGCGGAGCGAGCTTAATTGATTTAGGTGACGGCATCCTTTGCTTAGAATTCCATTCGAAGAGCAATGCAATTGGTATGGATATTACGCAAATGATTAACTACGCTGTTGATGAAGTAGAAAAGAATTATAAAGGTCTTGTTATCGGTAACCAATCGAAGAACTTCTGCGTTGGTGCGAACTTAGCAATGATCTTAATGGAAGCACAAGATGACAACTACTTTGAAATTGAGTGGGTTGTGAAAAACTTCCAAGATGCAATGACGAAAATTAAATACTCTTCTAAGCCAGTTGTAGCAGCTCCATATGGTATGACGCTTGGCGGAGGTACAGAAGTATGCTTACCAGCAGCGAGCATTCAAGCTTCTAGTGAAACATATATGGGCTTAGTAGAAGTTGGTGTTGGCTTAATCCCTGGCGGAGGCGGTAATAAAGAGCTATACATTAAACACTTAAACCAAATGCCAAACGGTGTAGAGTTTGATCTGCAAAAAGTTGCGAATAAAGTATTCGAATCTGTAGCGATGGCGAAAGTTTCTACATCAGCACAAGAAGCTGTATCGAATAACTTCTTAGGTGATAAAGACGGTATTAGTGTGAATGGTGATCACTTACTATATGATGCGAAACAAAAAGCACTTTCTTTATATGAAGCGGGTTATAAAGCACCGATTCGCAAAAAGATTCCAGTTGTTGGTGAAACAGGCTATGCAACGCTTGTACTTGGTGCAGAAGCAATGCATTTATCAGGTTACATTTCTGAACATGATCTTCACATTGCGAAGAAACTTGCATATGTCATTGCGGGCGGAAAAGTACCGTACGGAACAGAAGTTGATGAGCAGTATTTATTAGATGTAGAACGTGAGGCATTTATTAGCTTAGTAAGTGAGATGAAATCACAAGCAAGAATGCAGCACATGCTTGTAAAAGGAAAGCCATTACGTAACTAATAACGAGGGGAGATATCGTTCATGAGAGAAGCTGTCATTGTTGCGGGAGCAAGAACACCAATTGGAAAAGCAAAGAGGGGTTCATTAAAAACAGTTCGTCCTGACGATCTAGGGGCGTTAGTAGTAAAAGAAACGTTAAAGCGTGCGAATTATGAAGGACCAATCGATGATTTAATTTTCGGTTGTGCAATGCCAGAAGCAGAGCAAGGTTTAAATATGGCTCGTAATATCGGCGGATTAGCGGGACTTTCTTACGATGTTCCAGCTATTACGATTAACCGTTACTGTTCTTCAGGTTTACAAAGTATCGCTTACGGAGCAGAGCGCATTATGCTTGGTCATTCGGAAGCGGTATTATCAGGCGGAGCGGAATCAATGAGTTTAGTTCCGATGATGGGACACGTTGTTCGTCCGAATAGTCGCCTTGTAGAAGCGGCTCCAGAATATTATATGGGCATGGGACATACAGCAGAGCAAGTTGCTGTGAAATATGGAATTTCTCGTGAAGAGCAAGATGCATTTGCAGTAAGAAGTCATCAACGTGCTGCGCAAGCATTAGCTGCAGGTAACTTCGCTGATGAAACAGTATCTGTAGATGTAACGTTACGTACTGTTGGATCAAACAATAAACTGCAAGAAGAAACAATCATTTTCGCACAAGACGAAGGTGTAAGAGCAGAAACGACGCTAGACATTTTAGGTAAATTACGTCCAGCATTTAATGTTCGCGGTTCTGTAACAGCTGGTAACTCTTCACAAATGAGTGACGGTGCAGCATCTGTACTATTAATGGATCGTGAAAAAGCAGTGAGTGATGGTATGAAACCACTTGCGAAATTCCGTTCATTCGCAGTAGCTGGCGTACCACCAGAAGTAATGGGAATCGGTCCAATCGCTGCAATTCCAAAGGCGTTAAAATTAGCTGGCTTAGAGCTATCTGATATCGGCCTATTCGAACTAAATGAAGCATTCGCTTCTCAATCGATCCAAGTTATTCGTGAACTTGGTTTAGATGAAGAAAAAGTAAACGTAAACGGCGGTGCAATCGCACTTGGACATCCACTTGGCTGTACAGGAGCAAAACTAACACTATCTCTTATTCACGAAATGAAACGCCGCAACCAACAATTCGGTATCGTAACAATGTGTATCGGCGGCGGAATGGGAGCAGCAGGAGTGTTTGAATTACTATAAAAAAAGTGGAAGCGGCTCGCTCGGAATGTGAGGGGGATGGAGCTTCAGACGTAGAGGCGCTCTTTGCCTCGCAGGAAGAAGCGAAGCCACCGAACATTCTAGCCGCTGGAACTGGATTGAAAAAAAGTGGAAGTGGCTTGCTCAGAACAGGAGGGCGTTGGAAGCCCTGACGAAGAGGCGCTTTTTGCCTCACAGGAAGGGGTGAAACGACCGACTGTTTTAGCCACTGGAACTGGATTATGAAGAATGGAAGCAATAAAGGTTTATAAAAAATAAAAGGGAGAGCTAGCTTCTTTCAAAATGAGAGAAGCGGCTCATGAAAATATGAAGGAGGAAATTTTCATGGAAAAAACAGTAGGAAGTGCGGTTAAAGGCGGTAGCTTTTTAGTTGATGAGATTACGATTGATCAAGTGTTTACGCCAGAAGATTTTTCATCTGAGCATAAAATGATTGCGAAAACGACAGAGGACTTTATCGTAAATGAAGTTCTTCCAGAGCTTGAATATTTAGAGCAACACGAGTTTGATCGTTCTGTTCGTCTTTTAAAAGAAGCCGGGGAACTTGGTTTATTAGGCGCTGACGTACCAGAAGAGTACGGCGGAATTGGCCTTGATAAAGTAAGCTCAGCGTTAATCGCAGAGAAATTCTCTCGCGCTGGTGGTTTTGCAATTACTCACGGTGCTCACGTAGGTATCGGATCTTTACCAATCGTATTATTCGGTAACGAAGAGCAAAAGAAAAAGTATTTACCATTACTTGCAACTGGTGAAAAATTAGCTGCATACGCATTAACTGAGCCAGGTTCAGGATCTGATGCATTAGGTGCAAAAACAACTGCACGTTTAAATGCAGAAGGTACACATTACGTATTAAATGGTGAAAAACAGTGGATTACAAACTCTGCATTCGCTGACGTATTTATTGTATACGCAAAAATTGATGGAGAGCACTTCTCAGCATTTATCGTAGAGAAAGAATATGCTGGTGTATCTACAAGCCCAGAAGAAAAGAAAATGGGTATTAAATGTTCATCAACTCGTACGTTAATTTTAGAAGATGCATTAGTACCGAAAGAAAACTTACTTGGTGAAATCGGTAAAGGTCATATTATCGCGTTCAACATTTTAAATATCGGTCGTTATAAATTAGGTGTTGGTACAGTTGGATCTGCGAAACGTGCAGTAGAAATTTCAGCACAATATGCAAACCAACGTCAACAGTTCAAACAACCAATCGCTCGCTTCCCATTAATTCAAGAGAAACTTGCGAATATGGCAGCGAAAACATATGCAGCTGAAAGCTCTGTATACCGTACAGTAGGTTTATTTGAAAGCCGCATGAGCACATTATCTGAAGAAGAAGTAAAAGACGGTAAAGCAGTAGCAGCTTCTATCGCTGAATATGCAATCGAGTGCTCTTTAAATAAAGTATTCGGTTCTGAAGTATTAGATTATACAGTAGATGAAGGTGTTCAAATTCACGGTGGTTACGGATTTATGGCAGAGTACGAGATTGAAAGAATGTACCGCGATTCTCGTATTAACCGTATTTTTGAAGGAACGAACGAAATTAACCGCCTAATCGTACCAGGTACGTTCTTACGTAAAGCGATGAAAGGTGAATTACCACTTCTTCAAAAAGCACAAAAATTACAAGAAGAGTTAATGATGATGATGCCAGAAGAAGTAGGCGATGAGCCATTAGCACTTCAAAAATATTTAGTAACTAACGCGAAGAAAATCGGCTTAATGGTAGCTGGATTAGCTGCTCAAAAATACGGTAAAGCATTAGATAAAGAGCAAGAAATTCTTGTGAATATCGCTGACATCGTAAGCAACCTATACGCGATGGAGTCAGCTGTTCTTCGTACAGAAAAAGCAATTAAAACAACTGGTCTTGAAAAGAATAAACAAAAAGTGTTATACACTGAAGTATTCTGCCAAGAAGCATTCAATGAAATCGAAGCAGATGCGAAAGAAACACTTATCGCAGTTGAAAACGGCGACATGCTACGCATGATGTTATCATCATTACGTAAATTAACTCGCCACACACCACTTAACGTAATTCCGAAAAAACGTGAAATCGCTGCGAAAATTTTAGAAGATGAGCGTTACACAGTTTAATAGTTGTAAAGAAAAGTAGTCGTATAAACGGCTACTTTTCTTTTTTTTTGTAAAAATGAAATTTTTAGTGACATAAAACTAATACCATTAGTATAATGAAACTAATGGTATTAGTTTTCGTGAAAAGGGAGATGGAAATATGAGAATGATACATGAAAAAACGGTATATCAATTGTCATTTTTACCAAGAGTGTTTCCTGTGAATTGTTACTTTGTGGAGGAAGAAGATGGTTTAACTTTAATTGATGCGGCTTTGCCATATAGCGCAAAAGGTATTTTACAGGCGGCTGAGAACATAGGGAAACCCATTACTAAGATTGTATTAACGCATGCGCATGATGATCACATCGGTGCATTAGACGCATTAAAGGAAGTACTTCCTAATGTTCCAGTCTATATTTCTAAGCGGGACGCAAAGCTGTTAGAAGGAGATACGACGTTACAAAAGGATGAACCGAATATACCGATAAAAGGTGGTGTACCTAAAAAAGTAAAAACGGTCCCTGATGTGTTATTGGAAGATGGCGACCGAGTTGGATCGCTTCTTGCGATTATGACACCGGGACATACGCCAGGCTCCATGTCGTTTCTTGATGTACGGAATAAAGTTCTTATTGTCGGGGATGCATTCCAAACAAGAGGAGGTATGGCTGTTTCGGGACAAATGAAATTTTGGTTTCCGTTTCCTGCGATGGCAACGTGGAGCAAAGAAATATCATTACAAAGTGCAGAGAAGTTAAGCGAATATGAGCCTTCCTTGCTTGCGGCAGGACATGGAAAAATGATAAAGGACCCAGGCACTGCAATAAAAATTGCTATTAAGGAAGCTAAGCGGAATATAGAAAGTAGAAAAGAGGGTTAATTGATGTCACCGAGAATCGGACTTACATTACAGAAAATTGTAGAAACAGCGGTAGAAATTGCGGATGAAAATGGAATACAAGAAGTAACGTTAGCATCATTAGCGCAAACATTAGGGGTACGTTCACCCTCGCTATACAATCATGTGAAAGGTTTACAAGATGTACGGAAAAATCTTGGTATGTACGGAATCAAACAGCTGCATAACAGACTGGAAGAAGCGGCTGAGGGTAAACGTATGGACGAAGCAATTCATGCTTTAGGAGAAGCATATGTAGCATTCGTACGCAAACATCCTGGGCTGTATGAAGCAACCTTTTTAAGAGATGAAGAAGTAAGAAAAGCAGGTGACGGAATTGTAAATCTTTGTCTTCATGTTTTACAACAGTACGGCTTAGAAGGAGAGAATGCACTTCATGCGACACGTGGATTCAGAAGTATTTGTCATGGATTTGCGTCGATTGAACAGCAAGGTCGATTTGGTCTGCCATTAGATTTAGATACAAGTTTACATGTATTATTGGAAACGTTTATTAAAGGATTACGTGAATAAGAAGCAAGGCAAACAAAAACCTTAGAAGTGATTCTAAGGTTTTTTAGTACATATGATTTTAAAAGAACGGTAGGCTTTTTCTCGTTAAAGGATATCATTTTGCAGGTTTGAAAAATGTATATATCGCTAAGAAAAAGCAAACGAAACTGAATGCGATGGGATCTTGATATGGACTAGGCTCAGAACCCTTCTGGATTTCTGTAAGGAAGTCATGTGTTTTCATGTTCATTGCTCCTTTAACTAATCAGTTTTATATGATACGAGGGCTATGGTGGATAGAAGGTCTTTTTTGAAATTTCATACAATAATTATTGTATAGCAATTTGATTCCTAAAACTATAGAATGCAAAGCTTTCATAATATGTAAAATTGCATATTATTCTTTTTGGAAATTTTGTTATATTATCTTTATATTTCAATTAAAGGATTTTATTAAGGTAAATGAGAATAACTGGAGGGATACTGTGAGTAAAACAGTGTTAGAAGCGTATAGTGTGGAAAGAGAAATAGAGAATATAACATATAAAAACCTATTTGTAATGATAGCAATGATTATAGGGATTTCACTCCTAGGAGGATTATTCCTTGGTTTAGCCTTTGAGATTTATGGAGAAGAAGTATTAAGTACTAATTTAGAAGGATATTATTTACTCTTATTTGATGCAGCTGTTGTTGCTATTATTTTATTAGCTTATAAACCAGTTCTTCATTTTATTAAATCTATTTGGGATGTATCCGTTTTGAAGAATGGGAAGACATATTTATATCTATTAATTGGTTTTATTATCATTGCGTTATCACAATATTTAATGTTACATGTGTTTAGTTTCGAAAGTGCAGCAGAACAGAAGGAACAATTAGGAAGCTTAAGGATTCAAAATAGCATACAAAGTATTATATATGTATTAAGTGTTGCTATAATTACACCGGTTAAAGAAGAAATTCTATTTCGAGGTATTTTATATCGATTTCTAGAAAGGAAATATAATTTTTTAGTTGGTATTATTATTTCTTCCTTCATTTTTGGGATTCTTCATGGAGGTCTTCTAATTACAGCAACGATTATGGGGATTGTATTGGCTATGTTATACAAAAAGACGCAATCTGTTATACCTAGTATTATTTTACACATTGTATGGAACTTACTTGTGAGTATAAGTATGATTGTATCTCTATAAAAATGAATACATAACCAGTATAAAAGATGAATGGCTTAGCTATTCATCTTTTATTTTGTATGCACGTAAAAAAGTTAATTCATGCATACAATCAAAAAATAGCTAAATACTAACAGTGAACGAACAAAGAAAGGTAGGAGTATTCTATGCAAAACTTAACAGAGCTTGAAGTAGAAAACTTACGTCATTTAATCGGTGGACACGCAACAATTATTAACAAGTTGGAGCAGTATGCACAGACGTGTACAGATCCAGAGTTGAAACAAATGCTACAAAAGGATGCGCAAGATGCAAGAAATACGAAACAGCAATTAATGACTTTCCTAGGATAGGAGGAAGCGACAGATGAATGAAAAAGATATGGTAAATGATTATTTAGCAGGGTTAAATGCAAGTTTAACAAGTTATGCAAATTATATTTCTCAGTCTGATAACGAACAGTTACATCAAACGTTAATTCAAATTCGTAATCAAGATGAGATGCGTCAACGTAATATGTATGAGTACGCAAAGCAAAAAAGTTATTATAAACCAGCTGCACCTGCGAATCCAATGATTGTCCAGCAATTAAAAAGCCAATTAAGTGCGGAATAATGGGATGAAAAAACGAGCGAATGAAGTCGCTCGTTTTTTTGTTTTGGGTATGTCAATAAATACATGATAAATATTTTTCCAGTTGTAACAAATATGACGAAAATGGAATATGACAATTCACAAAAAGGACAAAAGTTTGCTCAATATTTCACAAAGTATCCATGGTTTATATCGTGGGAATCTCTATAATTAGGAGTGTAAAGAACAAAAGAAATAGATTATATGATCAATTAGGAGAGATTGCTATGAAACGAAATACAAGAAAAATTGCAATTATCGGTACTGGATTAGTTGGATCAAGTTGTGCATATTCCATTGTGAATCAAGGCATTTGCGAAGAGCTATTATTAATTGATATAAATCATGAACGTGCAGTTGGGGAAGCAATGGATTTATCACACTGCATTAACTTTACAAATACAAGAACAAAAGTATATGCAGGAAGCTATGAAGACTGCAAAGATATGGACATCGTTATTATTACAGCAGGACCAGCACCAAAGCCTGGGCAAAGTCGCTTAGATACTTTAGGAGCGAGTGCGAAGATTATGGAAAGTGTTGTTGGCGGCGTAATGGAAAGTGGATTTGATGGTATTTTCTTACTTGCATCGAACCCAGTTGATATTATTACATATCAAGTGTGGAAATTATCTGGATTACCTAGAAATCGTGTAATCGGTACTGGTACATCACTAGATTCTTCTCGCTTACGAACAATTTTATCTGAAATGTTACATGTAGATCCTCGTAGCATTCATGGGTATTCATTAGGAGAACACGGTGATTCTCAAATGGTTGCTTGGTCTCACGTAACTGTTGGTGGAAAGCCAATTCTACAAATTTTAGAAGAGAAAAAAGACAAATTTGGTGAAATAGATTTAGATGAAATTGTTGAGAAGACTGCAAAAGCTGGATGGGAAATTTACAAACGAAAAGGCACTACTTATTACGGCATCGGAAACTCTCTAGCATATATTGCGAGTTCGATCTTTAACGATGATCACCGTGTCATTGCTGTATCAGCCATTTTAGATGGGGAGTACGGTGAATACGATATTTGTACAGGAGTACCAGCTATTATTACTAGAGACGGTATAAAAGAAATTGTAGAACTAAACTTAACAGAGGATGAAGAATCTCGATTCGCAAAATCAAACGATATTTTACGTGATTATATGAAAACAATTGGTTACTAACTTATAGGAGAAGGTGAAACAAATGAAGGAATATATAATGTCTCGTGTATTTAAAGCATCAGCTGGAATCGCACAAGGTATTTTCGTATCCCTTGGAATTGGTTTACTAATCGAAAATATAGGAAGAATTGTTGATATTCCATTGCTTATTACAATCGGAGTTGTTGCAAAATCACTTATGGCACCAGCCATTGGTGCCGGAATTGCTTTTATGCTCGGTGCAAACGGTCTTGTAATCTTCTCGGCTATGGTAGCTGGAGCGATTGGTGCCGGATCCATTTCAATTACTGAAGCAGGTCTAATCATTAAAACAGGTGAGCCAATCGGTGCATTATTAACAGCAACTTTAGCTGTATATATTGGTAAACGTTTAAGCGGTAAAACTGCATTAGATATGATGCTCGTTCCATTTGCGGCCATATTAGGTTCTGGTTTAGTCGGTATTTGGTTATCTCATAATATTACTCCTGTTTTAAATACAATTGGAGCATTTATTAAAGATAGCTCAGCTGGTAGCCCGTTCATTGCTTCTATCGTGATTGCAGTCGTTTGGGGACTATTACTTATCTCTCCAGCTTCATCAGCTGCGTTAGCGATCGCACTTAGCTTAGACGGTGTTGCAGGTGGTGCTGCTCTTGCAGGCTGCGTTGCTCAGTTTATCGGATTCTCTGTTATCTCAGCGAAAGAAAACAATTTAGGTGGCATATTAGCTCAGGCGCTTTGTACTCCGAAAGTACAGTTGCCAAATATCACTAAAAATCCAATGATTCTCGTCCCAACTGTCGTCGCCAGTGCTATAGTTGGTCCTGTATCCGCATTGATTTTCCAACTGGAAGCAGGAAAAGAAATTGCAGGTCTTGGATTAAGCTCTCTTATCGCACCGATTAATTTAATTTCCAGCGAAGGATGGGAAGTTGTTCCCGCGATGGTAATTACTTATATCATCATTCCAGTAGCTGTTTCTTATATACTTTACATTGCTCTTAAAAAGGCAGGTCGTATTCACTCTGGTGATATGACTGTACCGCAATCTTAAATTGAAAATCTCCTTTTATATAGAGAAAAGCAGACTGAAAGCCACAGTCTGCTTTTTACATTTTTTGATTTTGTTTTACTGGAACACGTACTGTTTCTTTTGCTAATAATAACTGAACGCCGAAGTAAAGTATGCTTGCAAGCGTCATGCCAGAGATGGCGTCTACAAACGCGTGTTGCTTCGTAAATAGTGTTGATAAAATAATAAGCGTACCGAAGAACATAAGGATATAATATTCAAAAGCATGTTGTTCTCTACGTCTAAAGGCAGCTAGCATAATGATGAAGGTAGTAAGTACGTGAATGCTAGGGAAACAGTTTACCGGTTGATCGATACTATAAATATAGCGGACTAGTTCGGAAAATACGTCTGATCCAACGACTGTTGGACGTGGTACAGTTGTCTGCCAAAAATAATAAATAGAAAAACAAGCAAGTTTTCCAAGAATGATACTACTTAAAGTGACATAATATTGTTTTCGATCTGCAAAGCAGTAATAAATAAGTGCGCCGTATAAGTAAGGGAACCAAAGTAAATAAGGAATAATAAATGCTTTCACAAATGGAATCCAATCATCTACTACAGTTGTGACATCTACTGCGTGAACAGTAGATTTATTTAATACATCGTAAAGGGGACTTACGAGTACGAGTAGAAGTATATAACTTAACGGAAGAAAAGATGAAAGTTTAAATTTCTTCATGATAATCTCCTATGTTTAGTAATGTAAGTAAATTCAATTGATTATAATATAGAAACGTAATTTGAGCTATCGATTTTACTTACATTTTCTTGAATGAACCTTACGTTTTTGTCACTTGACTGAAAAGAAGGGGAGGGTGCTATATGAAGCGTTTATCGTATTTCTTATTTTTTATATTGATATGCCTAGTGAGTACTGGATGTGCAAAGGATAAAGAAGGAGAGAAATTAGAATATAACGGAAGAGCACTCGTAATTGGAGTTGTTGGAGAGAAACCGAAAGATACGTTTAGGAATATAAAGTTTGAGGAAATAAAGTTAGAGGAACTGGAAAAGAAATCTAAGGAAGTGGATGGTTTTCTTGTCATGCAAGATCACTTTCAAGAGGCCTCAACTGAGCAGTATAAAAGTGTATTTTCATCGCTAAAGAAACCAGTGTTTTTTATCGGTTTGCAAGATAAATCATATTCAACGTTTATTACAAAAGGGATAGAGTATAACAGTGCACGAAAAGATGTAAATGCTATGTATACGCAAGGCTTTGCGAATATCGGAAGTGGTGAAGGACAACAATGGGCAGTTGGTTTATCGAATGGTGGAAATACTGAAGAAAGTATTCATAATATGTATATCGTCGTATTTCAAACAATTGCAGATTATTTGAGTCGATGAAGAAGGAGCCTGTAAACGAGGCTTCTCCTTTATTTCGCATGCAGGAATCGGTTACATAGTGGGTTCAAATGATACCATTGTTTATGAGGTACTAGTCAGAATTATGGACTACTTTCAATATAATATGCAAATATGCATATTGTATTTATTTGGATATTTAATATGTTAAAATTAAATATAAGGATTTTTGTATGTAAGGAACTGAACTCAGAAATATCCAATGAACTTTGAGAGGTGTTGTATGTTTAAAAACAAGAAATTAATTCGTTTTGGTCTAACATTACTTGTATGTTTATTTGTAATTGATTTTACAATTAGTTATTTTCAAACATATCTTGAATCAGCGGCAGGTATTAAATGGGTAGTCTCAGAAACTTGGAGAACTATTTTGTTAGATGCCCCTGAAAGTATATTGGTTATTTTAGGCGCAATTGCTTTATATGATTTTACAAAAGAAACATCGCCAAAAGACGCATCCATTTAAATGCGTCTTTTTTCTTTGCAGTAATTTCTTCAACATCATGGAGTACTCTCCTATTATGGTCAAAATCGTTATTTCCTTTTCTCTGTACGCCTTTGTCATGTAAAGTGTTTCCAGGTTTTGTGACTATAGGATGAAATGGTTAAATAAACGTTTGTTTAAGATATATGTTCGGTAGGAAAAAATCGATACAGCTCAAGGGTTAACAAAGAAAAAATGAGGATTAATCAAACGTTTGTTTAAGATGTATGTTCGGTAGGAAGAAATCGATACAGCTCAAGGGTTAACAAAGAAAAAATGAGGATTAATCAAACGTTTGTTTAAGATATATGTTCGGTAGGAAAAAATCGATGCGGATCAAGGGCTAATAAAGAAAAATAGGGAGTTAATCAAACGTTTGTTTAAGATATATGTTCGGCGAGTGATAAGAGAAGAATCAAAAAAAATTATATATTTATTTTTTCTTAACAAATGGCGGAAAAATAAGAAAAATTTGCAGGATTATTAAAAATTATCACGAAATAAGTAAAAGTTTAGCGAATAATCGTTTGAAATAATAAAACGTTTTCTATATGATAAAGGTAAAGGTTAGTAAAAAAGTAGGTGAATTTATGACAGTAACATTTTATTCATATCCAAAGTGTGGCACATGTCAAAAAGCAAAGAAATGGTTTGAGGCAAACGATGTAGCATATGAGATGATTCATATTGTTGAAAATCCACCATCAAAAGAAGATTTACGTAATTTACATGAAAAAAGTGAATTACCATTAAAAAAATTCTTTAATACAAGTGGAATGCGTTACCGTGAACTTGGTCTGAAAGATAAGTTAAAGGATGCAAGTGAAGACGAAATGTACGAGCTTTTAGCATCTGATGGCATGTTGATTAAACGTCCAATCGTAACAAATGGAACGAATGTAACACTTGGTTTTAACGAAGAGCAGTTTGAAAGTGTGTGGAAAAAGTACCAATAAGGTATTTTTACATAATTAATACATTCACTGGAGGTACAGTCATGAGCATTCCAAATAATTTACGTTACTCTGAAGAACACGAATGGGTAAAAACTGAAGGTAATGAAGTTGTTATCGGTATTACTCACTTTGCACAAGGTGAGCTAGGCGATATCGTATTCGTTGAACTTCCTGAAGTAGGTGCAACAATCGAAGCTGACGAGCCATTCGGAAGCGTAGAATCTGTTAAAACAGTTTCTGAGTTATATGCACCTGTAAGTGGTAAAGTTGTAGCAGTAAACGAAGAATTAAGTGACCAACCAGAACTTGTTAACGAATCTCCATACGAGGGTGCATGGATGGTTAAAGTTGAACTTTCTGATGCAAGCCAAGTTGAAAAGTTATTAACTGCTGAAAAATATGCAGAAATGACAAACCAAGACTAATTATAGTCGACTAAAGGACAGCCTTTGTGCTGTCCTTTTTTATTTGATGTAAAATAATGAATGTAGAATCATATACTAATTATTGTGTAGGAGAACGTTTTTTGAAAAAACTTTTTCGTCTAAGTTTTTATTGTCCAGCTCCATCTCCTAGCCCTTCATGGCTAAACAGTCGGTTCCGCTTTTCTTTTTGATCTAGCTCCAGCGGCTAGAACAGTCGGTCATTTCACTCCTTCACTTGAGGCAAAGAGCGCCTCTAGTTCAGGAGTTCCAATGCCCTCTTGTTCTGAGCGAGCCGCTTGCGCTTTTCATTGTCTAGCTCCAGCGGCTAGATTGTTCGGTGGCTTCGCTTCTTCCTACAAGGCAAAAAGCGCCTTTACGTCAGAAGCTCCATCCCCCTCACAATCTGAACGAGCCGCTTGCGCTTTTCTTTTGCAAAAATAAACAGGAAACAACATGAAAATAACGAATATACTATATACTAAGTTAAAGGTTGTATAGTATATGGTGATCGGGTGATGACATATGATTTATGTGGAAAAAGTCATTATTGTAGAAGGTACATCAGATAGAAGAAAGATTGAATCTATTATTCGGGAACCGGTGGAAATTGTTTGTACAAATGGTACAATTGGTTTGTCGAAAATGGATGAGCTCGTTGATCAGTTTTTTGATAAGGAAGTGTATGTACTAGTGGATGCTGATGATGCTGGAGAAAAGTTAAGGAAACAGTTTCGAAAAGAATTTCCGCAAGCAGAGCATATTTATATTGATCGCTCGTACCGAGAAGTGGCAACTGCGCCATCTTCACACTTAGCAAATGTATTATGGGGAGCTGACATTGACGTTTATACAGAATATTTACGGTAAGGAATGATAGAAGTGATTGACTGGACAGGAGCCGAAGCAACAGCCCTAATAGAGAACGAAGAAAAAACAGTGTTATATGTATATACTCCAATGTGTGGAACATGCCAATTAGCAAAAAAGATGTTAACAGTCGTTGAGATGACAATTGGAGACCTCCAAATTGGAATGTTAGATTTAAATTATGCTCCGCATTTAGCGAAAGAGTATGGAATCGAAAGTGTACCGTGTTTACTTGTTTTTGAAAATGGGACACTCATGAAGAAGATATATGCATTTCATTCGGTTGAATATTTATATAAGGAATTAAAGTAGGCGGCAAAGTTTTTGCCGCCTCGACATATTTCTCGGGAAATATGTCGAGAGGCAGTGTGGTTACAGTATTTGTCGAGCGAAAGTAACAGGATTGCTCTTTAGTGAGAGGGAATGGTATGTGTAATAGAAAGTGATATGAAGGATGTGATTTAGGGTGAAATTATATTCTTTGCTGCAATCATTTGTAAATTACGCTAATGGTCAATATCATTTAGAGCCGCTTTTAAGACAAGGAGAAAAAACGGTTAATTTCCGTTTTGGAGATGAAAGTTGTTCGCTACAAATTTCAAGGGATTATATAGAGCTGCTACATGAGGAAAGAGGAACGGAGCAAATCGTTTGTGTAGATGAAGAAGATGTAAAACAATTGGTGAACGGCAATGTAAGGTTGCAAATGTTAATGAACGATGGACGTGTGCAATATTCGGGAACATACCGAACGATGCTATTAGTCGAATCGATGTTTCATATATGTAAACCGATGTCAGTAGGTGCTTAAAATTCTGAAGTTTCATTTTTTACGAAAATTTCTGTTGACATGGTGTGTGGATATTGATACAATTCAATTCATAAAATATAGACAATTTCATAAATTACAAATCAGACGAAAATGTAATCTGATTTCTCTTATCAAGAGAGGTGGAGGGACTGTGCCCTGTGAAGCCCGGCAACCGTCAACTTATGTTGAAATGGTGCCAATTCCTGCAAAGCAAATGCTTTGAGAGATGAGAGAGAGGGATAATGTTGTTATATACGCATATAAACCTTTCTGCTTCTCTAAAGCGGAAAGGTTTTTTTATTGTTTGAATGTGGAGGACATTCAAATAATAAAAGTAGTGATAACGGTGGACTACACGCATTAAACATAAAAAATTGCGGAGTCGATCCAAATAAAAAAGGGGTGATACACCATGATTCTATTAGAGAATGTAAAGAAAATATATAAAGCAAAAAGCGGTGATGTCACTGCTGTAGATAATGCCAATTTAAAAATAGACAAAGGCGAAATATTTGGTGTTATCGGATATAGTGGGGCTGGGAAAAGTTCGTTAATCAGATTATTCAATCAGCTAGAGAAACCAACTTCAGGCCAAATTACAATTGCAAATCGTGTGATTTCAGCAATTACAGGAAGTGAACTTCGTAAGGCAAGGCAAGAAATCGGAATGATTTTCCAGCATTTCAACTTACTTTGGTCACGAACTGTACGTGAAAATATTGAATTCCCACTTGAAATTGCAGGTGTTGATAGGGCAGCGAGAAGAAAACGCGTTGATGAGTTAATTCATCTCGTTGGTTTAGAAGGAAGAGGAGACGCGTATCCATCTCAGCTGAGCGGAGGACAAAAGCAACGCGTTGGTATTGCAAGAGCGTTAGCTAACAACCCGCAAGTGCTTTTATGTGATGAGGCAACATCAGCTCTTGATCCAGAAACGACAGATCAAATTTTAGATTTATTATTAGATATTAATAAGCGTCTCGGTTTAACAATTGTACTTATTACACACGAGATGCACGTGATTCGAAAGATTTGTAATCGAGTGGCGGTAATGGAAAAAGGAAAGATTGTAGAGACGGGTCCAGTACTTGATGTATTCCGTAATCCGCAGAAAGACATTACGAAACGATTCGTACAGCAGTTAACGGATTCTGAAGATACAAATGAAACGATTGAAAGTTTAATTGAAAAGTATCCAGATGGTAAAGTCGTTCGTTTGCAGTTTATCGGTGAAGCTGTAGAAAGACCAGTACTTCAAAGATTAATGCAACGCAGTGATATAGAAGTTAGCATTTTGCAAGGAAATATCGCACAAACGAATAACGGTTCTTACGGTAGTTTAGTTGTTCATTTAAATGGTGAGGAAACGGCGATTCAGCAAGCAATAGAGGGAATACATCAAGATCAAGTAGAGCTGGAGGTGATCGCACATGGATAAATTACTCGCAAATGTTGATTGGAATCAAATGTTAGAAGCAACTGGTGAAACGTTATATATGACGGCAATCGCAGCTCTTGCGACATTTGTTTTAGGACTAATTTTAGGATTGTTACTCTTTATGACAGCGAAAGATAATTTATGGGAAAACAAGACGGTTAACACAGCGATTGGAGCGTTCGTAAATATATTCCGTTCGATACCGTTCATCATTTTAATCATTTTATTAATCCCATTCACAAAGATTCTGCTTGGAACAATTCTTGGAGCGAGTGCAGCACTGCCGGCTTTAATTATTGGAGCGGCACCATTTTACGCGAGAATGGTTGAAATTGCACTTCGTGAAATTGATAAAGGTGTAATCGAAGCTTCAAAAGCGATGGGAGCAAAAACAAGCACAATTATTTTAAAAGTGCTAATTCCAGAATCATTACCAGCATTAGTATCTGGCATTACAGTTACGACAATTGCTTTAGTAGGCTATACAGCAATGGCGGGAGTTGTTGGTGCTGGTGGCCTTGGAACACTTGCATATTTAGAAGGATTCCAACGAGGAAATAACGATGTAACAATCGTTGCGACAATTTGTGTATTACTAGTTGTATTTTTCATTCAGTGGATTGGTGATCGTGTAACGGTTCGAATAGATAAACGATAATAAAAAAACGGGAGGATGTTTCAAATGAAAAAATTATTACTTACAGCACTTATTTCAACTTCAATTTTTGGGTTAGCAGCTTGTGGCGGGAAAGATAAAGATGAAAAGAAACTAGTTGTAGGGGCTTCTAACGTGCCGCATGCGGTTATTTTAGAAAAGGCTAAACCTTTATTAGAGAAAAAAGGAATTGAGTTAGAAATTAAAAAATTCCAAGACTACGTGTTACCAAATAAATCGTTAGCGGATAAGGATTTAGATGCAAACTACTTCCAGCACATTCCGTATTTAGAAAAAGAAATAAAAGATAAAAAATACGATTTTGAAATTGCAGGAAAAATTCATTTAGAACCAATTGGTGTATATTCTCAAAAATATAAGAGCTTAAAAGAGCTTCCAGACGGGGCGACAATTATTATGAGTAATTCCGTTACTGACCATGGACGTGGTTTAGCAATTTTACAAAAAGAAGGCATTTTAAAAATTAAAGACGGAGTAGATCCAGTTAGTGCAACTCCAAAAGATATTGCAGATAATCCGAAAAACTTAAAGTTCAAAACGGATATTGAGCCTGGTTTGTTACCACAAGTGTATAACAATAAAGAAGGCGACGCTGTTTTAATTAACTCGAACTATGCAATTGATGCGAAATTAAACCCAGAAAAAGATGCAATTGCAATTGAAGGCGATGATTCTCCATACGCAAACGTATTAGTGGTTCGTAAAGGTGATAAAGATAAAAAAGCAATTAAAGAGCTTGTAGAAGTATTACATTCAAAAGAAATTGAAGACTTTATTACTAAAGAATATAAAGGGGCAGTTGTTCCTGTAAAAGAATAATTGCGATTGAAGGATCAGACTCTCCGTACGCAAATATTATTGCAGTTCGTAAAGGTGACGAGAAGAAAAAAGAAATTAAAGAATTAGTAGAAGTACTGCATTCAAAAGAAATTCAAGACTTTATTAATAAAGAATATAAAGGTGCTGTACTTCCGGTAAGTGAATAAATATGAGGAAAGGACTGGAAAATTACCAGTCCTTTTTTCTTTATATAAATAAGAAGAAAGGTGTATCATAGAAAGATGTAAAGGAAATACTTATATACATTTGTGAAAAAATTGTTACTTTTTTTCGTCGTTTGCGATATCATTTTATTTGATATAAGATTAGAATGAGAATAAAATGAGAATATGAACGTTTTAGGAATTTTTAAAATGTATATATAGGATTAATGGAGGTATTGAGATGGCTGGTTCTACATTAACGGTTAAAGACTTACACGTATCAATTGATGGCAAAGAAATTTTAAAAGGTGTAAACCTTGAAGTAAAAGGTGGAGAAATCCACGCAATTATGGGACCTAACGGAACAGGTAAATCAACTTTATCTTCTGCGATTATGGGTCACCCAAAGTATGAAGTAACAGAAGGTAGCATCATCATCGACGGTGAAGATGTATTAGAAATGGAAGTAGATGAGCGCGCACAAGCAGGTCTATTCCTAGCAATGCAATATCCAAGTGAAATTAGCGGAGTAACAAACGCTGACTTCTTACGTTCTGCAATTAACGCACGTCGTGAAGAAGGCGATGAAATTTCTCTTATGAAATTTATCCGTACATTAGATAAAAACATGGAATTCCTAGAAATGGATCCAGAAATGGCACAACGTTACTTAAACGAAGGTTTCTCTGGTGGAGAGAAAAAACGTAACGAAATTCTTCAATTAATGATGATTGAGCCAAAAATCGCAATCTTAGATGAAATCGACTCAGGTCTTGATATCGATGCATTAAAAGTTGTATCTAAAGGTATTAACCAAATGCGCGGCGAAGAGTTCGGTTGCCTAATGATTACGCATTACCAACGTTTATTAAACTACATCACTCCAGACTTCGTTCACGTTATGATGAACGGTCGTATCGTTAAATCTGGTGGCCCTGAGCTTGCACAACGTCTAGAAGCTGAAGGTTATGACTGGATTAAAAAAGAATTAGGTATTGAAGACGAAACAACAGAGCAAGAAGCGTAAGAGAGGAGCATAAACATGACAATCGGTACATTACCTTTCGATCAAGAAACAATCCGTCAACGCGCAAGCGAAGTAAACGAAGCTGCTTGGTTGACTGAGTTCCGCTTACAAGCTCTTGCACAAGCAACTGAACTTCCAATGCCAACGCCTGATAAAACGAAAATTGAGAAATGGGACTTTATCGGAAAAGGCGACGCTGCTAAGCAAGAGCCTGTAAGTTCTTTAACAGAGCTTCCAGAAGCAGTGAAAAACTTAATCGATGAAAATAACAGCGTATTGGTACAACGTACTGGTACAACTGCGTTCGTTTCTTTAGCAGACGAAGCAAAAGAAAAAGGTGTTATTTTTACAGACATCGTAACAGCTGCAACAGAGCATGCTGAACTATTACAAAAGTATTTAATGAAAGACGGCGTGAAGGTAGACGAGCATCGTTTAACTGCACTTCATGCTGCATTAATCAACGGCGGTGCATTTGTATATGTTCCGAAAAACGTTGTTCTTGAAACTCCACTTCAAGCTGTATTCTTAGTAGACGGCGAAGAAGCTAACGTATATAACCACGTATTATTCGTAGCTGATGCGAACAGTACTGCAACTTATGTAGAAAACTACGTTGCAAATGAAAATGCTAAAGGTATTGCAAATATCGTAGCAGAAGTAATCGTGGAACAAGGCGCACAAGTGAAATTCGGTGCGGTTGATCTATTAGCAAAAGACGTAACAACTTACGTTAACCGCCGCGGTGTTGTAGGACGCGACGGCCGCATTGATTGGGCTCTAGGCCTTATGAATGACGGAAACACAATTTCAGAGAACGTTACAAACTTAATGGGCGACGGTTCATATGCTGATACGAAAACAGTAACAATTGGCCGTGGTAACCAAACACAAAACTTTACAACTAAAGTTGTTCACTTCGGTAAACACTCTGAAGGTTGGATTTTAAAACACGGTGTACAAAAAGATAGTGCAACATCTATCTTTAACGGAATTGGTAAGATTGAACACGGTGCATCTAAATCAAATGCACAACAATCTTCTCGCGTTCTTATGTTAGATGAGAAAGCTCGTGGGGATGCAAACCCAATTCTTTTAATCGACGAAGATGATGTAATGGCAGGTCACGCAGCTTCAGTAGGCCGCGTAGATCCGTACCAATTATACTACTTGATGAGCCGTGGTATTCCAAAACGCGAAGCAGAACGTTTAGTCATCCATGGATTCTTAGCACCTGTAGTAAATGAGCTTCCAATTGAAGGAGTAAAAGCACAGCTTGTTGAGGTAATTGAAAGGAAAGTTCGCTAATGAATATTCATGAAATACGCAAACAGTTTCCAATTCTTGATCAAAAAGTGAACGGCAAACAACTTGTATATTTCGATAGTGCAGCAACTTCTCAAAAACCAATTCAAGTCATTGAAACGTTAGAACGTTACTATAAAGAATATAATTCTAACGTGCATCGCGGTGTTCATACGCTCGGTACGAAAGCTACCGACGCGTATGAAGGTGCACGCGAGAAAGTTCGCAAGTTTATTAATGCGAAATCAATGGAAGAGATTATTTTCACGCGCGGAACGACAACTGCATTAAATACAGTAGCGGCTAGCTATGGTCTTGAAAATGTAAAAGAAGGCGATGAAATCGTTATTTCTTACATGGAGCACCATAGTAACATCATTCCGTGGCAACAAGTTGCGAAGAAAACTGGTGCAACTTTAAAATACCTTCCGCTTCAACCAGACGGTACAATTTCTTTAGAAGATGTTCGTCAAACAGTTACACCGAATACAAAAATCGTTTCTATTATGCAAGTTTCAAACGTGCTTGGAACGATTAACCCTGTAAAAGAAATCGGAGCAATCGCACACGAAAATGGCGCAATTATGGTCGTTGACGGTGCACAAAGTACACCTCATATGAAAGTGGATGTACAAGATTTGAACTGTGATTTCTACGCATTATCTGCTCATAAGATGTGCGGACCTACAGGTATCGGCGTATTATATGGTAAAAAAGAATTGCTGAACAATATGGAGCCAATTGAATTTGGTGGTGAAATGATTGATTTCGTAGATTTACAAGAATCTACTTGGAAAGAGCTTCCGTGGAAGTTTGAAGCAGGTACACCGATTATCGGTAATGCAATCGGACTTGGAGCGGCAATTGATTTCCTAGAAGAAATCGGTCTTGATAATATTGAAAGGCATGAACATGAATTAGCGCAATATGCTTTAGAAAGACTATCAGAAGTAGATGGCGTTACAATTTATGGTCCAAAGCATCGCGCTGGTCTTGTTACATTTAACATTGAAGACGTACATCCTCACGATGTAGCGACAGTATTAGATGTAGAAGGCATTGCGGTTCGCGCAGGACACCACTGTGCACAACCGCTTATGAAGTGGCTAAAAGCTTCTTCTACAGCACGTGCGAGCTTCTATTTATATAATACAAAAGAAGAAATTGATACATTTGTTGAATCGCTAATCAAGACAAAGGAGTATTTCACAAATGTCATTTAATAATTTAGATACGTTATATCGTCAAGTTATTATGGATCATTATAAGAATCCTCGTAACAATGGCGTGTTAGAAGATAGTGTTACAGTTAACTTGAACAATCCAACTTGCGGCGATCGTATTCAACTTACGATGAAAGTAGAAGAAGGTATTGTGCAAGAAGCGAAGTTTGAAGGAGAAGGATGTTCCATCTCAATGTCTTCAGCTTCCATGATGACACAAGCAGTAAAAGGTAAGAAAATTGAAGAGGCACTTCAGCTTTCTAAAATTTTCTCTGACATGATGCTAGGAAAAGAGTACGATGACAGCATTGATTTAGGAGATATTGAAGCATTACAAGGCGTATGCAAGTTCCCGGCACGTATTAAATGTGCAACATTAGCGTGGAAAGCGTTAGAAAAGGGCTTAAACGAAGATAAGTAATGTTAAAGGTTCCTAAAAACGAGGTTATCTAAGGAGGGACACACCAACATGGCGAAGCAACTGCCAGATATCGGCGATTATAAATATGGTTTCAAAGACAAAGACGTTTCGATTTTCCGTGCTGGACGCGGTTTAACAAAAGAGATCGTTGAAGAGATTTCACGTATGAAAGAAGAACCACAGTGGATGTTAGACTTCCGTTTAAAATCACTGGATAAGTTCTATGAAATGCCAATGCCACAATGGGGCGGCGACTTAAACGACTTAGATTTCGATGAAATTACGTACTACGTAAAACCATCTGAGAAATCTGAGAAGTCTTGGGATGAAGTACCTGATGAAATTAAAGCAACATTTGATAAATTAGGTATTCCAGAAGCTGAGCAAAAATATTTAGCTGGTGTATCTGCACAGTACGAATCTGAAGTTGTATACCACAACATGAAAGAAGACCTAGAAGCTCTAGGAATCGTCTTCAAAGATACAGATAGCGCATTAAAAGAGAACGAAGATATTTTCCGTGAGCATTTCGGAAAAGTAATCCCACCAACAGACAACAAATTCTCTGCATTAAACTCTGCAGTTTGGTCTGGTGGATCATTCATCTACGTTCCAAAAGGTATTAAAGTGGATACACCACTTCAAGCGTATTTCCGTATTAACTCTGAAAATATGGGACAATTCGAGCGTACGCTTATCATCGTAGACGAAGGCGCACACGTACACTACGTAGAAGGTTGTACAGCACCTGTTTACACGACTAACTCACTTCACAGTGCGGTAGTAGAAATCATCATTAAGAAAGATGCATATTGCCGTTATACAACAATCCAAAACTGGGCGAACAACGTATACAACCTAGTTACAAAACGTGCGGTTTGTGAAGAAAACGCAACGATGGAATGGATTGACGGTAACATTGGATCTAAATTAACGATGAAGTACCCAGCAGTTATCTTAAAAGGCGAAGGCGCTCGTGGTTTAACATTATCTATCGCGATTGCTGGTAAAGGCCAACACCAAGATGCTGGTGCGAAAATGATTCACTTAGCACCAAACACGTCTTCAACAATCGTTTCTAAATCGATTGCGAAGCATGGTGGTAAAGTAACTTACCGTGGTATCGTACACTTCGGACCAAAAGCGAAGAACTCTCGCTCTAACATCGAGTGTGACACGTTAATCATGGATAACCAATCTACATCTGATACAATTCCTTACAACGAAATCAAAAACGATTACGTTTCACTTGAGCACGAAGCAAAAGTATCGAAAGTATCAGAAGAACAATTATTCTACCTAATGAGCCGCGGTATTTCTGAGCAAGAAGCTACAGAAATGATCGTAATGGGCTTCATTGAGCCATTCACTCGCGAACTTCCAATGGAATACGCAGTTGAAATGAACCGCCTAATCAAGTTTGAGATGGAAGGTTCTATTGGTTAATATTTAAAGTGGAAGCGGCCTGCTATGCAGGGCGCTTTTTTATGTTGTGCTTGGGTTGGGTTCAGTGTAGATCAGGTCAGGCTGGGATACCCAGGCGGGTGTTCAGTTAAATATATCAGCGATTTTTCAAATATATCGACGATAACTCGGAATATATCGGCGATTATTTCAATATATCGACGATTCGACAAGGAATATCGACTTATTGACAAAGTAAGACAAAAGAAATTCTTCATATACCCCGCAACATTTTATATGAAAAGAGAACGACTGGAAGTAAGGCGAAGATACTGACAAACCCCATTGGAGAATCCACCAAATTGCTCGCTAAACCACTCAGAAAAACAAACATAAAAAACTCGGTTAAACTTTTTGACAAATCCCCCCTCCCGAACCCCAACCACAAAAAAACACCTCCTCCACCTAAAACCCTTCCACAAACTAGAAAAAGTTTTCCTATCAAAAAGGGCAATCTTTTGCTTTTTCCCTCAATGCGAGTACAATGTAAAATAGCAAGAAAAGACGAAAAGTATTTACAGGATTATTGCGTACGCGTAGCGTAAATGGCAGTAAGGAACTGAGAGGAGGTTTTTTCTCTGAATATAAATAAAGAAACAATCATCCACCTTTATCATACAAACGATATACATAGTCATTTTGAAAATTGGCCGCAAATTTCTCGGTTTGTACAAGGAGAGAAAAAGCGAAGACAGGAAGCGGGAGAGACCGTTTTGACGGTTGATATCGGCGATCATGTGGATCGTTTTCATAGTATTTCGGAAGCGACGAATGGACTTGGCAATACGAAGCTTTTGAATGAGGCGCTATATGATTATGTAACGATCGGAAATAATGAAGGAATTACGTTAGCCAAGGAGCATTTGAATCGTCTATATGATGATGCTGGATTTGAGGTGCTCGTCGCGAATTTATTTAAAAAAGAAGGGGTACGTCCGGAGTGGGCAAAGCCTTATAAATTACATACAACGACAGATGGGATTACGATTGCTTTTATCGGATTAACGGTAGCGTATCCAGAGTTTTATCATATGCTCGATTGGCATATTGAAGATCCGCTTATCCATTTAGAGTCTATTTTAGAAGAAGTGCGAGATGAGGCTCATATTACGGTTGTCCTTTCTCACCTTGGAAAAAGCATGGATGAGTATATGGCAGAGCATTATGATATAGATGTTATTTTAGGTGCACATACGCACCATTTATTTGAGCGAGGCGTTCTTATGAATAATACGTTACTTTGTTGTTGTGAAAAGTGGGGACGTTACGTTGGGCACGTCCAGCTTACTGTGGATAAAGAGACGAAGAAGCTGTTGAAAACAGACGGTAGAGCGATTAAGACAGAACGTTTAGGTGCTTATAGCAAACCGTTATCCACAATTGAAGTGCTGCAGGAAGAAAGTAAACATATTATGGCCGAGCCTGTCGTTCATTTAAAGGAAGCATTACCGGTCGATTGGTTTCAGGAGACATCATTTTCGCGCATGTTAGCAAATGCGCTGAAAACGTGGTGTGGTGCAGAAATTGGAATGGTGAACGCTGGTGTGCTATTAGAGGGATTAAATGAAGGTGTTGTGACGCGCGGAGATATTCACAGAATTTGTCCACATCCCATTAATCCATGCTTATTAAAAGTACCAGGGAAAACGTTACGAGAAGTTATTTTGAAAGCGCGCCGTCCAAATATGGAGAATCTTGAGGTAAAAGGATTTGGATTTCGCGGGAAAGTGATGGGGAAAATGATTTACGCTGGTGTCGAGGTCATTCCAGATACGATTCCTGGGAATAAAATTTTACTCGAAGATGTATTGATTAACGGGGAATCGCTGGAATTAGATCGTATATATACAGTAGGAACGATTGATATGTTTACATTCGGCTACTTATACCCAGAGCTATCCACACTTTCTGACAAACAATATTATATGCCAGAGTTACTCAGAGATGTGTTAACAGACGTGTTGATAACTCATACATCTTCCGTCAAACTATAGGCTAGTTACTTGTAACACTCATTTTTCTCTTGTCATACAGATAAGAAAGAGAGGAGTGTGAACTATGGTTAATGTAGAGCCAATTATAATCGATAATTATACGTTTATTGCGGTTAGCGTCAAACTTCCAAAGACAAATTTGCTAGCTGTAATGAGCGATAAAGGATATATTATGTGCGGTGCATTAGATGTAGGTCTTTTAAATGAGAAGTTAGGGGATCGAGGAATTATTGCTGGCCGCGCGGTTGGTGTAAGAACGATTGAACAGCTTCTTGAAGCACCGCTAGAATCAGTAACGATTGAAGCCGAAGCTTTAGGTATTACGGCCGGCACAATCGGAAAAGAAGCATTATTAAAAATGAGATAAGCATATATCGTCCCTCCTTCTTGCATAGAAATGATATAAGAAGGAGGTTTTTTTATGAGTATATTTCGTTCGAAAAATTCGCGGTTTCGAAGGGGGCCTATTTCCTTTCGGTACATACTGCTTATGTCGTTTATTCTTTTTGTTATATTACTCGTGCAAGGATTATGGATTGTGAATAGTAGCATTCAGCCGACATTACTTAAATATGGAGAAGTAGAGACGCATAAGATGGCGACAGCGATTATGACGAAGGCGGTAAAAGATAGAATGAATGAAGGTTTTGATGTCGATTCATTAATGAAAGTGCAAAATGATAAAAACGGGAAAGTATCCACAATTAATTTAAATACGAAGCAAGTAAATGAAATCGTAACATCAACGACCACATACATAGAAAAATATTTACAGCAAGTAGAACAAGGTGATTTGAAGGGGCTAGGTATTTCTGAAAAAAATGGAGCAACGATGGCAGTTCCTTTTGGTCGTGTAACGGATAATGCGCTTCTTGGAAATATAGGACCCGATATTCCAATTGATTTCACGACGATTGGTCATGTGAATACGGATATTAAACAAAAAATTGAACCGCACGGGATCAATACGACAGCGATTCAAATTATTATGGAGATGGAAGTAACGTTGCAAGTGATTATTCCATTTCATACGAAAGAAATAAAAGTAAAACAAGATGTTCCGATTGCAACGCGCATTGTTCAAGGGGAAGTGCCTACTTATTACGGAAGCAGGAGTGTTGTTGTACCTGATAAAAAGAAAACGGATAGTTAGCCGAATATAAAAAATAACCGTAGCATATTGCTACGGTTATCGTTTTGTATTTGCGCGTTCTTTTCGCTCCCAAAGACTTAAATGCATGTATGGATCGAAAGCCCATTCTGTATAGCCATTGTCTTTATACATGCCGAAATGTAAGTGAGGAGGGAATTTTCCCGCTGTGCCGGGAGGGCCATAACCGGTGCTACCAACAAATCCGATTACTTTTCCAGGTTCGACAATTTGTCCAAGCTGTATTTCTTTTGAGAATCCGCCTAAATGAGCGTAATAATGGTAATTATTATGAAGGTCACGAATACCGATGCGCCATCCGCCAAGGCGGTTCCAGCCCTTTGTTTCAATGATGCCATAGCAAGTGGATCTTACTGGTACGCCATAGCCTGCAAAAATATCAGTGCCTTCATGAACTCTTCTTCCCCCAAAACTTCTTCCAGCGCCAAAAGTACTACGGTAGCTATGGTCGCTACGAATTGGAAGTGGGAAAGCATTTCCTTCTAAATTAATACGTCCATAATGTTTATAGATTTGGGCGTATTCGGTAATTAATTCAACTGTTTTCGCACGTCTATAATATTCCCAAAGCATAATGTGAACACGGTCTTCGGACGTTCCTTGTTTCTTTAAAATCGTTGCTGCTGTATGCAAAAGATCACGGTCGTTATTTGCATTTGCAAATCCATCTTTGTCACCATCTAAACCTAATCCGCCAAATAGAGAAATTGTATGGGGGAGAGTGTCGTTACCATTAACGGGTCCAGCCCATATTTCTGGTTTGAAATAAAGGGAAATGATGGCATCTGGTTTTTTCGGAATATCTTTTCTTACGCTCCGTATATTTCTTTCATATTGATCCATTGCAGCTAAGTAATACCACGGAATGCCTGAAGATTGCTCGGTTTCTTTATATAGTGCCATGCGCTTTTCGTATATGCTTTGCTGATTATCTTCACCGTAAGCGATGTTTTGGTGGAGAAGAAAGCAAATCGAAAGCAAAAGAGAAATTTTTCGAAGCATGAAATAGACTCCTTTCACAACATCACTCTTTTTAGTGTGGGATATACGGAGTATTTCATTATAGGGAACGATTGGAAAAAATCTTAGAATCTTCATTTGAGCAAATCGCTTTCATACGTTAGAATAGATATGTTACATTGAAAGAAGCGAACACGGTAAACTATTTCATATTGTGCGGAGTTGATAACCATGACAAAACAAACAGAATATAAGCGCAAGCCCGAATGGTTGAAAATTAAGTTAAACACGAATGAAAACTATACAGGCTTAAAGAAAATGATGCGTTCTAAGAATCTTCATACGGTTTGTGAAGAAGCGAAATGTCCGAATATTCATGAATGCTGGGCTGTAAGAAAAACAGCAACATTTATGATTTTAGGTGCGGTTTGTACACGTGCTTGTCGTTTTTGTGCGGTTAAAACAGGCTTACCAACTGAGCTTGATTTACAAGAGCCAGAACGCGTAGCAGATTCTGTAGTACAGATGGGCTTAAAGCACGTTGTTATAACAGCGGTTGCACGTGATGATTTAAAAGACGGAGGAGCAGCTGTTTTTGCTGAAACAGTACGCGCTGTACGTCGTAAAAATCCATTTACGTCAATCGAAGTATTACCATCTGATATGGGTGGAGTAGAAGAAAACTTAAAAATGTTAATGGATGCAAAACCAGATATTTTAAACCATAACATTGAAACAGTACGTCGATTATCTAACCGAGTTCGCGCTAGAGCAAAATATGACCGTTCATTAGAGTTTTTACGTCGAGCAAAAGAAATGCAGCCTGATATTCCAACTAAATCGAGCATTATGGTGGGCTTAGGTGAAACGAGAGAAGATTTAATTGAAGCAATGGATGACTTACGTGCAAACAATGTGGATATTTTAACTCTTGGACAATACCTACAACCATCTAAGAAGCATTTACCAGTTCTTAAATATTACCCACCAGCAGAATTTGCAGAGCTTAAAGAAATTGCACTTAGCAAAGGCTTTAGCCACTGTGAAGCTGGCCCACTTGTGCGTTCTTCTTACCATGCGGACGAGCAAGTTCGTTCTGCAAAAGAAAAAACAGCAGAAGCAAAATAATGAAAAAAAGAGAGCTGATTATTGGCTCTCTTTTTGTTTATACTCTAAAACAGCATTTGGGCATGTTAATAAGATTTTCTTTAATTCCTCTGTGGATAATTCAATTGTAAATTCAGGTACACCAGGTGTAATTAAAATTTTATCGTAAGCATAAATCGCACGATCCACAATAATCGTTACATGTTGTGAATAACCGAAAGGAGCGACACATCCTGGCGTACAGCCTGTTTCTTCTCTTAGCTCATCAGGAGAACAGAGAGATAAGCGTTCTCCCGTTATTTCTTTCATCTCTCCCCGGTTTAGCCTTGTACCCTCTAACGTGAAAAATACGTAATAATCTCCAGACTTTGATTTTAAAAATAAGCTTTTACTTGGAGTACCTTGTAAGCCAAGCCTTTCACGTACGATACGATCTGTTTCATAATCGAGTACCGGTTCGTGTTCAAACTTTTCGTAAGAAGCATTTGTTTTATGTAGTAAAGCAAGTACATCTTCGTACATATGGAGTGATACCCCTTTCTATTGTTAGTACAGTTTCTTCTCGTGGCGTCAACTGAATGTGTTGGAAAGAGATATTACTTGGATGATGCTTCCCATAATCGTTTTATAGTACATTGTTCATCAATTACAATTTCATAAACATCAGGATTCGTTAAAGCTCTCCATTCATTAAAGCCGATCGTATGATTAAAGTGCTTTAAAATCAGTGTGAGTAAGTTGCCGTGTGTAACGAGTAGTGTTGTAGTATGGTTTAATTTTAAAACGTCTTGGATAAGCGATATAGCACGGTCTGTTGCTTCTTTTGTTGACTCTCCGCCTGAAAAGGCAATATCTATATTTGTAAAAGTAGATTCTAGTTTTTGCATCCAATTGTTCATTGGAACGTCGCTTAATATGCGTTCAGCTAATCGTTCATCTTCGTGGATAGACAAGTTAGCTTGGAGCGCATAGGGCCGAATAGAATCGATAGCTCGCACAAATGGGCTTGAAATAATATGATCTATTTGTAGTTGGTTTTCTAAGAGGAATGTAGCAAGGGTGTTTGCTTGATTTTTTCCTGCAATCGTTAATTCGGCACCACGTTCTTGGCCAGTTGCTGAACAATGTCGTATGACAATCAATTTCTTCATAATTCATCCCCATCTTTCAAGTTGACGCTATATACTTCGACAAATGTGGAAAAAATTCCTTTTCATTGGAAATGGCATATTGATTTTAATATGTGGAAAAGTAATGTGGATAATGAACATTTGAGGTGCACTTATGAAAAAAATGATATGTATTATATTCAGTCTTTGTTTTTTTCTGCACTTGTCCACAACATATGCAGAATCGAATACGAAATTAAATTATCGAAGCAACCGAAATAAATCGTTTGTGAGTGAAGATGTGTTTTATGAACAGTTAGATAAAAAGGTGTATAAAGAATATAAAAATGCAGCATATAGCGTTCGAAAAAAAATCTCATTTAAAGAAGTGCCTGATGAAGAATTTTCTTTCCTACAAAAAACAGCTGTGGGTTGTCGGAGTAGTGTGGTGTTTCAAGATTCTTTTATTCACCCTGATCGCCAAGTTTATTTTTTCGCGTCCTTTTCTCAAAATGAAGCAAACGAATTTCGTAAGTACATTGTTATAGATGCAGAAACGAAGAGGAAGCTGCAAGAGGGAAAAAGCTATCATCATTATGATAATCCATATAAAAAATAACCCACCAACTGGTGGGTTATTTTTACGCCGGCATACTCATTAATTTTTCTTTCATTTTACGAATAAGAATGACAGCACCAATTGTGAAGAGAAGGGTAATTCCTTCTGCAACAAAGATATTGATTGTTTTTGTTTGGTAAAGTGCCGCGAAAAAGTCTACAAATGCGTGGAATAATATAGCGTAAACAAGGAAGATATATTTCTTCTGTTTTACTGCGTATAAGACAAGCATCGAAAAGGCAATTTGCAGTACAAGAGCCATAATTCTTTCCAAGCTGCCAAGGAAGTATAAATAAGCGGGTTGTTCTATTAACATATCCTTTATAACATTTAATTGTGGTAGTTTTTCTGCCATTTGAGCGAAGCTACCATTGTTAATAGCATTTGCGAATATAAGTGTCTGTAATGCGGAGAATCCGCCGACTAAAATGGATTCAATCCCGCCGTGACCTATTCCGTAAGCAAAACCATCTTTATATTCTTGATATTTTTTTAGTAGGAAGAAGAAGGCAACGAAACGTCCTAATTCTTCAAAAATACCAGCGGTTAGTCCGCCATAAAGTGCAAAGACAAATGGATTTTCTAAAATTGGAGCGATTGCCGGATTTCCGCGCATAAATAGGTGGAACGGTGTCTCGAGAATTTGGGTAAATCCAATAAAAATAAGAGCACCAACACCGACTACTTTCCAATTAATATGATATTTTTTACGAAAATAAACAAACGCAATAATAGGTACCAGAATCGAAAGCACAAGTTGAATTGTGATACTGGCAATTACCGTACTTGAAACCATACTTTCACCGCTTTCTAATATATGTACATATCTATTATGCATGAAATATAGTGGAGATGAAACTTTTAACCAAAAATGAATTTACTTATTGACTCTAACGTTGCGTCATACTTTATCGTATGTATTAAGGGGGAGATACACATGACAATGAAGGTAAAAGAAGTAGCTAATTTAGTTGGAATTAGTGTGCGCACACTGCATCATTATGATGAAATTGGGTTGTTAACCCCAGATGAGACGACAGAGTCTGGATATCGTCTGTATTCCAATGAAAATTTAGAGACATTGCAGCAAATTTTATTTTTTAAAGAACTAGGCTTCCCTTTGAAGAAGATTAAAGAAATTATCATGAGTCCATCATTTGACCGAGAAGAAGCGCTACAGCTTCATAAGAAAATGCTTCTTGAAAAGCGTGCTAGGTTAGATAAAGTGATTGCGACGATTGATAAAACAATTCAACATACAAAAGGAGAGATTGAAATGACGAACAAAGAGAAGTTTGAAGGCTTCGATTTCAGCCAGAATCCGTACGAAGAAGAAGCGCGTGAAAGATGGGGAGACGCAGCTGTAGATAAAGCGAATGAATATGCAAAAGGTATGTCAAAAGATAATCAAGAAGAGTTCAATACGATTTACAGAAATTTAGCGGCGCTTAGACACGGCGCACCAGATTCTAAAGAGGCACAGGAAGCAATAGGAGTATGGTACGATTACTTGCAAAACTTCGGACAATATTCATTAGATGCTTTTAAAGGACTCGGTCAAATGTACGTCGCAGATGAGCGCTTCATGAAAAATATCGATAAGTTTGGCCAAGGATTAGCACAGTTTATGTGTGATGCGATGGCGGTTTATGCGGATCGTAAGAAATAGTCAAAAATAAAGAAGGTGGAGGTTTTCTCCATCTTCTTTATTTTTTAATCATATCATTCAAAGTTTGATCCCCCGTATTGTTCAAATGAGGATTTTTACTCATTTCCCGTTTTAGCATGTCGAGGCTCTGTGTATATTCTGTATCATTTAAAGCACCAGATTGAAGTCCTTGAATTTGAGAAATCAACTTTTGGTCTGTTGATACATATGCTTTATAATAGCGAGGGACGATGGACAAAGCAGCTTTATATACTTGATCTGCTACGAGTTTTGGATCCGTTGTGTTTGCACGGTATACAACAAATACTTCATCATCGGTAACGAGCGTAGCAGCGTTTGTAACGTCAGGAAGTTTGACTGTCATGCTTGTAATCATTTCAGCGACTTTCTCACGGTTAATGGCTCCTACTTGTTTGTTAGATACTTCATGCTTTTGTTTAGATGAATAACCGACTCTCGTTAATCGTGTATTTGTATTTTCCGTATGATACATGTCGTTTTTATTGGAAACAAGAACACGACTTCCTTCTTCACGTTCCATTTCGGCTTTATTCGTTGATTGACAGCCTGCAAATAAGGAAAGAGTGAGGAGAGAGAGTATAATTTGTTTTTTCACGATGTATCACCTCCTTCTCCATAGCATGCACTAATTTTCAATTTTTTGTATTTGAAATTGTTGGTTGGTATGCTTTGTGATACGATAAAAAGAAGAATGCTTAGAGAGGAAGTTAATGATGGAGCAAAAGCAAGAGCAAGAGATGCATGCTACGGTGAGCATTAATAATGTTCAGTACGAAGTAATTAAAAACTTTCGTGATGGTTTTAGTGAAGAAGCATTTAAAGAGCGTTATGCAGAAATTTTAAATAAATATGATTACATCGTTGGGGACTGGGGTTATGAGCAACTTAGATTGCGCGGTTTCTTTGATGATAGTAATCAACGTTCGACATATGATACGAAAATTAGTACGTTAACGGAGTATTTATACGAGTACTGTAACTTCGGTTGTGCACACTTCGTATTACGAAAAGTGAAGAAATAAAAAAATCCTCTTACGATTGTAAGAGGATTTTTTTACTTGCTCACAAACAAATTGAAATAGAATCACCTTCAGAAAGTATTGCGTTTGGTTTCATGTGTTGTCCGTTCAATTGAATATCCCCATTTTTAATTTTATCCACAATGCGTGTACGGCTCCAGTCGGAAATATATGTGGATAAAGCTTTATCCATTCGGTGGGAACCGAAAACGATATCTAATACGATCGTGATTTCGGCTATACCGTTTTCCTTATGCTGCATAATGGAAATGGTAGTAGTTGTTTCTGTTTGATCTTGCTGCGTCATGTCGACTGTTTCAACGTGATCAGTAAATGATTTATAAATACGAAGTTTTTGATTCCACGTATGATCTTTTGGACATTTATAAATGGCAAAGCGGTATATATTTTTTCCATTGGCGTTATGCCTACGAATATTCGTGTCAGTAAATAGGGTATTGCGTCTGCAATTTTTACAATACTTTTCGATTGTGTTTTGCTCATTTTCATATAAACTCCAAGAAAGTTGTACTTTCTGCATTTTCCTTCACCTCTTATAGTAGTGGTAAAGGAACGTAATACAGCTATTTGGATGTCTTGTAGTATGAAGACATGAGAAATAGACAAAAATAAAAGGAGGTTCCCTTAGGAACCTCCGTAAACATCATACTACAGATGCGTTACGTTCCTTTGTAATGGGAATGGGCAGACTACTCCCTTGAAAAAGCGTGGTGCTTTTTTGAGAGTAATGCTATCCAATTGCTGGTCCATTACAAAGTAAATGTTGGCATACGTAGATAACGTCCTTTCTATCCAAATAGATTTATTCTTAATTATAACATAGTCGTTTGAAAATTCAAAATACTTAAAGTGGAAAAACACCAGCTAAAATAGCTGGTGCCTACGATAAATTATATAAGTTCAAATAAAAATGAGCGTAGTTCTTCTGCAATTTCTTCAGTCATAGAAAATGCATGCTCTAAGTAGCCTGGTTCGTTTAAATCGTCAGGACCGATGATTGCAAATTTATTGCGCTGCATATCAAGGACAATTGTTTTACCGTAATGACGATCAGAGTATAAAAGCGCTAAATCATGACGCTCATTTTCTCCCATAAAGCTAACGAAACGAGTTCTTGTAGCGACTGTGTCGTCGTACAGAAAGAAACGTTCTTCCATACACATGGCTCCTTTATTAAATATCTAAGTTTAAGTGTGGTTTATGATCTAAATGGTGATGCGTTTTAATGAATCGTACCGTTCTTGTTTTGTAACGCATAACGATAGAATATGTTTCAGCTAAATCTCCGCCAAGGAATTTCACACCGTCTAATAACTCACCAGCAGATACACCAGTTGCTGAGAAGATTGCATCATCCCCAGATACTAAGTCATCTAACATAAGAAGTTGACGAGGGTCTTCTAATCCCATTTCACGACAACGAGCTTCTTCTTCTTCGTTCATTGGAACTAAGCGAGCTTGCATTTCACCTTCAAGGCATTTTAATGCTGCTGCAGAAATAACACCTTCTGGAGCTCCACCAATACCTACGAATAAATCAATACCCGTTCCAGGTAGTGCTGTTGCGATTGACGCACCAACATCACCATCACCAAATAATTTTACGCGTGCACCTTTTGCACGAACACGGTCAATAATATCTTGATGACGTTCACGTTCTTGAACGATAACTGTTAGATCGCGAATCTTTTTATTGTTAGCTTCTGCTACAATTTCAATTGTTTTTTCAATTGGATCATCTAAGCTAATTTTACCAGCTGCTTTTGGACCAACCGCGATTTTTTCCATGTACATATCAGGAGCATGAAGAAGGTTTCCTTTATCTGCGATTGCGATAACTGCCATTGCATTTGCAAGGCCTTTTGCAACGATGTTTGTACCTTCTAATGGGTCAACGGCGATGTCTACTTCTGGACCGTTACCTGTTCCTAGTTCTTCACCAATATACAACATCGGTGCTTCATCAAGTTCTCCTTCACCAATTACAACTGTACCTGCCATGTTTACTGAATCAAACATATCACGCATTGCTGTAGTTGCTGCATCATCTGCTTCGTTTTTCTTTCCGCGGCCCATCCACTGTGCGGATGCTAATGCTGCTGCTTCTGTTACACGGACAATTTCTAGTGCGAGTTCACGTTCCAAGATTCCATTCCTCCAATTTCAAAAATCATACAAATATAACTATAACAAATAACGGAGAAAAGGTGAATTCGAAAAATTGTCGATTTTTTCAGAAGAAAGCGTTACAATTAAAATGTAAATGCTTTAATTTCCAGGTAGGTGACATTCATGTATTTTGTAGACAGAAAGAAAATAGAACAAATGCTAGTATGTTTAGAACGAGCAACAAGTACATTTCAAGAGAAAAAGATATATGAAACCGAGTTTGAATTTTACGCATTAGAACGCATAACTCATCTAATTATTGATAGTGTATTAGACGTAGGGAATGCGATGATTGATGGATTTATTATGCGCGATCCAGGAAGTTATGAAGATATTATCGATATTTTGATGGACGAGCGAGTGATAAGTGCAGAAGAAGGACAAGGAATGAAAGAAGTGATTCTTCTTCGGAAAATGCTTACGCAAGATTATATTCAAATGAATCATGATGAATTATATAAGACGATTCAAAAACATATTGCCGTGGTAGAGAAATACCCAGCAAATATTCGCAGTTATTTAGAGAAGGAATTAGGACCTGTATCTGCATTTGTACCAGAATAATTATGCTTATAAGATCCCCAAGGTACCTTTTTGGGGATCTTATATTGTATGTGAGAAAGAAAAGGGAGAAGGTTGAAACATGGGGGAAGCACGTACGACGAAAGATGAAATTGTGCAATTGTTGAAAGTAAAGGGAGAGCATACAGTAGCAGAACTAGCTGATGTTTTAGAGATTACAGAAATGGCGATCCGAAGACATTTAAGTAATCTTGAGAAAGATGGTTTCATTTATTCCAAGATGGTAAGGCAACATGTCGGAAGACCAACTTATTTGTATGGATTAAGCGAAAAGGGAGAAGATACATTCCCGAAGGAGTATAAGCAATTTGCGATTGATATGCTAGAGGATTTAGCTCGGATGGGTGATGAAAAAATACTTCGTCACGTTTTAAAAGAGAGAACGAAGCGAATGGAAGAACAGTTGCAAAAGCGAGTGAGTAATCAAAAGAATTTAGCATATAAAGTGCAAGAGATAGCAGCTATGCAAGAGAAAAATGGTTATATGGTTCAAATAAAGAGAGATGGAGAAAACTCTTTCATAATTGAAAAACAAAATTGTCCGTTAAAGGAAATTGCAGAGAGATTCCCGCAAGTATGTGAAGATGAAAAAGAGATGTATAATCGTTTATTTGCAGGTGCAGATGTAAAGACGTTAGCAAACATGTGTGAGGGCGATTGTAGTTGTTCTTACCAAGTAAAAGAGAAAAAATGAACGTTATGGGGCGCTTTAAGGTAAAGCGTTTTTTTCTTTGGAAAAAGCGGGTAATATAAGAGTGGTATGATAGGTGAGAACGTTAGCATAGAAGGAGAGACATAATCGATGTATAAAGGTTACTTAATTGACTTAGACGGTACGATGTATCGCGGAGAAGAACAAATTGAAGAAGCGAGCGACTTCGTAAAAGCATTAGGAGAGCGCGGCATTCCTTATTTATTCGTTACGAATAACTCAACGCGTAAACCAGAACAGGTGGCAGAAAAACTTGTTCGTTTCGATATTCCAGCGAAAGCAGAGCAAATATTCACAACGAGCATGGCGACTGCGAACTTCATTTATGAACGCAAACAAGACGCAACTGTTTATATGATTGGTGAAGAGGGCTTACATGATGCACTTGTGGAAAAAGGATTTGAACTTGTGGATGAAAATCCTGATTTCGTTGTTGTCGGTTTAGATCGTGACATCACATATGAAAAATTAGCAAAAGCTTGTCTTGCTGTACGTAACGGCGCAACATTTATTTCTACAAATGGAGACATTGCTATTCCGACTGAGCGCGGATTATTACCAGGTAACGGTTCATTAACATCAGTTGTAGCAGTATCAACAGGTGTGGATCCAATCTTTATCGGAAAACCAGAATCAATCATTATGGAACAAGCGTTAAAAGTGCTTGGTATAGGAAAAGATGAAGCATTAATGGTTGGGGATAACTACGATACAGACATTTTGGCGGGAGTAAATGCTGGTATGCATACGCTTCTTGTCCACACTGGAGTCACAACTGTGGAGAAGTTAACAGAATATGAAGTACAACCAACGCAAGTTGTGCATAACTTGACGGAGTGGATTGAGAAGATGTAATGAAATGCAGGTAACCGGAATAGGTTACCTGTTTTTTTATGCATAATTGCATATTCGTTGTTGTTATATAAAATGTAAAATTTATATGTAATGATGCAAGAGGAGGGAATAAGAGTGTACTGGATGTCATGTATTATGTTTGTTTTTACATTATGTGTTTTGTTTTTTGTTCTATGGAAGATATATAAAATAAATGAAATGAAAAAAAGTGCGGGAAAACTTATTGCAACATATCCACGAGTGAAGAGACGGTGGATTGCTTTACTTGGGCCAGCATATTTCATTGGACAATGTATGTATATATATGCTCAGTACGTAAGTGGCGATATGGATACAGCTGAACAGTTTCTTATTCAGTCGGGTAGTTATGTTGTAGCAAGTTGTTTTATGACTTTAATAGCTATCAATCTTATTAAAAGTGTAAAAATATATGAAAAAGGTGTAGTAGACGGATTAAACTTTTATTCATATGAAGAATTAAAAGGCTATAAAACATCGACATGGGAAAATCCAAAAGAAAATATATTTTTATATCGTGGGCGAGAAAAAATGAATGACAATGTGAATTTACTTATTAGACAGGAAGATATGAATGAGTTAGAAAGCATTCTTCAAAGATATATTCCGAAATTAATGACGAAATAAAAAACTCCGGTTTTAACAACCGGAGTTTTTTTATTAAAATGCACGATTCACAACATCTTTCACTTCTTCAAGATATTGTTTACGCACATTATCATCCACAGAAGGGACACTCGTATAGAATGTATGCTCAATTGTTTCAATGCCTGTAAATTCAAAAATACCAACATCTGCTGTTTTCTTCATTGCTTCAAACATACCGCCTGCTGTGTATGCTTCTTTCGTATTTCCCATTGTAGATAATAATAAGCCTTTTTTACCGCTTAACAACTTCTCGATACCATTTTCACCGTAAGCATAAGCGAAGCCGTGACTAAATACACGATCAACGTATCCTTTTAAAATAGCAGGAAGTCCCGCCCACCAAACTGGATAAATGAATGTAATGCTATCAGCCCAAGAGAGGTGCGCTTGCTCTTCTTTAATATCTTCTGGTGTATTTCCTTGAGAAAATGAGATGAAATCCGAAGCGCCTAATACTGGATTGAAGTTTAATTCGTATAGATCACGAACGCGAACTTCATGACCTTTTTCTTCTAATTCACTTTTTACCGTTTCTAAAATCGCATGGTTGAAGCTTTCTGTATTTGGGTGTGCATAAACGATTACATGTTTCATTATTCTTCCTCCTATTTGTGGATGTGTGAATAGTTTTTTTATTTATGTAACTATTATGGTTACTTCTGTTGTGAGAGTCAACTTTTCTGACGTGAGAAATAAAGTGAAAATGTAATTAGCTAATATGGGATACATGTTAGTATGTGACAAAAAAATACAAAAAAGTAGGGATTTTGCATTCTGAATAGAATATATAGATTGGTAAATAGAGAGAGAAGGGGATATTGGGATGAATATTATTGAAATTGAAAGGTTAGAAAAATCGTTTGATATTGGGGATAGTAAAGTAAAGATATTAAAAGGCATTAATCTTCAAATTCAAAAAGGAGATTTTGTTTGTATTATGGGGGCAAGTGGTTCAGGGAAAACGACTTTATTGCAGTTATTAGGTGGATTAGATATTCCATCGGTAGGTAGTATTCGAGTTGATGGTACAGAGATTTCAACATTAAAAGAAAAAGAGCTCGCTTTATTTAGAAGGCATAAAATCGGTTTTATTTTTCAGCAGTTTAATTTGATTCCAGTGTTTAGTGCGGAGGAGAATGTAGGATTACCTTTACTGTTAGATAATGTGTCGCAAAAGAAGGCAACGGTGACAGCAAAGCGATTATTAGAACTTGTCGGATTGAAGGGAAAAGAAAAACATTTACCAGCACAGTTATCAGGTGGGCAACAGCAAAGGGTTGCGATTGCAAGAGCTTTTGCAAATGAGCCGGCTATTATATTAGCAGATGAACCAACAGGGGCACTAGATTCGGAAAATAGCAAAAACATAATTGCGGCACTTCGCAATGCGTGTGATGAATTAGGGCAAACAGCTGTCATTGTAACGCACGACCCGTTCGTAGCGGCCCATGCGGATAAAGTTGTTTTCTTATTAGATGGTGAAGTGATTCATGAACATGCTGAAAGTAAAGGATGGAAGTTTCGAAATATCCCGCAACAAGTTACTCACATTCAAGAGATTATGAATCGTCACTTTAAAGTAGGGGGTAAAGGTGATGCGATGGGTAATTAAGTATGCAGTAAAATCGATGAAACAAAATTGGTTACGTAATATGTTGATTGCCCTCGGTGCAGCTTTAGGTGTTATGTTAGCGACGATGTTATTACTAGGTAATCAATCAGTAGAGAAAAGCGTGAAGGAACAAGTAGTAAGCCGGTATGGAGATTATAATTTACAATTTGGTTATATAAAAAATGATATGTATTTAAATAATGAAAGTTTAAAAGGAATAGATGGCTTAGAAAATGCTGAAAAAATATCAAAAGTACTTATACCATATCCTTTTCCAAATTATAAAGAGTTATCGGGAAAACCGTCCTATTGGGGGGTGGAGCAAGATTCTCCAGAAATGAATTCTTATAAAATATTAGAAGGTCGATATCCGAAAGAAGGGGCTGAAGTAGCACTGACAAAAGGATATACAGATCGTGAAAATATACGGGTAGGAGATACGATTCAGTTGCCATTCCCGCAACATGGAGAAAAGACTGTGAAAGTCGTCGGCATTTTAAATCCACCGCTAATGGCAGCAATGGGGCACGGGGCTTATTTTCCAATCCATTGGCTTCAAAAAGAATTAAATCTACCAAATCAATTCAACCTCGTTCAAGTGAAAACAGCCGATGTAAATGTGAAAAGAGCAATTGCTCTTGATGTAAATAAGAAGATAGAAAATATAAAGGTGGATCAACGTACTTATGTTGATAAGGCGTTTGAACGACTAAATGTAATGAAGCCGTTAATTTTTAGTTTAGGTGGTATTGCTTTATTTGTTGTAGCTCTTTTAATAATGGGAAGTTTCTTCTTATCTGTTAGAAGTCGATTTAAGCAGTGGGCATTATTACGTGCGCTCGGTAGTAACCCAAATCAAATTATAGTAGTCGTTTTATTAGAGGCTTTATGCATTGGAGCAATCGGATCGCTAGCAGGAGTTATTCTTGGAGCAGGTACGCAAACAATTGCTGCATCATTCATTAATAAATGGGTGAATATTGAGGGCGCAGGGAAAGCATCATTCTCGATCTCAGGTGAGATTTTACTCATTACTTTTTTACTAGGGATTGTTATGTCTATCATAGGGGCCATTATACCAGCTTTCATGGTTAGAAAGATTCCACCAGTTCAAGCACTTCGTCCTGGTCTTCCTAGTAATGAAAAAAAAGAAAAAAGATGGAGTGCTTTTAGTCTTAGCATTTTAATCCTTGGTACCGCTATTGGACTCACGGGTAGCGTATTAGAGCAGTATATCGGTTTTAATCCAAGTGCGATAGGAGCGCTTTTATTTGCGGTCGGTTTGTTATTGGCGATTCCGTTATTTATTCGCGTAATAGCACCAGTGATTGCAAAACCGTTTCAAATGATATTACGAATTGAAACGACGATTAGTAGCCGGAATGTAATTCGTTATCGAAACAAGGCAGCCGTGTCGGTTGCTATATTAGCATTTGGTTTTATGTTAGCACTTGTTGGAACGATGTATGTAAATTCTATGTATGAAGGTATGAAAAAAGGGTTACAAAAACATTTACCAGCGGACTTAGTAGTAAGAATTCCAGTAGAGTCGCAAGGAATAGAAACATTACCGTTTAGTTGGATGGAGAAGGTTAGAAAAATTGATGGTGTGGAATCGAGTGTTGGGAATGCTACTGACTTTACCGCAAAGCTTGTGAATTATGACTTTAAAAAAGCGAATCAAGAATGGTATGAATTTATGAAAAAAAACAATTTGACCTATGATTCAATGGAAGTTGTAGGAAACGATATTGTAGCGTACCAGAAAGTAACAAAGGCGAAAGTGATTGCAGGACAAGCTTTAAATAAGCCATTACAAGATGGTGAGGGAGTCGTTACGAAGGAAGTGGCTAAAAATTTAGGGCTTCAGTTGCATGATACGGTTGACGTACAAGGAAAAGGGAAAGAAAAACAAACAATTAAAGTCGTTTCGATTATTGAGCAAGGATTAAGGTTAAGGAGTTTGGATATTTTCGTAAATGAACAATGGGCTCGCGATAAGTTTCACGTACAAGGATATGAAGCAATTCAAATTATGACAAATTCTAATCAATCGTTTGAAGCGATTAAGAAGCAAGTAAAACAAGTTACAAATAATAAAGAGAATGTAGAAGTTATAAACAGTTATGATTTATTGAAAGAACAAGAGCAGTTATTATCGCAAATGATGATGTTAATTCGCTTGTTAGTTGTAATTGTTTTCATTATTTCTGGTATAGGATTAATGAATGCGATTGTCGCAAGCTTGCATGAAAGACGTGCTGAAATTAGTATGATTCGTGCGGTAGGAGCTATTCCGAAGCAGATGAGACGGATCGTTTTATTAGAGGGAACTTTACTTGGAGCGATAGCGGGTTGTATAGGGATTTTTGGTGGGATTTTGTTTAGTTATATTGTGTTATCGAGTCTCGAGTTAACAGTTATTATTATTCCGTATAATCAAGTTATCATATTGGCTCTAGCTAGCGTGATACTTGGGGCAGGGGCAGCATTGATTGCTTCCTTACAATTAAGAAAGTTTAAATTAAGTGATACTTTAAAAGAGTTATCAGCATAAAAGATTGTTATACCCCGCTCATACAAAGAACAAAGAAAACAAATAAAATGATAACAATACCAATGCCGAAGTTAAATACGAGAGTACTATCCATACTATGGAACCTCCTTATGTGAAAGTAAAAAGCACTCTAGCCAAGAGTGCTTTTTTATTTTGAATCTGCTTCAAAACTTTGAGGAAAGGATTCATGCATGTAAAGAGTTACATTATTTTATGTGTTTATATGTTGAAATGAGTAAGTCCTCGTGAGATATAAAAAAAAAGACACTCTTTCGAGTGTCTTTCATGATGACAAATGTGCCAATTGCTTGAGTTTGATAAGGCGCTAATATCCGTTTTAACGCCTTTTCTTTGATCAAGAAGTGTAGCAACAGCGATTCAAATAAAATTGTACCATTTGTTTCATAGGTATGCGTATGCAATTGTGCATATTTCGATTATGAGGTAGGTAATGAACTGTGAATAATTTGAAGTGATTTATTTACGATTTCTTCTGCGGCATATATGCCGATTGCATCTGTCTTTACAACATGGGGTTGTAAGTGATTATATGTTGCCCCTAATTCACCGTGAAGTGGTGCGAAGGCATAGTTAGCTTTTTCAAGCATGCATAAATCGAGTAAAGAATCCCCAGCTGTAATAATAGTGTCTATTTGTAGCACTTCTTTTATATATTGCACAGCATCCCATTTGTTAATAGGCTTCGGTACAAAATATAATTTTCTACCTTGAAGTGAATGAGCCCAGCCTTGTTTGTCTAACCAAGAAATAAAGGATGTTAATTCGTCATAAGGAATGTTCTCTCGTTTAATGATGCAATAGTGGAATAAATTATCAGCTGTTTTTTGTGATATAACCCAATCTTTATGAGCGATTTGTTCAAATTCCTTTAGTATATCATTTCTCTCTAAACATTCTACTGAAAGTCTTTTTTTTATTTCTTTGTTCCAAGTAACATCTTGCTTGCCGTCATGAAGGATATTACCGCCGTTACTTGTAATGGCATATTCGGGAATGATTTCATTTTGGAATAAAGTAATACGCTGAAACTGTTCCATCGTTCTTGTTGTAACTGGGATAAAATATGAGTGCAGTTGCAATTTTTTTAGTAGTGAAATGGTTTTATGTGATATGAAAGAAATTTCTTTTCCGTCTAAGGTTTCAATGAGTTGAATTGACTCATCTTCTATAGGCGCACGAAATGATTTTCGGGAATAAATAAGCGTCTGATCGAGATCACTGGCAAAAATCATATTGTTTCCCTCCTAAGAGGTTTAATGAGCCCGCAACATGAATAAGCCATATTCTCATATATTTCAATAGGGACATTCTTTTCTTTAGCAAGAAGTAAAATATGTTTTAAATCGGGATTGTTTTGCTTGCGTATTAAAATTTTCCACGGTATTCTCCGGAGTAATACGCGAGTTGCTTCACCGACTCCTGGTTTAATTAAGTTAATATCGTCAATTTCAAAGTGAGCTTGGATAGACTGTATATCTTTTAATCCTTGCCAAGATGGATCGGTGTATGTTGAAGCAATATAATGTAATTGATTATCTATATGAGAATGAACAGAAGGGAATAGATTTGTTACTTCATCGATGAAGTAATTTGATAAATCTTCTTGTTCTAGCTCTTTATAATATTTAACACCATGAAAATCACTTGGGCCAATATAGGTGTCATTTAGTACAGTGCGGCTAATTAGTCCAGAGACGGTTGCATTTAAGCAAGCACTAGGGATAAGAAAATCTTCGCGTGTACCGTAAATTGAAGTACAGTAACCTGGATCAGCAAGTACAGCCATACAATGAGAAAGGTGTGTATTATTTCTCTCGTTAAATGTATGTACTGCATGTTCCAATTCCTTTTTTATTGCACCTTTTCCAGTCCAACCATCAATGAATTGAATTGTTTCTTTAGGGTGATGTTCTAAAATATAGCGAAGTGCATTTTCATCGATACCGCGTCCACGAATAATGGAAATACAATAGTGAGGTACATCAAGGTTATATTGATAGCGTATATAGCGTTTTATAAGAATCCCGATAGGTGTACCAGCACGAGCTAATGAGACGAGGACAAGATTCGTTCCTTTAGTCTGTATAATTTGTTCAGCGACAACTCCAACTGCAGTTGCTAGTTTGTGCTTGTATTGTTGCAGGGAGGAAAAGAATAAGTCCATATATGCTTTAGATGGTTTATATTCTACTGGTAACATTTCAGAATAATGTGTGCCGGCTTGAATTGCTTGTTCTCTAGTTTCTGTGGAACTTTCTTTCATTAAATCACTAATATCTTTTAATAGAAAAATAGCATCATTTGGATCGTAACTACTAATATGAGAATTTACTTTTACCATAATTATCAACCTTCCTTTTCTGTGCTATTTGAAAATGAGACGATATGAATACAGGGAATAACTGTTTGTAACTGATATAGAAGAGGAGATAGGGCTTCTTCTTTTACATCACGTTCCAGAAAAACAAATACTTCATCGTAATCATGAGGTGAAATGTTATAAAAGTAATTTGTAATAGTAGAATCTTCGGGACTTGGATATGGGAAATGATTATGAATGGCGTAGTTCACATCATTTGAAACAGGGTGGATAGGACTTCGTGTTGTAGATTGATATAAAATATTTTCACCCATTTCAGCAGCGATTTTCATTGGAATATACATAAATTCGCCCGTTCCGAGGCAGAGCGCTCGTTTTCCAATTCTCTTTCTTTGTAACATTTTTCCTGCTTCTTGAGTAAAAGAATGAATGTGCTTTTGTTCATATGATGAAATGCCAAAGCGTCCAGTATATTTTATGTAATTTGATGTATAGGATAATGTTGGACAAGTAATGGTATGCTTTTTGAAATAAGGTTTTGTTTCTTCAGTTTGCATAGTTGGTTTTGAAACATTCGACGGTTGGCCAGTTGTATGAATGATTCCTTCTAATAAAGAAATAACATGAATTTTTATTTGAAGTTCTTCTTCTAGTTGTTTAAATTGTCTTCTATTAGTATTAGAACGCCAGTCTAATAAAGAAGCAATGGTATATTCTTCTCGTGGAAATTGCTGTTGAATGGATCTGATAATATTTAGTGCGGTTTTTCCGGTTGTCATCTCATCATCTACGAGAACGATTGGATTGTTGTTTTGAAAAAAGCTCTTATCGACATAACAACGGTGTGATGTTGCATGAGAATGTTCTTCCTCGAATGTAATGACAGATTCGAGATTGGGTATCGATTCCCTGGTTGTATGTACATACTTTGCATTTTGAAAGCATTGAAACATAGAATGGCCAAGTGCAGTTGCTGTTTCAGCGAATCCGATAAATAACACTTCTTCTTGCAAGGGATATTGATAATGAAATACTTCTTCTGGAATTTCATCAACTTCTAATGAAATAAGATTTAAAATTTCTTTTTGAAACGGATGAAAAGTATTATGTAGTATTTCCATATATCTTGCAGCGAGAGCAAATCCACTTGCTAGAGAGACTGCCGGTTTAATAGGAAGATGCTTTCCAAGAATTGTACTCACAAATAAAAAACTCCGCTTCTTATTTATCCTCGCTGCCATTTGAAAAAGATTGTTTAATTCTAAGTTATATGGATTATCACGTACTTCTACATGAACCTTTATATTATTTAAAACGTTATACGTGTTGTTTTGCGTTTGTAATAAGGAAGTCGGTGAATTGTTTGTTTTCATGTAGCACCCCGTAAATATTAGATTTTAAAATGGTTTTGCGAGCCCAGTTATAATGTGGTTTTACTTCATTCATTTTGTTAGCAAAACTGCTTTTTAGCACTCCGTTATACGTATCTGCATTTTGTAAAATTGACCTTGCGTCTAAATAATCTTCCATTGTGACAATGTGCATTGCTTGTACAACTTTAATATGAGATGGGTGAATAACTGTCTTTCCGATTAATCCATTTGCATGGTCAAGCGATACCTCTTGAATGAGCCCTTTTTCGTAATCATTAGAAAAATATTCCCATACACATCCTGAAATAACATATTCATTTGTCGCTCTGGAGAAAATATTAATAATGTCTGAAATACAATCACGAACAACGGTAATATGATAGATTGGTGTGTATTTATTGCGCCGAATACCAAATATACTTGAAAAATCAGTGGCGCCAATACGTACATTTAAGATGTAATCACGATAGGAATCTAGTAAATCTTTTATTTGTAATAACGACTCTACGCGTGTTTCTTTATACATAATTTCTGGTGATTCTAAAATCGGCATTCCATAAAGGGATAATGAATATAGTTCGTTTATATATGCAAGCTGATCGATATAAGTCTTTCCATTAACGGGTGTGAATTTTGGGAAGACGAAACCACATAAGCAATGAACGGCACTACCTAATTCAGTAACAATTGTCTTCATTTGACTTGGCTGTCGAACTCTAATAAAAAGAAGTGGAATGTCTGATTGACTTAGTATGTTGGCACTGACTAAGTTGGCGATTTGCTGTATTTGAACGACGATGTTTTGCTCTGCAAATTTTACTTCCTCATCGCTAATAGAGTCTTCTAGACAAAAAATAATAGAGGTAGCTTCCACATGTTTTTTTCTAATTATATCTTCCGCAATCGTTTCTTTCGTACCAGGAGTATACAGTGTAGCCCCTAATGCGTAAGCTAATTGCTCTTTCTCTATACTTTTTGAAAAACTAAGAGGTTCTTTATAGAAAAATTTTTGACGTTCTTCTAAGGAGAGATAAGAAAAGTAATTCAAATTGTCACCACCTTATTTCAAATAATTCTGTTTAATCGTAACATAATAAGGAAAATCTTCCATGAAAATGAAATAATAAATTTAAAAAATATATTGAGAAAGATGAATTATAAGATGAATATCGAATATTGTTAGTAGAAATATAATAGGGGGAGAGAAGGATGGATATACATAAGTTAACAGAAGAAGAAGCAAATGAGATAAATACGTGGACGTATGAAGAACCTTATGATTTGTATAGTTTTTCAGGAGAGGAAGAAGCAATAGAAGAATTATTAGATGGGACGTATTATGGTTGTTGTGACGATAAGGGAGAGTTTATCGGCTATTTTTGTTTTGGGGAAAATGCACAAGTGCCAGGGGGAAGAGATGCTCATTTATATGGTGGAGAAGATGTAATTGATATCGGACTTGGCATGAAGCCAGCGTTAACGGGGAAAGGGTTGGGGGAGATATTTTTTCAAGCTGGGATAGCCTTTGCAGCGAAAGAATATAAACCGAAGACATTTCGACTTAGCGTAGCGACATTTAATACAAGGGCGATTACGCTATATAAAAACATAGGTTTTCAGCAAGGTCCTATTTTTTTGAGTCGCGGAAGAGAATTTATGATTATGGAATATGAAAGACCGTCAGTATGAAACTGACGGTCTTTCGTATTTTACTCCGAATGATCAGCTCGGTGCGCTAAACGGCTTGAAGCAGCGGCAGCGATTCCGCCAACGATATCATCAAGGAATGTGTGCACCTTTCCAGTTGATTTATCATTTAAGTATTCTAAAATACCAGGTTTTAATTTATCGATATATCCAAAGTTCGTGAAACCGATAGAGCCGTACACATTAACGATAGAAAGTGCGATCACTTCATCAATTCCGTATAAGCCTTCATCACGTTTTACGATATCTTGTAACGGCTCACTTAACATTCCTTTTTCAGCAAGAACATCGAGTTCGATACCTGTAATCAGTGCGTTTTGTACTTCACGTTTTGATAATACACGCTCAACGTTATAACGGCATTCTGACATCTCTAAATTTGGATGATATTTTTTTTGAAGAAAATGAACAAGCTCAGCAATATCGTCAATTGTTACACCGCGCTCTTGTAATAGTTGTAATGCTCTTTCTTGTAGTTGATTTGATTCTTTCATGTTTATCACCTTTTTTTCTTTTTAGTATTTGTATACGTTTCTTTGCTTTATCATGTGCATAGGAATGAAAGGCGAGCACAAGCTCATATATATAAAGAAAAACCATAGGTGGCGACTGCGATGATTCATCATATTTATGAGCATTATCACATGCATGTTAAAGAATTAATCCCCCTTGGCCCCTATAAAAGCTTTTGGATTCGCAACAAAATTTATGTACTTGTTCCAATTGGAGAAATGGAGGAAGAAGTACTTGTAGAGATGAAAAAGCTCAGTGACTATATGAACCAGCAAGGGGATATAACTGTAGCGACTTTCGTTCCGACTATACACGGCTACTATGTAAGCGAGATAGAAGAACAAAATTACTGCTTATTAAAAGGTATGCGTGCGTTAGAACGACATGCTACATCATTAGGAAGTGAGCTTTCTATATTCCATAAACGAGGCGCATTCTTTCCAGAAGAAATCGAGCAATTAAGCCGCATTGGTGAATGGAAAGCGTTATGGGAAAAAAGGCTCGATCAATTAGAAAAGTTTTGGCAATCACAAGTGATGAACCACCCTACAGACGTATTCGATCAATTGTTTATTGAATCCTTCCCGTATTACTTAGGAGTTGCAGAAAATGCAATTCAGTATGTTGTCGATACAGAGATGGATGATACGCCGCAAATGACTGATGCAGCAACAATTTGCCAAGAACGATTTACACCCTTATTATGGCATCAAACGAAGCGCCTCAAACTTCCTTTTGATTGGGTGTATGATCACCCAACTCGAGATATGGCAGAATTAATCCGCTATATGATGATAGAAAAACAGAAAGACTGGGAGCAAACAATCGTTCAATTTGTTACAGACTATGAACGAAATTATTCGCTATCCTCATTTGGTTGGCGCTTATTATTTGCAAGGCTCCTGTTCCCACTTCACTACTTTGAAACAGTCGAACGATATTACCAAACAGGAAACGAAGAACAAAAAAGCATATATAGAGATCGCTTAGAAGCCATTTTACACGATGTGAACCGCTCTGAGCAATTTATGAAGCATTTTTATGGCTCACTTCGTTTACCAGTTGATAAGTTAGGGATTAAAAAATTAGATTGGCTATCTTAAAATAAAAAAGAGACCGATTGAGGTCTCTTTTTTTATACTACAATTGTATGTAATACATTATGCCCCTACCTGTTGATCTGCACATATATTTAAAATGAATTGATGTTGTTCGATTTTTTCATTTACTTTACTCAATAATTCTTGCTGGATTTCTTTAAATAAAAATTGGTAGCTCGCATTCCACGTTGGTATAACGGATGAAAGATCTAATAAATACTCTTTTTTCTTTTCTAGTTCTTGAATTGTTAAAAAAGTGTTTCCCATTCTTGGCATGTGTCGTCCCCCTATGTTTTTTCTGTATATGTGTGAACGATTCTATAGTATTAATTATCTCACTTTTTGAGAAGGATTTCCAATTTTGTTTTATGATGTTAAAGGAGAGGTGCTATTTGAATAAAAAAAGAGACCCATTTGGGTCTCTTTCTAGGAAGCGATTCTGAACGAGCCACTTCCGCTTTTAGATTAATATCTAGCTCCAGCGGCTAAAATGTTCGGTGGCTTCGCTTCTTCCGCCGAGGCAAAAAGCGCCTATATGTCAGAAGCTCCATCCTCCTCACATTTTGAACGAGCCGCTTCCGCTTTTAATTAAAATACTTGTTCTACTTCAATAACGCCTGGTACTTCTTCAAGTAATGCGCGTTCGATACCAGCTTTTAGTGTGATTGTAGAACTTGGGCAGCTTCCGCAAGCACCCATAAGGCGTAATTTTACGATACCTTCTTCAATGTCTACTAATTCAACGTCTCCGCCATCGCGAAGTAAGAATGGACGTAATTTATCTAATACTTCTAATACTTGTTCTTCCATATGTGGGTTTTCCATTTTTATCGACTCCTTTCATCAGTTTTATTATAATCAAGATAGAGGGGAAAATCTATTTTTTCTCTTCTTGTTTTATTGTCGAAATATTTTATCGTGTTTTTTCAGTATAGGGGTAGGGAATAAGTTTGTAAAATGATGTGCTTATGTAATAAGACATCTTAATATGCTGTTGAAACAAGAGGCGGGGGAGAAGAAATGGTTAATGTGCAAGTGTATGGGACGAAAGTAATTTGTGCGAGCTGCGTTGGAATGCCATCTTCAACAGAAACGTTTGAGTGGCTACAAGCGGCGATTGGTCGTAAATATGAAGGACAAGAAAATAAATTTAATTTCGAGTATATTGATTTTCAAGAAAAACAAGAAGATGAGGATAAAAAAGCATTCGCAGAGCGCGTAGTGGAGGAAGATCTATTTTATCCGGTCGTTCTTGTAAATGGAGAAATTGTTGGAGAAGGAAATCCTCGTTTGAAGGATGTTTACGAAGAAATCGAGAAATATTTATAAAACAGGAAGCCTTTGCGAATTTGCGAAGGCTTTTTTTAATGGAGGGATAGATGTGAAAAATGGAGTGAAGCATTCGTTACCAACGGAAGTACAACAGTTAATGGAGCAGTACACCGTAGAATTAAAAGAAATTTTTTTGGATGAAAAAATAGTCGGGGTATATATTTACGGCTCCATCGCACTCGGTGCATTTCATGCAGAAACGAGCGATGTTGATTTTGTTACAGTAATAAGTGATTCTGTGAATGAAGCTGAAAAACAGCAACTTGTAGAACTTCATAAGAAGCTTAGTGATAGTACGTTAGGTGAAAGAATGGATGGTATGTATATTCCGCTTGCTGATTTAGGGAAATACAATGATGAAATGAATGAGTACGCGTATTGTGCAGATGGTAAAGCGGATATAGGTCATTGGGATATTAATGCGGTCACATGGTGGACATTAAAAAATCAAGGTATTACAGTTATCGGGAAAGAAGCGGAAGATCTTCCGTTTCAAATAAGATGGAATGATGTAGTAAATACGATGAAATACAATGTAGAACAGTACTGGAGTGAAAAGGCGAAACAGCCATATTTATTTTTTATAGAAGAGTGGGTAGAATCAGCTGTCGTTACGATGGGCCGTATTTTATATACACTAGATCATAAAACAATCGTTTCCAAAGATAGTGGATTGCAATACTTGTTAGAACGTTCAGGGGAAGAATGGGAGATTTTATTAAAAGAAGTAGCGAGGATACGGCAGAATCCAAAAGAAAAGCGAATGCTCTCAAGGTGGAGACGGGCAGATATGACGAGGAAGTACTTACTGCATTTAATTGAAACGTGTAGAGAGAAATGGTAGGGAAAAACAGACGATACATTAGGTTGTATCGTCTGTTTTTGTGTTGAAATTGGTATATAATGGTTTAAAAGGTTTAATTATACTGGAGGAGATAGGGTGAATACAGAATTAGCTTCTTATGAAGAAAAGAATGTAGTAATGAGTATGCGCGAAGTAATTAGCATGATAATAATTATTTTTGGGGTCATGCATGGAATTGGTTTTTTAAACATTACATATGACTCTTCCTTATATCCATGGTATGTAGATCATCTTATTCCGCCTTTAACATTTCTTACTATTATTTTAATATACTCACCAGCAAGAAATTATTGTGTGCAGTTAGTAAAATCAATACAGTTCAATAATTTTAAACATTATGTAACGATAGTAATGACGATGATCGTACTGCTTATATATCTTGCGGTATTAAATTTAGTTTTACCACATGGACTTCGTGTGGATGAATCTAATATAGTAATAGAGCCTACTAAAAGTGAAATCATTTTATACGTAGTTGTACTCACGATTTTTGCACCGATTTGGGAAGAGCTTGTATTCCGAGGTATGTTTTTTATGAAATTATCTCAGCGCTTCTCTATACTTAGTAGTGCCGTTATAAGTGCTTCTATATTTACTTTAGGTCATCCCCTTACAGTAGGGAGTGTTTTATATATTTTTGGTATGGGTGTATGTTTAGCCTACACATATAAAAAAACAAATAATTTACTCGTTCCAATTGGAATTCATGTATTAAACAATTCATTTTATTTATTGGTGAATTTCCAGCTATAAAAAGACGCCTTTTTGAAAAGGGCGTCTTTCTTATTTTGTAGTAGGTAGAAAAGGCTTTACAAGTATTATGTAGAGGAAAGATAATAGAAAAAATATGTGTATGGGGGAAGATGATGAGTAAATATAAATTACATATAAATAAAGAACAACTATGGAAAGGGTGCATCTTAAAGTCGATTGCCCATGCAATTAATGTAGCGCATTGTCCAGATTTCTCACATGAAAGTTCATGGGACGGATTTAACTATAGTATGCAAGATACTCAAGGCGGACAAGGGACAATTACGTTTCATCCGAATTACACGATCGTATGTCTGCAGGATGTGAATAGTGAAAGAATTGATGAATGGATTGATGCGGCAAATTATTTTGAAGGGGCACCTTCGGAAGTGATAGACATTGCGAAAGAAGAAGCACTTCAATACGTATTAGAAGAAGTAGAAGGCGAAACAGTTCCTTTTATTACAACTGCATTTTGGATTGAGGATAGTGGTGCGTATTCAATTGATTCATTTGAAGAGATGGAAGAGCATGGCGGATTCTTATTAGAAATTCCGCTACTTGATCTGCAATCAGCAATAGAAAGATTAGAAGAAGAATATGAGCTGACAGAAGAGCAAATAGAGCTTTTACAACTCGTGTATGAGAGAAAAATCAAAAATCCAAACGAGGAAATTATGTTATCTAAAGAAGAAGTAGTGATGATCGGAACGGATGATAGTGAAGGATTGGAAGTTAGTAAGGAGTCGTTTGAAGAGATGAATATTACTTGGGCGTTGTAGGGGGATATAAAAAGTGTGATAAAGGTTTAGCGGGAAGTGCAATTATATTGTGTTTCCTACTAGCTTTTTATATGGGATCGATGTTTGTAGCAAATCGAAAATGATAGCAAGATAATAAGAAATATAGATAGTTTCATGTGAAACATTTTTAGTATTAAATATATAAAAAGTTTAACTTAGTGTATTAAACCTATCATTCATAAGTATTCTAATATATTTAAAAGTAAAATGGAATAATAAACGGATAATTGTCGGAATATATTCGATTTCTGTTCAATTTTATGAAATATATGTACTTTTTGTTAGAATCCTTCTTTTTCTTTCTATAAAATACATGTATATAGAAAGAAGAAAAGGATGATGTACGTGAAGGACACTGTTTTACAAGAAACAATTTCTCCGCAACAGTTACATACAGTCGTTCAAAAGAATACGGCGTATTATGACTTTAAGTGGGGCAAAGTAGAAAATCCAGCGCAAGGAAATACGTGGAATTGGGTAGCCTTTTTCTTCCCAACTTTTTGGTTAGCCTATCGTAAAATGTATAAGTTGTTTATTATACTTACGTTATTAGCGGTACCTAGTATCGTTGTAACTCCTTTTATAGATATTTCAGATGGGATTTATTTAACGTTTAGTTTAGTTCTTCAATTAGGAATGATGATATTTACTGGATGGCAAGGAAACCGTTTATATTATAAGCACGCTGCCCGTATTTTACATAAGGGAGAAAATATGCCTGATCATGAGAAGGCGTATTACTTACAATCAAAGGGTGGAGCTAGTTTTGCTGGCATGATTGGTTTACAAGTTATAGTGACGATAGTATTTGGTGGAGCTATGTTTGGACTTTCCCTTTTACCAACTGAGCCGAACATTAAAAATGTTGTTCGTTCAAGTGATGAAGGTTTTACTTTAGAGATTATGACGGATAATCCAACGTGGAAGCTTGTAAAGAAAGAAAAAGATTATGACGTAGTAGAATTTACTGGTTATGATTATACAGAGAAGAAAAATGTGAAAATAAAATTTGCTGTTTATTTCGATGAAGATTATTTCGAGTGGCAAGAGGTATATGAGAATAATAAGAAGTTAAGTGAAGAAGAGTTAGAAGAGTATCAATTTTACATTGAAGAGAATGGTTGGGGGTTCTAGTGAGAACTCGTTCATTTTGGAAAGAAGAATCTTGTGAAGGTTCTTCTTTTTATATGTTAGGAGGGAAAGGTCGTATGATGGATGTTTATTTTTATGATTGGGCTAAGAAACGTCCTAAAAAACATTATAATCGATTACATGAAATGAGAATTTTTGAATTGATTTTCTCAAAGGAATTAAGTAGGGTGAATCTTGGATTAGGAACTGTAGAACATATAGATATATATTGCCTAGCAAACCCTAATAAAGATATTTCTTATGAACTACATGAGACACTGGGAGAAATTTGTATATTCGTACCTTATGATTATATGCAATTTTTAAATGTGGAATCAGTTGAGGAGAAGTATAAGCATTTTTGTGAGTTGGTTTACCTCTATGTCGTACCAGCTATTGAAAAATATTCAAATCTATCATTAGAAACGATTAAAGAGTATGTGAATGAAGCGCTTCAAGAAATAGAGAAAGAGAATTATGAGATTGTGTTTTTAGTGGATAAAACACCGAAGAAGAGCCCAAGCCGAAAGAAAACAGCTATATTAAAAGGAATTCACCGTTCGGAAGGATTTCAGCTAATGTGTGAAGTGTATAATGATAAAGGGCTAAGAGTGGTAAATAAATTGCTCGTAGAAGAAGTAGGGAATGAAGTAGTCTATTCTAGATTTTTAGGCAAACTAAAATGGGAAAATGAGCACTTAATAGTAGTGAAATCTAAGACGAGCAGTTGGATGGAAGAAGTACATGTCGAATAAACTAATTATCGAAAAATGTGAATACAAAACACCATACGAATTGAAAATTTGTAAAATACAATAAAAAATGAGAATTTGAGGTAGGCTTGTCAATAACGTAAGACTGTGGCACTATAAAGAAATGCTGTACAAATTTTATTTATCGAGATGTAAACATCAATTTTGATTTTTACGTATAAATAATGAACGGAGGAAATGAATTTATGGCTACTTTACCAAATTGTCCAAAATGTAATTCAGAATATACGTATGAGGATGGCGTTCTTTTCGTATGTCCAGAATGTGCTCATGAGTGGGGCCAAGAAGCAGAAACTGAAAATAATGATGGTGCAAAAGTTGTAAAAGATGCGAACGGAAACGTTCTTCAAGACGGCGATGCTGTTACTGTCATTAAAGATTTAAAAGTAAAAGGAACGTCTTCAGTTGTGAAGATCGGTACGAAAGTAAAGAGTATCCGTCTAGTTGATGGCGATCACGATATTGATTGCAAAATCGACGGTTTCGGAGCTATGAAGTTAAAATCACAATTCGTTAAGAAGGCGTAAGTAATAAAAAAGAGGAGGCGATTAGCCTCCTTTTTTTTATTGTCATTTTTTGTCGGTAAGTCGATATTCCTTGTCGAATCGTCGATATATTTCAAAAATCGTTGATATATTTTGAGTTACGATAGATATATTCGAAAAATCGTCGATATAATTTTATTTACCGTGAACAGTGCAACATTTACCGCGCGCTATGGTCAATCTCTTTCAACTGACACCGCTTATTAAAGAAAGTTTTATATCCAAGCTGTAAGAAGATAATAACAGCAAAGGCAGTACTTCCTGAAATACCGAGTATGATAGCAATTTGATATTGAATAGCTGTAAATGGTGATACACCAGATAAGATTTGTCCTGTCATCATGCCTGGTAAGCTTATAATTCCCATTCCGACCATAGAATTGATCGTTGGTAAAATAGCAGAGTCAAAAGCGTCACGGATGAGCGGAGCGGCGGCTTCTTTCGGTGTTGCGCCGAGCATAAGGGCACCTTCAATTTGGCCTCTTTGCGATTTCATATTGTTTAAGAACGTATTTGCACCGAGAGAAACACCTGTCATCGCATTCCCAACTAACATTCCTGTAATCGGAACGATGTATTGCGGTGCATACCAAGGATCGTGACCGATAATAACAAAGATAAATAGTAGAAGTGGTCCAATTGATCCGGCAACCATGGAAAGAGCGGCTACTCGTTTTAAGTCTTTTGACATTGGGATGTTAACTCGGTTATAAATATTAAAAATTGCAAAGGTAGTAATAGAAGTAATAAGAGCAATTGTATAAAATGGATTACTATTTTCAAATACGTATGTAAGGACATATGCAACAAGTACGAGCTGAATCGTCATACGGAATGTTGCGAGCGCAATTTGTTTTTCGCGTGGTATTCCTTTTAATTTTACAAGTCCAATTAATATAAGAATGAAAATATATGCAGCGGCAAGTTGCCAAATTTGGAGTTCAATAACGCCCTTCAAATGAGAGCACTTCCTTTCTAGTTGCACCGTTTGCTTTGCTAATCTCAATAATATCGTCTGCAATTTCTTCTGGAAGTTGTTGCGAGTGTGTGATGAAGATAACTGTTTTTTTCTTTTCTTTTGCTAGCATAGTAAATTGTTTCATAACGCGGCGTTCTGTATCGCTATCTAGCGCCGAGGTTGGTTCATCTAATAAATAGACAGGTGGATCCATAAGTACGATACGTGCAAAAGCAAGTCGTTGTTTTTCCCCGCCTGATAAGGAATCAGCGTTGTCTTCTAAATTTTTTTCTAAGCTAACAGTCGTTAATGCGCTTCGCAGAGCATTATCATTTGGAAATGGTTTTTCAGAAAGACGAAGTCCCATTAATAGATTGTCTTTAATCGTTCCATCAAAAATAGGTGGCGTTTGTCCAAGCATGATTACATCACGTCGTAATTGAATAGGGGGATAGTCAGAAATTAATTTTCCGTTATATTCAATTGTACCAGAGGTTGGTGATTGCAAATCATTTAGCATACGAAGCAATGTGCTTTTTCCGCTCCCACTCTCACCGATAATACATGTGATTTTTTCTTTTTGAATCTGTAAATAAGGAATGTGTAGTATATCTTTATATGTAACGTCTTTTAATATAAACATAGATGGCTCCTTTCTGATTCTAGTTATATCGTATCAAAAAAGAGAAGATACCGGTTATAAAGAGCAACGTTTTTTCTTTGTTTTGAGTTCTATTAATAAGTTAAGTAAACGATCTAATTCTTGGCTGAAAGAAATTACTTTATCGTGAGTAAATCCGTACTTTTCAACGAGATAGATCAATTCTTTCTTCTTCGCTTCTATTCGATCGTTTAGTTTCGTTACGTTCATAAGTAAAATGGAATGCCTCCTGTAAAAGTATTTACAACACAAAAAATAAGACCGAATGACTTCGGTCTTAAAGGAAATAAAACAACTTATAAATAGCATACACTGTTTATCGATAGTTTTTAATATAAAAATGAAAAATAAATCATTATTCATATTGAGAAAGATGTGTCTGATAATTATATGTTAACGAATAAAAGAGGCTGCCTGCTTAGTAGACAGCCTGTAAAGTATTAACCTTTATGATATTTGTACATCCAAAGAAGACCGGATTTTAATAATCTCGGTACACGTCCCATTAATGGTTGGTTTGCTAGTAAACCGAAGCCGTGCTTCTTCCCAAGAGAACCGAGAACACCTTTTAATTTAATAACAGGTAGTTCGTCAGGAAGTGGTTCATTATTCCAACGTTTTAATAATATTTGGACAATTTGTTCTCCTTGACCTTCAGCAAGTTGGGCAGATGGAGCGTGCGGAAGTGCTGCGCAATCGCCTACAACATATACGTGCTCGTTATTCGGAATATTGTGATATTTTGTTAAAACAACCCGTCCGCTACCATCTTGTTCAACTGGAAGGTTTCGAACAACTTCATTTGCTTGAATACCAGCTGTCCAGACAATTGCATCACATTCAAGTGGTTCATCGTGGTTGTACACAATGTTTGGTTCTACTTTTGTAATGTTAGAGTTTCTTATAATAGTAACTTTATGTTTTACGAACCATTCTTCTACGTATCTACTTAATTTCTCTGGATATGGGAAAAGAATTCTATCTTTTCGATCAAATAAGTGGATTTTTAAATCAGAACGACTTTCGCGAAGTTCACTTGCAACTTCAACGCCACTTAATCCAGCACCAACGACAGCTACTGTTGCGTTTGGTTCTAGACTATTTAATTGTTCATATGTCTTACGTGTTTGTTCAATCGATTGTAGGCTATGTGTATATTCCTTCGCCCCAGGAACGTTATGATATTTATCCTCACAGCCAAGACCGATAATTAAATCATCATATGAGATCGCTTCGCCGCCATCGAGATGAACAGCTTTTTCTTCAAGATCAATATTTGTTATTGTGCCGTATTGAATATTGAGGCGTGGGTGCTCGGGAAACGGTATACGAATATGCGTTTCTGAAATAGTACCCGCAACTAATGCATAATATTCAGTTTTGAAGCAATGATATGGTACTTTGTCGATTAATGTCACTTGTACATCATCTGGAAGTTGGTTGCTTGGAAGTAGCCGCTGCAGAATTCTCATTCCACCGTAGCCGCCACCTAGTATTACGAGGTGTTTCATGATGGATTACCCCTTTTCTGTTGAAATATCCCCTAATCACACAATTTTATATTAATAAAATATTTTGACTTTACTCAATCAAATTATATCGAATTTGTGAACAAATAACAATGCATGAATGAATACTCTGTTGTACAATAAGAAGAAAAGTAAAGTAAACTGTTTTGCCTTTTTAGTTACCATTTCATTGCAAGTATCATGTTATATAAAATAAAACCATCTACTTTGAAGTGAAATAGTGAAGTAACTAAATAGTTTAGAATGTATAACGAAAACAACAAGAGACAGCTTAGTTTTCTTCTTATAGATAGTCAGAAGGTAATTTGTTTTGTAGTACAGGGGGGAGAATTTTGATTAAACCATTAATTGAATTTTGTGTAGGTAATCTTGCGAGTGGTTCACAAGCAGCTTTAGAGAAATTAGAAAAAGATCCGAATTTAGATGTAATGGAGTATGGTTGTTTAGGATATTGTGGCATTTGTTTTGAGGGGCCATTTGCACTTGTAAACGGCGAAGTCGTACAAGGTGCTACAGTAGAAGAACTAGTCAATAATGTATATGATTATTTGGATGAAAATCCAATGTTTTAAGGTGTTGCAATCGGCAGCACCTTTTTCTTTTTCTATTAGATAAAATTTTGTTTCGCAGGGGAGGATAATACTGAATATAAATAAAAAAAGGCCCTTTTAAAAGGGCTTTTTTCTTACACAATTTGTGCAAGAATGGCTCATCGCCAAATGTTGTCAAATATGAGAAACGGGGGACATTCATATTGTGTTCTAAAAGCGTGCATTTTATACTTAAAATAACAAACTATTTTTGGAGTGAATACAAATGAGCCAATTTTCTTTTACAAAAATGCATGGTCTTGGCAATAGTTATATATATGTAAATATGTTTGAAGAACAAATTCCTGAAGAAGATTTAGCTCTTGTGGCGGAAAAGGTTTCAAATATTAATACTGGTATTGGAGCAGATGGAATGATTTTAATTTGTCCATCTGACGTAGCTCCGGTGAAAATGCGCATGTTTAATAATGATGGATCAGAAGGAAAGAGCTGCGGTAACGGTTTACGCTGCGTAGCGAAATATGCGTATGAGCATAAACTAGTAGAAGAAACAGTTTTCACAATTGAAACGTTAGCTGGTATTGTAACGGCGGAAGTAACAGTAGAAGAAGGGAAAGTTACGTTAGCGAAAATCGATATGGGAGCACCGCGTTTAACGCGTGAAGAAATACCGATGCTTGGTGAAGGTGAAACACCATTTATTCGTGAAAACTTCTTATACAATAATCATCGTTATGCATTTACAGCTGTTTCAATGGGGAATCCGCATGCGGTTATTTTTGTGAATGATGTAGAACAAGCACCTCTTACAACACTTGGGCCAGTCCTTGAGACACATGAAATGTTCCCAGAGCGAGTAAATGTTGAATTCATCGAGATTTTGAATGAGGAAGAAATGAACTTCCGCGTTTGGGAACGAGGATCTGGTGTAACACAAGCTTGCGGAACAGGGGCGTGTGCTGCAGTTGTAGCCTCTATTTTAAATGGAAAGATGGAACGTGGTAAGGAAATTACAGTCCATTTAGCTGGTGGCGATTTAATGATTGCATGGACAGAAGAAGGCAATGTGTTAATGAAAGGACCAGCGGAAGTAATTTGCCGCGGAGTGTATGAGTACAAGATAGAAGCGTAAAGATGTATAATAGAATGAGAACAGAAAGGATGTGTATTTCATGATTGAAGTAACAGAACAAGCAGCTTTTCAAATTAAAGATATGTTAAAAGATGCTGAAGATGGAGAGAAGTACGTGCGCCTTGCTGTACATGGTGGCGGATGTACTGGCCTTTCTTACGGCTTAGGATTTGAAGTAGAACCAAAAGAAGACGACACAGTTCTTGAATTTTTCGGTGTTGAATTTGTTATCGATACAGAAAGTGCTCCAATTGTTAAAGGAGTAAAAATTGATTATAAACAATCTATGCTTGGCGGCGGATTCACAATCGACAATCCAAACGCAATCGCATCATGCGGATGTGGATCATCTTTCCGTACAGCGACGAATGCTGGTAAGCCAGAAGAGTGCTAAGTTTTTAGCAGAAATAGAAAAAGACCTTTTTAGCGATGAAATAAAATCGTTAAGGAGGTCTTTTCTTTTGTTGTAAAAAGCAAAAACGTCGCCTTCCCAATTTAGAAAACGACTTTAAGATATGTTACATAACGAATGTTAAAATCTAATTGATCTTTGCATAGATGCAAGTATCAGTTAGTTGTTTGCCGTCAGCTGTAAGATCTTCATTACGTAATATCCCTTCAAGCTCAAAACCTAATTTTTCAGGAATCGCACGACTTTTCGTGTTATTACGTTCACATCGTATTTCAATCCTTCTAAATTTGAATAACTGAAATCCAAGGTTTATTAACGTATTTACTACTTCTGTCATATATCCATTTCCACTAAATTGGGTGTTAATCCAGTATCCAATTTCACATTTAGAAACCTTCCAATAAATTCCATGAAGGCTAGCAGTTCCAATAAAATCATTTGTCTCTTTATGGTAGATAAGATAGCGAAAGCTTTCTCTTTTCAAAAAATCTATATGCGCATTTCTTAGGAGAATTTCCGTTTCTTCAACAGTAGGAATTGACTGGAATAAAAGCAGCCATTGTTTTAATTCATTAATGGAATCTTTAATAGCTTGTTGTACTATAGCCCCTTCACCAGCTTGAAGTGGTGCCCGAAGAATAAGTCTATCTGTTTCTATTTGTAACGGAACATTTAATAAAATAGGATTCATATTATTTCTCCTCTCAAAAGCTAGAAAACAATAAATATATATTCCCTTCATCATTTAGAAATCCCTTTTCACATATTGAAGACGAAATCGCTAATTAGAAAGGAGTTAAATGCTTCTTTTCCAATTAGCGGTTTTTCTTTTGTTTTGACAAATTGTATACAAACGTATACAATTTTGGTTAATAAAACAAATGTATACATTTGTATACAAAGGGGGATTTAAAATGAGAAAAGATAAGTTCATGAAAGAAGGACACCACCGTGGTGAGCGTCATAAAGGAAGGGACGGATCTCATCATCGCGGACCGAAAACATTTCGCCGCGGGAGAGCAATTGCCTTTTTAGAAATGATGAATTTGAAACGAGCGACAATTAAACAACAGTTAAGTGAGCCAGAATTCCAGTCTATTCAGCAAATTTTAATCGGAGAATTAAAGGCAATTGATATGGTTATTAATGAATTTACACAACTATTTGAAATACATGAGTGTGAAACAGAAGAAGCGCCTAAGTTAGATGAGAAGGAAAATCTAGAGCAAGGGACTGCATCTGATGAAACAAATTAATCGTTATATCGATTCAGTGTTTTGTGATCAAGATGCTCTTTTGGATGAAGTGATTGTTTCCATAAAAGAAAATGAAATGCCACCGATATCGGTATCGCCTTCTTCGGGGAAATTTTTAACGATGTTAGTTTCCATTTCTGGAGCGAAAGATGTTTTAGAAATAGGTGCATTAGGTGGATATAGTGGCATTTGTCTTGCACGAGGTTTTGGAGAAGAAGGTACGTTAACTTCACTCGAACTTGAAGAGAAATATGCAGAGGTAGCGCATCGTAATTTACATAAAGCGGGATTTGGAAAACAAGTGTCGTATATGACGGGTGCTGCGTTACAAAGTCTTGAAAAACTAGTCGCTGGTAATAAGCGATTTGATTTCTTTTTTGTCGACGCCGATAAGGAGAATTATGAAAATTACTTAACATACTGCATCCAGCTTGCTAAGCCAGGTGCGGTAATTATTACAGATAATGTTTTAGCTGGTGGTAGTGTAGTTGATGAAAGTGCGAAACAAAAACGTTATACAGAAGTTATGAAGAAGTTTAATGAAGTAGTAGCAACGCATCCAAGTTTAGAATCCGTACTGATTCCAATTGGTGACGGAATGACGGTTTCTAAAGTGAAGAAATAATTATTATCTTACAAAAGTGTAATGTTCATGTCATGTTTTTGAATTTCTTCTTTAAAGATCAGGCTTTAAGATAACAATATAAGAAAAACACATGAGGTGAAGGAAATGAAAAGATATATTGCACTTTTTAGTATTTTAGTTGTATTTGCAAGCCTATTAGTTGGCTGTGATTTAAATCGTATGGGTAAAGACGAGTATTACGTTCAAATTACGGTAGATGGAAAAGAGTATAATGGTAAAGCTGATAATGGTCAGCCTTATAAAGATTACGAATATAAACTAACTGGTTTTGATAAAGACGGAAAAGAAAAAGAATTAGAATTTACTGCACAAAAAAACTTACGTAAAGATGCATTCTTACGTGTATATCACTCAGATAAAAAAGGTGTATCAGCTTGGGAAGAAGTAAAGAAAGATGAGCTTCCTGCGAAAGTGAAAGAAAAGCTAGGTGCAAAATAAGAAAGAAAAAAGGAATTGACGAATAGGGTCAATTCCTTTTTTCTTTATCAAAATCCTCTTCCGAAATGACTTTCAATCCATGTCTTTTGAATAAAGCAGTGGTTACTCCGTAACCAGTTTGTTTATTCCCGTTAAATTCTCCAGTGTAAATCGTAGAACTACCACAAGATGGACTGCGTTCTTTTAAAATGATGTACTCTGGGTGTAAATCTTTCATTTGTTCTAGAGCTTTATAAGCGCCGCGCACGAAAGCTTCTGTAACATTTTCACCACCTTTTGTCATCACTTTTGCTTTTCCATCTAAAACGTCATCGCCATTCCCGCCAATAATTTCAGCTGAAGGACGAGGCGTTGGTAATCCTCCTAATACTTCAGGACAAATGAGGACTGTATCTTCTTGTTGCAGCAAATCTTCTATTTTTGAAACGAGATTGTCACTTCCATCATACCGACAAGCGATACCACCTAAACAAGCGCTAATTACAATCATATTTTCATCTCCATTAAAAAAATTTTAAATATCACGCCAATTTTTCTTCCAGACTCTTACCTATAAATGAGGTGATGAAAATGGGAAGCTTATATAACTTAATGAAACCATACAGTGAATTTCGAAGTAAAGAAGAGTTTAATACATATCAAAAGCAAGTTTTGAAGTGCTATCGATTCCAATTAAATAAGACGGATGCTACCATCATTTATTTTTTAGGAAAGTATGCAGTGAATGAGAAACAGAAAACAGTGGGAGTTGCTTGTCCGTTAATGGAGACAATTGCGACGAATGTTGGAAAGAGTATTCGTACAGTACGCCGCTCAATTGCAAAGTTAGAGGAACTAGGCATTATAAAGCGTGTTGCGACAAAAGAAAGACATAGGCGCGGCGGATATAGTGCGAACTTATATGTATTTCTTACATCTGCAATTGACCGCATGGATGACCGGATGAAAATGTCCGCATGTGAAAGTGATGATCGTGCAGCTGGCTGTAGTAAAAACGAGCAAAAAAATGAGGGGGAAACAATTCTTTCTAAAAACATTCCACAAATAAAAGAGAATAGAAAAGAAACGTACGAACTTGATGAGACGTATTGCCGCCACGATATACCGAAGCCTTTTATATACGCACTTGTGCCGATGACGCGTAATCCGAAGAAGATTAATATATTTTGGAGTAAGGTGGAACTTGCCTATAAAAAGAGCGGGTTACTAGAGCAAGGTGTTTTACTGGAGCAAATATTAGCTGATGAAGAAGTGTATGGGAATTTCATTTGGCGAGTAAAGAGTGTTGTGAGAGCGTATAAATACGGGGAAATCCGTAAAAATGTGAAGGCTCTTTTATACAGTACAGTGCGGGATCTGTTTTTAGAGGTTGGATTAGAATGGGGAGCAGCTGTGAGAAGAAGTAAGGGGATACCGTTATTTGATCCGTTTAAAAAGGAGCCATGCGTATAACACATGACTCCAAGTCGTTAATCAAACTTTCTTACAACTGGAACACGAATCGCTACAAATAGTACGAAGACGATAACGGCGATTGCACCACTTTTCATAACGGTTACGATTGGAATTCCTATTGCGAGTGCGATTGATGTGAATGCATAAGAAAGCGGGATAAAGCCCATTGATGATAGCATAAGTAAACTCATTACGCGTCCCATCATTTCTTCTTTTACTGTTGATTGAATCATCGCCATAAGCGGAACGATAGCCATTGCGATTGTAATACCGTAAAACATGCCAGCTAATAATGCTTGCCAAAGTACGGTGCTAAAGTTGATGGATAAGAAGAATACGCCAGATAGTAGCATCATGATAATACAAAATAGGCCGCGTCTACGATTAATATTTTTTAAACCGACAATGACAGCACCGATTGCCATTCCGCCTCCTACAGACGCTTCTAAGTAACTGAACTGAAGCGAGTCGCCGTGCAGAACATTTTTAACGAAAAGCGGGAAGCCGACTTGCATCGGACCGATTAAAAATAAGTTTAAAAAGGCGCTACAAAGAAGGAAAGTTGAAAGGAATGGTGATTCCTTTACATATAAGATTCCTTCTTTAATAGAAGTGAACATGCCTTTGTCTGTATCTCTCTGCTCTGGCATCGTAAATTGTATTTTTTGAACGAGTATGGCTGCGACGATCAGCAATAAAATTGTGATCGAAAAGATCGTTTCATAGTTCGTAAATTTGATAAGAATGCCGCCAAGTACAGGGCCTAAGATGACCGATGCTTGGTTTGTCATTTGCGTAAGTGAGTTTGCTTGTGTTAAACGGCTTTTTTCTACAAGTTCAGGCAAGATAGATCCATCTGCTGACCAGAAAAAAGCATCAGCAAGCCCAAAGAATAAAGCGAATAAAGCAAATGTATATAGTGTTACATCACCTACGATGAACCACGTGAGTATGGTTGCGACAAGAATGGCACGAATAATATTAGAATAAAACATAATGTTTTTTTTCGGGAATTTATCAGCTAATGCTCCGCCGATAATCATAAAAATAAGCCTTGGAACACTAAGAGCGACGAAAACAACACCGAGTGAAGCTTCAAGGTTTAATGTTTTTGCTATGTACCACGTTTGTGAAAAAGTAAAAAAGGCTAAAGCAAAGCTTGAAAAGAGAGTAGCTGCCCAAAGAAAAAGGAAATTCGTATTTTTTAATAACGGTTTCGCGTTTTCTTTTAAAGCAGATTTATTTTGTTGTAGTTCCTCCATATTGCTTCCTTTCTATGTGACAAATTTAAACTAAAAAACCTGTTAACAATCACTTTATCCCGCGTTAACGGGCAGTAAAACTCCCACCTCAAAATTTGGCTCGAGCAAAGAAGTTAGGTGGGAGACCAACTGCCCGTAAACGTCCGATTGGTTCAACTAATACTCAGTAGTGGGGGGATGCCCCCCCACTACTGAGTATAGTTTCACTTTATACAGTTTCTAATATTTCTATACTGCACTTTCTCATTGTAGACAATAATGTGGAATTTGCACAGTGGCTATTTAACGACAAAAAAGAAGATACCAAATGGTATCTTCTTTTTTGTCGTTTAGGCTAATGCAATATAAATATCCAATTGTACGTTGGTTGGATCTGTTGCTTTTTCATCATAAAGCTCAAAGTCTGTTGTAAAAGCACGTTTGTTTTCTTTTGACCATTTCCAAATATATTCCCAGGCCTCGCAAACGACTTCAGCAACTGGTCCCTTTCTTGTTGTAAATACCGCATATGTAGCGGCAGGTATTGTTACAGTTGTCATATTTTCAGGAACGTCTTCTAATGAGGAAACTGGCATGCCGATTGTAAATTGATATGTACCAGTTTCATCTGATTCATAATTTGAGTAGAAAGCGAATGTTTCTTTCGTTTGTTGATTTGGGATGTGATGCATCATTTGTTCTTGGAAGTATTGGTTCCAAAGCCCGGGAATTTTTCCTTCAGTAGATGCTTCTATTTCATTTGTCGTCGTAGTCGAAACGCCGATTGCTTGGAAAGCTTCTTTTTTTACGATAATAGGTTCGTTTATCATTAAAAATTCCTCCTCTAAATTAGAACGTTTGTTCTCATTTTAATATAACATATTTTTACATGTAACGGTTACTATTTTTCGGGAATTTAAATAATAATTAATGAACTAAAATAAGTAAAAAATGGTAAACTTCCTATTGCTTGTATAAATAGATTAACGAGTATGTTAAGATTTTTATGTATCCTTTAACTGTCATATAAACCTATATAATAGAGGGTTTTTCCTATATTAAAAAAATAGTAGGGGTTTATATGGGTATCCGATATATATGCTATTTTTGATAAATTAAAATAGTAATATTCTATGAGATTTGTATTGTTGAAATAGGGATTTCAATGATGCATCTTCGTAGGACGGATTGTTGCGAGTGGATATATATTGCTATGTTTCCGGTTACTAAATGAAATGGGTACTGAAATGAAGTAGACGGATAGCAAATATATAGAAAGGAGAAAAGGTAGAAATATGAAAAAAGTGTTGAAAAGTTTTAATGTCGTAACAATGATTACACTTCTCCTATCCATCATATTACCTTCACCTAGCGCTTTTGCTACAGAGATAAATAAAAAGAGCTGGGATGAGTTACAAGGGAATGATGTGAAGATTAAGGCAGAGAAAGTGAATGCTGAAATATACAGGGGAGAAGTAGCTGAGAGGGAGCACGTATTTCAATATACGATTGAAAATACGGGAGATACACCAATTCAAGAATTGGTGATGAAACAAAATAATGACAATGAAATTATGTTTCTTCCTCAATCTATGAAAGTAAACGGGGAGAAACTACCTGAAAATAGGGTAGCTGATTTCTATATAGAAGAAAAAGATAAGGGAGGAAAGCTTCTTTCTTTTAATCTTAAAATTCAAGATTTAAAATCACACGAAAAAATGACTGTGTTAATAAAAGCTAGTCGTGCACAGCATTTTAATAAAGAATACAAACAAAAAATTAGTGTGCAAAAAGATCAAGTGCAAATAGGAAATATGTCTGTAGATGTTGAAGGGATTCCGTCTGAAGACAAGGTTGAAGTGAATGCCGATGATGAGGCTGACAGTAATAAGAAAGAAGTAGGCGCATCAGTTGATAATACAGCTAAAAAAGTTGATGAAAAGCTAAAAGTATCTGTAGAAGATAAAAATAAACCTACATCAAAAACAGAACTGGAGAAGGCAGAACAACCAGTAACTGAAGCTGAGAAACAGCCAGAAAAAGAGGCAGCAAAGCAGGGCAATACAGAAGTACAAGCTGCATCAGAAAATGCTTCAAAGGTTCAAATCCAAACAGGGGATAAGCAAGGGTTTGGAGATCCACTGTATTCCGTAATTGCTGCTGGTGATTTAGTACAGACTGGTAATGTGACGCTTGGGCTAACAGATAATCACTATACTAGGCAAAGTGTCGGGGGGAAAGTAAATAAAAAAGCTGTAGATATTGATAATGATGACACTACATTTAATTCATCAACAGGAGCTTTTCCTAACATCCCTGCTGGAAGTAAAGTGAAAAAGGCGTATTTATTTTGGACAGCTGCTATGGGAACTCCAAGTGATGCAAGGACAGATTATAGAGTTAGCGATGAAGATGTAAGACAGCCTGTTAAAGTGAAGATGGGAAATAAGCAATACACCGAAGTAAGTGCTGATAGTATACGAAAAGCGAATTATTTACCGTATATTGCAAATCACTATAGCAGTGGCGCAGGATATGTTGCATATGCTGACGTAACAAATGTGATTGCAAAACAAGGTATTTCTCAAACGGTGACAGTTGCAAATGTACCACAAATTAAATTTGAAAAGGGTAGTGGCTACTACTGGGGCAACTGGAATCTTATATTAGTGTATGAAAACTATAAAGAAACCGTAAAAGATATGAAAATTTGGGAAGGTTTAGTTTCTCAAAAAAGTACAGCTTGGACAGATATTAGTGTTAATAAAATAAACACACCGAAAGAAGGGGCTTTTAAGGCGAAATTTAGTTATTTCTCGTCACAAGGAGATCCTGCTGATAATGATGGATATGCCTATGATTATGGAGAGTATGACTTTGGATTAGGATATCAAAAGCTGAAAAATATTAACGGTAAGGACAATGATGTTAATGACTCGTCTATGACAGAAGTACAAGTGGATGGGACTAACGAGTTTGTTACAAAAAAATATCCGGGATATAACCCAGATTGGACAAATTCATTTAGTACAGATATTCATACGTATCATCTTGAGGGACCAAAGCAAGTGAAAAACGATTTAAAAGAAGGAAAAATGCGCTTTAGAGCATATGGTGGCGGCGGTGATATTTACGTATTAAACAACACTACATTCGTCACAGAACATAATGCGCCAAATTTACAAGTTGATAAAAAGGCGTTAGATAGTGCTGGAAAAGAAATTAAGGAAGTTAAAGTTGGCGAAGAAATTACGTACCAAATTGAAGTGAAAAATGATACGAAGAATAATCAAGCACCGGTATCTAATGTAAAAGGATTTGATAAATTAGATAATCGCTTAGAGTATGTCCCGGGATCCATTCAATATGTTACTGGGAGCAATAAAGGACAAAAAACAGATGATGCAAACGATGATGAAGCAGAGTTTGTAAATAATCAAATTGATTTCCGTCTTGGTGAAGGGGCAGATTCTACAGACGGTGGTGTTTTACAGCCTGGTGAAAGTGCCGTTATTACATTTAAGGTGAAAGTGAAAGAATCTATACAATCAGATACAACAGTCAAAAATGTCGTTGCTGTAAAGGGACAAGATAGTGCTGAGATAAAGTATGAGAGTGAAGACGATGCAAATGTTACAGTTACGACTCCAAAAGAGGTTCCTGGAGAAATAGAAGCGACAAAAGTAGCTTCAAATAAAACACCGAGTTTAGGTGATGAAGTAGAGTATCGCATTACTTTTAAAAACATTATCAAAGATGGACGTCTAGATGTATTGACGATTGAAGATGAATTACCGAGTAGTCTTGAGTTCGTGAAAGATAGTTTGAAAGCAGAAGGTGCAAAACCAGAGCCAGTAGAGCTGAAATTTGAAAATGGCAAAGTAATTGCAAAGTATCCAGAAATTATGGATATGGAAGAAAGAAGTATCGTCTTTAAAACGAAAGTAAAAGAAACTGCAAAAATTGGTGAAGAAATTGTTAACAAAGCAATTGTTAGTGATAAAACAAATCCACCAAAGGATCTAGAAGAAAAGATTACACCACAGCATAAGGCCGGCAAAATTGCTGCAAAGAAAAAAGCAACAAATAAGAAGCCGAAGCTAGGAGAAGAAGTTGAATATCAAATTAGCTTCAAAAATACGGTGGAAAATGGAAAACTAGAGGCAGTTACAATAGAAGATGAAATTCCAGCTAACTTAGAATTTGTTCAAGGTAGTGAGAGAGCTGAAGGTGCTGGACCAAATCCAGTAGAGTTAAAAGTAGAAAATGGTAAGGTAATCGCAAAGTATCCAGAGATTACAGATACAAAAGAGCGAAGCATCATTTTTAAAGTGAAAGTAAAAGAAGAAGCAAAAGCAGGAGAAACAATTGTTAATAAAGCAATTGTAAGTGATCCGAATGGTCAGACTGAGTACCCAGAAGAAAAGATTACGCCAGGTTATAAAGACGGTAAAGTAGACGTAGATAAAAGCGTAACGAATCAAACACCAAAACTAGGAGAAGAAGTGGAATACCGCATTACATTTCATAATACAGTAGAAAACGGAAAGCTCGAAAAGGTAATGATAGAAGACACGTTGCCTGAAGGTGTTGAATACGTGAAAGGTAGTTTGAAAGCAGAAGGTGTAAAACCAGAGCCAGTAGAACTAAAAATGGAGAATGGCAAAGTAACTGCAACATATCCAGAAATTACGGATATGGAACAAAGAAGTATTGTTTTTAAAGTGAAAGTAAAAGAGACGGCAAAAGTAGGGGAAGCAATTGTAAACAAAGCAGTTGCAAAAGATCCGAAACATGATCCGACTGATGCAAAGGTTGTTATTACACCGCAAAGTAAAAAAGGTGTAATTGCTGCTACAAAGGTAGTTAATAATGAAAAGCCGAAGCTAGGAGAAGAAATCGAATATCGAATTAGTTTTCATAATACGGTAGAGAACGGAAAACTAGCAGAGGTGCGAGTAGAAGATACAATTCCAACAGGCCTTGAATATGTAGAGAATAGTATTAAGGCTGAAGGCGAAGCGCCGGGTCCAGTAGAATTAACAGTTGAAGCTGGGGTAGTTAAAGCTAAGTATATCGATATTACGGATACGAAAGAAAGAAGTATCGTCTTTAAAGTAAAGGTGAAGGAAGAAGCAAAAGTAGGTAAAGAGATTGTCAATAAAGCAATTGTTGACGATACGGAACATCCACCGATTGAGCCGGAGGAAAGAATTACTCCGCAGTATAAAGATGGAATGATTGATTCGAAGAAGACAGTAGATAATCCAACGCCAAAACTAGGAGAAGAAGTGGAATACCGAATTAGCTTTAAGAATACGGTAGAAAACGGAAAACTAGAAAAGGTAAAAATAGAGGATACAATCCCTAATGGTTTAGAGTATGTAAATGATAGTGAAAAGGCGGAAGGCGATAAACCAGCTCCAGTAAAGTTACGTGTGAAAGATGGAAAAGTTATCGCTGAATACGAAAATATTACGGATACGAAAGAAAGAAGTATCGTCTTTAAAGTAAAGGTGAAAGAAGAAGCGGAAGTAGGCAAGGAAATCGTCAATAAGGCAATTGTTGACGATACGAAAGATTCAAAAGAGCCAGAAGCAAAAATTACGCCATTACACAAAGATGGAAAAATGAAAGCAAAGAAAAGCGTAAATAATCTAGTGCCGAAGTTAGGAGAAGAAGTAGAATACCGAATTAGCTTTAAAAATACGGTAGAAAACGGAAAACTAGC
>NZ_MACF01000141.1 GCF_001884045.1 Bacillus mobilis | reverse complement strand
TGGGGCCTTAGCTCAGCTGGGAGAGCGCCTGCCTTGCACGCAGGAGGTCAGCGGTTCGATCCCGCTAGGCTCCATCTAATAGAGAAGCTTACATCATATGATGTAAGCTTCTTTTTGTGTTTAAAAAGACAACTTTCATATTTGTCATTTAAAATGGAGAAAATGCGAAAATAAAGGGTGGAGATAATTGTGAAAGTTGTTATTGCATCTGATTCATATAAAGAAAGCTTAAAAGCTATAGAAGTATGTGAAGCTATTGAAAGAGGTTTTGGAGCAATTTTTCCTAAAGCAGAGTACGTAAAAATACCAATTGGAGATGGAGGGGAAGGAACGGTTGATTCACTTGTAGATGCTACAGGGGGAAGGATTATATCACTTCATGTGACAGGGCCACTTAGAGAACGTGTACAAGCCTTTTACGGTATGTCTAAAGATAAAAAGACAGCGTTTATTGAAATGGCAGCAGCATCAGGATTACAACATGTTCCGGTTAAAAAGCGAAATCCACTTATTACAACGACTAAAGGAACTGGAGAGCTTATACTACACGCGCTAGACGAAGGAGCTGAGCACATTATTTTAGGACTTGGCGGAAGTGCTACAAATGATGGCGGAGCAGGTATGTTGTCAGCTTTAGGAGTCAGGTTTATAAATGGAAAAGGGGAAGTAATAGAGCCATCTGGAGGAACGTTACATTCGATTGTCACTATTGATTTTTCACGCTTGGATTCACGCTTAACGCATATAAAGATAGAAGCAGCGTGTGATGTAGATAATCCGTTAGTTGGAATAAGGGGAGCATCTTTCGTATTTGGGAGGCAAAAGGGTGCGAATGCAGAGATGATGAAAGAGTTGGATGAGAATTTAAAGCATTATGCGAATATCCTTAAACAATACTTATCTTGCGACGTATCTAAAATGCCTGGCGCAGGAGCTGCAGGAGGAATGGGAGCAGCTGTTATTGCAGTGTTAAAGGGAAGCTTGCGGAGAGGAATTGAAATTGTATTAGACTATACAAATTTTGATAAGCATATAGAAGGTGCAGATTTAATTATAACTGGTGAAGGGAGAATAGATGAACAAACAGCATATGGAAAGGCCCCTGTAGGTGTTGCGGAGCGTGCAAAGCATTTTCATATTCCTGTCATTGCTATTGGAGGATCTGTATCTCCGAATTATCCAGCTGTTCACGAAAAAGGAATCGATGCAGTATTTAGTATTACAGCGAGTCCGATGACATTAGAAGAGGCATATAAAGTAGCGGAAGAGAATATCGAAATGACAGCAAAGAATATTGCCGCAGTATGGAAAATAGCATCAGAAAAACACTTCTAAATGTAGGAGTGTTTTTTATTATTATCTAATAATAATGATGGTAGTTGTTTCATTAGGTTAACTTTATACATAGAATAGTCTTAACATTTGGATTTTAAAGCGGATATAAGTGAATAATTTGTATATCCATACAGAAAAATGTCGAGTTGAGTCAGACTATATAAAAGATTTAAAATATTTAGTGAAGGCACAAAAGGGGGATACTATCTATGAAAAAAGAAATTTCGGTTATTGGAGTTCCAATGGATTTAGGACAGATGCGTCGCGGAGTTGATATGGGGCCGAGCGCAATCCGTTATGCAGGCGTAATTGAAAGAATTGAAGAAATTGGATATGACGTTAAAGATATAGGAGATATATGTATAGAGAGAGAAAAAGAAGTAGATGTAAATACAAGCTTAAGAAACCTTACACAAGTTGCAACTGTTTGTAACGAATTAGCAAGTAAGGTGGATCATATTATAGAAGAAGGACGTTTTCCACTTGTATTAGGTGGCGATCATAGTATCGCTATTGGTACATTAGCTGGTGTTGCGAAACATTATAAAAACTTAGGTGTTATTTGGTATGATGCACATGGTGATTTAAATACAGAAGAAACTTCACCATCTGGAAATATTCATGGTATGTCACTTGCAGCAAGTTTAGGGTATGGGCATCAAACGCTTGTAGATTTATACGGGGCATATCCAAAGGTGAAAAAAGAGAACGTTGTAATTATTGGTGCACGTGCATTAGATGAAGGAGAAAAAGACTTTATTCGCAATGAAGGTATTAAAGTATTCTCAATGCACGAGATTGATCGTATGGGTATGACAGCTGTTATGGAAGAAACTATCGCGTATTTATCTCATACTGATGGTGTGCATTTATCATTAGATTTAGATGGCCTTGACCCACATGATGCACCAGGAGTTGGAACGCCTGTAATTGGTGGCCTATCTTATCGTGAAAGCCATTTAGCAATGGAAATGTTAGCGGAAGCTGATATTGTTACATCAGCTGAGTTTGTTGAAGTAAATACTATTTTAGATGAGCGAAATAGAACGGCAACAACAGCAGTTGCTTTAATGGGTTCTTTATTCGGTGAAAAACTAAAGTAAATGTAAGAAAAGCAACTGAGAAGTTGCTTTTTTTATTTGAAAATAAGCGTATAATAATGATTTATATTATACTGTACGATAATAATGTTTGACATCTTACCAATTTAGACTAAAGGGGGTTGTTTGTAATTGTTGTTTGTTTCATGTATGGTATAATTAACTAGTTGTTGGAAATACATACAGATAGAGCATAAAACAATATTTCAATATATGGATAGAATTGCTCGTAAGTAGGAGGAAGGGTTAGCATGCCTTTTGAAGATACGACCATTTTGAAATATCTTAGTACGGTATTAGATATTGCCGTTGTATGGTTTATTATATATAAGCTAATTCTCATAATCCGAGGAACGAAAGCTGTTCAACTTTTAAAAGGGATTACAGTTATTATTGTCGTTCGGATGATCAGTATTTTCCTTGAATTGCATACGCTTTATTGGCTGACTGAGCAAGTATTAACGTGGGGATTTTTAGCCGTTATTATTATTTTTCAGCCAGAATTGCGAAGGGCACTTGAGCAGCTAGGACGCGGGAGTTTGTTTTCGCGTGTTGGAACTCATGAGGATGATGAACCTGAAATCGTTGCAACAGCGATAGCGAAAGCAACGGAATATATGGGAAAACGTAGAATTGGTGCATTAATTACTTTGTCTAAAGAGACCGGTATGGGTGATTATGTGGAAACAGGTATTCCGCTAAATGCAAATGTATCATCGGAATTACTCATTAATATTTTCATTCCTAATACACCTCTTCATGATGGAGCAGTTATTATGCAAGGAAGTACCATTAAAGCAGCAGCTTGTTATCTTCCGTTATCGGAAAGTCCTTTTATCTCTAAGGAGTTAGGAACTAGACATCGTGCTGCAATGGGAGTTAGTGAAGTTACTGATAGTATTACAGTAGTTGTGTCGGAAGAAACAGGTCAAATTTCTTTAACGAAAAATGGTAAGTTGCATCGTGATTTGAAGACAGAACAACTGAAAGATATGTTGTTAGCTGAATTTAGTGCAAGCGAAAAAACGACTTCTTCGTCTTTATGGAATTGGAGGAGAAAGCGTCATGGATAAGTTAATGGAGAATCATTGGTTCTTAAAGGGGATCTCATTACTATTGGCGTGTATGCTTTTTATGTCAGCGACTTTAACTGAAAAAAATACGACATCGGGGATACTACCTTTTGCAAATGATGCGAAAGAAACATTAACTAATTATGCTATTACCCTTAAGTATGATGAAGATAAATATATTGTAAGTGGTATTCCGGCAGAGGGCGTTAAGGTAAAGTTAGAGGGCCCAAAAGCAGCAGTTGCTACAGCAAAAGCGAAAAAACAATTTGATATACCAGTTGATTTGAGAGATAGCGAAAAAGGAACTTATGAAGTTTCTTTAAAAACGAACGGCCTTCCAGATGATGTGAAAGGAACAGTTCAGCCATCAACAATTAAAATTACGCTACATGAAAAAGCGAGAAAATATGTTCATGTAGACTTAAAGTTATCAAATGAGGATCAAATGCCAGCAGGTTCTACTCTCGAAAAATCAAACATTAAACCTGATACTGTCGAGGTAGTTGGAACGAAAGAAGAAATTGAAAGTATTTCATCTGCTAAGGCTTATATTGATTTAAAAGGTGTTAATAAAACTGTTACAAAAACAGCCGAAGTTACATTATACAATAAAGAAGGAAAACGTTTAAACGTAAGAACGAGTCCATCTAAAATTAGTGTAACATTGAATGTGGCGACGCAAGCTACGGCCAATAATACTGAAAAAACTGTTCCTGTAACGTATACGAAAAAGGGGAGTTTACCAGAAGGATTGGCTGTTACAAATATTAGCGTTGAGCCGAGCGAAGTAACGATAGCAGGTCCAAAAGATATATTGGATAATATACAATCGATAGAGGGGGTCGAAGTAGATCTTAGTCAATTGACAGAGTCTACAACATTCGATACCTCTGTTTTATTGCCAAAGGGTGTAACAAGTGCAAAACCGAATCAAGTGAAGGTTTCAGTAGGTGTGCAAAAGGCAAAACAAACGAAAACAAGGACAATTGATGGTATATCAATTCAAAAAAATGGACTTTCTAAAGATGTTACGGCCCAGCTACTTTCGCCGCAAGATGGGAAGATAAGCGTTGATATTTCAGGAGAAACAAGTATAGTAGATAAAATAACAGCTGCTCAAATAACAGCAGCCATTAATTTGCAAAATGTATCTCCGGGAACGAAGGATGTTTCTATTCAAGTAAGCGGTCCTGGTAATATTTCAATAGAGCCAAAGCAAAAAAGTGCTAAAGTCACAATTGTGAAGAAAGAAAATCCAGATAAAGAAGTACAGGGTAACGGTGAAAAACCAGATTCAAATAATAACCAAGATAATCAAACTGAAAAACCAAAAAATCCTGAACCTGAACAGAAGCCTAAGCCTGACACGGAACAGGAACCAAATAAGGATAAAGATAAAGATAAAGAAACTAGTCAAGAGCCAACAGTAGATAATCAAAAAGAGCCAGAAAAAGGAGCGAATCATAATGGGTAAATATTTTGGTACAGATGGAGTACGCGGGGTTGCGAACCAGGAGTTAACACCTGAATTAGCATTCAAAATTGGACGTTTTGGTGGTTATGTATTAACAAAAGATACTGATCGTCCAAAAGTAATTATCGGGCGTGATACACGTATATCAGGACATATGTTAGAAGGAGCTTTAGTAGCGGGTCTATTATCAACTGGAGCAGAAGTAATGCGCCTAGGTGTTATTTCTACACCAGGTGTTGCTTATTTAACAAAAGCATTAGATGCACAAGCGGGTGTTATGATTTCTGCATCTCATAATCCAGTACAGGATAATGGAATCAAATTCTTCGGTTCTGACGGTTTTAAATTAACAGATGAGCAAGAAGCAGAAATCGAAGCTTTATTAGACAAAGAAGTTGATGAGTTACCACGTCCAACAGGTACGAACCTTGGACAAGTGAGTGATTATTTTGAAGGCGGACAAAAATATTTACAATATATTAAACAAACTGTAGAGGAAGATTTCTCTGGTTTACATATCGCTTTAGATTGTGCGCATGGTGCTACGTCTTCTTTAGCTCCATACTTATTTGCAGATTTAGAGGCTGATATTTCAACGATGGGAACTTCACCAAACGGTATGAACATTAACGATGGAGTAGGTTCTACGCATCCAGAAGTATTAGCTAAATTAGTAAAAGACAAAGGCGCTGATATCGGTCTTGCTTTTGATGGTGATGGTGACCGTCTAATCGCTGTAGATGAAAAAGGAAACATCGTTGATGGCGATCAAATTATGTTTATTTGTGCGAAGTACATGAAAGAAACTGGCCAACTAAAGCACAATACAGTTGTTTCAACAGTTATGAGTAACTTAGGTTTCTACAAAGCACTTGAAGCTAACAATATCACAAGTGATAAAACAGCAGTTGGTGACCGTTACGTAATGGAAGAGATGAAGCGTGGTGGATATAACCTGGGTGGAGAACAATCAGGTCACATTATCTTACTTGATTACATTACAACTGGTGATGGAATGTTAAGTGCACTTCAACTTGTAAACATCATGAAAATGACGAAAAAACCATTATCTGAGCTTGCAGGAGAAATGACGAAGTTCCCGCAATTATTAGTAAACGTTCGTGTAACAGATAAAAAACTAGCATTAGAAAATGAAAAAATTAAAGACATTATTCGTGTTGTAGAGGAAGAAATGAACGGTGATGGCCGCATTCTTGTTCGTCCATCTGGAACAGAGCCACTTATTCGTGTAATGGCAGAAGCACCAACACAAGAAGTTTGTGACGCATATGTACATCGTATTGTAGAAGTTGTGAAAGCTGAAGTTGGCGCTGAATAATTCAATAAATTTATGAAAAAGGAGCACATTAAGTGCTCCTTTTTCATATGTTTTATAGACGATGAAAAAAATTTCATTGACGGTTTATCCATGTTTGTTATAAGATGGTCTTGTTCTTTTTCTCAAAGGAAATATTGTAAATTATAGAAGCGCCAGAACTACAAGTAGTGTAGTTGACGAGGTGGAGTTTATCGAGATTTCGGCGGATGACTCCCGGTTGTTCATCACAACCGCAAGCTTTTACTTAAATCATTAAGGTGACTTAGTGGACAAAGGTGAAAGTGTGATGAGAGAAAAGGAACGGATACAAACTAGCTGTATAAGTATATACGGACTTAAACCCAATCGAGAGGAAGGTGAAAGCCGTTACAAGCTTACAGGGCTAGCAATATGTAATCCGTTTTTTTAGTATAAATAAAAATGGTATCGGACTATGTCGTTACATGTTCGCAGAGCAATGTAAGCATTTGTAACGGCGACTAAACATGTGTGGAATCGTAGGATTTATTGGAGAACAAGATGCAAAGGAAATTTTATTAAAAGGTTTAGAAAAGCTAGAATATCGTGGATATGATTCAGCAGGTATTGCAGTACAAGCAGAGAACGGTGTTGTTGTATACAAAGAAAAAGGCCGTATTGCAAAACTTCGCGAAATCGTAGATGAGAACGTAGCAGCAAGCGTGGGAATCGGTCACACACGCTGGGCTACACATGGTGTTCCAAGCAAAGTAAACGCGCATCCGCATCAAAGTACATCAAAACGCTTTACACTAGTTCATAACGGTGTAATTGAAAACTATGAATTAGTGAAAAAAGAATATTTACAAGATGTAACGTTCGTAAGTGAAACTGATACAGAGATTATCGTACAGCTTATGGAACAACAAGTGAGCACAGGACTAAGTGTAGAAGAAGCGTTCCGTAATACGCTATCTCTTTTACATGGCTCTTATGCAATCGGATTACTTGATGCTGAAAATCCAAACATGATTTATGTTGCTAAAAACAAAAGCCCGCTATTAGTAGGTGTTGGTGACAACTTTAATGTTGTGGCGAGCGACGCTATGGCGATGTTACAAGTTACAGATCAATTTATTGAGTTAATGGATAAAGAAATCGTAATCGTAACAAAAGAAAGTATTACAATTAAAAACTTACAAGGTGAAACGATTGAACGTGCACCGTTTACAGCGGAATTAGACGCAAGTGATATTGAAAAAGGAACATATCCTCATTTCATGCTTAAAGAAATCGATGAGCAACCACTTGTAATCCGTAATATAATTCAAAAGTATCAAGATGAAAATGGCGAGATTGAATTAGATCAAGACATCCGCAATGCGATTTTAGATAGCGATCGTGTTTACATCATTGCATGTGGAACGAGTTATCATGCAGGTCTTGTTGGAAAACAATTTATCGAGAAGTTTGCAAAAATGCCAGTTGAAGTGCATGTAGCAAGTGAATTCTCTTATAACATGCCATTATTAACAGAAAGACCATTCTTCATTTACATTTCACAAAGTGGTGAAACAGCTGATAGCCGTGCAGTACTTGTACAAACAAATGAAATGGGTCATAAAGCATTAACGATTACAAACGTACCTGGTTCTACACTTTCTCGTGAAGCTGATTACACACTTCCGTTATACGCGGGACCAGAAATCGCAGTTGCATCAACGAAAGCTTACACAGCACAGCTTGCAGTACTTTCAATTTTAGCTGCGGACATTGCTAAAGCAAAAGGTGAAGTTCTTGATTTCGATTTAACACACGAATTAGGACTTGTAGCAAATGCAATGATAGAACTTTGTGATCAAAAAGAAGAAATGGACGCATTAGCAAAACAATTTTTAGCAACAACGCGTAACTGTTTCTTCATCGGACGTAGCGTAGACTTCTACGTAGGATTAGAAGGTGCGTTAAAGCTAAAAGAAATTTCTTACATCCAAGCAGAAGGATTTGCTGGAGGAGAATTAAAACACGGTACAATCGCCTTAATCGAAAACGGTACACCAGTTATCGCACTTGCTACACAAGAGCACGTAAACCTTGGAATTCGTGGTAACGTGAAAGAAGTAGTAGCACGTGGAGCTAACCCATGTATCATCTCAATGAAGGGCTTAGAAATGGAAGGTGACAGCTTCGTATTACCAGCTGTACACGAAGCACTAGCACCGCTAGTAGCAGTTATTCCATTCCAACTTATCTCATACTACGCAGCACTTCACCGCGAGTGTGACGTTGATAAGCCACGTAACTTAGCTAAGTCTGTTACTGTTGAGTAGGAGATTGGTAGGTTAATAAATATATGAATCGGTACCCCTTTAGATATGTTATCTAAAGGGGTATTTTTTATTGAAAAAGAAAATCTAAAATTGGTAGGTGGATAGAATCCTACCAATTAAAGTTTTGCTTTATCAGATCCACTTTTATTTATCTGAATTTTCCGCTATCATTTTAGTATGCGTGAACAATTTTCTTTATTATGAAGAGAAAAGACGATAGATACATGGACATTATAAGGGGGCTTATTATATGGAAGTGAAAGCAAAAACATATTTAAGTATAGAAGAGATTATTTCATTACCGGCGGTATCAAGTGCAAATATAAGTGATGATGGCAAAAACGTAGCATTTGTTAAGAAGACGGCTAACTGGAAAGGAAATACGTATAGAAATCATGTATGGATATATGAAAAGGATAAAGAGCAGAGTTACCCACTAACAGATGGGGATATAGATAGTACACATCCATTATGGTCTCCAGATTCTAAGATTATTGCATACCTTAGCCCAGGTGGTGATGGGGCTAATACAAATCAGATCTTTGTTAAGTCAATAGACGGTGGTAGTGAGGTTCAAATTACGGATGAGAAGGATGGAGTTAATACATTCAAATGGGAGCCTACTGGTAAAGGTTTTTATTATATTGCACAGTCAAAAGAATGTGAGGACATAAAGAAACGTAAGGAACTATATGGAGATTTCCACCATGTAGGTAAGGAACATCGAAATAATTGTTTATACTACATTAAGATAGAAAAGGTAATACAAAATGATAAAGAGGAACGCGAGATTAAAGGTGTTTATCAACTAACGGATGGTAAGGATTTTTATATACATAACTTTGATATTTCAAATGATGGGAAAAAGGTTGTATGTATGGCTACACCAAGCTTAAACGATTATATGAATGGTGATCTCTACATATTAGATGTTGAAGCTGGAGAACTACAAAAAATGAATATGGATAAGTTGTTAGGAGCGAGTGTCTGCTTGTCTCCCGAGGGCGATAAAATATGTTACGCAGCAAGTATAAGAGAGAAGGATTACTATAAAAATCATATACAGGATAGTACATTAGAGATATATGATAGGAATACGGGAGAGGTAATCCAACCTTTAACCGATTTTGATAGTACGGTTATGCCATTACAGTGGACGGCTAAAGGGATTTTAATTAGATGGCAGGATAAAACGAATTACCGTATTGGATTGCTGTGTGAGGATGGTACTGTGGAAATGTTAAGCGAAACAGTAGATGGTTTTATAATGGATGCCTCTATAACAAGGGATGGCAATCATATAACATATACTAAGGCTATAACAAATGAAACCTTTGAAATCTATTTGGATGATAAAAAAATAACGAATGAAAATAGCTTTTTCGAAGGCAAGCTTAAAAGTAATAGGGAAATCATCTCATGGAGAAGTAGTGATGGTCTTGAAATAGAAGGTGTTCTATCAACTCCAGTAGAGTTTGATACAAATAAAAAATATCCCTTATTAGTAGTAATCCATGGTGGTCCGAATTGGGCGTCCTTTCCGATATTTTCAGACTGCTTCAATGAGAAATATCCGATTGAACAGTTTGTTGAAAAAGGCTTTATCGTTTTAGAACCAAACTATAGAGGAAGTTCTGGTTATGGTAATGAATTTTTAAAAGCAAACTATAGAAAACAAGGATTTGCTGATTATGATGATATTATATCTGGAGTGGATGCACTAGTTGAAAAAGGGATAGTAGATAAAGATAGCGTAGGAGTTATGGGATGGAGTAACGGAGGATATATATCAGCTTTCTGTTCTACATATAGCAGTAGATTTAAAGCTATTTCAGTTGGGGGCGGAATTACGAACTGGGGTGCCCATTATGTAAATACAGATATCCCTTACTTTATTAGCATGTATTTAGGAAATACTCCATGGAATGATCCAGAGATATATAAGAAAACATCACCAATGACATATATTAAATCAGCATGTACGCCTACCTTAATTCAACATGGAGAAAAGGATGTAAGAATTCCAACTACAAATGCATATGAGCTACATGAAGGATTAAGAGATATGGAAGTGGATACAGAATTAATTATATTTACAGGCATGGCATATAGTCCTAATCAGCCAGGGATAGGCGTGGCTATTATGAAACAAAATTTGATATGGTTTTCACACTATATTCTTGGAGAAAGCATGAAAGGTTTTCGTACTATATAATGGATATATGTACAGGGGTTTTTCGTTGTAAACTGTATACAAACTATCATTGAAAAAATTTAAATGATTATAAGGAAACGTAATTCGGAGGATTAATATGACAGAGAATAAAAATGAGTTATCTGTAGAACAACGTGAAGAACTATTAAAAGCATTACAAGCTCGTTTTGAGAAAAACATGAACCGCCATGAAGGTCTTGAATGGGCTAAAGTTGAAGCGAAGCTGGCTACTAATATTGAAAAATTATGGTCAATTAACGAAATGGAAGTAACTGGCGGTGAGCCGGATGTTGTTGGTTATGATGAAGAGAAGGACGAGTATACTTTCTATGATTGTTCAAAGGAGAGTCCTAAAGGCCGCAGAAGTCTTTGTTATGATCTTGAAGCGTTAGAGGCAAGAAAAAAACATAAACCAGAAAATAACGTTATTGATGTGGCAGCTGCTATGGGCATTGAATTATTAACGGAAGAACAATATCGCGAGTTGCAACAACTTGGAGATTTCGATATGAAATCATCAAGCTGGGTACAAACGCCTTCAGATATTCGAGAACTCGGTGGTGCTCTATTTTGCGATTATCGCTTCGGACACGTTTTTGTGTACCACAATGGAGCAGATTCCTACTATGCTGCTAGAGGATTTCGCGGTTCGTTAAGAGTTTAAATTAGGAGTAAGTAAGAAAAGAGCCTATACTTAGGCTCTTTTTCTTATTGATATTTTAAAAGTAAACTGTCACTACGCAGTTTTACTTAATTTATATGTTTCATGGTTGTTTTTACGGAAAAGTTTAGGGAAAACATAGCCATCTAATCCAATACGTCCAGCGTTATGACCTGCAACTAAAATGAACATAGTTAAAATAAGCAGATTTGGGTTTACACTAACAGTTCCACTTAGTAAAAATGAAAGATTCATTATAATTCCAAAGAATGCAGCAGTTTTTGTTAATCCGCCTAAAATTAAACCTAGACCTACTAAAATTTCTCCCCATTGAACGAAAAAGCTAAATAGGTCTGCGTTTGGAAGAACAAAGTGTTGAAGGAAGTCTGCCCACCAACTTTGTACGGCAGGGTGGTCACCCGATGCTTGAGCGATAGCGCCCTTTAGAAAACCACTTGCATCAAAAGATTGTCCGAAAACTTTACCTACCCCAGCAGCGAGCCATGCATATCCTATGTAAAATCTTAAAAATAATAATATGAAAGCAGCACGTTTATCAGTTCTTAAAAAATTGATAACCATTGAAATCCCTCCAATATTTTATTTACATGTTTATTATATATCCATTGTGAAAAGATTCACAATGGATAAAGTGTGAACAAAAATTATGATTTTTCATTTGTACATAAAGTATTTGGAAATGTATTGTTTGGAGGGTGAACAATACATGAAAGGCATATAACAATCATATGTTATATGCCTTTTCTAATATATACTTAGTAATTTATTTAGGTAATGTAAATTTAGCTTTTTTACCTTGTGAAATATCTTTAGCTTCTTTATTTCTCATAGGTCCTAACTCAATCTCAAAGCTTTTATCTTTCCAAATCTTTTCATACTGCTCTTGATCTAAAATATATACTTGTAGTAATTCTCCAGATGTTCCTGTTTTGACTGAAGCATTATAGTCATAATTTAATAGCATACCTTCATTAATCGTATACTGTGTCCCATCATTCACTCTCAATGTAGAGCTTATAGGAGATAGTGAAACGTCTTGAGTATCTTTGTTATCAAGTTTGAATTTTACTGTTAATAGAACAAGACCGTTTTTGAAATTTGCAAAGCGTGGAGCTTCGACGGAATTTGGTGTGAATTGAGTAAATTGGTATCCGTCTAATGTAACATTAACAGCGCCTAATTCTTGGCTGTTATTAATACTTGATTTCTCTTTTAACATTTTTTTATCGCCCATGTTATTAGCTGTAGCTTTATCTTGGTAGAAAGTGTTATTTGTTGCAACCTTTTCAGCACCTTGTTTGTTTAAACTTAATGAAAAGCTTCCAGGGCTTCCGATTGGAGCATCAAATTTTCCTTTATTCGCTTGTGCAGTTGGGACTGTGACCGAAACTGTTGAGAGACTTGAAATTTTCGCTAAATCGTCTTTTCCGAATGGATAAGCGATATAACCAGAAATAGTTTCTCCTGCTTTTACTAAGTAATCATTCGTTGGAGCAAGCTTAGTTGGGAGCTGGTCTTCTTTTGGAATTAAGTCTTTATAGTTACTATATGTTTTTTGCGCACCAGTAAATGATATGTCTAGTGCTGGCATATAGTAAATATCTTTAGCTGAACTATTTTTTACGCTGTAGTTCACAAGAATAACTCCGCCCTCTGTTTGACGATTAAACGGAATGTCGAAATTTGTATGGAATCCATTTAATTCAACTAATGTATAACTGTTCATTGATACTGAAACATCCTCAGCTTTATGAACTTGTGGTTCCTTATTTTCAAAAAGGACTTTTGTTTTACCGCCTGTTTCTTTTTCCATATAGGAAATCAGCTTAGAGTAATCGCTTGAGCTAGTAGCTGTATTTTCAGGCTTTTTCTCTTCAGTTTTTTTATCTTCGGATTTTTTTTCTTCCGGTTTATTTTCTTTCGTTGTATCCGTTTTTTCTGTTTTGCTTTCTTTTGTTATATTTTCTTTTTGTTCTTTATTTGTCGTATCGCTTTGACCACAGCCAGTTATTACAAAAGCTGCTACGATTACTGTAGAAAATAAAGAAAGTAATTTTTTTGACATGTTTCTTCCCCCTATTTGTGTAAAACTAGACTCTCACATTAGCCCCACGTTTTATTATAAAAAATAAAGCCAGTATTTACCAGTGTTTTTCTGATTATTTTAATTATTTAGTTATTGTAATATATTAAAATTAATAGAAGATCGGCATGGAATATTGGGTTTTATTTTTTTATCGTTTGAAATATTACATCATATTGGTATGATAGAAATAGAGATATATGGAAAGGGGACAAGGACTCAATATGTGGATGAACTTGTAATGATTAGGAAACTAGATAGATAAATTTTTCTCTCATAAGTGAGGGGTTATTTAGCTATCTGTAAATCATTCAAGGACTGCATATTTGGCTTGTACATCCCTTTTGTAAGGATAATGTGTAGGGAAATTCATATCTCTTATATAAAGTATGCGTCCTTTAAATTGGAGGAGTATATGATGAATCAATTAAAAAATAAAATAGCAGTTGTTACAGGTGTAAGTCGTCTAGATGGTATAGGCGCAGCAATTTGTAAAGAATTAGCTGAAGCAGGATACGATATATTTTTTACGTATTGGACGGCGTACGATAAAGAGATGCCCTGGGGCGTTGATCAAAGTGAACAAATACAATTAAAAGAAGAGTTACTAAAAAGCGGTGTTAAAGTATCGAGTATGGAGTTAGATTTAACTCAGAATGATGCACCAAAAGAGCTTATAAATAAAGTTACTGAACAATTAGGGTACCCTCATATATTAATTAATAATGCAGCGTATTCTACGAATAATGATTTCTCTAATTTGACTGCTGAAGAATTAGATAAGCATTACATGGTAAATATTCGAGCGACTACGTTGTTAAGTAGTCAATTTGCCCGAGGGTTTGATAAGAAATCTGGTGGTAGAATTGTGAATATGACGTCGGGGCAATTTCAAGGGCCTATGGTTGGAGAACTGGCGTATGCAACAACGAAGGGAGCTATTGACGCTCTTACGAGTTCGTTGTCAGCTGAGGTAGCTCATCTAGGAATAACAGTGAATGCAATTAACCCAGGCCCAACTAGTACGGGATGAATGAAGAGATAAAGCAAGGGTTAAAGCCGATGTTTCCTTTTGGTAGAATTGGTGAGCCAAGGGATGTAGCAAGACTTATTAAGTTTTTAGTAAGTGAAGAAGCAGAATGGATTACTGGACAAGTTATTCATTCTGAAGGTGGATTTAAAAGGTAAAAAGAAGGTATCTCACCAGGGTGAGATACTTTCTTTTTTAATCTTTCTTCAATCTTCTTGCAACACCATTTCCTAAAGACTGTAGCCCTTGAACGAGGACAATTAAAATAAAGACTGTTGCATACATTACCTCAGGTTCGTAGCGTAAGTGTCCGAATCGATATGCTAAATCACCAAGTCCGCCAGCACCTACAAGTCCAGCCATTGCTGTTGCACCAATTAGGCCGATTGTTGCAATTGTTAGGCCAAGTACAAGGGAGGGACGAGCTTCTTTCACCATAACGTGCCAAATGATTTTTATAGTAGAAACGCCCATCGCTTGGTAAGCCTCAATAACACCACGATCGACTTCTAATAAAGCTGTCTCCATTAATCGTGCAATATAAGGAGCTGTGAATACGACAAGTGGCACGATAACACCTTGTACGCCAATGGACGTTCCCATTAGAAACTTTGTAAAAGGTAAAATGAAGAATAATAGAATGATAAATGGAAGAGAGCGAATGATATTAATAATTGTATTAAGAATTGGATAAATGATTTTATTTTCGTGCTGTCCACCAGGTCTCGTTAAAACAAGTGTAACACCGAGTGGTAATGCAATAAGGATAGAGATAAATAGTGAAATAGATGTCATTTGAAATGTTTGAATGGTTGCTTCCCATATGACTTTACCCCATTCATCCAAAAAGGACTTGTTTCCCATAATCTGTTCTACCTCCTTCTACGATGATCCCTTGCTCTTGTAAAAATGATAAAGCGCGATCTACTTCATTTTTCTCACCCTGCATATGAATGATCAGTTTCCCGTATGCTTCATGCTTTAATTGTGTAATATTACCGGATAAAATATTTGGATACACTTGAAAACGTTTTGTAGCAACAGCTAATGCTGGCTCTCCTGAAGCATTACCTATAAAGGAGAGAGTTACAATTTCACCGGTAGTTTGTAGTTCTTTTTGTACGTCTTCTGGAATCTTCGCTGCAAATGCACTATTTACGAATTTCTTCGTTGTTACATGTTGTGGGTTTGTGAAGATATCCTTCACGGTCCCGCTTTCAACTACTGCTCCATGTTCCATAACAGCAACTCGATCACATATACGCTGGATGACATTCATTTCATGTGTAATTAATAAAATTGTGATCCCGATTTCTTCATTAATCTTTAGTAATAGGTCAAGAATAGAATCCGTTGTTTCAGGGTCTAAAGCACTTGTTGCTTCGTCGCTTAATAATACTTCCGGTTCATGTGATAGTGCACGTGCAATGGCAACACGCTGCTTCTGGCCACCAGAAAGTTCACTCGGATAGGCATCTTTTCGATTAAAAAGATCGACAATACGTAAATACTTTTCTACCCTTTTTTCAATTTCATTTTTGGGAAGGCCAGATAGACGTAACGGTAATGCGATATTTTCATAAACTGTCACAGTTTTAAGTAAGTTGAATCCTTGAAAAATCATCCCGATTTTTTGTCTCGATTTTGCTAGTTCTTTTGCTGATAAAGTTGTTAAATCTTGGCCGTTTACAATGATATTTCCTGTCGTTGGTTTTTCTAATAAATTTACACATCGAATTAATGTACTTTTACCAGCGCCACTATACCCAATGATTCCAAATACTTCGCCCTTTTTTACTTGAAGGAAAGTAGACTTAAGTGCTTCTACATTCCCTTTTTTTGTTGTAAATACTTTGGATACATTTTTTAATTCAATCATTATCGTCAGCTCCTACCAAGACGGTAAAACAGAACCATCAAATTTTTTCTCGATAAATTCTTTTACTTCTTTAGATTGATAAGCTTTTTTTAATTTATTTACAACAGCATCATCTTTATTTTCAGTACGAACAACGACCCAGTTCACATATGGTGAATCTTTTCCTTCACGGAAGATAGAATCTTTCGAGGGGCTTAATTTTGCCCCTAATGCAAAGTTTGTATTAATTGCAGCTGCTTTCACTTCACTTAGTTGTGTTGGTAATTGAGATGCCTCTAATTCAACAATCTTTAAATTTTTTGGATTTTCAATGACATCTTTCGCAGTCGCTTTTTCTGTCGCCTTTGGATCTACTTTTAAAACTCCTGCTTTTTCAAATAGCTTTAAAGCTCGAAGTTCATTCGTTGGATCATTTGGGACAGCGATTGCGTCGCCCTCTTTTAAGTCTTTTACATCTTTTAAGCTTTTAGAATATACGCCCATAGGGAATGTTACTGTTGAAAATACTTCCGTTAATTTCATATTGCGCTCAGCTTTAAATACGTCTAAATATGATTTCGTTTGATAGCTATTTACATCGAGGCTTTTTTCATCTAAAGATACGTTTGGTGCTACATAATCATTAAATACTTTTACATCAATTTCGAGTCCGTCTTTCGCTGCTACTTCTTTTACCTTTTCAAAAATTTGTTCATGCGGTCCGCCAGTTACACCGACAGTAATCTTTTTCTCATCTAATGCTTTTACCTCTTTATCAGAATTAGCACCACATGCACCTAGCAATAATACCGCTCCACTTACAATGCTCAATAATACCTTTTTCATCTATAATTCCCCCTTCATATACGTTCCAAAATAAAAAGCACCTCTCAAAAATAAGAGAGGTGCCGAATAGACAAAATAGGTTCCTCTCTTATCTTCCAAAACGAAAACTCGTTTTGCAGGAATTAGCACCTTAGCTTATACGTCATAAGCTCGGTTGCCGGGCATCATCGGGCCAGTCCCTCCGCCACTCTTGATAAGAGTTTGTGTATGTAGTTTTTTAATATGGTATTAATAGTAAATCTTACAAAAAGAATTGTCAATGTTATTTTCTGAATATATTTTATTTTAAGGTAATCGAAACATTACCTTTCTTATGTCCCTGTTCCACATACATATGAGCTTCAGTAATTTCTTCTAATTGGTAGGTTCTATCAATAACAGGTTTTAAATGTTCTGTTTCAGTTAGTTCTTTTAGTAGAATCATATCCTCTTTACTTACCTTTGCCATCATTCCATTAACAGATACATATTTTCCATTGGGTGTTAATGTATTTATACAAAGAGATTTTTTATATTTTCCAACTGCATCAAATATAATATCGTAGCGCTCGCCCTGCTTAGTAAAATCTTCTTTCGTATAATCAATTACTGTATCAGCTCCTAAAGATTGAACGAGTTCAAAATTTGAATTACTGCAAACAGCCGTAACGGTCGCACCGAAATATTTAGCAAGTTGTACAGCAGCTGTTCCTACTGATCCTGAGGCACCATATATGAGCACTTGTTTCCCTTTTTTTATACGGCCCTTTCTCAGGAAATGCAATGCTGAAGTTCCACCAAAAGGAATAACTGCAGCTTCCTCATACGTCACATTGGTAGGTTTTAATGTTATTAATCCACTTTCATGTACGCATGTGTATTCGGCATAACCACCGAGGTTTAGTTCTGTTAATGCAAAAATTGGATCACCTTTTTTAAATTGGGTTACATCTGTTCCTATTTCTTCGATTTCACCGGATAATTCTACGCCGAGTATAGGTTTTCTCGGTTTTCTGAAACCTAATATGATCCGCATAGGGATCCAAAATAAGAGGGGACTATTAAAACCACGTATTCTACAATCTCCAGTTGATACACTTGTTGCATGAATTTTAACTAATACTTCGTTTTTTTTAGGCATAGGTTTTTCTATATTTTGAAGCTGAAGAACGTTAGGTGGTCCATACTGTGTGCAAATGATCGCCTTCATAATGACCTCCTGAAATGAATTGTTGTTATTTACATCATATTTAAAACTTTTATCAAACATGTCGCGATATAGCGAATATAGATTAAAAATTATATAGATTTCATAGGAAAAGAGGTGATATTATTTTTGAAAAGGGGGCAATATTATGAAAAAAATTATTTTTGTTTCAAGTTTAGTACTTGCAATCAGTCTAGGGGTAGGGTGTAGTAATGACAAAACAGCAAAGACGGATGAACCGAAGAAAGAATCAGTTCAAAAGGAAAAGGAATTAACAGCGAAGGATGTTTTTAAGAAAACGAACGAAGCTTTTAAAAATGAAGAACATGTAACGATGACATATGATGTAGGGGTAAAAGCTGAAGGAACAGAGATGGATATATTAAAGGCTAAGATGCAATTAGAGCCAAAGACAAAAAATTCTCGTTCTGAAATGAATATTTCTGGTACAGATGTTGTAGTGTATACTGTGGATGGTAAAGTTGCTGGTGAGGTGAAAAACCCTAATACAGGAGAAGTTATAACCGTACCAGAGGAGCAATTAAACGCTGGTGGAATGAAGGCAACTCAAGATATTGTAGATAAGTTGGAAGTACCGGAAGTAGTTTTAGATAAAATGAAGATGGAGAAAAGCGGAGATAAATATAAACTGAAATTTACATTAAAAGGGCAAGAAACAGAAAGTATGTTAACTAGCATGGATGAAACGCAGAAGAAAATGTTACAAGCACAAAATGCGAAGATAGAAGAAGTAGATGCAGAATATATTATTACAAAAGATTTTAAATATGAATCAGCAAAGATAGACATGATTATGAGTAGTAATGGCAAGGATAAAGCACATATTATTACGAATGCAAAATATACGTCGTACGAAAAGTTTGACCCAATACAATTGCCAGCAGCAAAATGATAGTTTTGATAAGAGAGAGACCTAGAATAAGGGCTCTCTCTTTTTTTATTCATACTTTCTTCTTAAGAAAATAGTTACAATATGAAGAGGAAGAATTATAGAAGAGGAGAGTGTCATTTGAAAAAAAGAAAGATAGCGGTGGTCATTGTAGCTTATACAGTGTTGCTTGCAACATCTGTAAATACATATAAAGAGCAACTAAATCATCCATTATGAGCGATGTAGGAAAGCTACTTCCAACGAAAATTAAACGTGTTGAAAATGCTGAAGATGAAGGTTCATTAAAACAGGTCGTGCAAGATGCAAATGTTTCTGGAGAGAAGATTTCTATTGCGGGTATGCAGCATAGCCAAGGCGGGCAGACGTATTATCCGAACGGTACGATGCTTGATATGAAAGGGTACAATGAAATATTAGAATTTAATCCGGCGGAGAAGAGGATTAGGGTGCAAAGTGGTGTCACATGGAATGACATTCAAAAGAGAATCAATCCATATGGTCTTGCGGTTCAAGTGATGCAATCTCAAAATATTTTTACTGTTGGTGGTTCATTAAGTGTAAATGTACATGGGCGTGATATTCGTCATGAAGCATTGATTGATACAGTAGAGTCGTTTAGGTTGTTAATGGCAGATGGTAAGGTGCGTAATGTAAGTAGAGAAGAAAATGCGGATCTGTTTCCGTATGTAATTGGGGGATATGGATTGTTTGGCGTGATTTTAGATGTGACGCTAAAGTTAACAGATGATGAATTGTATGAAGCGCATACGAAGGTACTAGATTATAAAGAGTACTCTTCATATTTTAAGAATAAGGTGCGAAGGGACGAGAATATACGCATGCATTTAGCACGTATTTCTGTTGCCCCACATTCATTTTTAAAAGAAATGTATGTGACAGATTATGTATTGGCAAAAGATCAGCAGAGGTTGAAAGAGTACAGTAAATTGAAAGAAGAAAATATTATAGCTGCGCCAAAATTTTTACTCGGTTTATCACGCTATAGTGATTGGGGAAAGGATACATTTTGGGATATACAAAGAAGTTATTTTGAACGTACAAATGGTAAGTACGAAACACGAAATAATGTAATGAGGTCGGATAGTGCCTTTATGGAATACGATAATCCAAACTTGACTGAGATTTTACAGGAGTATTTCGTACCGGTAGATAGTTTTGCAGCTTATATAGATGACTTACGAAGTGTTTTGGATGAAGAGGAATTAAACCTTCTTAACATTACCATCCGCTATGTAGAAAAGAATGAGAATGCGGTACTATCGTATGCGAAAGATGATATGTTTGCACTTGTGCTTTTAATTAATCAAGGGCGCTCAGAGGATGAAATAAAGAAAACAAAAGCGGTCATTCAGAAGATGATTGATGTTACTTTAAAGCATAATGGAAGTTATTATTTACCGTATTATTCTTATCCAGAAAAGGAGCAACTAAAGAAAGCATATCCTCGCATAGAAGAGTTCCTTCAGAAGAAGAAGGAAGTAGACCCAGAGGAACGGTTTGTGAATTTATTTTATAAGGAGTATAGCAAATGACATATAGAAGATTTGTAGCGTCACAAAGCATAATTATGATGGCGGGAAGTATGGTATTTCCTTTTTACATTCTATTGCTTCGGAATGTTGGGAATAGCTTCTCGCAGTTTGGCTGGGCGTATGGTTTATTCGCCTTAACTTCAGCACTTGTATATCCGGTAGTAGGAAAGGTGTCTGATCGAGTAGGTGATCGGAAATTATTAATTATATATGCTTGGTCCATGGCAATATTAATGCTTTGTTTCCCGATTGCCACGGAAGTCTGGCATGTGTACATTCTTCAAATTGTAATGGGGGTTTTAGGTGCTGTCCAGCGTAATACGGAGAAGACATCGTTAGCGCGAAAGGTTGTGCAAGAAAATGCTGGTTATGAGATTGGAAAATATCATGTGTGGACATCGATTGGAGGAGCAGTAGCAATTATTGCAACGGGATATTTAGTAGATTTCTTTACGATTGGGACGATTTTTTATATTGCATCTATCTTATATGTAGTGAGCGGCGTTGTATTAAGTAGTAAAAAAATATAATCATCCCCATTTTTACCTGAATACCCTTTATTTGTTATACTAAAAGGGAAGACAAAAGAAAAGGGGACATTGCCTTTGATGAAATTTTTAATTTTAGCTATTCTCACTTTGTTTTTGATTCCATGGACAAGAAGCGGTAGTAAACTTCGAGCGGTGGATAAGAAAGGGGATGAGAAGGTTGTAAAGGGTAAGAAATCATCCATTTTAGTTATTCCTGTTTTATTTTGGATCGGTATTGCAATCTATGAATATCTTTGGCTAATTGATGATCGAGCAGATTCGATTCTTACTCATTATTCTGTTGCAGTAGCAATTTTAATTGGGCTTGTTTTATTTTCACAAGATCAAATAGGGAAATTAGAAGGTACGTTAAAAGGACTTCTAATGTTTGTTTTACTCGCAAGTTACGGCTATTTTGGTTATTTGCACGATATAGTAATCACGCAAAAAAAATATGATTCTGTTGTAAAGGTAGAGAAAGATATTTCAGAGCCATTTACTGAAAATGATCAGCCGTTTACAGTGCCGCCAAAGACAGCGGAGAATAAAATGAAAAAAGTATTTGGGGACATTCCGAAAGTAGCTTATTTTGAGCTAGGGGAATTAACGCCACAAATGGTAAATGGTGAGGCTTTATATGTAGCACCGATTGAAGTTTCAGGCTTTTTTAAAGCACGTAAAGCTGAGACAATTCCAGGGTACGTAACGATGTCAGGTACGAATCCTGATGCGGAAGCGAAACTGCATCTTGGTTATAAAATGAAATATGTGCCGAGCATGTTTTTTGGTAATAAATTAGAACGCGTCGTTCGAAAAGCAGAACCGGATTTGATTTTTAAAGGGAAACCTAAATTCGAAGTGGATGATAAAGGGAAACCGTATTATACAATGACGTATGGTGAATTTATCTCAGGAAGATCTGGCTTTGAGGTAGAGGGCGTTGTAGTAGTAGATGCACAAACAGGTGAAGTGAAAAGATACGATAAAGGAAAGGCACCTAAATTTGTTGATGGTGTATTAAATCATGAGACCGCATCTACATTAAATACGTATTTCGGTAAATATATTCACGGATTTTGGAATACAAAATTCTCGCAAACGGATATGAAGATTCCGACTGAGTGGGGAACGAAAGAAGGAGTTACACCAATTTTCGGTAAGGATGGAACGTTATATTACTTTACTGATTTCACCTCTCCGAAAGAGGGAGTAGATTCTGCACTAGGTTATTCGCTTATCGATGCGCGTACCGGTAAGTTGTATTACTATAACGGAAAAGAAGTGAAGGGAATTATGGATGGTTCAGCTGCTTCGGAAGTAGTGGATAATTCCTTTAAGAGAGAGAAATGGCATGGAACGATGCCGGTTATTTATAACGTGTATGGTAAACCTTCTTGGATTGTACCTGTTATTGATGACGGGGGATTAGTACGTGCTCATACAGTTATCTATGCTTCTAATGCAAAAATATTTGCAACAGGTTCGACGCAAAAAGAAGCGCTTGAGAATTATAAAAATGCGCTGAGTGGCAGTGGAGATTCATTTAGACCAACTTCAAGTGGTAAAGAGGCACAAAAAGAAGGCGTTGTACAACGTGTATATAAAGAAAAATCAGGTGAAAATACTATTGTGTACGTACTGTTAGAAAATGAACAAAAAGTATTTATGATACCTGTGAAGAAATTCCCATATGCTATGTTTACAGAAGTGGGAGATCCAATTCAAATCACATATTTAGATACAGGAGAGGCGATGTCTTCCGTATCTAAATTTGCCAATAGTAATTTGAAAAAGTAAAGCGATAGAAATTCTATCGCTTTTTTTTACAGCATGAAACAGGAAAATGCACTATACTTGACGTATGTTTATGTTGTAACTATAATTGTTACGATTCAGTAGTTATAGGAAAGGGTGAACGGAAAAAGTGAATGGAGTTAATCAAGAAATATATAAACCTTTAAAGACAAATAGGTTATGGATGATTCTTGTACTAGGGACACTTACGGCGATTGGGCCATTATCTATTGATATGTATTTGCCTTCTTTACCGAAATTAACGGATGATTTACAAACAGGTGCATCCCTTGCGCAGCTTACATTGACAGCTTGTTTACTTGGGCTTTCAGTTGGGCAATTATTTGTCGGTTCAATTAGTGATATTTACGGAAGGCGCAAACCTCTTATTATTGCTCTTATTATTTATGTTGCTTCTTCTTTACTTTGTGCTATTGCGCCATCTATTTGGAGTTTAGTGTTATTACGCTTCTTACAAGGAGCTTCAGGATCGGCTGGAATTGTTATATCACGTGCAATGGTACGTGACATGTATTCAGGTTCTGAAATGACGAAGTTTTTCTCACTGCTCATGTTAGTAAACGGAGCAGCGCCTATTTTGGCACCGATTATTGGAGGACAATTGCTACAGTTTACAACATGGCGCGGTGTCTTCATCGTTCTTGGAGCAATTAGTGTATTCATGTTAATATCAGCTACTTTCGTATTACGTGAAACATTACCTCCTGAAGAAAGAGAAACAGGTGGTTTGTCAGGGACATTGGCGACGTACGGAAAACTGTTAAAGGATCGTTTGTTTATGGGATATGCATTGTCACAAGGACTAGTAACAGCGGCAATGTTTGCTTACATTTCAGGCTCACCATTTGTATTGCAGAACATATACGGAGCATCACCACAGCAATTTAGCTTATTCTTTGCAATCAACGGTATCGGTATTATTATTGCTAGTCAGGTTACGGGCCGTTTAGCAGGGAAAGTGAATGAGAAAACATTATTCGTTTCCGGTATTATTCTGGCAGCTGTTGGTGGTCTATCGTTACTATTTACAATCGTATTAGGAATAGGACTAATCGGTGTTTTATGCTCGTTATTCCTTGTCGTATCAAGTGTCGGGGTTGTATCAACGACGGGGTTCTCATTAGCGATGAGAAATCAGAAACAAGCCGCAGGAACAGCGTCGGCTTTATTAGGATTATTACAGTTCATTTCAGGAGCACTTGTTGCACCGTTAGTAGGTATTGGCGGAAGCAATACCGCATTACCGATGGGTGTTGTAATAGCTCTTTGTGAAATTGGTGCTGTGCTATGTTATCTATTTATGGCCAGAAGAAGTGAGAAGCAGTTTGAACTGCAACAAAGACAAAATTTAGAGGCTTAATTTATAAAAAGAGCTGATTCAAACGTGTGTTGAATCAGCTCTTTTTTCATTTCTTTGAAATAACTTATACAGTATTGTAAGGTGATGCAAAATTTATTTGCATAAAGTGACGATACTGTGACAAAAATGTTGGTGTGTATATTAAGATATCGTCTTAAGTGTAAAAAGTAGGGTGTTCTCGGTATAATAACAAGTGGAGATAAAAGAAACTATAATGAGTAATAGCTGTAGATAAAAGGAGAAGAAGAGATGAAGAAGGTTTTGGGTATTGCTGTAATGGGAAGTATGCTCCTTCTAGCAGGGTGTAATGGAAATAAAGATACGAAAGAACCGAAAGAAAAGGTAGAGCAATCTACTGAACAAACAGAAGAGATAAAAGAATACCTTGCAGTACATGAAAAATACGATATAAAAATAAATAAAGAAATTAATAAAGCACTGCAGTTATTTGAAGTAGCAAAAGAAAAGGGCGGTAAGGAAATAACGAATGCTACATATAAAGAGGATGTGCAAAAGGTAACAACGAGCATGTTAGAAGATATCGATAATATACGTAAAGAAATTCGTGTTCCAAAGTCGAAAGAGCAAGAACATGAGGTATACGCTGGTTTCTTGAATGAATCGGAACAAGCGATGAAAAAATTACAGAAGCTAGCTAAAGAAGAAGACTCATCATTGATTCGTGATATAGAAATTAATTTTGCAACAGCATCGACATACTATAAACGTTTTCAAGCAGAAACGAAAAAATAACCTTGCACATGCAAGGTTATTTTTTCTTCTTACCGCCTCCGTCTTCATCCTCGGATACTAATACTTGCTTCTCTTCATGAAATATAGAAATGGTTTGCCAGGTAATAGTATCGAATGGATTATAAAAAGTTTGTAGAAGCCGAGGATGACAAGTAGAACGATTGTTGATGGTAATTCCGATAAAAGAATTAAAAACTGATTTTTCTAAATATATACAATTTGATTGACTTTTCATTTTTTCAGAATTATAATTCGAAATATACAATTTGAACCAAATAATAATATAGCAATTTACTTATCCAGAGAGGTAGAGGGACTGGCCCTATGACACCTCAGCAGCGGGTTCTGTAACAGGAACACCGTGCTAATTCCAGCAAGCAAGTCTTGAAAGATAAGTGATGGGCCTTCGTTTATTAAGCCTTGATCTTATTTTTTAAGATCAAGGCTTTTTGTATTTTAAGAAGCGGAAAAGTAAGGAGAATAAATATGTCAATAAAACAAAGTAAATTCATTTGTTTAGGGGGTTATTGAAGTGTATGTTATTAAAAAACTATCGGTTATGGTGTTTACACTATGGATTATTACGACAGTAACATTTTTGATTATGCACATTATTCCGGGGGATCCATTTTCATCGGATGCAAAGATCTTTCCGGCAGAAGTTGTGCAGAATATGAGAGCGAAGTATCACCTTGATGAACCGTTATGGAATCAATATGTTGCTTATTTAGACGGTGTAGTTCATTTTGATTTTGGTGAATCGGTTCAATCGACGGGGCAAGGCGTATCAGAAATTATAACGACAGGGTTTGGCCCGTCAGCGATTATTGGTTTACAAGCACTTGTTATTTCATTATTAGTCGGAATTGCAGCAGGTACATTTGCAGCTCTATATCATGGAAAAGTAATTGATTATAGTGTGAGCTTGTTGGCGATTCTTGGTATTTCTATTCCAAGTTTTATTCTAGCACCACTATTTATACAAGTATTTGCTATACAGTTTGAATTGTTACCTGTTGCATCTTGGGGCACATTTGAACATACGGTATTGCCATCCTTCGCATTAGCATTAGGGCCAATCGCGGTTATTACAAGGTTTGTTCGCTCTAATATGATTGAAGTATTGCAGAGTGATTATATTAAATTAGCAAGAGCGAAAGGTATACCAATTAAGAAGATTATTATAAGGCATGCCCTTCGAAATGCAATTGTTCCAGTGCTTACATTTGTTGGGCCATTAATGGCTGGGCTTTTAACAGGGACGTTCATCATTGAAAAGATTTTTGCAATTCCTGGTCTCGGAAAATATTTTGTAGATAGTATTTTTAACCGGGATTATCCGGTCATTATGGGAACAACAATTTTCTATAGTGCATTATTAATTTCTTGTATTTTCATTACAGATATTATTCATCGTATTGTTGATCCGCGTATTCGTTCTATTACGTAAGGAGGGGGGACATTTAAATGGGAGCTTATGAAATCAATAAAGAGCTATTAACGAATGAAGAGAAAAAAGAATTAACGATAAATAAAGAGCAGCAAACAATTAGCCGAAAAAAAGAAGTGTTTCGTAAGTTTGTATCAAATCCAATCGCAGTTCTAGGAACAGTGACATTGTTACTCATTATTATATTCTCTCTTATCGGTGAGAGTTTAACTCCTTTCACTGCGAGTGAACAAGTAAAAGAGGCGACAAATTTACCTCCTAGTAGTGAGCATTGGTTTGGAACAGATGATTTAGGAAGAGACATATGGGCACGTACTTGGGCTGGTGGGAGAATTTCATTAGTAGTTGGATTAGTAGCGGCCGTTCTTGATATAGGACTTGGTGTACTGATTGGGGGATTTAGTGGGTATGTGAGAGGGCGTAATCGCCTTGGAACGTTGATTGATGAGTGGATTGTACGAGGAATTGAAGTATTATACGGTATCCCATACTTATTAATTGTCATTTTACTACTAATCATTATGAAACCAGGACTTTTTACAATCATTATTGCCCTTGCATTAACGGGATGGATTGGTATGGCACGTCTCGTTAGAGCGCAAGTCTTATCTTTAAAACAAAGGGAATTTATTATTGCGGCAGAGCGATTAGGTACATCGCATATGAAGATTATATATGGACATATCATTCCAAATTTAACAGGCATTATTATCGTAAATTTATCATTTACAATTCCAGCAGCTATTTTCTCAGAATCATTTTTAAGCTTTATCGGACTCGGGGTACAGTCACCAGCAGCAAGCTGGGGGACGATGACAAATGACGCGCTCGGGACACTATTAAGCGGGGAATGGTGGCAACTCTTCTTCCCATCGCTGATGATTGCACTCATCATGTTCGCATTTAATGCAATTGGTGATGGTTTGCAAGATGCAATTGATCCAAAAATCGTAAAAAGGAATCGAAAGGAGAAAAAACATGGGACAGCTTTTATCTTTAGAAAACGTAACGTTAGCCGTTGAAAAAGAGAATAGTAAGCAAGCGATTGTGAAACATGTTTCCTTTTCTATTAACGAAGGTGAAATAGTTGCACTTGTAGGAGAAAGTGGCTCAGGAAAAAGTGTTACAGCACAATCTATTATCGGACTAAATCAAGATTCTATTCATATCGATGATGGAAATATTTCTTTCCAATCTCAAGGATTAACGAATTTACAAGAATCAGAATGGAATCAAATTCGAGGGAAAGATATTTCCTTTATTTTTCAAGACCCTCTGTCCTCCTTAAATCCGACGATGAAAGTGGGAAGACAAATTACAGAAGTGATTTTGCAACATGAGAAAAAATCGAAAAGGGAAGCAAAAGAAATTGCGATTAACTTATTAAATGATTTAGGGATACATGAAGCAGAGAAACGTTTTGAACAGTACCCGCATCAATTAAGCGGAGGTATGAGACAACGTATTTGTTTAGCAATTGCATTTGCGTGTCACCCAAAGCTCGTTATTGCAGATGAGCCTACAACTGCATTAGATGTAACAATTCAAAAACAAATTATGGGGTTATTAAAAGAGCGAAAAGAAAAACAAAATACGAGTATTTTATTAATTACACATGATTTGGCACTTGTACGTGAAGTAGCGGATCGAGTAGTTGTGATGTACGGGGGACGTGTTGTTGAAAAAGGAACGATACAAGAAGTAATAGGTTCACCGAAGCACCCATATACGAAAAGCTTATTGCAAGCCATTCCGAATATGGATGATTCTGAAAAGGTGCTTAGGGCTATAGAGGGAACAACACCATCAATTGAAACGTTAAATAGCTTTGGGTGCCCATTTGTAAATAGATGCCCAGTAGCAATAAAAGAATGTATTCATCGTTTCCCTGATAGAACATCGTATTCTGAGGAACATAATTCACATTGTTGGCAACATGTTTTAGAGCATAACCAAGCGAAATCAAAAGAGAAGGTGAATGCCTCATGACTACAGATTTAATTACTGTAAAGAAAGTAACAAAAACGTATGGAAGTAAAAAGAAAGAAATAGCAGCGCTAAAAGAAATATCACTTTCTATCCCGAAAGGAACAACACTTGGCATTATTGGAGAAAGTGGTTCAGGAAAAACAACACTTGGTAAGCTCATAGCTGGGATCGAGAGTCCAACGTCTGGTCAAATAGATTATAACGGTCAAGTTGTCCACAAGTTGAAGTCAGCTCATAAACGGGATTTCTTGCAGAAAGTACAGTTCATTTTTCAAGATTCAACAGCTGCATTAAACCCGCGCTGGAAAGTACGCGATAGTGTAACGGAAGGCTATATTTCATTCGGTTTAGGCGATAAAAGGCTGAAAGATAAAGTCGCAGGTGATGCACTAGAACGTGTTGGACTAGATAGACGATATATTGATCGTTACCCACACGAATTTAGCGGAGGGCAACGTCAACGAATTGCTATTGCAAGGGCGTTATTATGTGAGCCAGAGGTATTAATTCTTGATGAACCAATTTCTGCATTAGACGTTTCATTGCAAATTCAAGTTGTACATTTACTGCAAAAGATTCAAAAGGAGCAAGGGTATACATATTTATTTATCGCTCACGATTTGCCGATGGTTCACTATTTATGTGAAAAAGTGGCTGTCTTATATAAAGGAGAACTTGTTGAATTTGGAAATACGGATGAAGTATTCCGTAATCCACAACATTCTTATACAAAAACATTATTAGCATCAACACCAAAAATTTCAGGTTAAAGGGGAATGGAAGATGAAGAAGTTTTTATTATTTGTCATTATGGCTGTATTAGCAATTACTTCTGTCGCTTGCGGTAAGAAAGATACTTCAAAAGCAAGTGCTAGTAAAGGAGACCGTTTTGTAACGAATCTTGGTAGTGATCCTTACACGTTAGATTCAGCGATTTCAACAGATAATAACTCTAATTATGTAATTGAGCACTTATTTGCAACTTTGTATAGACAGACAAGTGATGGGAAATTTGAAAAGGATTTAGTAGAAAAAGAGGAAGCTGGGGCAGATGGAAAAGAGTATACATTCTATTTGAAAAAAGGATTGAAATGGTCTGATGGTTCTCCATTAACAGCAAAAGACTTTGAATTCGCTTGGAAGAGAATATTAAATCCTAAAACTGGTTCTATGAATGCAACAGAACTATATTTCATTAAAGGTGGAGAAGCATTTAATACGGGGAAAGGTGTAGAAGATGCAGTAGGAATTCAAGCGGTAGACGATGTAACTCTAAAGCTACAATTTGAACATCCAGTAACATCTATTAAACGAACATTATCTCAGTCGTTATATATTCCACTTAATAAAAAATCTATTGATGAAAAAGGTAAACTAAAGGTAGATCCAAAAGAATTAATTACAAACGGTCCTTTTACATTGAAAGAATGGAAACATAATCAATCGATTATTTTAGAAAAAAATAAAGAGTTTCATGATAAAAAAGTAGCATCAAAAGAAATTGAATTCCGTATTATTCCTGAAGGTAAAACAGCGTATCAATTATATAAATCTGGAGAATTAGATTTACTATCTCACATACCTACAGATTTAGTTGAAAAGGAACAAAACAATAAAGAGTTTAAAAAAATGCAAGACTACTCAACTCATATTTACTCATTTAATTCAGAAAAGCCACCATTTACAAATGCGAAAATTCGTAAAGCTTTTGCAATAGCTGTAGATCGTAAGTTTATCGTAGAGAAAATATTAAAGAATAATGCAAAAGAAGCATATGGATTTGTACCAGAAGGAGCAAAAACAGAAAGTGGTCGCGACTTCCGTAAAGAGAAAGGTGACTATTTTAAATATGATCCTGCAGTAGCTAAGACGTTATTAGAAGAAGGAATGAAAGAAGAGGGATGGACTACTCTTCCAGAAGTAACAGTGAAATATTCAGATAAGAAGAAAATAGCTGAAACACTTCAAGAAATGTTTAAGAAAAACCTTGGGGTAGATGTGAAAATAGAAGGTAAAGAGTGGAAAAGTTATATCGATATGTACAAACAAAGTGACTTCCAAATTGCATATATGGGATGGGGAGGATCTACATTAGATCCAGCTGCTCAATTAGAAATTTATGCAGGTGATGGTCCAAATAATTATGCGAAATGGTTTAATAAAGACTTTGATAATTTAATTAATCAAGCAAAATTAGAACAAGATGAAAATAAACGCTTTGACTTATTACATCAAGCAGAAGATATTATGTTTACAGAGTATCCTTTAATCCCACTTGTATTCCCGACAGATTCTTATTTACAAAAATCATCTGTATCTGGATTAGAATACTACGTAGGATCTCAACCGAGCTTACGATATGCTAAGAAATAAAATAAAGAAGTAGGCAACCGCCTACTTCTTTATTTTATTTCTCTTTTATATTCTTTTTTCGTTCCATCAGAGAAGACAACTTCTAAATCGAACTTTTGGTAGTCTTTATCAAGCTTGAACACGTTTACTACTTGGTCGATTACTTCTTGGTCAGGAGTATCTTTATTAAATTTTAATTCTTGTAGAAGTGGGCTTAATTTTGTGATAGCCTCGTCTCCTGTTAATTTTACATCTGCTTTATGATCTTCAATTTTTGCTTCCATTTTTTTATCTGCTGCTACATTTTTATAGTCAGCTTCGTAGTCTTTCTTTGTATCTTGGTAGTCTGCCTTTAAATCGAATTCATTAAAGTCTAGTTTTAAATCAGCAGGAGCTTCATTCTTTGCCTCTTCTGTAGTCTTTTTATTAGAAGTTGTGTCTTCTTTTGCAGGAGCTTTACATCCTGTTAATGCAGGTACTAGCATAAGAGCTAATAAAACTGATAGTAACATTCTCATTATAAATTCCTCCTTATGTAAATTCGTTCTATACAAGTTTTTCCCAAAATCATGTAATTATGTATGAGTTGAAAATAAATTATTACCCTATAGCCACAAGGGATAATCCGCAATTTAAATCAAAAATGATTTGTATGTATATGGTAAATTGAAGTTGTGAGGGGGTACTAACATGCATGAAGAATATAAAGAGATGATAAAAGAAGCAATCGAATATATAGAAGATCATTTGCATGAGGAGCTTACAACAGAAAGAGTAGCATCTCACAGTGCAGTATCGATGTACCATTTTCATCGCATCTTTCAAAGATATGTTGGGATGAGTGTAACGGATTATATTCGAAAGAGAAGGTTAACTCATGCTGCGCAAGTTTTAGTTTCAACGGAGAGAGCTGTTATTGATATTGCAGTGCAATACGGTTTTTCCTCACAAGAGGCATTTACGAGAGCTTTTAAAAGAATGTTTCAATTGCCACCAAAGAAATATCGAAAGTACTTTCAGTCATTTTATATAGAAAGAGAGGGTGTTTCAATGCAAAAAGGTATACCGAAAGGATGGATCTTAAGTGGAAGTCATCCTGCTGAATATGAGATGGGTTTAGATTATGAAATTGTCCATCAAGGAAAAGTATCTGCATACATAAAAGCAAAAGAGAATGTTACGCATGGAGGATTTTCAACATTAATGCAAATGTTCCGAGCAGATAAATATGTAGGTAAAAGATTACGTTTAACAGCATTTGTTAAGAGTGAGAACGTAAGGGATTGGGCAGGATTGTGGATGCGAGTAGACGGAAAAGATACAGAACCACTGGCTATGGATAATATGCAAAATCGCCCAATTAAAAATACGAATAACTGGCAATCGTACTCGGTTGTATTAGATATAAAAGAAGGGGCGCTTGGTATTGCATTCGGTGTTTTATTGTCAGGAGAAGGTTGTGTATGGCTAGATAGTATTCGATTTGATGAAGTAGATGAAAAAATTACTTCAACAGATTTGGCAGAAAATTTTTATGAAACACTCTTAGAAGAGCCGGTGAATCTGCAATTTGAAGAAGTAGAAAAATAAAAAATAAGGAGAAAAGATATGCTCAAATATGTAAAACTAATAAGTATTAGCTTAGTAATATCGTCTTGTATTATGGGGATTAACTATTTAATTAGCTATCTTTGGTCAGGGCATGTACCTTCTTTGACGTGGCGAACATATTTGATGTTTATGTTTATATTTCTGATGAGTTTTAGTTCGATGCAAAAAGAAGGGGAAGAGGATTATTAAAAATAGTCTTCTTCGCCTTTCTTTCATTAACACAAATGTTCATAACTGTTTTCGGAAATGCAGGTATGATCTTTAATATAATTTCACTTTCACTACAACTTGTAAGTTCGGGTGTCATTGTACCACACGAGATGCTTTCTAAAACATATGAAACAATCGGCGAATTATTTCCCGCAACCTATGCAGCGAATGGCTATTATACAATAATATTTAGGGGAGTTAGTTTAGAGAAAAATATTATTTCATTATTAGTCATTATATTAGTTACACAATTGGTAGCAATGATTACTGTATCTATAAAAGGAATAGTAAAGGGAAGAAGAAGCTCTGTAGTTAAAGAAGTATAAAGTAAAAAGGTATCCTTCAATTGGATACCTTTTTTACTGGTACTTATTATTTTGCAACTTCTGTCCACTTGTAGTTAAATTCACCGCCGAAGTCAGTTGTTACAAGCCCTTTAATGAAAGAGCGTTGTAAGTAAGAACGACCTTGTTGGTATAAAGGAGCGACAGCGCCGTCTTGTAATAGGATTTTTTCAGCTTGCTTCATCGCTTCAAAGCGAGCTTTTTCATCGCCAGCTAAATCTGTTTTCACTTTATGGATTAGCTCATCATACTCTTTGTTAGAGTATTTATCGAAGTTATAAGCGCTATCTGTTGTAAATAAATCTAAGAATGTAATTGGATCCGCGAAGTCAGGGCCCCAGCCATCAATACCGATTTCATAGTCACCACTTAATAGTAGTTTTAACTGTTGTTTACGTGGTTGTGGTTTTAATGTCACTGTTAATCCATCTAGATTCTTTTCTAGTTCACCTTTTAAATATTCACCAGTCTTTTTAGCTAAAGCATTATCACTTGTTAATAGTTCGATTGTTACTTTGTCAGTACCAAGTTCTTGTTTCGCTTTTTTCCAGTTTTCTTTCGCTGTTTTCACATCATCTTTGACTAGGTTTCCGTTTTCTTTACGGAAGTCGTTACCTTCTGGACTCTTTGCGAATTTCGCAGGAATCATTCCTTCAGCTGGAACAGCACCGTTATTTAAAATTGTTTCTACGTATGCTTTTTTATTCATTGCTCCGTTAATAGCAAGGCGTGCATGTTGATTTTTTAATGTTTCATTTTTTTGATTTAGTCGTAAGAATTGAATGCCAACTTCAGCACGGTCCTTGAAGTTTGGATCGCCCTTATATTTATCAACAAACTCCGCAGTTAAAGCAACGCGATCAATTTGTCCTGAATCATATAAGTTAACTTCTGTAGACTTATCTTTAACGACATTGAAGTTGATTTCTTCTAATTTTACAGTTTTAGCATCCCAATAGTTAGGGTTTTTCTTCAATTGGAAGCTTTGCTCGTGTTTCCAGTTATCTAATGTGAAAGCACCGTTGTAAATTAAATGATTTGTTTCTAAACCATATTTATCTCCTTGAGATTTTAAGTACTCTTCGTTAATTGGTAAGAATGTTGAGAATGTCGTTAAGCTTAAGAAGTAGGGAACAGGACGGTCTAGTTGTACTTCTAACGTTTTATCATCAAGAGCTTTGACCCCTAGTTGATCAATTGGCAATTGTTTCTGGCTTATTTGTTTTGCATTCTGTATATCGAAGAATAAGAATGCATATTCAGCTGCTGTATCAGGATTTACGGCACGTTGCCAAGCGAAGACGAAGTCCTTTGCTGTAACAGGAGTACCGTTTGACCATTTTGAATCACGCAGGTGGAATGTATATTTTGTTTTGTCGGGACTAACGTCAACCGACTCAGCAACACCAGGAATCGGTTTGTTATCTTCTCCCATTGCATATAAACCTTCAAAAACATTTCGCATTACGCTCATGGATTCCCCATCCGTTGCTTTTGCAACATCCATTGTTGGAATTTCTGAAGCAAATGATAAGTTAATTGCCTGTTTATCAGGTGCTTTATCATTTGCTTTCGCTCCGCTTGCATGATCTTTATTTCCCCCACAAGCAGTTAGTAATAGACTTGCCCCTAAAACAGATGCAACAACAGGTATAACTTTTTTCTTCATTGTTCGTTCCTCCCTAAATGTGTTGTTCGTAACGTCGTAATGTCCACGTTTTGAAGTGTAGCTATAGAAGAAGAGAAAACCTATTACGGATATGTGTATGTAGGTAATCAGGTGTTCTATATGTATATACATGTCGAACTATAATCTATCGTTATATGTTTCAACGTAGTAGACGTTATATTTTGATGGTGAAATATTTCGTTTCTTTGATTATTTAGAATATTAACACTGGAAAGAACTATATGTCAATAATAAAAATAGATTGTTAATTTCTTAGAATAATATATTGAAAAAGCAGATTTCCTCGGATTAGGGAATCTGCTTTTCATATGTTTTGCTAAAAAAATAATTGGTATGGGGGAGAAATTTTAAATAAAGTGGCCTTTTATTCCGCTATTTGCGGGCTACCGATAAACCCCCGATTGATGCGGGTTAATAATTAGTGGGGGTGGAGAAAACCCCGCTAATTAAAGTTTTGCTTTATTTTTCAATTTTTGCCCATTTGAAGTTTAATTGACCTGCAAAGTCTACTTGCACAATTCCTTTCACATAAGAACGTTCTAAATAAGATTCGCCTTTTTGGTAAAGAGGAGCGATAACAGAGTCTTTAAATAATATTTTCTCGGATGCTAGTAATGCTTCCCAGCGAGCTTTTTCATCACCGGCTAAAGTTGTTTTCACTTTTGCTATTGTTTCATCAAACTCCTTATTAGAGTAATGATCTAAGTTGTAAGGGTTATTCGTTGTAAATAGCTCAAGGAATGTAATTGGATCCGCAAAGTCAGGGCTCCAGCCGTCAATTCCGATTTCGTAGTCACCTTTTAATAAAAGTGAAACTTGTTGTTTACGTGGTTGCGGCTTTATATTTACTGTTAAGCCATCTAAATTCTTTTCTAGTTGTCCTTTTAAGAATTCACCAGTTTTCTTTTCAAGGTCACCGTCACTTGTTAATAGTTCTAACGTTATTTTTTCAGACCCAAGTTCTTGTTTGGCCTTTTTCCATAATTCTTGAGCAGATTTTGTATCAACCTTTGTTAAATCGCCGTTTGCAGCACGGAAATCTGTTCCGTCAGGTCCTTTTGCAAAGTTTTTCGGTACGAGACTAGATGTTGGTGTAGAGCCATCATTTAATAACGTATTTACAAAGGATTTTCGATCAATTGTTTGATCGATTGCTTGGCGTGCAGAAACGTTTTGAAGTACTTTGTTTTGTTGATTCATACGTAAAAACTGTACTCCTACATTCGGACGCTCTTTAAAGTTAGCATCCTTTTTATATTTATCAACGAAGTCAGATGTTAGTTTGATACGGTCTAATTGTTTTGACTCGAATAAATTTACTTCGGTAGACTTTTCTTTTACGATGTTAAAGTTGATTTCTTCTAGTTTGACAGTATCTTTATCCCAATAGGTAGGATTTTTCTTGAATTTAAAGCTTTGCTCGTGCTTCCAATCGCTTAGTGTAAAAGCTCCGTTGTACAAAATTGTATTGTCTTCTAAAGCGTATTTATCACCTTGTGCTTTAAAGAATTCCTCGTTAATTGGTAGAAATGTTGGGAACGCTGTTAAGCTTATAAAGTACGGAACAGGACGTTCTAATTCTACCTCAAACGTATGGTCATCAATTGCTTTTACACCAAGTTGATCGGCTGGAAGTTCTTTGTTGTTAATTTTTGTTGCATTTTTAATATCAAAGAATAGAAATGCATATTCAGAGGCTGTTGCTGGATCAACAGCTCTTTGCCAAGCGAAGACAAAGTCTTTTGCTGTAACAGGAGTGCCGTTTGACCATTTTGAATCTCGTAAATGGAATGTGTATTTCGTTTTATCGCCACTTACTTCATGAGATTTTGCAACACCAGGGACAGGTTTGTTACCTACACCAAGATTATACAAACCTTCAAATACGTTTCTCATTACTTGACCAGAATCAGTATCTGTAGCGCGAGCTGTATCCATTGTTCGTATTTCAGTAGGTGAAGATAAGTTTAAAACCTGTTTACTAGGCGCCTCGTCTTTTGCATTTGCTCCGCTTGCTTCGTTTTTATAACTACCGCAACCAGTTAATAAAATACTTACTCCTACAACTGATGCAATACCGGGTACAAACTTCTTTTTCATTTGATTTTCCTCCTAAATAATTAAGTTTGGATGATGATGAGGGAAATGAAAAATAAAAAATCCCTCTTTTCGTATTGAGAAAGAGGGATTTTTACGTACAAGTTATGCACCCGTATATAAACGAAGTCCCTCATTCTATCTTTCAAGCATAAAGCTTGCAGGAAGTGGCACAGTATTCAAAATGAACCTGCTGCCGAGGTTTCAAAGGGCCAGTCCCTCCACCTCTCTTGATACAATGAGTAAACGAATAAACTTTATTAATTTTTGTGTTTCTTTGATAATTCAAAATCTTACACCTTGGATAATGAAGTGTCAACCAAATGAAATGTAGTTTAAATTTTCAGTTTTCTTTGATAAAAAAACCACTGCATATGGCAGTGGTTTTTCTATTAGAAGTTAAAGTTATCTGGATCTGGACCAACGCGACGATCTTCATTTAGAGCTTGAATTGCTTTCATGTCATCGGCGCTTAATTCAAAATCGAATATATTTGCATTTTCAATAATGCGATGTTCTTTAATAGATTTAGGGATTGTTACAACTTCGTTTTGTAGATCCCAGCGTAAAATAACTTGTGCAGTTGATTTATTATATTTTGTTGCAATGTCTTGTAATGTTGGGTTGTCTAGCAGTTGGCCTTGCATTAATGGTGACCAAGCTTCCAGTTGGATGTTATGTTCTTTACAGAAAGCATGCAGCTCTTCTTGTGCTAAACGTGGGTGATATTCCACTTGGTTGACCATTGGCTTAATTTCGGCAATTTCAAATACGTCTTGTAAGTGGTGAATGTGGAAATTACTCACACCGATAGCGCGAACACGGCCGTCTTTATAAAGCTTTTCTAATGCTTTCCATGATTCAGTATACTTCCCTTTTACAGGCCAATGTACTAAATATAAATCTAAATATTCTAGGCCTAATTTCTCTAATGTAGTTTCAAATGCTTGAAGTGTTGTTTCATACCCTTGATCGCTATTCCACACTTTTGATGTAATAAATAATTCTTCACGTGAAACACCTGATTCACGGATCGCTTGTCCAACGCCTTCTTCGTTTTGATAAATTGCTGCAGTATCAATGCTGCGGTAGCCATTTTTAATTGCTGCTTTTACAGATTCAATTACTTCTGAACCATCTTCTACTTTAAAAACACCTAAACCGAACCAAGGCATTTTTACACCGTTATGTAATGTTGTATAGTCTTTTAAACTTGTTAAATTCATATTATTTCCCCCTAGCTTTTTTGTTTGTTGCTTCTACTGCTTTTTGAATTGCCTCTGAAAAATTATATTCATATAAAGCTTTGAGACCCTCAGCTGTGGAACCACCTGGTGTTGTTACTTGTTCGCGGAGGTTAGCTGGATCTTGCGTTTGTTCAAGCATAGAAGCAGAGCCAGAAATCATTTGAATGACAAGGTGTTTGGCAGTTGCTTCATCGACTCCATAACTTTTTGTTGCTTCAATTAAGCTTTCAGCAAAGTAATAAAGGAAAGCTGGTGCACTTCCAGTAACTGCAGTAAGCTGATGAACTTCCTCTTCAGTGCAAAGTTGCGAAGCACCAATGCCTCTTAAAAGCAGTTGCAGGGTTTCTTGATGCATCTCGTTTACTGATCGTCCCATTGTATATAAGGAGATAGACTTTCCAATTTCAGCAGCTGTGTTTGGCATAATCCAAGCAACAGGTGTTCCCCCGGGAAGTCTTTCTTCTAAATAAGATGGGCCAATGCCAGCGGCTACCGTTACGACAAGTTGATTCGATAGTAACGGAGATAATTCTGCTAATAATTCTTCATGTGCAGAAGGTGGCATTGCTAAAACAATCGTATCAACAGATGTAACATGCTGCTTCCAATCTGTTGCAGTAGACACATTATATCGTGCTTGTAATTGTTCTAGCTTTTCTACGTTGCTTCGGTTAGAAACGATAATTTCTTCGATGTATTCTTTGCTTGTTTTAAGTAATCCGGAAAATATAGCTTCTGCCATACGACCAGCACCAATAAATAGAATTCGATGTTTAGTTAGCATATCCTTTATTCCTTTCTAGTGGAGATATGTTATAAAAAACGATACCATTTTTAAGAGAATTTTGTAAAAAGAAAAGACTTATCGTGAAAAGAATGGAATGGGAGGGAGGAGAGGTGATACAAATAAGGCTATAAAGATTATTATATTTAAAAAATAGTTGTAATAAAAAATCCCTGAAACATAATTGCTTCAGGGATTAATAGATTATAAGTTTATGCTTTTGTCATACCTAACAATACAGCGCCGCCGATAATTAAAACACTACCTAGTGCAATAAAGATCAATTGACGTTTTGTTTTCTTTTCACCTAAGAAGACAATCGCACCGAATGTTGAGATAACGATTCCAGTTTGAGATAATGGGAAGCTTGTTGCTACTCCGACACGTGGTAATGAAAGAAGTAAGAATAAGTTTCCAGTTCCCCATAGTAAACCAGATAAAGCATTACGGATTGCATATTTATTAAATGGCTTATGTTTAGATGTCAGTACAACCGCACCAACAAACATACCAACTGCTTGTGGTAAAATAGCAGACCAACCATCGATATTATACCAACGAATAATAATTACATATACAAGGTAGCCGAAAGTAGAAACAATTAAAGTAAGAAGTCCTTTTTTCAATTGTCCTGGTGGCTGTGCATTTTCTTTATCATCTAGTGATGTGAATACAACACCAACTACGATTAATAGGATTGCAATCGTTCCCAGAACAATCGTCGTTGTAGTAGTCCACTCACGGAAAGCGATAACCCCAAAGATAGAAGTTGCAACAAGTTGCATACCAGTAGAAATCGTTACAGTAGTTGAAACACCTAGTTTTTCAACTGTTTTTAATTGGTTTACTTGTCCTAATGCCCAGAATAAACCTGAAATAAAACCAACAATCAAGACTGTCATTGTTAAAGCTGGTTGAGTAAATACATACATAATTGTTGCGAAGAATAGAGCACCGATTGTCATACCTACCGTTTGGCTATATGCACCACCGCCCATTTTTACGCTTACTAATAAGATGTTTCCCCATGCAATTGCAGGAAGAAGCGCTAATAAAATGTCCATTACAAGACTCCCTTCGGTTTTCTATACCAATATAATTACATATCGTTCTAACGATCGGTAATGCCCCACTAATAGAGTAGAAGATTACCGATCGCTAAAACAGGATGAAGAATTCACAATATAAATGCGTTTTCATTTCTTCATTTTTTGAAACACCTCCATATAATAACAGGAAATTGCCTATTTTAGAAAGTGAATTCAAATAAAATGTATATTTTAATAAAAGGTAAAATTCAGTTATTTCCCGTTAGTATATTTTATTTCCTAAGAAATAAAGAAGCAGCTTCGATAGAAGCTGCTTTAAGAGTTAGTGATTCTTTTATTAATAAGCTGAATACATAGCAGAAATAGGAGTGACATACTAATAGTTATAACTACTAGTGTCCAAGCAAGTTGCATATTACTTGCATCAATCGCCATATAAATTGCAGTTGGGATAGTCTGTGTTTTACCAGGAATATTTCCGGCAAACATGAGTGTAGCACCAAATTCCCCTAGTGCACGAACAAAGCTCAAAATCATTCCGCTTAGTAAGGCAGGAAATGCAAGCGGGAGTGTGACGTGTAGAAAAACTTGATATTCACTTGCACCAAGATCACGAGCACTTTCTTCAATTTGTACATTTGCAATAGAAAATCCTGTTTTTGCTGATTGGTACATAAGCGGAAATGCAACAACTGTAGAAGCAATGATAGCAGCAGTAGATGTGAACATAATAGACTGCTGAAATATTGATTCTACCCACGTTCCAATGGGACTATTATTTCCGAAAATGATAATGAGAAAAAAGCCGATTACAGTTGGCGGAAGTACCATTGGTAATAAGAAAATAGTTTCTAATATTACTTTATATCTCCATGAGGAGCGTGCTAGCGCTCGTCCAATTATCGTTCCTAAAATTGTAACGATAAGGGTGGCGCATGCAGCTACTCGTAAAGATAGAAAGATTGGTGACAAAATAGCATCAAAGCTCATGGCAATTAGGATAGGACTGTAAATCCATATTTCTTAAAGATAGATTGTGCATCTTTTGACTGCAAATACTCATAAAATGAGGTCGCCTCTTTCTTGTGCTTAGATTCTTTTATAACACCTAAAGGATAGTGAATTGGCTCATGCGAAGTAGCTGCTGCTGTCTCGCCAATTTTTACTTTGTTTGAAATAAGAGCATCTGTTTTGTATACAATACCAGCATCGACATTACCTGTTTCTACATATGTTAACACTTGGCGAACATCTTTTGTAAATACGATTTTATTTTGAATGTCATTCCATAGATTTTCATGTGTGAGAGAAGCTTTTGCGTATTTTCCAGCAGGTACTGATTCAGGTGTACCAAGTGCGATTTTCTTAATTTTTTCATCTTTTAAATCTTGAATTTTTGTAAGAGAACTATCTTTTGGGACGACTAGAACGAGTTCGTTTCCAAGAAGATTTTTCCCTTCTTTTTCATTAATGAATCCATTTTTAACAAGAGTTTGGAATTTATCTTCGGCCGCTGAGAAGAATAAATCAGCAGGTGCACCTTGTTCAATTTGTTGTTGAAGTGCACCAGAAGCACCGAAGTTAAAAGAAAGTTTAATAGTAGGTTCTTTTTCTTTATATTTTGTTTCAATTTCTTTTAGTGCATCTTGTAAGCTTGCAGCAGCTGATATAGTAAGTTCTACTGTTTTTCCTTCTTTAGCAGTTGATTTCTCTTTCTTTTCACCGCTTGTACATGCAGCACTAAATATAAGAAGAAAAGAAAGTATAAGTGCTCCGATGGATCGTAATGTAAACTTGTTCATAAAAATTCCCCTTTCGTTTTGACATATTTAATTATAACTAAATATAACTAATTATAACTAGTTATAATTGAATATAATTTGAACGATGTAGTTGTTTTTAAAATATAGGAGAAATATTCTTTTCTTTGTTACAATGAAGGAAGAAAGTGAGGAATCGTCTATGGATCATCATTCCTACACAACGGAAGAAGTAGCGAAGCGATTAAAAGTATCAAAATTAACTGTATACGATCTAATTAAAAAAGGAGAACTGCCTTCTTATAGAATCGGTAGACAGATGCGCATTGATGCAACAGATTTAGAACAATATATAAAGCAAATGAAAACAGGGAAAATACAAGGTACTCCTGTAAAGAGCGAAGATAGTAGAGGCTTGGATACATGTATTATTAGCGGACAAGAACTAACGTTAGATATGTTGGCAAAACGTATAGAAAATCGCCTGCCAAGTTCAAATATATTAAGGGCATATCAAGGTAGTTTAACGAGTTTAATAAAAATGTATCAAGGAGAAGGAAGTATCGTTAGTCTTCATTTGTTTGATGGAGAAACGGGTACATATAATGTTCCTTACGTAAAACGTATTTTAGTTGGACAACCATGTACTATGATTAATTTATTAGCAAGGAACGTTGGGTTTTATGTGCAAAAGGGAAATCCTAAAAATATAAAAACATGGGCTGATTTATCTCAATCATCTATACGATTTGTAAATCGAGAAAAAGGTTCTGGTATTAGGGTGTTAGTCGATGAACAATTGCGCATTCAAAAGTTAAATAAAGAACGTATTAGTGGATATGAATGGGAAGAATCGAATCATCTTGGTGTTGCCACGCAAGTCGCGAATGGAAGAGCTGATGTGGGAGTAGGATCAGAAAAATTTTCGCAAATTGTAAATGTAGATTTTATTCCAATCATGAAAGAACAGTATGATTTGGTGATTTTGAAGAATAAAGAAAATGAAGAGCTGATTGAAGTCGTGAAAGATATTCTGCAATCAGAAGAATTTCATAATGAATTAAAAGCAATTGGCGGATACGATATGACGAAAACAGGTCAAATTATATATGAAATAAACTAAAAAGCAGCTTGTCCATAAGACGAGCTGCTTTTTCTATATATAAAGGGGTTTGGGGAAACAAAGTATTAAACAAGACCTTGAGCAAGTGTGTAAATGAAAGCTGTAAGAAGAGTAGCTCCACTTGCAAGTCCGATGAAGTCTGATTTGTTAAATGTGATGTTGTTCATTATAATCTCTCCTTATTTGTTTAATGTAGTTGCAACGGCTTTTGCATCGACAAGTGCGGATAGCACCATGCCCATTGTATTTAAAAATTTGTTTGATTTCATTTTGTTCATCATGCGTATCCGCTCCTTTTCGAATTGTTGTTGCCCTGCTTTATATCTTAATTATAGGGAATATGATCGCCTACAACTATCGAATTAGCTTACGGAAGGCTTACACTTTTGTAAGAAAAAAAGACATTCGTGTAAGAATGTCTTTTAAAGCATATTGATATGATGATGCTCTTCAATTGTTTTTAAAAAGCTACGCATTGAATTCGTCATATAGCTATCTTTACGGCGTATGAAAACCGTTGAAATACTACCATATTTTTCAGGGATTGCATGACAATGTACCTTACCAGCTTTAGAAAGATGGTGGACAGCGGACTGTGGTACGAGTGTAATTCCAAGGCCGAGTGCAACACTGTTTAATATTGTCTCTAATATATTAAATTCCATAATTCTTTTTGGTAGCAAACCCTCATCTTTCAGCCATCGTTCTAGTTTGGAACGGTATCCACATCCTTGGTTAAAAACGAGTAGGGGCGTGGTTGTAAATTCTTCAATATGAAAAGCTTTATTTTGTGTTACAAGCATTAATTTCTCTGTACTAACATCATATTGTTCGATTAGTGGATGTTTAATTGGACCTGATATAAAGGCACCATCTAATTGATGATTAAGGACTTCTCTAATCAATTCTTCTGTTAGACCTGCTTGTAATGATAAGTCGACATTCGGATAGCGTTTATAGTAAGAAGATAAAATGGTAGGTAATGTACTTACTGTTTCGACTGTACCAATTTTTAATATACCGGAGGGTGTTTCACTATCTAAAAATACTTGTTTTAGCTCGTCAACATCTTGCAAAATTTTATGAACATAAACGAGCATTTTTCTTCCTTCGGCTGTTAAAGTCATACCTCGTTTATGACGATAAAAGAGCGGTGTTTTTAGTTCGTTTTCTAGTTGTTTAATACGTGCAGTTACATTTGATTGTACGTAGTTTAATTCCTTTGCTGCGCCGCTTACACTACCTTGGTCGGCAACGCTTTGGAAGATTTGTAAGTCTCTTAATTCCATTTTATGCTCCTCCTTGATGTTAACTATCATTATAAGTGATAGTTAACATCATTTCGAATCATTTTACGTGATATATTTTTTCTTTTACAATTCTCTTTGTGCAAATAGAAAGAAGTGGGGGATTGTGGTGAAAAAAGGTCAAATGATAATAGGGGCTTTAGCGTGTTTAATTGCAAGTATGTCGTGGGGAGCAATGTTTCCGGTTGCTGATCATGCGCTAGAATACATAGATCCATTTTATTTTTCTCTTATTCGCTATGGAGCGGTGGCAATCGTATTGATTGTATTGTTGTTAGCGAAAGAAGGAAGGCAGGCATTTCGTTTAGAGGGAAGAGGAAAGTTACTCGTCTTTTTCGGGACGATGGCGTTTACTGTATATAATGTACTTATATTTTTAGGTCAAATGTTAATGGGAAAATCAGGCGTGATGGTAGCCTCCATTATGGAAGCACTTATGCCGATGATTTCTATTTGTATTTTATGGGGATATAAGCATGTAAAACCGAAAAAGTATATGATAACGAGCATGATTATCGCTTTTGTAGGAGCTATATTTGTTATTACAAAAGGTGATATGAGTTTCTTTTTAACGTTGAAAGATAACATGTTTTCACTAGCATGTATATTTGTTGGAGTTGTAGGCTGGGTTATTTATACGATGGGTGGTCAAACGTGTAGCGACTGGTCAACATTACGTTATTCTACGTTGACGTGTGTATTCGGTACGACTGTCACAGGGATTATAACTGTAATTATTACATCGCTTGGATATGTATCGGTTCCGAGTATGGGAACGATTTCTATCGTGAAATATGATTTATTGTTTATGATGACATTACCGGGAATCGTAGCGTTACTCGCTTGGAATTACGGTGTGAAGATTTTATCATCTATTAATGGGATTTTATTTATTAACTTTGTGCCGATTACGACTTTAATGATTATGATGATGCAAGGATACAAAATAACGATGTTTGATATTGTAGGAACTTTACTTGTTATTGCAGCACTTATTCGCAATAACGTTTGTCAGAGAAAAGAAGAAAAAATAAATAAGAAGGTTTTACAAGAAGAGCAATTACGCCAAGCTGTTTAGTAGGCAATTGGAGGATTTCACATGTTAGAAAGTGTATTGTTTTTCTTTGCTGTCGGAGTTGCTTGTGAGCTTGCAGCGATTAACCGAAATGGTCGTAAGAAGATAAAACAACAAGCTGAAATGATACAGCTTTTAAAAGAGTTAAAAGAAAGAAACATTTAAAAAGACGACCGGGCATAGACGGTCGTCTTTTTCTATATAAAGGGGAAAGGGGACACAAAGTTATACAAGCGTAGCAGCGTAAATAAAAGCAGTAAGAAGAAGAGAGCCGCTAGCTAATCCTAAAAAATCTAATTTGTTAAAAGTGATATTGTTCATAATGAATTCTCCTTACTTGTTTAATGTAGAAGCAACAGCTTTTGCGTCGATTAGAGCGGAAAATACCATGCCCATTGTATTTAAAAAATTGTTCGTTTTCATCTTGTTCATCATATTGATCCGCTGCTTTTCGAATAGTTGTTGTTTCTTTCTGACTTAATTGTATGAAATATTGCAAGAAGTAACTATCGAATTAGCTTACAAGAAAATTACACTTTTGTAAGAATTGAAATTTAACAATTAATACTCATTTTTATTACCAACTCCTAAAACTTAGTGTTATAATCGTTGTAAGAGAATGATTATAATTCGGATGTTCAGAAAGGAACGAAACAAATGTATAAACCAATTACATTTTTGTTGAAATATATATTTAAAACAGCTGGAAAAGTAGAAGTGCAAGGAAGAGAAAAGTTACCAGAAGGCGGCCCGTATGTTGTTGCGTGTACACATACAAGTTTTATGGATGTATTAATGTTAGCTACAGGGATGTATCCGACCCAAATTCATTACATGGCTAAAAAAGAATTATTTGAAGGGAAATTCAAAAACTGGTTCTTTAAAAATGTGAATGCATTCCCTGTAGATCGTGCAAATCCAGGACCGAGCACACTCAAAATTCCGTCACGCTTATTAAAGGAAGGAAAAGTAGTAGGGATCTTCCCAAGTGGAACGCGATCAACAGAAGACGTTTCATTAAAAGCTGGAGCTGTTACGATTGCGCTACGTTCTAATGTCCCGTTAGTACCGGCAGCTTATGTTGGTCCATCAAGTGTAAAAGAATTAATAAAGGGGAAAAAGGCACAATTGATTTTTGGAGACCCAATTCAAATTGATGCTGAAGAACAAATAGATCGAAAAACAGCTATGAAAATGATGACAGATCAATTAAATGAGAAGTTTGAGGAGCTAAAGGAAACTTTGCAATCAAATCAAAAATAAGAAAAGACGACCGGGCATAGACGGTCGTCTTTTCTATTACTATTTATAATAAGGGGGAAAGGGGACACGAAATTTATACAAGCGTAGCGGCGTAAATAAAAGCAGTAAGAAGAACTGATCCGCTAGCTAGTCCTAAAAAATCTAATTTGTTAAAAGTGATATTGTTCATAATGAATTCTCCTTACTTGTTTAATGTAGAAGCAACAGCTTTAGCATCGATTAGAGCAGAAAATACCATGCCCATTGTATTTAAAAAATTGTTTGATTTCATTTTGTTCATCATATGAATCCGCTCCTTTTCGAATAGTTGTTGTTTCCTTCTGACTTAATTGTATGAAATATTGCGGGGAGTCACTATCGAATTAGCTTACAGGAAAATTACACTTTTGTAAGAAAAACGAATGCAGGTGTAATGATGAGTAGATTTGACATATGTGCATGGAATTCATTAATTTAAAAGTAGAGGTGAGTGTATGGCTAATATTAAAGATATTGCAAAGATGGCGGGAGTTTCAGTTACGACTGTTTCGAGAGTATTGAATGATCATCCGTATGTAAGTGAAGAAAAAAGGAAAGCGGTTATAGAGATAGTTGAGAAATTGAATTACTCGCAAAACGCAAATGCTGTTCATTTATCAAAAGGGAAAACGAATATTGTTGGTGTGATTTTACCGTATATTAATCATCCATGCTTTGATGCGATGGTGGGCGGGATGATGGAGGTGGCGTTAGCTCATAATTACAGAGTGCTACTTTGCCAAACGAATTATAATAAAAAAGAAGAAATGAAAAGTTTACATATGTTAAAAACAAAACAATTGGATGGTCTTATTATTTGTTCTCGTGCAAACGATTGGGAAACGATAGAGCCGTATGCTTCCTATGGGGCAATTGTTGCTTGTGAAGATAATGATATTTCAAATATCTCAAGTGTATATACGAATCATTCGGCCGCTTTTCAATTAGGAATGGAGTATTTAATCGAGAAAGATTATAAAAAAATTGGTTATTGCACGGGAAGGAAGTTAGGACCGAGTAGTCAAAAGCGTTTTGATGTTTATAAACAGCAATTGCAATCTATAGATGAAGAAGTGAATGAAGAATGGATTTTCACAGAATGCTTTACATTAGAAGATGGTGTGAGAGTGGCTCATAAATTAAAGGAGATGCAGCATCTTCCTGAAGCGTTAATAGTAGCAGGAGATGAAGTTGCGATTGGGGTGATGACAGAAGCTGAAAAATTAGGTATTCAAGTTCCTAAAGATTTAGCGATTATTGGATTTGATAATCAACCTATTTCGCAAGTGTTACAACTTACAACCATTGATCAAAATTTAAAGGACATAGGTAAAAAAGCCTTTGAAATGTTTTACAGGCAAATAAGTGATGAAAGTTCTAAACAAGAAAAGGTGGAGATTCCATACGAACTTGTGGAACGCTCTACTGTTTAGTTTTAATCCGTTATGTGTAAATTGCATAACGGATTATTTTTTTGAAATATCTTTGACAGGAAACGCGTTTCATACTTTATAAAGGAGTTAAACCGGTCTGTAATAATCCATGGATTCTTTTCAAGAATAGTATTTTTGGAGGAATATGCATGAATGAACTTTTATCGAGTATGAAAAAGTATATAGAAGATGATGAAAAGATTTTGGCCTTTGTAGTAGGGATATTTGAGAAGGATGATTTTGCGCTATCGTATCAGCATGGGATTTTTGCGGCTACTACTAGACGTCTCCTCTTTTACGGGAAATTTCCATACTATCCTGCAACAGTTAAAGATTATTCGTATTTGCATATAGATAGCATAGTTTGTCGTCCGCATTTCGAATGTACTTGTAATTATGAAACCATTCGAGCTAAGTATATTCAGAAGGGGAATGTGGAGCGATTTGTCCGTACAGTTAGAGCAAATATGAATAATTAATCACCCCTTTGTTTAAACATAATATCTCGATCTTTAAGAGTGAAAATGCGCAATAAAAACAACTTCTAAACCTCTAGGAGATAGTGATACAATGTCAAATGGGGGGAGGTATGAACTATGGTTAATCAACGTATAAAGGAAATAACACTAATTACAATTGGTTCATTATTATTCGCAATTGGTATTAATTACTTTGCAATTCCAAACCGTTTATCAGAGGGTGGAATTATTGGTGTAACGGTTGTTACGTACTATTTATTTGATTGGTCGCCGGGGATTGTGAACTTTGCTATAAATGCAATTTTACTAGCTATCGGTTATAAATTTTTTGATAAGAAAACGATGGTTTATACAATTTTAGGGATTGTAGAAACATCCTTGTTTTTATATGTTACGGAACATATTGAGTATCATGTAAATAGTGATACGTTATTAGCTGCTCTATTCGCTGGTTTATTTGTCGGTGTTGGATTAGGCTGTATGTTCAAAGCTGGAGGTACATCAGGAGGATCGGCAATTTTAGCTCAGTTAGCAAATCAATATTTAGGGTGGAGCGTAGGTAAAGGCGTACTTATTATTGATATCGTTGTAATTGCTGGGTCTGTATTTATAATAGGACAAGAAAAAGCAATGTACACACTTGTTGCAGTATTCATTGGAGCGAAAGTGATTGATTTCATTGTAGAAGGAATGGATACAAAAACGGCTGTTACAATTATTTCGAATCAACCAGACTTAATACGTGAAACTATTACGAGAAACATGACACGCGGTGTCACTGTATTAGAAGGACGCGGCGGATATACTGGTAAAAATAAAGAAGTATTATATATTGTTATTAATAAACAAGAGCTTGTTAAGTTAAAGCAAGTTATCAGCCGAGTAGATGAAGATGCTTTCGTTGTTATTCATGATGTACGTGATGTACTTGGCGGTGGCTTTAAAGCGAGCTAAAAGGTGAACGAGTAAATTCGTTCACCTTTTTTAATTCTTACAAAAATGTAAGTGTAATGTAATGAGATTCAATAGTAGATTTTATTCCTTCTTTTTAAAATGGATGTATATATATCCTGCTGAGGAGGAATGTTTATTATGAAGAAAAAAATGATCACTACTATAATAGCGATGGTAGTGATAGTAATAATGTTACTGCCTACGAAACTTGGACCGGTTATCGATAAATATAATCCGCTTTATAAGACGAAAGAATACTATACTGTTGTGAATACAATTGGTCAGCCTATTGGTGATGAATGGTATGAATATGAATTAATTGCATTTGATGAACGTGGAAAAGAACAAAAAATAAAGAAGACTGTTAAGCATATGTTAAAGAGAGATGAAGCATTGAAGGTGTATGCAAAAGGGCGCTATGGCGAGGCGATTGAAGAAATTGAAGCTGTAAATATTCCTATTAATGCGAAGAGTAAACTTTTAGCGATGAGATAGCGAATTATACCCCCACCTATTTTTTGTCGAAAATAAAAATACTAGGTAGGGGTATTTTTGGGTGTGTAAGAAGGCCTTAGTCCATATGGACTAAGACCTTCTTCATTATATAAAGGGGAAGGGGGTACATTGTAGTAGCATGAGTGAAAGGTATAAGAAGAGTAGCTACTAGCAATGTAATTTGGTTATGTGAGTGTTCTTCTTATTTGGCTTACTTTCTAACTTTATCCCGCTTTAATGGGCAGTAAGACCCCCACCTCAAAATTCAGCGAAAGCAAAGAAGTTAGGTGGGGGATCAACTGCCCATAAAAGTCCGATTGGTGAGGGCTAATAATCAGTGGGGGATGAAGGAAACCCCCACTGATTAAAGTTTCACTTTATTGTACGAGATGTAGCGAAGGTAAACTATCGAATTACATTACACATAGCTTACAAACATGTAAGCCTTCTGTAATGTAATTCGATGGTTAAAAGATAGTGAATTTTATATAGTGTACTTAGAAAGTCTCACTGTATTACTTTCTGTTTGTAATATGAATGAAGAATGAAAACCAACTACTTTTTAATAGCCCTCATCTGTATGTAGATGAGGTTCTTTTTATAAACCTTACAACATTGTAAGGTTTACGTAAGTTAATTCGATAGTAAATTTGTCATATTTTTTGCATAATAGATACAAATAGATAAAAATAATTAGGGATATAGTAAGAAGGGAGAAAACTGGGATGCGTAAAGAAGAAGTAGTGAAGTTTCCAATTAAAGATTTCTGTAGCTACTTTACTGTTGCCGTAGTATGTATTGGATTATTTGATATCATAACAAACTTAATTGTTAAATAACATAGATGATAAAACAAGAAGGGAGATCCTTTCTTGTTTTTTTTATGGGGGAATAAATATGAAATGGATTGATAGCCATATACATGTTGACCAATATAAGGATGAAGAAAGAAGTAGATTACTTAAAGATGTGGAACATAGTAAAGAGATAAAGGGGCTTATCGCGGTATCTATGAATTATCAATCATGTAAAGAAACTTTATCTTTAGCAAAGCGATATCCTTTTGTACATCCAGCTATAGGTTTTCATCCGGAGCAACCAATTCATAAAGAAGAATGTGAGCAAATTTATAAATTAATTGAAGAGCATGTAGAAGACATAGTTGCGATTGGTGAAGTAGGCTTACCATATTATTTAAGAAAAGAAGATGAGCACATTGCTGTCAATTCATATATGTCGGTGTTACAACGATTTGTTGAACTAGCTAGTAAATATGATTTACCAATTATATTGCATGCAGTTTATGAAGATGCTGATATTGTATGTGATTTATTGGAGAAATATAAAGTTTCACGCGCACATTTCCATTGGTTTAAAGGAAGTGAAACAACAATGAAACGGATGATCGGGAACGGTTATTATATTTCTATCACGCCAGATGTTTTATATAAGGAGAAAATTAGAAAAATTGTTTTGTATTATCCACTTGAATATATGATGGTAGAAACGGACGGACCGTGGGAATTTCAAGAGAATGTTATGACGCATCCGAGAATGATTCGAGAGGTATTGAAGGAAATTAGTGTTATAAAAAACATATCTGTTGATAGGGTTGCGGAAACGATATATGAAAATACGATTCAATTTTACTTGAAAGGATAGGAGAGTTACTCTTATCCTTTTTATTATGGATATTTTTTCTAGTATTTTCTATAATTTATGATGTGCTTAATTTGATGAGGGAAGTGGGGAAGAAAATGGGGAGAACATATAAAAAAATAGCTATTACAATGATGGTCGGTGTACTTTCACTTGTAGCGTTTGGGTGTGAGGCAGAAAAAAAGGTTATAAATCCAAACACAACACAGGAGAAGAAGGAAGAATCAATTGATCCAGTAGTTGAAAAACAAATGAAAGAAAATGAGAAAAATGGGAATACGGTTGGAAACAGTTCTAATAAAGGGAAGATGGTAGAGAGTAAGGGATGGGTTTACTATGCGGTAAATGGTGATAAAAATACAGGAGGCATTTATCGTACGAAAGATCAATTTCAGACTTCGGAACGTGTAGTGGAAGGTGTAAATGCTTCGTACATAAATATAAAAGACAAAGCTTTATATTTTATTCATACGGATGAAGATAAGAATGCGGGATTATCTTCTTTAATGAAGTATGATATATCTAACAAAAAGCTAGACACGTTAAAAGCAGATACAAATTATGTTTATATAAAAGATCAAACTTTATTTTATCCGAAAAAATATTCTGAGCATGGTGGTTTTGATATTGTAGGAATAGTAAAAATGGATTTGAAAACGGGGCAGGAAGAAGAAGCGGTATTTAAAAACTCAGGTTGGTCTCAAACGATAGACGATAGTATTCTACATTGGAATAAAAATCGTGGAACACAAGTGACAAAAGATAATAAAACTTGGTCAAAGGAAAATTATGCAACAATATATAGTGCTACTTATAATAATGAAAAATTATATGCTGTTGTCGACTTTTCGTTACCTTTTGAAACAAATGAAGCTGAGCATGGCATATATGAAATAGACATTCAACAAAATAACGAAAAGTTATTGGTAAAGGATGCCCTGCAGATGAATGTGAAAGGGGATACTTTTTATTATTTAAAAAAGGATGGAGTATATAAGAAGAAAATGAATGGTGGAAATGAAAAAGTAATTTATAATAAAACGGTTGAACCAACTAAATCCTATTTATATTTTGTAGCAGGAGATATGTATCTTTATACAGATAATGGAACTATTTTAAATTTAGATACAAAGAAATCAAATGAAGAAAAAGATAAGAAATTAGCAGATGATGTTATGTTACAGAAAGTATGGAATGCACAGAAGGAACTTACTAATGTTCAAATGGCTGCACTAACAGGAAACCCAAAACGAGTAGGAGATTTTTCATACGGGGAATTAGTGAATCCTATTTATAATACGAAGGATACTTTAGAGACTACGCTATCTACGTACTTCTCACAACCATTTATAGCAGAGTACATGAAGAGTAAGTATATTAAAGAGTTAAATGGAAAAATGCACTACGCTATTGGAGATCCAGGATCAAAAGCAGCAACTAAATTTACAAAAATTATTTCTGCCGAGCTAAAGGATGGAAAAATAAAAGCGCAGGTAGAAACGTATAATGATTATGATAATGTAACGGAAAAAGTAGAAGTTGAATTTATTTATGAAAATAATCAATGGGTTATTAATAATATGCCGCGTTTTGGTTTAAGTTAAAAAACCACCAAGCATTTTGCTTGGTGGTTTTATTTTAGGATTCTAATTTTTTCGCACGTCTTAATAACAATAGAAAGACAATGATGAAGAAACCAAGTATAAGGAAGAATCCATATTGTTTTACATAGTCCATTACGTCGCTTGCGCTTGTTGGTTTTTCAACGTGAATGCCGTCCTTATTAGTAGTAATATGAATATCTTGCATTTTCACTTCATTTGTTTCTTTTTGTAAATCAATCCATTCTATATTCGGAATGCTTTCTAGATCCTTTAATACTTCTTTTAATGGTTTCACACCTAAGTAAGGATGATAGAATGCACCAATAACTCCATCGGATAATTTAGCAACAGATACAGCACGTTCCTTCATCTTTGCAATAGCATGTGGCTTATCTTCTTCAATAAAACCAACTGTTTCAGGCATTAATTTCATCCCGTGTAAAAATGATGGGGTGCTTGTATAAAATGGTGAGTGCATGGATTTCCAAGTTGTATCACTTAACTGTAGTTGTCCTACATAAGTTGAAAAGTATCTTGATAATATTTCATATCCTTTTTGGGACATCGTGTAATGGGGTGCTTCAAATGCGACAGGATATAGTTTGGCATCTACAAGTTCTTGAATACCTTTTTCAATATGCTCAGTCGTATATTTTTCTTCAAATTCTTCCCCTTTTTTTACGTATGCATTATATGCTTCTATATTAGGAAAGTCATCTTTTGTTTTTGGTTCTTCATGCTTCGGTTGACGAATTGGTTGGTCTGTTTTTACGTCCCAAAATTCAAAACCTTCTCCAGTTTCACTATCATAAAATTGGTGCGTATAACCATGCATAATAATTGCTGCACCATCATCTTGCATAGAGCGTAAAAGATCGACTAGCTCAGGTTTATCTTTTAAATGTATTGTCTTTCCTGTATCCGGATCTTTATATACCGGTATGACTGTAATCATGTAAGGAATCTTTTTCTCTTTTAGTAATTCAGCAATTTCTTTTAATTTATTTATATCTGCGGCTGGATGAACATCCTCAAGACGTAAATAAGCTTCCACTTTATCTGTCATTGGTTTTTGTCCGAAGTAAGAAAATAACATTTCGCCGACGTAATGAGACATCCAGTCAAAGAGATTTGATGTTGCAACATAATAAGATGTTTCATGCTGGACGATTAGTGGGCTCTTGCTATTTGGGCTTAAAGCGTTAGCAAGAACAGTTCCGTTGGTATCAAAAGCTTGAATCAATCGTTCCTCTTCTAAAGTGTTTTTTAGCTTATGGCTTGGATATTCGATTTTATTAACTCGTATATCATTATCCTTTAGTGTAATGAAAGAAAAGCGATTAGATAATTGTTCAACATTTTGTCCTAAAACTAATACTGGGCCTGAGAAATTTTCTATCAGTTGTTTTGTTTCAGTAGGAAATTCTTCTTTTTGCTCACCGATATAGACAATATGTGTATAAGAAGATGAATTAGTAATTTCATTAGCCTTTTTTAAACTTTTCGTAGTTATATCGTTTGTAAAATGTCCTAATTGAGTATTAAGGATTTGAATATTATTTGTAATTTGATCGTCTTTTGTACTGTATAAAACAAGTACTTTTGGTTTTGATGATGTTTGTGCAGAGGTGTGGATAGGGATAAGTAGTAAAATGCTGAACAAGAGTAATATGCACTTCTTCATTTGGTCTGCTCCTATTCTATATGTAGAGTTCAATTTACAATTATATACAAGAAATACGTTGTAGTCTATGAAAGTTACATTTTTGCACGTATTTACCAGCTGTTTTTTCACAAAATCGGTCTAAAGCATGATGATAATATGCATAGTTATTTGCTATGATAAAAGGGTAAGAGAATGATAGAATGTGGGTAATTGTAAAGGGAAGAAGGCTGAAAGGGGACAAATTTCAGCGGAGAAAGAGGTAGAGGTAGTGAAGAAATTCTTTGTAGGATTTTTAGTTGTTCTTGGGGTGTACTTATATTTCCAAGGAAAGTCTGAAGGAATGGACAAGCTAGTGAATGAGACAAGCTATGTTGACTCAGAGGAAGCAAAACAGATGAAACAAATTATTATAGAGGAAGCAAAGAAAGTCAATCTTCCAGAATGGATACCTCTTACAATTGCCGAACATGAAAGCCGGTTAAATCCAAGAAGTATTGGAGATAACGGAACTTCATTCGGATTGTTTCAATTGCATCGCGGTGGCGGGCTTGCACCAGATCATTTAACTGATGAAGAGTTGAAAGATCCGCGCACAAATGCGCAAATTGCAATGCCGCATTTAATGAAAGGGTATAAGCGCGGGGTGCAGAAAGGTTTGACGGATTTTGCATTACTAAAATATGTAGCAAATACATCTGGATGGCCAGGAAATTTAGGGCCCGAGTGGACGGATAATAACATGAAGTATAACATCGGATTAGAAGATGTGTACTATCGAAATAAAGGCGTAATAAAAGAGTAGGTTTTTTGTACCTACTCTGTTTTTTTATGAATAACTTCATCCTTTTCTTGTATGAAATACTGCGCTAGTTGTATTTTCACGTCTTCTAGTTTTGTAGAAACTTGCGGTATTTTATATCCTACATACAATGGTGAAACGACAAACCTAGGAACAACTTTACAAATGATTTTTTCGTTCAAGTAATAGAAGAATAAGTTATAACTACTACATCCTTTATGGAAATCTGTCAGTATATAACGTACAGTTTGCTGAATATAATTTGCTAGTTCATCTATGCATCCAATATCTTCAATGATGATATTAAATTCAGTAAAACCAATAATAGGACGATCTGAAATATTGAGTTCAATGCGTTCGTTTTTTTGTACAATTACTCCTCGGAAGTTGTCCTGTTCTACGTTACCGAGATAGTCTACATATTTCATTCCGATAATCTGCATGTGTGCATGATGCAAACTTCCGCCTGAGAATGGCCCGTGATTTTTGTATAAAATCACAGATGTGAATTCTTCATTCTTCTGTAAGCCTAACCAATGTTTAATCGAGAAACGAATTAGCGATCTCATATGTTCTTCTGTATATGTCGCAATATGATCTTCACAATTATCGGTTTCGATTAGCACCGTTTGAAATGTATCTTTTAATGTAGGAAATTTGTTTTCCAGCCAAATAATCGAGCCCTCAGTTGCTAAAATATCTGTTAAATTTTCTCTGTCACAAAAAGGACATGCAGCGCTTCTATTCCGGATGCTTTCTGGTTTTTGTTTGCCGATATCGTTTAAAAAGTATAGTTGTTGTTTATCCATTTGTATATATGCCCCTTTAAAATGTGTGTAAAAATCCCGCTTAATACATTCGTGAAAAGAAGACGGAAATCCTTTAAAGGGAATAGGAAAAATAAAAGACAAGATATCCTCATTACAACAGGGTACCTTGTCTTTTATTTTTTCTTTAATAATGTGTATGGATAATATAGATCGTTTTTATTATGTTTCTTTTTTCTATTTTTTATTGTGTATAAGGCAATTGCTGTACTCACGATTACAATAATGGCTTTCTTCATATTCGTTTACCCCTTTTTTATTGTTGGTTTAATTCTTGGCTAACTGCTTTTGCATCAACTAGAGCGTGTAAAATCATTTTTACCATGTTCATCATATTCTCTCACTCCTTTTTATAGTTCGTTTAGTTCTTTTACAACTGCTTGTCCGTTCACTAATACCTCAAAGATTGCTTTTACGATTTCTTTCATCATGATTGTTTCCTCCTTTTGTTGTCTCTCTTGTTTACATCTTTATTGTATAGGGAGGCATCTTTTCGTACTATCGCTTTCCATTACGTGAACATAACAGTTTTGTAAGATTTGATGTCACTTATTGAAATGTTTAGTCTATCTTCATTATTTTCAGAAAAATGACTATTCAAACATGAAATGGGAAAGTATAATAAAGAAGTAAGTATTAAATTCCGTACGAAAGAGGTGAATGAGATGAAACGTTCTTTAGCTGCACGTGCCAAATTTTTAGATTATATCTATTTTTGTCGTGCGATTTTTCATGATGTAGTTGTTAACGGGATACGTCTGTCCTTTTTTAACAATTGCATAGTAGCTATTGAACGATAGAAATCTCTTCACCCATTTTTAATAAACGTGTGAAAAGGGAGCTATTTGGCTTCCTTTTTCTATGTCGAAAACCATGGGGAATGTTTCTTTCCCATGGTTTTTTATATTGAAAGGAGTACGGAAAATGACAATTTGTAGTGTAAATAATGTAACGAAATCTTTTGGTGGAAACATCATATTTGAAAATATATCGCTTGAAATAAAGAATGGTGAACGTGTTGGATTAGTTGGTCGTAACGGTAGTGGGAAGACAACAATCTTTCAGCTTCTAACTGGAATGGAAAGTTTAGATGCAGGAGCCATTCATATGAAGAAAGGTACACGTATTGGTCATGTGGCACAAATTCCGAAATTTGATGAGGATATGACTGTATATGATGTACTGAGTTCGGCTTTTAAAGCAGAAAAGGAATTAGAAAGAGAAATGCGTACTTTAGAAAAAAATATGGCGGAAGAACGAGAATCGTCTGCTTTACAAAAGTTAATGGAGAGATACGGAGTAATTCAAGAAAAGTTTGCGTTCCTTGGTGGTTATGAAATAGAAGCGAATTTGATGAAGGTAGCAAATGGGCTACAGGTGACAGAACTATTTCCTCGATCCTTTCTGGAGTTAAGTGGTGGAGAACAAACAAAGATAAGTCTTGCATATATGCTATTGCAGAAACCAGATCTACTTCTATTAGATGAACCAACCAATCATTTAGATTTATTCGCCGTAGAATGGCTAGAACAATTTTTAAAAGAATACAATGGAACGGTTATGGTTATTTCACATGATCGCTATTTCCTTGATGAAGTTGTAACGAAGATTTTTGATTTAGAAGATGGAGAGATTCACGTGTATCATACAAACTATTCTCAGTTTGTTGAGGAAAAGGAAGAACGGTTGCTGCAGGAGTTCCAGGCTTATCAAGAACAGCAAAAGAAAATAAAGAAAATGAAAGAAGCAATTAAGCGACTACGTGAATGGGCAAATCAGGCGAATCCTCCGAATGAAGGATTGCATAAGAGAGCGAGAAGTATGGAACGGGCACTGGAACGTATAGAGAAACTAAAGAAACCTATTTTAGAACGAAAACAAATGGGACTTCAGTTTGAAGGGCAAGAGAGAAGTGGGAAAGATGTTGTTGTAATGAAAGAAGTGAGTAAAGGGTTCGCTGGCCATCTTTTATTTAATGAAGCGAGTTTACATGTTCGTTTTCAAGAGCGTGCGGCGATCGTTGGTCGTAATGGTACAGGAAAGACAACGCTACTAAAATTACTATTAGAAGAAATAGAACCAGACGCTGGTGAAATTCGAATTGGTAGTAGTGTGAAAATCGGTTATTTATCACAGCATGCGTACGGAAATGTGAAGAGTAATGTATTAGAAGCTTTCAGGGAATATGTAGCTGTAACAGAGGGAGAAGCGAGACATATATTAGCTAAGTTTTTATTTTATGGTCCAGCGGTGTTTAAGAAAGTAACGCAACTGAGCGGTGGAGAAAAAATGAGATTAAGGCTTGCGCAACTTATGTATCAAGATATCAATTTTTTAATTTTAGATGAGCCGACAAACCATCTCGACATTGAATCAAGGGAAGTTTTAGAGGAAGCTCTCGAACAATATAATGGAACAATTTTAGCTGTTTCACATGATCGTTATTTTTTAAATAAGTTATTTGAAAAGACGTATTGGATTGATGAGCGTAAATTATTTGAGTTTGCAGGGAACTATGCATGGGCGCGTCAAAAGTGGGAAGAAAAACTTGAGACACAAGTAATAAAGCAGCAACGCCAAGGAAGAAAAAGTATGGAAACAGCTCCTATAAAAAAGAAAGAAGTTAGGAATGTTGAGGAGATTGAAACCGATTTAATGCGTGTAGAAGAAGATATATATACGCTTGAGTGTAAGATGGAACATGTAGTTGATGTTGAAATGCTTGAACAATTGTATGAGGAAAAAACGAAGCAAGAGTTGTTACGAGCGGAGTTATATAATGAGTTAGAGAATATTGTGGAGTAAAAAGTGGAAAGCGAATTCCTTTCAGTTTTACTGAAGGAATTCGCTTTTTTATATGGATACTTTATTTTAAGAGATAAGTAAAAGTTGTGTTTCACGTGAAACAGTAAATTTGATAAATCTTTGTTCCGTAATTGGCATAGGGTGTGAAACATAAAAGGTATTAGAAGCTTTTTGGATCGATAAATTATTTCCCGAGACATAAGTATGTGAACGGCGATTCGTGATTGAAAACAAAAAAACAGAGTTACAGCTTTACGCGCTGAACTCTGTTTTCTTTTTGTGTCGTATCTTCTCTTGTTGAAATGATAATGGCGATCCCGAGCATAATAAAAAAAGCTAAAAAGAGGACGAACTTTGGGAAGAATGGGAATAGTAATAGCGCCCCGACTATCATAATTGTTAATAATACGTAGTGCAGGACGTATTGGAATAGGTTGTCCATGTTTTCGCCCCCTTTTTGGTAATTGGTTATTAGTATTCTATGTCCCATACGGAACGAATAGAAGTGGATTTTTAATTTTTTAATACGAAATAAAAGAGAACAATTGACATGGTGAAAGGAAAGGAATAATCTTGAAATTAATTCATACTATTTTTATAGGTAAAATAAAGATAGTTACAGAAAGGGGGCTATGTTCCTACATCGTTAAAAATTAGGAAGGTAAAGGTGAGCGTCTAATGAAAAATGCTTTTAAAGGAGCACTTGCTACATTTCTTAGTGTATCGGTATTACTAGCCGGATGTGGTCAAGAGGAAGCAAGTACAAATGAAGCCGGGAACGTACTAAAAGTAAAAGATGAATTTATTAAAGCAAGCGACAAAGCAAAAAGTCCTACTAAAGTAAAAGAAAGAAAAGATACTTTTGTAGTTGGAATGCCAAGTCCTGGCGGGATATTCCTTCCGCACTTTATGGAGAATGGATGGGATGGTAACATAACGCAAGCTATCTTTGCTCCCCTTGTTGGACTCGATAAGGAAGGAAAACCAATTCCAATTTTAGCGAAGAAGTGGGATATTTCGGAGGATCAGCTTACATATACGTTCCATTTGAAAGATGATTTAAAGTTTAGTGATGGATCCCCGTTAACTGCAGATGATGTAGCATTTACATTAACGTTATTACATGATCCAACTTATAGTGGTGCGACTGATATAAGTCAAACAGCAATAAAAGGTGGGCAAGCATATAAAGAAGGAAAAGCGAATTCTATTGAGGGAATTCAGGTCGTAGATTCGAAAACAATTAAAATTACAACTGAAAAGGTAAATGCCCAAACATTATCGTTAATTGGCGGAGAAGTGATTTCAAAAGCTTATTACGGGAAAGAGTATAAACAAGGACACTTGGAGTATTTAAAAGAATTGTATGGGAAGCCGCTGGGAGCAGGAGCTTATAAATTGGATAAATATATTCCTGGTCAAGAAGTTCGATTTGTAGCAAATGAAAATTATTTTGAAGGAAAGCCGAAGATTGAGCACTTTATTTATAAAATTACAAAAGGTGATACGAAGCTACAACAATTTCAAGCGGGAGAAGTAGATTATGATGGTTTTACGACAAACGCGGAGACGATTGAACAGTTAAAGGATTTAGGTTTTGCTAATATTAATGTATATACAGGAAGCTCTTACGGCTACATTAAAATGAATTATAAGAAGCCATACTTTAAAGATAAACGTGTCCGCCAAGCATTTATTTATGGATTAGAGCGTCAAAAGGTTATTGATACGTATTTCCAAGGATATGCGTCACTCGTTAATGTACCGATTACGCCAGTTTCTTGGGCGTATACAGAAGAGGGTATTAATAAATATGAGTATAATTTAGAGAAGGCGAAGAAACTACTGGATGAGGCTGGGTGGAAAGCTGGTTCGGATGGAATTCGTGAAAAGGACGGACAAAAACTGAAAGTAAGTTATTTTGCCTCATCAGCAAGTAAAATAAATGATGTAATGATTCCTGTGATGAAAGAAGATTATAAAAAGCTTGGTGTAGAGTTTAACCCAGAATATATGGACTTTAATACGATGATTTCAAAAGTGATAAAAGGTGATTATGATTTGGCGATGGTATCTACGCCAATGATTGATGATCCGAGTGGAACGATTGAGGAGTTTGTTTCAACAAGTAAACGAAATTATGATGGATATTATAATCCAAAAGTAGATGAATTAGCTAAGCAAGCATTAGAAACGTTGGATATTGAAAAGCGAAAAGAAATTTATAAAAAGTTATATCAACAGTTAAGTGAAGACCCGCCTGTAATCTTCTTAAATAATAGCAAAGTTGTGTCTGCACATCATGCACGCATTCAAGGATTGCAAGAAGATAACTATAACGGTATTTTATTAAGTTTACCTAAATTGAAGATAGAAAAATAATTTAGGAAGAATTATCAAAATATTTATTCAGAAAGAATTGACAAAATATAACTGACGATATAAGCTAATAACCATAAAGTCTACCGGAAAGGTCGGAATAGGATTGTTACCCCTCAAAAACATCTATTTTTTTACGATTAAAACCGACTTTTCCGATTGGCTATAAAAGTGCTGTGGGAGGCATACATAAGCTAATAAGTTCAAAGGGTATAACTATTAAACAGTTAGGGTGGGGACAATGAAGACAAAGACAAAAAAATGGGCTGGTGTATTTTCGGTATTACTGAGTAGTTCGCTTGTGTTATCTGCTTGTGGGGGACAGGAGGATACGGCTTCTACAGAACCGGTTAAACAGCAGGATTTAAAAAACATAAAAATAGAAAAGATTGCTGCTACAGATAAAACGAAAGTGCCAGATAAAGCGAAGAATAGAAAAGATACGTTAGTTGTTGGGATTAATAAACCAGGCGGCGTATTTTTACCATATTTCCAACAAAATGGTTGGGACGGAAACGTAACTTCAGTTATTTTTGCATCTCTCATATCAACCGATAAACAAGGGAAACCAATTCCAGAATTAGCTGAGAAGTGGGACGTTTCTTCTGATCAGTTAACATATACATTCCATTTACGTAAAGATTTGAAATTTAGCGATGGCTCGCCATTAACAGCGGATGATGTAGCGTTCACATTGACACTTTTACACGATAAGGCATATGAAGGCGAAGTGGATATCTCTCAATATGCAGTTAAAGGTGGTAAAGAATATAAAGAAGGAAAAGCAACTTCAATTGAAGGTATTGAAGTTGTCGATCCACAAACAATAAAAATTACGACTGAAAAGGTTAATTCACAAGCTATATTTGTTTTTGGTAGCACAGTACTATCAAAAGCTTATTACGGAAAAGATTACAAACAAAATACAAGTTTAGATTACTTAAAAGATTTATATGGCAAACCACTAGCTGCGGGTCCATATAAATTTGAAAAGTATATTCCAGGTCAAGAAGTTCGATTTGTAGCAAATGAAAATTACTATGCGGGTAAACCAAAAATTCAAAACTTCATTTATAAAATTACTTCTGGCGATACCAAGCTTCAGTTATTCCAAACAGGTGAGGTTGACCACACTGGTTTAGGTACTGGTGACGAAGTTCTTGAACAGGCTAAGGCTTTAGAATTCGCAAATATCCAAATCGAAACAGCACCATCATTTAGTTATGTTTATATGAATCATAATAAGCCGTACTTAAAGGATAAAAAGGTTCGCCAAGCGCTTATCTACGGATTAGATCGTAAAAAATATGTTGATACAGCATACAAAGGATACGGTACGGTAGCGAATGTACCAATTCATCCGACTTCTTGGGCTTACACAGAAGAAGGCGTTAATAAATATGAGTATGACAAAGAAAAAGCGAAAAAGTTATTAGATGAAGCAGGGTGGAAAGTTGGCTCGGATGGAATCCGTGAAAAAGATGGTCAAAAATTAAAACTTTCTTATTTCGGCCCAAGTTCAGCTAAAGATAGTGATTTGTTAATTCCAATTGCGAAAGAGAATTATAAAGAGATAGGTGTAGAATTTAATCCTGAATTTATGGACTTTAATACGATGCTTTCAAAGGTGAACAAAGGTGATTATGACTTAGCTTCTGTTTCAACACCGATTACAAGTGATCCAAGTGAAACAGCTGGTGAATATTTATCTAGTGCGAATGAGAAGAGTCTTGGTTATAAAAATGCAAAAGTAGATGAGTTAATTCAAAAAGGTATTGAAACGGTAGATATTGAAAAACGTAAACCAATCTATAAAGAACTTTATAAAGAATTAAGTGATGATCCACCAGTAATTCTATTAAACTATCGCAGAACAATTACTGGTTATAACGGGAATATAAAAGGAATTGATCCTGAAAAATACAATAGTATTAGTGCAAACTTACCAGTATTATCATTTGAAAAATAACGAGAAGAATGTATAAGTAGAAGACATTTTTTCATTCGGTTAGAAATGTGCCGATTTGAAAAAATGTTCTTCTATTTTAAGCATTAGATTGGAGAGAAAAAGGGTGAAAACATATATTGTTCGTAGGTTGCTACAAATGATTCCTACACTGTTTGGAACATCAATTATTATCTTCTTCCTGTTCGCACTTCTTCCGGGTGATTATATTGATTCAAATCCAAAGATTACACCGGAAAGAGCAGCTGAGCTTAGGGAATTGTATGGATTGAACAAACCAATTGTCGAGCGCTATTTCCACTGGTTAGGTAATGCGTTACAAGGAGACTTTGGTTTTTCGCTTCAATATCAAGAACCTGTAACGTCACTATTAAATAAGTTTATTTGGAACTCGTTTAGTGTAGCGATTATTGCATTATTTTTTATTTGGCTAATTGCACTTATTATCGGCGTATTATCGGCGACGAAGCAACATTCTTTATTCGATAAACTTGTAACGATTGGTGTCTTTGCAGCAATGTCATTCCCGTCCTTCTTTATCGGTTTGTTCTTAATTAAAGTGTTCGCAGTTGATTTTAAGTTACTACCGATAGGTGGAATGATTGATGTTGGTAGTAATTCAACTGGATTCGCTTATGTGATAGAAGTTGCAAAACATATGGTTTTACCGGTATTTATTTTGACACTTCTTGGAGTGGGTTCATTAACTCGTTATTTTAGAACGAGTATGTTAGAGGTTGTAAGACAAGATTACATACGAACAGCACGTGCGAAAGGTTTAAAGGAGAAGACAGTTATTTATAAACATGCATTAAAAAATGCTATTTTACCGGCGATTACTTTATTGGCATTTGAATTACCAGGTTTATTTTCAGGAGCAATTATTATTGAACAAATTTTTAATTGGCCAGGTATCGGTAACATTCAGTTAGAGGCACTTAATTTTCGTGATTATACAGTATTAATGGCATTTACGATGTTTCTTTCTTGTTTAACAATTGTTTCAAACTTTTTTGCAGACATTGTATATGCAGTTGTTGATCCACGTATTCGGTTGAAGTAAAGGGGGGAACGAGATGGAAACTGTTACAGCGATTACAGAGAAAAAAGGAAAAAAGAGAAGAAATGAATCATCACCATGGCGACAAGCTCTTAAAAAGATAAAGAAAAATAAGATGGCGCTAGTAGGGTTGTATGCATTAATTTTTATGTTCTTATTTTGTTTTATCGGACCATTTTTTTCACCATATGCATCAGGGAAAATACAAGTTGCGTTAATTAATAAACCACCTAGTTTTTCTCATTGGCTTGGTACAGATCAATTAGGAAGAGATATTTTAACGAGACTTATGCAAGCGGGACGAATTTCATTAACAATTGGCTTAGCTTCGATGGTTTTATCGGTAATACTAGGAGCCGTATTAGGGGCTATTGCAGGATTTTATCGTGGCATCGTTGATAATATTATTATGCGTCTTGCTGATATTTTAATGTCGATGCCAGGATTACCATTACTTATTATAATGGGAGCGATTCTATCAGAGTGGAAAGTACCGTCTGATTATCGTCTGTATGTCATTATGATTATTTTAAGCTTAGTAGGCTGGCCGGGGCTTGCACGTCTTGTAAGAGGTCAAATTTTATCACTTAGGGAGCAGGCGTTTATGCAAGCTGCTGATGTACTAGGAATAAAAGATTACCGGAAAATTATCTATCACTTAATTCCTAATGTTTTACCGATATTAATTGTCGTATCCACATTAGGCGTTGCTGGTTCTATTTTAGGGGAGTCCGCACTAAGTTACTTAGGTCTCGGAGTTGTTCCACCTACACCATCATGGGGGAATATGATTAGCGCAGCTAACTCATTAATTGATTTCCAAAAGCGTCCGTGGTTATGGATTCCACCTGGTTTCGCAATCTTTATAACAGTTGTATCAATTAACTTACTTGGTGATGCACTTCGTGATGCGTTAGATCCAAAGATGAGACGGTAGGTGAGGGAATATGAGTAGAGCGGTAGTAGAGCTGAAAGATTTACAAACACACTTTCAGACAGAAGAAGGAACAGTAAAGGCTGTAAACCATGTTAGTTTTACAGTTCGAGAAGGTGAAACTGTTTGTGTTGTAGGCGAATCAGGTTGCGGGAAAAGTGTAACAGCTTTATCTATTATGGGACTTATTGCTGAATCAGGCAGTGTAGTAGGTGGAGATATTTTATATGAAGGAAAAAGTCTTTTAGGAATGAAAGAGAAGGAGCTTCGTAGTTTAAGAGGTAATGATATTGCGATGATTTTCCAAGAACCGATGACATCGCTGAATCCGGTCTTCACTGTAGGGGAACAGATTGTAGAGACGTTAAGGGAGCATGAATTACTTAGTAAAAACGAAGCGTATAAGAAAGCAATTGAGTTAATTCGTAAAGTCGGCATAGCTCGTGCGGATGAAATCGTCCATTCTTATCCGCACGAACTAAGTGGCGGGATGTTACAACGTATTATGATTGCTGTTGCACTTAGTTGTAATCCTAAGTTATTAATTGCTGATGAACCGACAACGGCTCTTGATGTTACAATTCAAGCTCAAATATTAGACTTATTAAGACAAGTGAAAGAGGAATTTAAAACATCCATTTTATTGATTACACATGATTTAGGCGTTGTAGCAGAAATGGCTGATTACGTTGTCGTTATGTATGGCGGGAAAGTTATTGAAGAAGCACCAGTACTAGAGATATTCCAAAATCCGAAACACCCGTATACGAAAGGCTTGTTGAAATCAAAACCAGTGATGGGAAAACGAATAGATAAACTATATTCTATTCCAGGGCAAGTTCCTAATTTAGTTGGTTTGGATGAATTTTGCTACTTCAGCGGCCGTTGTGAGCATTGTATGGAAATATGTAAAGAAGAAGCACCGAATCTAAATGTACATGATGAGAATCATAAAGTAGCTTGTTGGTTATATGAGGAGCGTGCGGGACAATGAGTGAACCATTATTAGAAGTGAAAAATTTAAAAACCTATTTCCCTATTAAAGGCGGCATATTTAGTAGAACGGTTGGACATGTAAAAGCAGTTGATGGAGTAAGTTTTACTATTAATAAAGGCGAAGTGTTTGGTCTTGTTGGTGAATCAGGAAGCGGAAAAACGACGATAGGAAAAACAATTTTACGTCTCGTCCAAAAAACGGAGGGAGAAGTGAAGTTTAAAGGACACGATGTTCATTCTCTATCAAAAGAGGAATTGAGAAAACATCGTCCTAATATGCAGCTTGTGTTTCAAGATCCATTTAGCTCACTAAATCCGAGAATGAGAATTGGAGAAGCACTGGGCGAGCCAATGTTGGCCCACGGACTAGCGACGAAAGAAAATGTTCGTGAAAAGGTAACAGAAGTATTAGAGTTATGTGGCTTAGCACCATATCATATTGACCGGTATCCTCATGAGTTTTCTGGTGGACAACGTCAGCGTATCGTTATCGCAAGAGCTATGGTATTAAACCCGGAATTCATTGTAGCTGATGAACCTGTGGCAGCACTAGATGTATCTATTCAAGCACAAATCATTAACTTATTTAGTGAGTTACAGGAGAAAAAGGGATTATCCTATTTGTTCATTTCACATGATTTAAGTGTAGTCGAACATTTATGTACGAAAATCGGGATTATGTATTTAGGAACAATTGTGGAAACAGCGCCACGTGATGAGTTATTTACGAACCCGCTTCATCCGTATACAAAAGCATTGTTATCGGCTGTGCCAATACCAGATCCAACAGTGAAGCGAGAGAGAATCATACTAGAGGGTGACATTCCAAGTCCAGCAAATCCACCTTCGGGTTGTCGTTTTCATACACGTTGCCCGTTTGCAACAGATATTTGTAAACAAACAGTACCAGAATTCCGTAATGTTGGTGAGGAGCATTTTGTTGCTTGTCATCATGTATAAAAAAAGGACTCTTTCAAATAGAAAGAGTCCTTTTTTTTATTTACTAGATGAAGTTTGTTTCAATACAAATTGCTCGATTGCATGAGCAACACCATGTTCATTGTTTGTTAATGTTACAACATCACATAATTTTTTTACATCTTCTTCAGCATTTCCCATTGCAACTGATAAGCCAGCTACTTGTAACATTGGTACATCATTAAAGTTATCCCCGATAGCAATAGTATCTTCAATTGGTATATTGAAATAAGCAGCCATTTCTTGTAGACCGTTCCCTTTATGACCATGCTTATCCATAATTTCTACATTAGTAGGAGCTGATGCCGTAACTGAAATATCAGTGTCTTCTTGTAACATGCTTAATAGCTGTGCACGATGCGCGGCATTAAATGTCAAAATGAAGAATTTAGATATTTCTAATTCTGGATTATTTACAACATCTTCGATTTTTTGGAAATCAGTAATTAAGTTTGATTTCTTTTGTTTTTCTGTAATTCTTTCAAGTTCTTCAAGTGTAACATCTAGAGCATGCTTGTTCTCTTCAAACGCTTGCATGACTTGATCTTGCCATGTATATGGAGAATAAACTCCTTTATTCGTATATAGCTTATATGGAAAACCTTCAGATTCTAGTAATTTTGCAAGCTTGTATACTTTATCGTTTTGTAAACAACGCGAGTTAATTACCTTTCCATCCACATAAACAATTGCCCCATTGCTCGCTCCAACTGGAAGAGATAGTTTATATTCTTCCAATAATTTTAAAGCATCCTCTTTTGCACGACCAGAACAAATCATGACAATATGACCGGCCTCTTTTGCAGTTTGGATAGCCTGTAAGTTCTCTTTGGAGATCTCAAGATTAGATGATAGTAGTGTACCATCCATATCTAATGCGATTAATTTCAAAATGACCACCTCTTTGCTTTTATTATACATAGTTATATAGAGGAAACATATAAACTTATCTTGGAAAGATTGTATTTTATCCCGCTTTAATGGGCAGTAAGACCCCCACCTCAAAATTCAGCGAAAGCAAAGAAGTTAGGTGGGGGTCGGGCTGCCCATAAAAGTCCGATTGGTGAGGGCTAATAATCAGTGGGGGATGAAGAAAACCCCCACTGATTAAAGTTTCAC
>NZ_MACF01000140.1 GCF_001884045.1 Bacillus mobilis | reverse complement strand
TTCAATAAACTGGTAGTCTCCCGGACGTAAATCAGAAACAGAAATTTTCCCATCTTTATCAGTAGTTAAATTAGAACGAACGTCGTGCCCGTTCATATCAACGATTTTAAATGCTGCGCCTTTAAGGGTAGTACCGTCGACATCATCTACTTTAGAAAGTTCCACAGCACCTTTCGTTAAGCTATTCGTAGCTGTAACGGAAGCGATTTTTTCTTGCCCTTTTTTAACTGTGAACTTAATAGGTGTTTCGTTTAAGTCATAATGAGTAGGAGCTTTTGTTTCGATAAACTCATAGTCTCCTGGTGGTAATTCATCCACAACTAAACGGCCGTTTTTATCAGTAGTTAAATCAGTACGGACGTCGTGCCCATCCTTATTAACAATTTTAAATACTGCACCCTCAAGTGTTGTATTTTCTTCAACATCATCCACTTTAATTAACTCCACACTACCTTTCGTTAAGCTGTTCGTAGCTGTAACGAAGACATGTTTTGTTTGACTTCTTTCAATTGTGAACTTAATAGGTGTTTCATTTAAGTCATAATGTTTCGGAGCTTTCGTTTCAATAAATTGATAGTCTCCAGGTTGTAAGTCTTTAGCGACAATTTTGCCGTCTTTATCGGTAACTAAATTCGTACGAATGTCGTTACCGTTCATATCAGTAATTTTAAATACCGCACCTTCTAGCGTTTCTTTCACATCTAGAGAGTCAACTTTCGTTAATTCCACGCCACCTTTAGTTAAGCCATTTTTAGCAGTAACAGAAACGTGAGTTGATTGGCTTTTCTCGATAGTGAAAGGAATCGGTGTTTTATTTAAATCATAATCTTTAGGAGCCTTCGTTTCAACGAATTGATAATCTCCTGGTCGTAAATTAGAAGCAGAGACTTTCCCGTCTTTATCAGTAGTTAAATTCGTGCGAACAACTTTACCTTTCGCATCAATGATGTTAAATACTGCATCAGAAAGTTTTGTATCTGGATTTATATCATCCACTTTAATTAATTCAACAGCACCTTCAATTAAGCTGTTAGTAGCAGTGACTTGTAGCTTCTCTGTTTGGCTTTTCTTAATTGTAAATTTAAGCGGTGTACTGTCTAATTTGTAGTGTTCAGGAGCTTTCGTTTCAACAAACTGATAGTCTCCTGGACGTAAATCTAGAACGAAGATTTTTCCATCTGCATCTGTCGTAAGATTAATGTGAACATCTTTGCCATTACTTAAATCAATGATGTTAAATACTGCGCCTTTAAGGGCAGTGCCATCGACGTCATCCACTTTAGAAAGCTCTACCGCACCTTTAGTTAAATTATTTTTAGCAGTAACAGAAATCGGTTCGGCTTGTCCTTTTTCAATAGTGAAAGGAATCGGTTCTTTATTTAAATCGTAGTGTTTCGGAGCTTTCGTCTCGACGAATTGATAATCACCAGGACGTAAGTTAGAAACGCTAATTTTACCTTGTGAATTTGTAGTAAGATTCTCGCGAATTACAGTACCCTTCATATCAACAATGTTAAATACTGCGCCTTCAAGAGTAGTACCATCGACGTCGTCCACTTTAATAAGTTCAACACCGCCTTTAGTTAAACTATTTTTCATAGTAACAGTAGCAATATTTTTCTGGCTTTTTTCAACTGTAACTACCATTGGCTTTTTGTCTAAATCATAATGTTTCGGAGCCGTAGTTTCGACAAATTGATACGTACCAGGACGTAAGTTTTCAACAATGATTTTTCCTTCACCGTTTGTTTTTAAATCCGTTTTAAGTACTTTACCGTTTTGATCTAGTAAATTAAACACGGCATCGGCAAGTTTTGTTTGATCGTTTAAATCATCCACTTTAATTAATTCGATACTACCTTGTTTTAAACTATTTTTAGCGGTTAAAGAAATAGTCTCTTTCTGTCCTTTTTCAATAGTGAAATTGATTGGTGTTTCATCTAAAACGTAATGCTTAGGAGCTTCTGTTTCGATGAATTGATAATCACCAGGACGTAGGTCGTTAATTTCAATTTTCCCTTTACCATTTGTAACAAGACCTTTATGAATTACAGTACCCTTCATATCAACAATGTTAAATACTGCGCCTTCAAGTTTAGTACCATCGATGTCATCTACTTTAGAAAGTTCTACTGCACCTTTTGTTAGAGCGTTTTTGGCCGTAACATGAAGAGTTTCAGTTTGGCTTTTCTTAATTGTAAATTCGATCGGTGTTTTATTTAAATCGTAATGTTCAGGAGCAGCTGTTTCAATAAATTTATACGTACCAGGACGTAGGTTTTCAACAACAATTTTTCCTTCAGCATTTGTTTTTAAGCCTTCTTCAACTATCTCTCCGTCTGCATCTAATAAATTAAATACAGCATGAGCGAGCTTCGTATCAGTATCAATATCGTCAATCTTTGTTAATTCAACGCTACCTTTTTTCAACGTGTTTTTCCCTGCAACAGGAATCTTTTTCGTTTGGTTTCGTTCAATTTTAAATGGAATTGGTGTCTCATCTAACACATAATGTTCAGGAGCAGCTGTTTCAATAAACTGATAGTCTCCTGGACGTAAATTAGAAACAGAAATTTCACCATTTTCATCTGTAACAAGGTTTGTACGAACTTCTGTCCCTTCCATATCAACAATTTTAAATACTGCATCTTTCAGCATTGTACGATCGATGTCATCAATTTTTGTTAAAATGACGCCGCCTTTCGTTAAGCTGTTAGTAGCAGTAACGGTAATGTTTTCTTGTTGGCTTTTTTTGATAGTGAACGGAATCGGGTCTTTGCTTAGGTCATAGTCTTTTGGAGCCTTTACTTCAATAAATTGATAATCTCCCGGACGCAAGTCAGAAGCGGTAACGATACCTTGTTTATCAGTCGTTAACCCCTTACGAACTACCTTTTTAGTATCATGAGCATCAACAATTTTAAATTCTGCACCTTCAAGTGTAGTGCCATCAACGTCATCAACTTTTGTTAAAGTAACGCCACCTGTAAGTAAACTATTTTTTACAGTGACAGGGATAGGAAGATCTTCCTTGCTACCTTTTTTAATCGTGAACTTAATCGGTGTTTGATCTAATTTATAATGTTCAGGAGCTGATGTTTCAATAAATTGATAATCTCCTGGTGCTAAATCAGGAATAACTAGTACTCCATAATCATCTGTTTTTAAATCTTTTGCAATTTCTTTGCCAGTCGCGTCTTGTAGTTTGAATACAGCGCCAGCAAGAGCAATACTACTTTCCACATCATCTTCTTTAATAAGTTTAACTTTTCCTTTCGTTAAACTATTTTTAAATGTAAGTGGAAGGGGTTTTTGTTGCCCTTTTTCAATTGTAAATTCAATTGGTTCTACATTTACATCGTAATAAGTTGGAGCCTTTGTTTCGATAAGTTTATAGTTACCAGGACGTAAGTCATCTACAACTAGCATTCCTTTACTATCCGTAACAAGGTTCGTACGAACATCTTCATTCGTATCTCTATTAACGATTTTAAATACTGCACCTTCAAGTGTTTCCTTTTCATCTGCAGCATTCACTTTTGTTAATTCAATACCGCCTTTTGTTAAGCTGTTTTTAGCAGTAACAGTAGCCGATGTTGTTTGACTCTCTGTAATAGTGAATTTAATTGAATTTGTATTTTTATCGTAATACTTCGGTGCTGTTACTTCGATAAATTTATACTCACCAGGGCGTAAGCCAGTAGCGATAGCTTTACCATCCGCACCAGTTGTTACATTTTCGCGGATGACTTTATTTTCATCATTTGCATCAACAATTTTAAATACAGCACCTGCAAGAGTTGTACCATCGATATCATCAACTTTCGTTAATTCAACATCTCCTGGTTTTAAAGCATTTTCAGCTTTCACAAGTAGAGTTTCTTTCTGACTTCTATCGATTTTAAATTCAATAGGTTCTGCTCGTAAAACGTAATGTTCAGGAGCAGCTGTTTCAATAAATCTATACGTACCAGGACGTAAATTACTAACTGTAAGTTTTCCTTCTTTATCAGTAGTTAAGTTAGTGTGAACTTCATTATTATTTGCATCGACAAGTTTGAATACTGCACCTTTTAGCGGCTTTTTCTCACCAAACTCATCAACTTTTAATAATTCCACTTCTCCTGTTTTTAAGCTGTTTGTTGCTTTGGCAATAGCGAAAGACTGTTGGCTTTTGTCAATTGTAAACGGAATCGGGTCTTTGTTTAACGTATAATCTTTTGGAGCTTCCGTTTCAATAAATTTATACATGCCAGGCTCTAAGTCTTTAACAGTTACTTTCCCATCTGCGCCAGTTGTTACATTTTCGCGAATGACTTTCTTTTCATCATTTGCGTCAACAATTTTAAATACAGCACCTTCAAGTGTAGTGCCATCAACGTCATCAGCTTTTGTTAAAGTGACGCCACCTTTAATGAGATGATTCGTTGCGGTAACAGTAAATGCTTCTTGTTGACTTTTTACAATTGTAAACTCAATTGGTTTTTTATCTATGTCGTAATCTTTAGGTGCTTTTTCTTCGACAAATTGATAGTCTCCAGGGCGTAAATCTTTTGCTTCAATTTGACCTTGATCATTTGTCGTTAATTTTTCGTATCCGCGAATTACATTGTTATGTCGATCGCGTACACTGAACTCCGCGCCTGATAAAGTTTTCCCATCTTTATCGACTTTTGTTAAAATGGCCGATCCTGGAATCAAACTATTTGTCGCAGTTCGGTATACTACAGTCGTTTGATCTTCTTTGACTGTAAATTTAGTAGGTGTACTGTTTAATTTATAATGCTCAGGAGCCGTTGTTTCTTGTAAGTAGTAAGTTCCTGGTTTTAAATTATCTACAGCAATTTGACCTTTATCATCTGTTGTTAATTTTTTGTGCTCAGGAATGACTTGTTTGTTTTGATCCAGTAAAGAGAAAACAGCGTGTTCAAGTTTTTCTTTACTGTGAGCATCAATTTTTGTAAGTACTACTTTCCCAACAAATTTCTTATTTGTAAGGGTATATGTTGTAATTTCTTCAGAACCTAGCTCAACAAGTATACCTTCTCTTAATTCTTTACTAATTACATAACCTTTAGGTGCTTTCGTTTCTTTAATTAAATATTTATCACGTCGTAAGTTGTTAAACTTAGCGACACCGTCATCACCTGTTGTAATTGGTCGAATAGCGGTTGTACCTGTCTGATCATATAAAGTAAATTCTGCTCCGGCTAATGCTACTTTTCTATCTTTGTCATCAACCTTTATAATTTGAAGGCTCCCGCGTCCTTTACTAGCAGAACCACCTCCAGATCCAGTAGATACTTTAACAACTACGTCTTCAGTAGTTTTCGTTTCTTCAAGTACTAAACGGTGACCAGTAATATTAGCTTTATTGCTTACTGTTTCCATATGATCTGCATTAATGAGTGAGCGATATTCTAAAATATAAGCTCGATGAATCGTATGAAGGAATTCAACTTTAAATTGTTGTTTCCCTGTATTGTTGTCTGTTATTACTTTGAGTTTATAGTCTGTTCCTTCTTTTAATTCATTTGTTGTATCTTTCGTTAAAGTGCCATCCACGGCTACTGTTGTCGGGTATAGGTGGAAGGACTTTTCATCAAGCATTTGATTGTCTGTCGGTTCATCCGTTACGACTGCATTTTCAATAGTTGATTGACTCGGATTAATAGAAACGCTCCAATCAATATACTTGTCATTTTGTTTTGCTTTTTTCATAACCCCGCTACCACCGTTTGTGATTTCAAATGCACCATGAATAGTAGTAACAGTTTTTGATCCATCTTTTAAATCGGCATAATTATCGTAGCGCTTATTAATTTGTTCGCCTGCAAGTGAAGTTTTAAAGCTAATATAATATGCAGAATTAATTTCGTTTTTAAAATGAACCGTTAATGTATTGTTATTATCTTTGGTTGGATATTCTATTGTATATTCGCTAGATGGGACAGGATTACTTACTTCAAATCCATTTGCACCACCAGTTAATTTCATATGCCGAACTTCAATAGATTCCGGTATTAATTTTTGGTTATCCCTTAATACATCAACAATAGAAGGAGTCTTAATTGTTCTATTATTATAGTTAAATCCAATTTTCCATGTAACCTCTTTCGTTTGGGCATTGTAAGAACCGTATTTAAATCCGTTTCCTTTTGTGTAGTGATCAGGATTGAATGTATCGTCGGATGAACTATTTTTCTTGTTATCATTTATGTCTATCCATGATAACTTTGCTGTATTTTGGAATGAGTTATTTTTACTCTTATCCTCTTTTACTTTAGATAGGGTTTCGTAATTAAAGTCTGTTGTGTATGTGATAGTTAAAGTTTTATTCATATTAGACTTATAATCACCAGTTAGTTTCACCTCGAACCCTTTATCGGTTACATCAAGTGTGTAATCATGCTCTAATTGAAGTACATGTGATCCGTCAGTAATCTTGAAACTATTTTCTTGTAACGTTAGACCACCAAAGTCAAACGTATCCTTGATAACAGCATCGTTTAACACGTAGTTGTTATCATTTACAATAATTGTCCATTTGGTTGTTTTCGCATTGTAATCTGTATCGCCTGCATTTTTATTATGTTTCTTTATGATGTTTTGTTGTTGTAATGTAACTTTGTTTGTTTTACTCCACTTACCATCTGCAATAATTTTATTTTCGATTGCGCCATCTTTTATAACATCATTCGTAGCTTTCGATGTATAAGTAATCACGTAGGCACTATTAATATCTTCATTGAACTGTAAATCAAATCCCTCATCGGTTTCTTTTACAGTAAAGTTTGTGGCATTGTCGCCTGTAACAAGTTTTCCTGCATCATCATAAGAAGCATTTTTTACGACAATAGAACTTAGATCAACTTTATGATCGTTATCTAGAATATCTTTTAAAAGAGCAGCCTCTTTACTGATCTTTCTTTGGTCACCGTTGTAAGTGATCGTCCATTCGATTGTTTGTGTTTTTGGGTTGTACTTGCTAGTTTTTTCTAGATGCGTACCTCTTTTTACAGTTACAGTTGCATTTGCAGACACATCTTTTTGGTTCTTGCTTGATACTTTTGCTTCATTTTTGAAACTAGTAACACTTTCATCTGTAATCTTTGTTGCATATTCAATTTGATAAGCTTTATTCGTTTCATTTTTAAAAGCGATATTTAATTTATCAGAGGATGAAGTAAGTTCATATTCTTCTTTAGGAACTTCGGCTCCACGAGTTGTCTTCCCGTTAATATCTACCTCTAAATAATAAACCTTAATAGAATCTTCATTGAGACTTGCTCCATTTGGAATGTTATCTTGGAAGACAGCATTTGTCAGTGTATCTTTTGTCTTGTTCATTTCTACTGTCCAATTAATTTGATTCGTATTAGTTGGTCTATCAGGTACACCTTTTTTATCTATAGATTGTTTTACTTTAGGTTTAAAATCGAGCTCAATAATAACGTCTTTTTCTTTAATAGGGAATGGGATTTGTTTTTCTGTAGTCCCTGTAATTTTTACTTCATTAAACTCCGTACGAATGTTTAAATGTCCAGCTATATCAGGATGATCTTCAACATATTCGTTAAAAGTCATCGTTACTTTGCCATCAGGCGTAACAACGAATGACCCAATCGTATGTCCTTTTCCATCTATTAAATCCTGTGTAATCGTATTGTGGACAATAAAGTATTCTGGGAGTTGGAAAGTAAAATAATCATCTTTTTTGACGTTTAGCGATTTTAAAACTTCCCATGTAAAATCGATTTGGGTAATAGAATTTGGATTTGGACGATTATCCGTATTGTTAAATGGTTTACCGTCTTTATCTGTTAATGTGACACCCGTTAAAATGTTTTCTGTAATTTGCTTAGGTGATGGATCTGGATTCTCAACCGGTTGTTCTGTTGTGTTATCACCAGGATTATCCGTAGGTTGCTGAGCATCACCATTTTTTTGCTCTTCCGCAGGTTGCTGAGCATCACCGTTCTTTTGCTCTTCCGCAGGTTGCTGAGCATCACCATTTTTTTGCTCTTCCGCAGGTTGCTGAGCATCGCCATTCTTTTGCTCTTCCGCAGGTTGCTGAGCATCGCCGTTCTTTTGCTCTTCCGCAGGTTGCTGAGCATCACCGTTCTTTTGCTCCTCCGCAGGTTGCTGAGCATCGCCGTTCTTTTGCTCTTCCGTAGGTTGCTGAGCATCGCCATTCTTTTGCTCTTCCGCAGGTTGCTGAGCAGTATCCTTATCAGTAGTAGGTGAAGCTGGGTTATCTACTTGAACAGGAACTGAAATAGACTTAGCTGTTGTACCTAGAGGGAACGAGAGTTGAACAGATTTTGCACCAGGTTTTAAATCAGGATTGAATACTGTATCAAAATTGATTTTTCCGCTAGCACCTTTGGAATCTTTTACTTGATCGTTAAATACTAGTTTCATTTTGTTATCGTTTGCTGTAACAAAATATTGACCAATAATTTGCTGATCCGCTGTCAGATTTCCTTGTTGATTACTTTTAACTTTTAATGCGTTAGGTATTTGGAGCACTGCTGAGTCTGTCTGATGATCTTTTATTGACCAAGCATATTCTAGGTGAATGGTTGATCCTACTTGTATTAAGTTTTTAGGATTTAATGCTTCGTCAATAATATGATTCGTTGCATCTTTCATTTCAACAGTGTCAAATAATGAATTGCCTGTTAATGTTTCCGCTCTTACTTGATTGTATGGAAAACTAGCAAGCTGTGAAAATAGTACGAATACAATTAAACATATATTGAAAAGTTTTTTCATTGTGCCTCCTTTATGAATCCTTCTATTGTATAAAAATGCTTTGTGAAGGGATTATTTGTCATGGATCAATAGGACTTACGTGATGCCTCCTTTACTACGTATACTCTTTAGGGAAAGTATTCATATTCGATGCTTTGTAACGTAAAACAAAATGTATATTTTAATAATATAGGGAGTGAATATACAAATTTCGACAAAAAGTGTCGAATGAAATACTGATAAGGAATGATATCAGACCTTTATAGGATGTGACTTGTTACGTGGTTCTTTATAAAATAGGTACATGCAAAAAATATGCAGTGCAATGCTTAAACTATTTTATATTGATTTGTATTCTTGCAATGTGCAAAGAATCGTTATAAAGGTAAGTTTTACGATACATGCTAACCCAAATAATGTATCCTATTGTAAAAAGTTCTTTCGTATTGAGGTAGTAATAAAATGTAGCTTGAATTTGGTCAGGATGAAGAAAATATGTACTGTCTAAAAGAGTATACAATTCGTAGATTAAAGCGAAGACAGCGTTTTATAATAAATAGAACGCATTACTTTAATCGATGCTATTAAATAAAAAAAGAAGGTACTCCCTTGATCATCTTTTATGAGAGATAATCATCAATAACCTTCGTTAAAAATTATATACGTAAATGAAAAAGAGTTCAACCGTATTGCTTCTTTTCAAAAAAGTACATAAAAAAGAACCGCTTCCTACTAAGAAGCGGCTCTTTTTTATATTTCTGTTAAAATTATCGGTTCGCCGCGTGTTACGACAACGGTATGTTCACATTGTGCAACAAGGCTTTTATCAGGTGTAACGAATGTCCAACCATCGTCACCGCGTTCGATAATGTGATCAGCTTTCATAGAAATGAATGGTTCTACAGCGATAACAAGACCGTCTTTTAGAAGCGCATTATCCATTGGGTCAAAGTAGCTTAAAATGTGGTTTGGTGCTTCATGTAAGCTAAGGCCAATACCGTGACCAGTTAAGTTTTGAATCACATTGTATCCATTTTTATGTGCAAAGTTTGAAACCGCACGACCAATTTGGTTTTGTTTTGAACCAGCTTTTACCTTTTTCATTGCTGCCCAAAATGCATCAACAGCTGCTTGGCAAAGCTTTTCTTTCGCTTCATCTTCTCCAAGTACAAATGAAATACCTGTATCTGCATAATAGCCATCAAGTGCAGCTGATACGTCGACATTTACTAAGTCGCCTTCTTTTAATACGCGATCTCCTGGAATACCGTGAGCAACTTCTTCGTTTACACTGATGCAAGTTACACCTGGGAAATCATATTCTTTTTCAGGTGCAGAAATCGCACCATGCTCATCTAATACTTTTTTACCGATCAAATCAAGCTCTTTCGTTGTCATACCTGGCTTCGCTTCTTTTTTCATTTCTTCACGTGCAAGTGCAACGATGCGGCCGATTTTTCGTAAGCCTTCTAAATCTTGTTCATTACGAATAATCATGAAAACCACTGTCCTTCCTCGAATATATATCTTACCCGATTGTATCATGTTTATTTTCGTCCTGCTACTCGCTTGCGGTATGTGGGTTGATTCCTCTCATAAAGAATACATGACAATTGTCATATCGATGTCATGACGCATCATACTGTTTCCTAAGTTTTCCAAAACGTACAATGTAAATATAAGAAACAGCGGGGGTGGAGAGATGGAAAAGATTATAGAAGTAAATGGTGTTTCTAAAACATTTAAACATAAAAAAGCAGTAAATAACGTTTCATTTCATGTGAATAAAGGAGAAATCGTAGCACTACTTGGACCGAATGGTGCAGGGAAAACGACGACGATGTCGATGATGCTTGGATTAAAGGATCCGACGGAAGGAACTGTTTCTATATTTGGAAAGAATCCAAAGCGTAGAGATGTTCGTAATAGCCTTGGTGCGATGCTACAAGAAGTAAGTGTCATTGATAGCATTACAGTAGAAGAGGCAATTGAGTTATTCCGTAGTTATTATACGAATCCGGTAGCGAAAGAAACGTTACTACAGTTATCAAATTTAGAATCGGAGCGAAAGCAAAGATGTGAGAAATTATCAGGTGGGCAAAAAAGAAGGTTAAACTTTGCGCTTGCACTTGCAGGAAATCCTGAATTGCTATTTTTAGATGAACCGACAGTTGGAATGGATATTACGTCTCGAAGAACGTTTTGGGAAACAATTCGAAAGCTAGCAAGTGAAGGGAAAACAATTATTTTAACGACGCACTATTTAGAAGAAGCGGATGCATTGGCGAATCGTATTTTATTGTTTGCGAATGGAAAGATTATCGCAGATGGTACACCAGATGAGATGAAGGCGACGATTTCACGAAAAACAATCAAGTTTTATTCGAAGGAAAGTATTCCTGCAAAATTACTAAAAGAATTACCAAACGTAACCGAAGTACAGTCAAACGATGGGCACTTCACTTTAACAACTGAAGATACAGATGAAACTTTAAAAGCAATTTATCAAAAGAACTTACCTGTAACAGATGTGTCTGTTGAACGTGGAAGTCTTGATGAAGCATTTGAACAGTTTGTCGCAAATCAGGAGGAGGAAATCGCATGAGAGCGTTTTTGATGCAATGTAAGATGGAAATATTACGTACGTTTCGCAATAAACTATTTATCTTTTTCTCACTATTAATGCCGGTTATGTTTTACTATATTTTCACAAATGTGGTTCAAGTGCCACAAAACGGAGATGCGTGGAAAGCACATTATTTAATTTCGATGGCGACGTTTAGTATTGTAGGAACCGCACTTTTTAGCTTCGGTGTGAGACTTTCTCAGGAAAAAGGGCAAGGGTGGACACATCTTTTAAAAATCACACCACTTCCAGAGGGTGCGTATATAGCAGCTAAAATTATTGCTCAAACAGTAGTGAATGCATTCTCGATCTTGGTTATTTTTATAGCAGGAATTTTAATTAATGATGTTCAGTTAACATTTGGTCAATGGATTGGTGCAGGGTTATGGTTATTATTAGGCGTGACACCATTTTTAGCGCTTGGAACAGTAATCGGTTCGATTAAGAAGGCTGATGCAGCGGCAGGATTAGCAAATATTTTAAATATGTGTTTAGCAATTCTTGGTGGCCTATGGATGCCAATCGAAATATTTCCGAAAATATTACGATCTATCGGGGAATGGACACCAACATATCATTTCGGAAGCGGTGCATGGGATATTGTAGCCGGAAAATCAATTGGTTGGGAAAATATCGCGGTACTAGGAGGTTATTTCCTTATATTTGTTGTAGTATCAATATATATAAGAAAAAGACAGGAAGCGGTATAAATGATAGAGAAGAAGAGGATTGAGATTTTTCCGAAGCAGATGGGTTTCTTCCCGTATATGTGGCTTGTGTATCTGTTATTTCCAATTTACCATCTAGCACAAGCATCAGGGTGGAAGCTTATAATGGGAAGCGGTATGTTGATACTTTTTGTTATCACATACCGTCAGCTTTATTTTGTTAATAAGACTTTCGTTTTATGGGCATGTATTCAAATGATACTTACGTTGTTATTTGCTTTTTATTATAATGCCTTCATGATATTCTTTGGTTTTTTCACAGCAAGTGCGATAGGGTTTGCGCCAAATAAGAAAGATTTTCGAGTTTTGTTAAGTTTGTTAGCTATAATGCTTGGAATTTTTATATTTGTAAATATGAATCAAATATCAACTACAAGTTTAGTGAATATCGTTCCGATGTTTATTTTAATGCTCATTACGCCATTTGGTATGCGCAATTTTAATCAAAAAAAGATATTAAGAAATCAATTAAACGAAGCAAACGAACAAATTAAAGACTTAGTAAAACGTGAAGAAAGGCAGCGAATTGCAAGAGATCTTCATGATACGTTAGGGCATACGCTATCTCTTATTACGTTAAAGAGTCAGCTCGTGGAGAAGTTAATTGTAAAAAATCCGGAGCGTGCAAGTGCGGAAGCAAAGGAAATTACGCAAACATCTCGTACCGCTTTAAAGCAGCTAAGGGAACTAATTTCTGATATGCGTATGATTACAGTAGAAGAAGAGCTGGAGCAAATAAGAGCGATCTTACAAGCGGCTAATATCGAATTAGAAGTGAAGCAGGAAGCAAGTTCGAGTTCGTTATCACCAATTGAACAAAATATTTTAGGAATGTGTTTACGTGAGGCTGTGACGAATGTTGTAAAGCATAGTAAGGCGACGTGTTGCACAGTTTCTGTACGAGAATCACAAGGTGAATTGATTTTGACAGTAGAAGATAACGGAATCGGTTTAGCAGGTCAAAGCCACGATGGGAATGGCATTCGTGGTATGAAGGAGCGGATCGCTCTTATTGATGGATTTGTTGAACTGGGTACGATCAATCCAGGGACACTATTAACAGTAAAAGTTCCAGTTGTTATTCGAACAGGAAAAGATGAGGTGAGGGCATGATTCGAATTATTATTGCAGAAGATCAGCGGATGCTTCGTGGTGCATTGGGCGCCCTGCTTGATCTAGAAGATGATATTGAAGTAATTGGGCAAGCTGCGAACGGGGAAGAGGCGCTAAAATTAATCGAATCGCTAAAGCCTGATGTAAGTATTATGGATATTGAAATGCCGATTCAGAGTGGATTAGATGTTGCGGAAACGTTAAAGAAAGAAAAATCAGCATGTAAAGTGATGATTTTAACAACATTTGCACGCCCTGGATATTTTGAACGAGCTATGAAAGCTGGCGTGCACGGATATTTATTAAAAGATAGCCCAAGTGAAGATTTAGCTGCATCGATTCGTAATGTAATGAAAGGAAAGCGAGAGATTTCTCAAGATTTAATGTTCGGCTTATGGCAGGAGCAAAATCCGTTATCAGATCGTGAAAAAGAAGTATTGTTACTTGCGAAAGAAGGCAAGACGGCAAATGAAATTGCGAAGGCACTTTATCTTTCACCTGGAACAGTACGTAATTACATTTCTGAAGTATTAACGAAGCTCGATGCGAAAAATAGAATTGAGGCAATTACAATTGCGGAAGAAAAGGGATGGATATGAAAAGAAGTTTACCTATGAATGGTAAACTTCTTTTTTCTTATAAACAAGTATTCCAATAGAGGGTTTCGTCGCAGTCGCATCGCTCAGAATTTGAAGTATATCGCGTAATTTAGATTTTACTTCATTTTTCGACAAAAAATTTGTTATAGTAAGATTAGGTTGTTGGTCTAAATTTTGGACAACTTTACCACTAACAGTTGTAATTACTCCATTTTTATCTACTTTTACAATAAGATCTTGGCAATATACTTTGTAATTTTTGTAAGTTTGTACAAGGTGAACTTCGGTTTGATTTTCTTTTGTTTTTTTATTTGTAGGTTGGGAATCTACATTCATTTCAGTTGTCACTCACTCTTGTTGAGCTTTAGCCTCGTTTATCTCACCCTTTAAATACTCTTTCGCCATATATTTTTGTATCATTTTGAGGTTGTGTTAATTTTTAAATCGTTAAACTAGGCTGAGCGATTTCAACTTTTATCTAGTTCTTGGGTGTGAATAGCTTCTGCTGATAAAGGATAAAGAAAACCGAATGTAACGAAAGCATGGGCAAATTTTCTATAATTTATCTATAAAATTACTAGTTTATTATATTATATGAGATGGATTGTATGAAAAATTTGCCGAATTTTATATATATTATGCATTATTTCATATCAAAAATTGTCGAATTCACATTATTGTAGTGGTATGACAACTTAAAAAATTAGATTGTTATAATGGGATGGTGAGTAAGTATGCACGCAGAAAAACTAGGAAGTGAAATTAAGAAAATTAGGGTGATGAGAGGATTAACACAAAAGCAGTTATCCGAGAACATATGTCATCAATCGGAAGTGAGTCGAATTGAATCGGGCGCGGTATACCCAAGTATGGATATATTGCAAGGCATTGCAGCGAAGTTACAAGTTCCCATTATTCATTTTTATGAGGTACTCATTTATTCTGATATTGAGAGGAATAAGCAGTTAAAAGATCGAATTATTATGCTTTGTAAGCAAAAGAAATATAAAGAAATTTATAATAAAGTATGGAATGAGTTGAAAAAGGAAGAATATCATCCTGAGCTTCAGCAATTTCTTCAATGGCAATATTATGTAGCTGCTTACATATTGAAAAAAATCGATTACGAATATTGTATTTTAGAATTAAAGAAATTGCTCAATCAACAATTGGCAGGAATAGATGTATATCAAAATCTTTATATTGAAAACGCAATTGCAAACATTTACGCTGAAAATGGCCATTTTAAGAAGAGTATTAAGTTATATGAAAATATATTAAAACAATTAGAGGCATTACATGATAATAAAGAGTTTGATGTGAAGGTGAGACATAATCATGCAAAAGCATTATACTTAGACAATCAATACGAAGAAGCGCTTTGTCACGCAAATAAAGCCATTGAACTATCGTGTCAAATTAATAGTATGACATTGATTGGACAGTTATACTATCGAAAAGTTGAATGCCTAGAAAAGCTAGAGTGTGATAGAGCAGAAATTGAAGCTGCTTACGAAAAAGCTTACTTCTTTTTTGATATATTAGGAAACCATACATTAAAAGAATCAATTATAAAAAGAATGAAGAAATAAAAAGGATCCAAAAAGCAAATATGCATAATTGCATAAAATGTGGATAAATTTTCATGATATATTTAAAGAAAAAAATGCGGGTGATGGAATATGAAAAAACTACTTATTGGTAGTCTGTTAACGTTAGCAATGGCATGGGGTATTTCATTAGGAGATACAGTTTTAGAGAAAAACCAAGTAATTTCTCATAATGATCAAGAGATACAATTAGCTTCAGATGTACCTTTTGAATATTAAAAAAACAACCGTCTTAATTAGACGGTTGTTTTTTTGTGGAGTAACCTCCAAACATCTTTACTAGAAACAGGCTTGCTAATAAAGAATCCTTGAATATGGTCACAGTTTTGTTCATATAAAAACTTCCATTGTTCTTCCGTCTCTACACCTTCTGCAATAACTTCTAAATTTAGTTCTTTTGATAGTGTAATGATGGAAGAGATAATCGCTTCCTCTAAAGGGCTATTTGTAATGCCGCAAATAAACTCTCGAGCAATTTTTAATGTGTTGATTGGATATTTTGTTAAATAAGCTAAAGAACTATAACCAGTTCCAAAGTCATCGATTGAAATTTGAATACCGAGATTTTGAAGCTGTTCTAGTTTTGTAACTACAGATTGATTTTGATTAATTGCAATACTTTCCGTAATTTCAATATCTAGTGCTTCCGGTTTTAGTTCTGTTTCTTCTAAAACCTTTGAAATAGTTGGGATTAAATCTGCATGGTTAAATTGAACAACAGATAAATTCACACCAACTTTCAAGTGAGAAAAACCTTGATTATGCCATCTTTTTGCTTCTAAGCAAGCGGTACGTAAAATCCAATTTCCAAGTTCAATAATAAATCCGGTTTCCTCCGCTAGAGGAATGAATTGGGCAGGAGATACGATGCCGAGTTTTGGATGCTTCCAACGGATTAGTGCTTCAAAACCGATAATTTGTTTTGTTGCTGTGCTTACTTGTGGCTGATATTCAAGGAAAAATTCATTTTGTTGTAATGCTTTTGCGAGTTCGCCTTCTAAGAATTGGATTTCATTTTGTGCGATACTCATTTCTTTTGAGAAGAAAACAAATCTGTTTTTTCCATTTGCTTTCGCGCGATACATAGCCATATCAGCATTTTTCATTAATTCTGTTACATCTGTTCCATAATCAGGGTACATGGCAATGCCGATACTTGGTGTAATAGATAGTTCTTCTTCTTTAATGAAGAATGGTTTATTTAAAATGGTTAAAATCTGTTCAGCTATAAAAGCCGCACTTTTCTCTGAGTACATATCTGGTAATAGAATTGTAAACTCATCTCCGCCTTGGCGAGCGACGACATCCTTTGAACGCAAGCAACTGCGTAACCTTTTTGCTACTTCAATTAATAATAGATCTCCGACATCGTGACCAAGTCTATCGTTTATTTTTTTGAATCGATCTAAATCAAGGAACATGACGGCAACATCATTCGCACTAGTTTGAGCTGTATTTAAAATCTTTTTCAAATCTTTTTCAAACTTTCGGCGATTTGGTAATCCAGTAAGCGCATCATGAAAGGCTAAGTGTTCTACTTGTTTTTGCTTTTCATATAAAGTTGTAATATCGCGTGCTATGCCGAACATCCCAACAACTTCTTTGTTTATGAAAGTAGGGATGAGTGTAATGTGAAGGTAATAGTAATAGCCTTCTTTTTCTTTTGTGCGAACTTCTAAAGTTTGTGGTCTACCTTCTTGTGTCATTTGTAAAGCTTTCTTTAGTAGATCATGGTCTTTTGAGTCAATAAAGTGTAGAAGAGAATAGCTTTCTACTTCACAATAGTAGGCAGTAAATAAGCTTTCACAAGCTGTATTAGATTTTTGGAAAATACCATCCATATTTAAAGAGAAAACGGCATCAGGATGATCTTCGAATAATGATTTATAGCGTTGTTCACTCTTTGATAACGCAGACGCACCTTCTTCTACTTTGTCTTCTAGTTGTGTAGTCAACTGTTCGTATGTATCGATTAGTGCTTGATTATCTTTCCACATATAAAGTTGTCGTAGGAATAATAAGATGAGTGATAATACTAGACCGAATAACATGAACTTATCATCCCATGGTTGAATAATAATAAAGGAAAAGGTAATGATTATACTAAAATAAGGTAATATAAAGCGAACATAGTCAAATCGATAATATTTTGCTTTCGTTTCATGCTGCATTGGTTTATCCAAAATGTATAGTATGGACGACAAACCAATTAATAAAATCGAAGCAGTATGTATTAAGTAAGAGACTTCAGAAGAAGTTTTCATCCCCGCGTTTAGTTGGAACAGATGTATATATCCGTACACAAGTATGATAGTAAAGCCGATAATTAATGAAATTCTGCTAGCAGAATATTGTTCTCGTCTATATAGGCTAATAACGGCGTAAATTACTAATGCCTGTGCAATAAAGTACCCAATTAAAACCCAGTTATCGGTTGTTAACATGCGAAAGCTTGAAAGGTCCAAAATAAAAGTTAAGGTAAAATAAATATTCATAATAACAATAAAAATGCTATCAAATGAAAATTGAGCAAGGCCTCTAATAGAGTAATGTTTTATGAATTTGATAGCAAATCCAGAAAAGAGCAAAATATATTGTATGATGAAAAAAGGTAGTGCTTTATATGAGAATATGACTTGATCATATATAGAAAGTGAATGAAGAAATAAAGTTATTTCCATAGTTAGTCCGCATATGCAAGTGCATAGTAATAAAACCCAAAATAATTTATCACTACGCTTCATTTTCTTAATAGCTTTATATAAGCAATAGCAAGAAAAGAGTGCAGCAAAACAAAATAAGAAGAGAATTCCAGTTTCTTTTATATTCAAGTCCTTAGGGATAAGAAATATCCAAAGAGAAAATATAGTTATATACATCGTGACAAAGTGTACATATTTTTTTTGATTAATCATATTATGACTCCGTTTCAATAAAGTTGAATCACAGGTGGAAAATGCTAATTCCAATCATAGCATATAAAATAGGGTGGTTTTTACTAAAAAAATTACTTTTTTTGAAAAAAATAGATCAACATTACAATTTACCATTGTAATGTTGAGCCATTTATTCTTTTTATCCCTCTTATAGAGGATAATTCATGTATGAATTGCAGCATCGCTAAATCTTTCTGTTTACTTTCAATCATAATATCGAAATTATGATTGATTTTTTTTGCAATGTGTAAGAAAGGCTTGGTAAACTCTAAATCAATATATTCAGCATGGGCCCTAAATTCTTTTTTGGATTTAGGGGAGGAAATGTGAACTTTAGGAGGGATATTTGTATGTGACCAAGTTTCAAAAATTGCAGGAAGTAACACTTCTAGCGGTTCCTCGCAAAGGTTTGCTATGTGATGATGATAATCAAATACGAATGGAATCTTTTCTTTTTGGCAAATCGATAAAGTTTCAGCAGTTGTATATGTTTTATCATCATTTTCAAGCGTCATTTGCTTTTTTATATGTGTAGGAAGTTTTTTTATATTTTCATGGAAACGCTCAACCGCTTTTTCTTTATTTCCATAGGCACCACCTACATGGATATTAATATAGGAAGAATCTGCAACGCCCATTGCATCTAATACTTTATAATGATAGGTCATATCTGTAATAGCGTTAGTTGTAATATGTGGCTTGTCACTTGTAAATAGCGTAAATTGATTTGGATGAAAACTTACTCGTAAATTGTGTTCTTTAATTAATGCCCCAATTTTACGCCAAAGCGGTGTAAATGCCCCGATATAATCAAACTCGACTTCAGGATGTGTTGCAAGTGGGACGATGGAAGAGGATAAACGATATAAAGGAATTTCATGCGCTATATTGTAATGAAGAATACGTATTGTATGCTCAAGATTTTGTCTTGTAACATCGTACAATTTATCTTCTCGTTCTTGTTTACTGAGCTTTTGAAAGCTTGTAAATGTCATCGTTTTGGCAGGAGAACAGTCCCACAGTGCCATTGCATGTGAGACATATCCAAACCGCATAATCATATGTGATACACCTCTTTTTACTCATTATCTTTCCTATAAGAAGAAAGCAAATATCGTTCCTATCCATTCTTTTCCCCTATCAATAAGGGAATGCGGGCTAACATCTTTAAAGGAAAGTAAGGACGCATTTTTTAGATCTTCATGGAATTTGTTTTTTACTATTTGTATAAAATGTTTATCATATAAAAGGCAGTTGATTTCATGATTAATATATAAACTTCTCATATCAAAGTTTGCAGTTCCAATATCACAAATATAATCGTCCGCTATAATAACTTTAGCGTGAAAAAAACCTTGTTGAAATGCGTAAATATTGCACCCAGCTTGTATTAACTTTCGGCAATATGGAAATTTTGCTTCTCGAACAAGGGCATGATCTGCCTTTTCTGGAACGAGAATCGTGATTTGAACCCCACGTTTTCGTGCTCTTAATAATGCGTTCATAATTTTTTTTCCAGGAATGAAATATGGTGTACCGATAAAGAGTTCTTTTTCCGTATTTTCAATTAAGTGTAAAAAAGTATGTTGTAAATAGGCCCCATCTGTCGGAATAAATTGATGTTGGATGGTACCAGGTTGCAGTTTTGGAAAATAAAGAGAAGTATCCAATAAGTTTTGGTTTGTATCATCAAACCAGTCATGTAAAAATTGTTTTTGTAAATCTTGTACACCTTCGCCTGTAAGACGTAAATGATAATCGCGCCATAATCCTAATTTTTGATTATGCCCTAAATATTCTTCTCCAATATTAAATCCACCAATATAACCAATTTTCCCGTCAATAACTGTAATTTTTCTATGGTTTCTTTGATTGGCAGAAAAGAAAAGAAAAGGAAATTTTACTTTGTGACAAAATGAAAAAGAGACACCATGTTTTTGTAGGGAGCGAATTGCCTCGTTTGATAAATGATGGCTTCCCAATCGATCGAGTAAAAGTCTTACTTCAATTCCTTCCTGTGCTTTATCGATAAGTAAATTTAAAAATTCACGACTGATTTTATCGTTTTTTACAATGAAGAATAAAACGTGCACATGGTGCCGTGCTTGTTGTATATCAGTAAATAAAGCATCATATAAATCTTGCCCGTATGTATAAAGGTGAAAATTACTTTGACGTAAAGGGAAGGTACGAGAGCGCACACGCTTTAAATGAAGAATTCTTCCATATAAAAGGTCAATTGTGATCCAAAGAGTAACGCATAGTAACAAGAGAGATAAGAAGAACATAAGTGAATTCCCTCCTTTGCATTCTTTTCACCTTCATTTTGCTGGTTACCTGGTAAAGCCCGATTGGTGAGGCTAATAGTCAGTAGGGAATAAACAGCTCTCTACTGATTAAAGTTTCACTTTATAGTTTCACCGAAATAAACAGCTTTATGAAAAAATATGTTGTTGTATAACAAAAAACTGTTGACTGAATGCTCACTCATTATATAATGAAGATAGGGGAAAAATTCAGAAAATTATATGTTTTTGAAGATTCTAAAAAAGAAAGAGGGCTTACAAAGAGAGGGGTAGCATAAAAATGAATAGCTTACTGATCATGAATTGGCTGGCTGCCATTGCTGTTATTGCTTATGCGGGATATTTGTTTGTGTATCTTATACGAACGAGGATGGCCTACATACAGTTAGGAAAAAAGATTGAATTTGACCGTCGTTTTAAAGAGCGTTGGGACCTCCTTAAGGTCAATGTTTTCGGTCAGAAAAAGCTGCTGAAAGATAAGAAGAGCGGCATTATTCACGTTATGTTCTTTTACGGATTTATTCTTGTCCAATTTGGAGCAATTGACTTCGTTTGGAAAGGACTCGCACCAGGATCACATCTTCCACTTGGACCACTATACCCTGCATTTACATTCTTCCAGGAAATTGTCACACTTGTTATTTTAATTGCAGTCTTTTGGGCTTTTCATAGACGTTATGTTGAGAAGCTAGTTCGTTTAAAACGTAATTTCAAATCAGGTCTTGTTCTTATCTTTATTGGTGGCTTAATGATTTCTGTGCTACTCGGTAATGGGATGGGAATTATATGGCACGGCGAGGAGCTTTCATGGAGTGAACCAATCGCTTCTGCAATCGCTTACGTTTTCTCGGGAATAAATGAAACCGTAGCCATTTCTGTGTTCTATTTCTCTTGGTGGGTGCATCTACTAATTTTGTTAACGTTTTTAGTGTACGTTCCACAATCAAAACACGCGCATTTAATTGCGGGACCAGCCAACGTTTTCTTCGGTCGTCTTTCAAATCCAGGGAAACTTGAAAAGATTGACTTTGAAGATGAAACGCAAGAAACATTTGGTGTTGGTAAAATCGAAGACTTTAGACAAAATCAGCTTATTGATTTATACGCTTGCGTAGAGTGTGGTCGCTGTACAAATATGTGCCCAGCAACTGGAACAGGGAAAATGTTATCGCCGATGGATTTAATTTTAAAACTTCGCGATCATTTAACTGATAAAGGAGCAGCAGTGACATCAAAGGCACCGTGGGTTCCAGTAGTGGCTTTTAATAATACACAAGGAAATCAGTTAGCGATGATGGCAGCTGGGAAAGGGCAACAAGAATCAGCAGCTACAACGCTAGCTTACGATCCGAGTTTAATCGGAGATGTTATTACAGAGGAAGAGATTTGGGCTTGTACAACGTGCCGTAACTGTGAAGACCAGTGTCCGGTTATGAATGAGCACGTTGACAAAATTATTGATTTACGCCGCTATCTCGTTTTAACAGAAGGAAAGATGGACGCGGAAGCGCAGCGTGCGATGACAAACATCGAGCGTCAAGGGAATCCATGGGGACTGAACCGTAAAGAGCGTGAAACTTGGCGCCAAGGTGATGATGAAGTAACGGTTCCAACTGTAAAAGAAAAATCGAAAGCTGGCGAGGAGTTCGAATATTTATTCTGGGTTGGTTCAATGGGATCATATGATAATCGTAGTCAGAAGATTGCAATATCATTTGCGAAGTTAATGAACGAAGCAGGCATTTCATTCGCGATACTTGGTAATAAAGAAAAGAATTCTGGGGATACACCGCGACGTCTTGGAAATGAATTTGTCTTCCAAGAGATGGCGACAAAGAATATCGAGGAATTTGAAAAAGCAGGAGTGAAGAAAATCGTTACGATTGATCCTCACGCTTATAACACATTTAAAAATGAGTATCCAGACTTTGGCTTGCAAGCAGAAGTCTATCATCATACAGAATTGTTAGCTCAGTGGGTGAAAGAAGGACGATTAAAACCTGTTCACGCTATTGAGGAAACAGTTACGTACCATGATTCCTGTTATTTAGGAAGATACAACGAAGTATATGAAGCACCGCGCGACATTTTGAAAGCAATTCCTGGTGTGAACCTTGTAGAAATGGCACGAAACCGTGAAACAGGAATGTGTTGTGGCGCAGGTGGTGGCCTAATGTGGATGGAAGAATCAGCAGGTTCACGTATTAACGTTGCTCGTACAGAACAAGCACTAGCTGTAGAGCCATCCATTATCGGTACAGGTTGTCCATATTGCTTAACGATGATTAGTGATGGGACGAAAGCGAAAGAAGTAGAAGAGAATGTTCAAACTCTTGATGTAACAGAGATTTTAGAACGCTCTGTTATCGGACAGAAGAAAGAAGCAATTTAATTTATAGGAATGAATACAACTTTAGAGAGAGGTGCAATCATTGCACCTCTTCTCAACGTAAGAACACCGAGCGAGCGCTCGGTGCTAAAAAAAGAGATGGGGGAAATAGATATGAGTAAAACAGTTATTTTAAGTGCTGCAAGAACACCGGTTGGGAAATTTGGAGGATCTTTAAAAGACGTGAAAGCAACAGAACTTGGGGGAATTGCAATTAAAGCAGCGCTTGAAAGAGCAAATGTTTCTGCTAATGATGTGGAAGAAGTTATATTCGGAACAGTTATTCAAGGTGGACAGGGACAAATTCCATCACGCCAAGCTGCGAGGGCTGCTGGAATCCCTTGGGAAGTGCAGACGGAAACGGTGAATAAAGTTTGTGCATCAGGGCTTCGTGCGGTTACGTTAGCGGATCAAATTATTCGTACTGGTGATCAATCACTTATTGTAGCTGGCGGTATGGAGTCGATGAGTAATAGTCCTTACATTTTACGCGGAGCAAGATGGGGATACAGAATGGGCAACAACGAAGTGATTGATTTAAACGTTGCTGACGGTTTAACATGCGCATTTTCAGGTATACACATGGGTGTTTATGGCGGAGAAGTTGCGAAGGAAGATGGAATCTCTCGCGAAGCGCAAGATGAATGGGCGTATCGTAGCCATCAACGCGCGGTTTCAGCACATAAAGAAGGACGTTTTGAAGAGGAAATCGTACCAGTAACGATTCCGCAAAGAAAAGGCGATCCTATTGTCGTTGCAAAAGATGAGGCGCCACGCGCGGATACAACGATTGAAAAATTAGCGAAATTAAAACCTGTATTTGATAAGACGTCAGCGGTGACAGCGGGTAATGCACCAGGACTAAATGATGGTGGTGCTGCACTTGTACTAATGAGCGAAGACAGAGCGAAGCAAGAAGGAAGAAAGCCATTAGCGACAATTTTGGCACATACGGCAATTGCAGTAGAGTCTAAAGATTTCCCAAGAACGCCAGGTTATGCAATTAACGAATTGTTGAAAAAAACAGGCAAGACAATTGAAGATATCGATTTATTCGAGATTAATGAAGCATTTGCAGCGGTAGCAATTGCAAGTACAGAGATTGCAGGGATTGACCCAGACAAATTGAATGTAAATGGCGGCGCAGTGGCAATGGGACATCCGATTGGAGCAAGTGGAGCGCGAATTATCGTTACACTTATTCACGCACTGAAGCAGCGCGGCGGCGGAATTGGAATTGCTTCGATTTGTAGTGGTGGCGGTCAAGGTGACGCAATCATGATTGAAGTTCGTTAATTTATGTGTAGGTGATTTTTGATTTATTAACAATTTATATTAAGGGGGAAAAAAGAATGGGTGTACAAAAAATAGTTGTAATTGGTGCGGGGCAAATGGGATCGGGAATTGCACAAGTATGTGCAATGGCAGGATATGATGTGAAGGTACAAGATTTAAAACAAGAGCAATTAGACAGAGGATTGGCTATTATTACGAAAAACTTAGCACGCCAAGTAGAAAAAGGGCGCATGAAGGAAGAAGAGAAGGAAGCTACGCTAAATCGCCTTACAGTAACGCTTGATTTAGATTGTGTGAAGGAAGCGGATCTTATTATTGAAGCAGCTGTTGAGAAAATGGATATTAAAAAGAAAATCTTTGCGAATCTAGATGAAATCGCTCCGGAACACGCAATTTTAGCGACAAATACGTCATCTTTGCCAATTACAGAAATTGCAGCGGTAACGAAACGTCCGGAGAAAGTAATTGGTATGCACTTTATGAATCCAGTTCCGGTTATGAAGCTTGTTGAAATTATTCGTGGATTGGCTACAGATGATGCAGTCTATGAAACGATTGAAGATATTACGAAGAAAATTGGGAAAGTACCAGTTGAAGTAAATGATTTCCCAGGGTTTGTATCGAACCGTATTTTATTACCGATGATTAACGAAGCAATCTATACGTTATATGAAGGTGTAGCGACGAAAGAAGCGATTGATGAAGTAATGAAACTCGGTATGAATCATCCGATGGGGCCTTTAACGCTCGCTGATTTTATCGGTTTAGATACATGTTTATACATTATGGAAGTGTTGCATGAAGGCTTAGGTGATAGTAAATATCGCCCATGTCCATTATTACGCAAGTATGTGAATGCAGGATGGTTAGGACGTAAAACGGGTCGTGGCTTCTACGTTTACGAATAAACTCCTCCCTTTATTAAAATAGTGGTCTTACCAAATTGTTAAAAAGATATATAGCAAACGGAGGCGAAGTACATGAATTTTCATTTTACTGAAGAGCAACAAATGATGAGGAAAATGGTTCGAGATTTTGCGCAGAAGGAAATAGCTCCCTTTGTTCCTAGTATGGAACAAGGGGTGTTCCCGAAAGAGATTTTGCAAAAGATGGGGGAGCTTGGACTAATGGGTATTCCAGCGCCTGCAAAATATGGCGGGGCAGAAATGGATTTTATTTCTTACATTTTAGCAATTGAGGAAATTTCAAAGGTAAGTGCAACGGTGGGTGTAATTTTAGCTGTACATACGTCAGTTGGAATGAATCCGATTTTATACTTCGGAACAGAAGACCAGAAGCAGAAATATGTTTCTAAACTTGCGACTGGTGAGTATTTAGGTGCATTTGCATTAACAGAACCAAATGCAGGATCAGATGCAGGGAGTTTGAAATCAAGAGCTGTAAAGAAAGACGATCACTACATTATTAACGGATCGAAAGTATTTATTACAAATGGTGGTGAAGCAAGTACATACATTGTATTCGCTTCTACAAATCCAGAGGCAGGAAAAAGTGGGATTTCTGCATTTATAGTAGAGAAAGATACACCGGGCTTAATTATTGGAAAAGATGAGCACAAAATGGGACTTCTCGGTTCTCGCACAGTACAACTTACGTTCGAAGATATGAAAGTGCCGGCTGAGAATTTACTTGGTGAAGAAGGACAAGGATTTAAGGTAGCGATGGCGAATTTAGATGTTGGACGAATTGGAATTGGTGCACAGGCTTTAGGAATTGCGGAAGCAGCGCTTGCATGTGCAATTGATTACGCGAAAGAACGTGAGCAATTCGGAAAGCCAATTGCGGCGCAGCAAGGAATCGGATTCAAACTTGCAGATATGGCAACTAGTGTAGAGGCAGCGCGATTACTCGTATATAGAGCGGCATCGCTAAGAGCACAAGGATTACCATGTGGTAAAGAGGCATCTATTGCGAAATTATTCGCTTCTAAGACGGCTGTTGAAGTTGCGATTGAAGCGGTGCAAGTATTTGGTGGTTACGGCTATACGAAAGACTATCCAGTAGAACGATTTTTCCGTGATGCGAAAATCACGCAAATATATGAAGGAACGAGTGAGATACAGAAGCTTGTTATTAGTCGAGCTTTATAAAAGGACAAGGGGGAGACGGGCATGCATTTTAAACTATCAGAAGAACATGAAATGATAAGAAAAATGGTTCGGGATTTTGCTAAGAACGAAGTAGCACCGACTGCAGCTGAGCGCGATGAAGAAGAGAGATTTGATCGCGCGCTATTTGATCAAATGGCAGAGCTTGGTTTAACCGGCATTCCATGGCCTGAAGAATACGGTGGAATTGGAAGCGATTACTTAGCGTATGTAATTGCTATTGAAGAATTATCTCGTGTTTGTGCTTCAACAGGTGTAACACTGTCTGCACACACTTCACTTGCTGGTTGGCCAATTTTTAAATTTGGAACGGAAGAACAAAAGCAAAAGTTTTTACGACCGATGGCTGAAGGAACGAAAATTGGTGCATACGGCTTAACAGAGCCAAGTTCTGGTTCGGATGCTGGCGGAATGAGGACAACTGCGAAACGAGATGGAGACCATTACATTTTAAATGGATCGAAAATCTTTATTACAAATGGCGGTATTGCTGATATTTATGTTGTTTTTGCGTTAACTGATCCTGAATCGAAGCAACGTGGTACGAGCGCGTTTATTGTGGAAAGTGATACACCAGGATTTTCAGTTGGGAAGAAGGAAAGCAAGTTAGGGATTCGCTCTTCACCAACAACTGAAATTATGTTCGAAGATTGCCGTATTCCTGTAGAGAACCTACTCGGGGAAGAGGGCCAAGGATTTAAAGTTGCGATGCAAACATTAGATGGCGGCCGTAATGGTATTGCCGCGCAAGCAGTCGGTATTGCGCAAGGGGCTTTAGATGCTTCTGTAGAATATGCAAGAGAGCGTCATCAGTTTGGGAAACCAATTGCGGCGCAGCAAGGAATTGGTTTTAAACTTGCAGATATGGCAACGGATGTGGAGG
>NZ_MACF01000139.1 GCF_001884045.1 Bacillus mobilis | reverse complement strand
GGCGCGTCTTCTAACATACCAAGCGGCTTGGCTTGAATCGGAAGGGCTTCCGTACGGGAAAGAGTCAGCGATGTCAAAAGTATTTGCAGGCGATACAGCGATGAAGGTGACGACTGAAGCGGTACAAGTATTTGGTGGTTACGGTTATACGAAAGATTATCCAGTAGAGCGTTATATGCGCGATGCAAAGATTACACAAATATATGAGGGAACACAAGAAATCCAAAGGCTTGTAATTTCTCGTATGTTAACGAAGTAGGAACGAAAGCGTAGGTATTTTCCTACGCTTTTTCCTTCCAAAAAATAATAGAGAGAGGTGAAGGGGATGGTTAAACATAATGTGCATGCGTCCGTGAAAGATGAAAAATTAGTTGCGTTAAGACGTGAACAAATGATTAAAGGTGCGGTGCAATTATTTAAGCAAAAAGGGTTCCCACGTACAACAACGAGAGAGATTGCGAAGGCGGCTGGGTTTAGTATTGGAACACTTTATGAGTACATTCGTACAAAAGATGATGTTTTATATTTAGTTTGTGATAGTATTTATGAACATGTAAAAGAAAGATTAGAGGAAGTAGTGTGTACAGAAAAAGGGAGTATAGAAAGTTTAAAGATAGCAATAACGAATTACTTTAAAGTGATGGACGAATTGCAGGAAGAAGTATTAATAATGTATCAAGAGGTACGTTTTTTACCGAAAGAATCACTCCCGTACGTATTAGAAAAAGAGTTTCAAATGGTCGGAATGTTTGAGAATATTTTAGAGCAGTGCACAGAAAATGGGACATTTACATTAAATAAAAAAGAGATACAGCTTCTTGCACATAACATTTTCATACAAGGACAAATGTGGGGATTTAGACGTTGGGCCCTGCAAAAACTGTATACGCTTGAAGAATATACAGAAATGCAAATTAGGTATGTACTGCAAGGAGCGCATATGTTTCCGAAATAAAGAATAGACAAATTATAATTTTATTACCATATTAAAGTTTCCCGTTTTTTTTGTAGCATATTTGTGCGACTTTTGTTTATAATGAATAGTATGGATTTTTTTAAGCAGACCGTTATATATAAGGTTATATTTGAAGAAAGGAAGTGCCGCATAAGTGAATTTTAAGCAATATTCACCAGAAGAGCTAAAAGAATGTTCAATGATTGAAGTTGTACATAGCGTTTTAGGGGATAAAAGACAAGCAACGACATTCAACGAGTTGGTTCAAGAAATCGCTCAAGTGCTGGGACTATCTCAAGAGCAAGTTAATGCGAAACTCGCACAATTTTATACAGATTTAAACATCGATGGACGTTTCATTAATTTAGGAGAAAATCGTTGGGGGCTACGCAGCTGGTACCCATATGAGCAAATTGATGAAGAAATCTTGCCTCAACCAAAACCGAAGAAGAAACGTAAAGTTGAAGAAGACGGTTTTGACGACTACATTGAAGAAGATGAAGACTTCGACGATGCAGACGGAAATGAAGAAGACGAAGAGGTAGAAGATTTGGACAAGGTTCTTGAAGAAGAAGACGGAGATGACGAAGATCTTGATGATTTAGATGAAGATGATGACGATGACTTCGCCGAAGAAGAACTTGAGTACGATGAAACTGAAGAAGAAGAAGAGGAAGAACTGTAGTTCTTGACTTTTCATTATCGTCCATGTAGAATCATTTTTGGGCTCTTTAAAAAAGGACGATAATACTTTTAAAGTGTAAATATAAAAGAAAATTGCTCCCTACTTATTACTTTTTGTGATGAGGGGAGCAATTTTCTTTTTTGTTTTTTGTTTAGAAAATAAAAAGAGTCTAACAATAAGATGGATACAGTGTTATCTACATACGTTGCGCTTTGCAACGGTGATTATATAACAGCAAAATAGGAGGGAGCTTTTTCATGACTAAGTATATTTTTGTAACAGGCGGTGTAGTATCGTCTTTAGGAAAAGGTATTACAGCAGCATCTCTAGGAAGACTTTTAAAAAATCGTGGTTTAAACGTAACGATTCAAAAGTTTGATCCATACATTAACGTAGACCCAGGGACTATGAGCCCATACCAACACGGTGAGGTATTCGTAACAGATGATGGTGCAGAAACTGACTTAGACCTTGGTCACTATGAGCGTTTCATCGACATCAACTTAAACAAATACAGCAACGTAACAACAGGTAAAATTTACTCTTCAGTTCTTCAAAAAGAGCGTCGTGGTGAATACCTAGGAGGAACAGTTCAAGTTATTCCTCACATTACTAACGAAATTAAAGAGCGTGTATACCGTTCTGGTCGCGAAACAAACGCGGACGTTGTTATTACAGAAATTGGTGGAACTGTTGGTGACATCGAGTCTCTACCATTCTTAGAAGCAATCCGTCAAATTAAGAGCGACATCGGTCGTGACAATGTAATGTACATTCACTGTACGTTAATCCCGTACTTAAAAGCAGCGGGTGAAATGAAAACAAAACCAACGCAACATAGCGTTAAAGAGCTTCGTAGCTTAGGTATTCAACCAAATATTATCGTTGTTCGTACAGAATTACCTGTTTCTCAAGATATGAAAGACAAGCTTGCATTATTCTGTGACATTGATACAAAAGCAGTTATCGAAGCACGCGATGCAGATACTTTATATGCGGTTCCATTATCTCTTCAAGAGCAAAATATGGATCAAATCGTTTGCGATCACTTAAAATTAGACAATCCAGCTGCAGATATGACAGAGTGGACTGCGCTAGTTGATAAAGTACGTAACCTTTCTAAGAAAACAAAAATTGCTCTTGTTGGTAAATACGTAGAGCTTCAAGATGCATACATTTCTGTTGTAGAAGCACTTCGTCATGCGGGTTATTCATTCGACACAGATGTAGAAGTGAAATGGGTAAATGCTGAACACGTAACACCAGAGAACGTACAAGAATTAGTTGGCGACACAGATGGTATCCTTGTACCTGGTGGATTCGGAGATCGTGGTGTAGAAGGTAAAATCGTTGCAATTCAATATGCTCGTGAAAACAAAGTACCATTCTTAGGAATTTGCTTAGGTATGCAACTTGCATCAATCGAATTTGCACGTAACGTATTAGGATTAGAGGGAGCTAACTCTTCTGAAATTAATCCTGACACACCTTATGCAATCATTGACTTATTACCAGAACAAAAAGATGTAGAAGACTTAGGTGGTACACTTCGTCTTGGCCTATACCCATGTAAGCTTGCTGAAGAAACAAATGCTTACAGTGCTTACAATGAGCCGGTTGTATATGAGCGTCATCGTCATCGTTATGAGTTCAACAATCAATTCCGTCCGGATATGGAAAAAGAAGGATTTGTATTCTCTGGTACAAGCCCAGACGGCCGTCTAGTTGAAATCATTGAATTAAAAGATCACCCTTGGTTCGTGGCAGCACAGTTCCACCCAGAACTAGTTTCTCGTCCAAACCGTCCACAACCATTGTTCCATGACTTCGTAAGAGCTTCTATTACGAATAAAGAGAGCAAGTAATAAAAAAAGCGCCTGAAATAGGGCGCTTTTTTTAATATTCATTTAACATTTCATCGATTGTAAATTTGATCCCATGATATGCAAATAAAGCTATCATTAAACTTGGGAATCCGTAGCGATTGCCTTCATCATCTGGAATAAGACCTTTTAACAGCTTTGTATCAATATGTACATCTGTATATTGTTCTAGCGATTCAGTACCTTCTTGAATAGCAGAGATACCGACAATAGAGTGTCCATTTGCTTGAAGTTTTTTTGCCATTGCGACAACTTCTTCATCTGTTGAAAAACGGCTAATAAGAAGTACACGATCTGCAGAAGTTACTTCTACTTCTTTACCATTTTCAAATAATCGTTTTGCTTGCTTCATTGGTTCAGCACCGGATAAAGCTTCGGCAACAACGCCCTCCATTTCATTTGTACCATGTAAATAAATGAAACCATCGCCAACTAATGCTTGAGCAAGTAGACGGGCGCTATCTTCTATATTCATTTCCTCTTTTTGAGAAACTCTGGAGAAATAACCACTTAATTGAGTTGAAAAAATTTTTAACATAATGTTACTCCCTTCGTACGTGTTTACCGGCTTTCATTATAGTGTATTTTTTTAGAAAGGTGAAATCGAAGGTGGCGTAACAAAATAGGAAACGGTAAAATAAGAAAGAATAGGAAGGAATTTGCCAAAGAATAGCGAAAATTAATCGTTAAGATATAAGAAGCTTTAAATCTTGTACTTACACAGAAAGGTTGGGAGTTATGGAAGGGAAAATTTTAATCGTTGATGATCAATATGGCATTCGTGTGTTATTACATGAAGTGTTCCAAAAAGAAGGTTATCAGACATTCCAAGCAGCAAATGGATTTCAAGCTTTAGATATCGTGAAAAAAGATAATCCAGATTTAGTAGTGTTAGATATGAAAATTCCAGGTATGGATGGTATAGAGATTTTAAAACATGTAAAGGAAATTGATGAGAGTATTAAAGTAATTTTAATGACTGCTTATGGAGAGCTTGATATGATCCAAGAAGCAAAAGATTTAGGAGCTTTAATGCACTTTGCTAAACCGTTTGATATTGATGAAATTCGTCAAGCAGTGAGAGATCAGCTTGCTGTAGAGGCGTAAAAAATGAATTTTTTATAAAAAATATGGAAAAAAGCGTTTACATGGACTATTGAGCAGGTGAATACGGTTGAGTTTTTGAGTACAAGTTGTTATCCTATTGAGTGTAGAAAAAAGTCCGGTATGTAAATATACATATTTTACCTTATTCTGGTCATACTACCAGCGATAAGAACTTATCGGATACAAAAAACGTTTTTTAGGAGGATTCACCATGCCTTTAGTTTCTATGAAAGAAATGCTAAACACAGCACTAGAAGGAAAATACGCAGTTGGTCAATTCAACATGAACAACTTAGAGTGGACTCAAGCTATCTTAGCTGCTGCGGAAGAAGAAAAATCTCCTGTAATCCTAGGTGTATCTGAGGGTGCAGCTCGTCATATGACTGGTTTCAAAACAGTTGTAGCTATGGTTAAAGCTTTAATCGAAGAAATGAACATCACTGTTCCTGTAGCGATTCACCTTGACCATGGTTCAAGCTTCGAAAAATGTAAAGAAGCAATCGATGCAGGTTTCACATCTGTAATGATCGACGCTTCTCACCACCCATTCGAAGAAAACGTTGAAACTACTAAAAAAGTAGTAGAATACGCACACGCTCGTAACGTATCTGTTGAAGCTGAGCTTGGAACAGTTGGCGGACAAGAAGACGACATCATCGCTGAAGGCGTAATTTACGCTGACCCAGCAGAGTGTAAGCACCTTGTTGAAGCAACAGGTATCGATTGCCTAGCTCCAGCTTTAGGTTCTGTACACGGTCCTTACAAAGGTGAGCCTAACTTAGGATTCGCTGAAATGGAACAAGTTCGTGACTTCACTGGCGTACCTTTAGTATTACACGGTGGTACTGGTATCCCAACTGCTGATATCGTAAAAGCTATCTCTTTAGGTACTTCAAAAATTAACGTAAACACTGAGAACCAAATCGAGTTTACAAAAGCTGTTCGTGAAGTATTAAGCAAAGACCAAGAAGTTTACGATCCTCGTAAATTTATTGGACCTGGCCGCGACGCTATTAAAGCAACTGTTGCTGGTAAAATGCGTGAATTCGGTTCTAACGGTAAAGCGTAAGAATAAAATTCCGTTTTGGAAACCGTCTAGTCTTTTAGACGGTTTCCTTTCGTTGTATAATGAAAGCGTGAACAAGTCTAAAGATTTTTATCATTTTGTTTTTGAAGTAGAAAATAATGTGCATAGTCCTATTAAATAAATGTGATAACGTATCTAAATTGATAAAGTAAATTCGATGAATAGTTAATCTTTATCTAGTCGTACTACAGGAGAAATGAAGATAATGGTTTCCTATTTATTGAGTGTTAGGGTGGAAAGAGTGATTGAGATTCTTAAGGGGAGCTTTCTATAAAGATATAGAAAGTAAGTACATTCACAAGAAGGGAGCTCAATATGGAAAAATTGCTAATTGAAGGCGGAAGAGCTTTAAATGGAACAATTCGAGTGAGTGGTGCAAAGAACAGCGCCGTTGCACTAATTCCAGCGACAATTTTAGCAGATACTCCAGTAACTATTGGTGGTGTCCCTAATATTTCGGACGTGAAAATGTTAGGAGACTTGCTAGAGGAAATTGGAGGAAGGGTAACTTATGGACAGGAGGAAGAGATGGTAGTCGATCCTTCTAACATGGTTGCAATGCCTTTACCAAATGGAAAAGTGAAAAAATTGCGTGCTTCTTATTATTTAATGGGTGCGATGCTTGGCCGTTTTAAAAAAGCTGTTATTGGGCTTCCAGGTGGATGTCATTTAGGACCGAGGCCGATTGATCAGCATATTAAAGGATTTGAAGCGTTAGGTGCACATGTTACGAATGAACAGGGTGCGATTTATTTAAGAGCAGATGAATTGCGTGGTGCACGTATTTATTTAGATGTTGTTAGTGTAGGAGCTACGATTAATATTATGCTGGCAGCTGTGCGAGCGAAGGGTAGAACTGTTATTGAAAATGCAGCGAAAGAACCAGAGATTATTGATGTAGCTACATTGTTAACAAGCATGGGTGCACGTATTAAAGGTGCTGGCACAGATGTAATCCGAATTGATGGTGTGGATTCACTGCACGGTTGTCATCACACGATCATTCCGGATCGTATTGAAGCGGGTACGTATATGATTTTAGGAGCTGCATCAGGAGGAGAAGTAACGGTTGATAATGTTATTCCTCAACATTTAGAGTCAGTTACAGCGAAGTTAAGAGAAGCTGGTGTCCAAGTTGAAACGAACGATGACCAAATTACAGTGAACGGTAATAGAAGGTTAAAAGTAGTTGATATAAAAACGCTTGTATATCCAGGATTCCCAACAGATTTACAACAACCATTTACGACACTTTTAACAAAGGCGCACGGAACAGGTGTTGTAACGGATACGATTTACGGCGCACGCTTTAAACACATTGATGAGTTACGTCGTATGAATGCACAAATTAAAGTAGAAGGTCGTTCGGCAATTGTAACTGGTCCTGTTTTATTGCAAGGTGCAAAAGTGAAAGCGAGTGATTTGCGAGCTGGAGCGGCCCTTGTTATTGCAGGATTAATGGCGGATGGAATTACAGAAGTAACCGGACTTGAGCATATTGATCGAGGGTATGAAAATATAGTAGACAAGCTTAAAGGTCTTGGCGCAAACATTTGGCGAGAACAAATGACAAGTCAAGAAATTGAAGAGATGAAGAACGCATAAGTGATACTTCCGCAAGGGGGAAGCGAAGCATCACTACTTGCGGAAGTATACTTTGTAGAGAAACACGGTTCACAAAATACGGCAGAATATATAAAGACTTAAAGGAGAGGGATTATCGTGGAAAGAAGTTTATCTATGGAGTTAGTACGTGTAACAGAGGCTGCAGCATTATCATCAGCGCGTTGGATGGGGCGCGGGAAAAAGGATGAGGCAGACGGTGCAGCAACATCAGCTATGCGTGACGTATTTGATACAATCCCGATGAAAGGTACAGTTGTCATTGGTGAAGGTGAGATGGACGAAGCACCAATGTTGTATATCGGAGAGAAATTAGGTACGGGATATGGACCACGTGTAGACGTTGCAGTTGATCCTTTAGAAGGGACAAACATTGTAGCAGCTGGTGGATGGAATGCTCTTGCTGTTATTGCAATTGCAGATCATGGTAATTTGTTACATGCTCCTGACATGTACATGGATAAAATCGCGGTTGGCCCAGAAGCAGTTGGGGCGGTCGATATTGATGCGCCTATTATCGATAACTTACGTGCGGTTGCGAAAGCGAAAAATAAAGATATTGAAGATGTTGTAGCGACAGTTTTAAATCGTCCACGTCATCAAGCGATTATCGAAGAAATTCGTAAAGCTGGTGCTCGTATTAAATTAATTAACGATGGAGATGTGGCTGGAGCAATTAATACTGCATTCGATCGTACAGGTGTAGACATTTTATTCGGCTCTGGTGGAGCACCTGAGGGTGTATTAGCAGCAGTTGCATTAAAATGTCTAGGTGGAGAAATCCACGGAAAGCTTCTGCCTCAAAATGAAGCTGAATTAGCTCGTTGTAAAAAAATGGGCATTGAAGATATAAATCGTATCCTTCGTATGGAAGACTTAGTAAAAGGTGACGATGCAATCTTTGCAGCAACAGGCGTAACAGACGGAGAACTATTACGCGGCGTTCAATTTAAAGGCAGCGTAGGAACAACTCAATCCCTTGTTATGCGTGCAAAATCAGGCACAGTACGCTTCGTAGACGGACGTCATAGCTTGAATAAAAAACCGAACTTGGTTATTAAATAAAAAGCGTAAGCAGCTCGTTCAGAATGGGAGGGGGATGGAGCTTCTGACGTAGAGGCGCTTTTTGCCTCGCAGGAAGAAGTGAAGCCACCAACCATTCTAGCTGCTGGAGCTGGATTAAATAAAAAGCGTAAGCAGCTCGTTCAGAATCGCAGGGCATTGGAGCTCTCGGCCATTTTGGCTACTGGAACTAGGTTAAATAAAAGCGAAGACAAATTTTCTTGTCTTCGCTTCTTGTATTTGTGTTTCAACGTATTGATTAAAACTAGATAAAAGGGTTACAATAGTGAATATTACCCTACTTGAACTTATTGCCTTTCATTATTAATTATTTGCCTTCCGTATTTTTTCCCTTTACCCATGTGAAAAGAGAATAACGTTAAAGTGTGGTGTCTGAATGAATTTGTCAATTGCAGCATTAGAAAACATGAAATTAAAAGAGTTATACGAGCTTGCGAAAGAATTTAAGATTTCGTATTATAGCAAATTAACGAAAAAAGAGTTAATCTTCGCTATCCTAAAAGCTCGAGCAGAAAAAGAAGGTTTCTTCTTCATGGAAGGCGTATTAGAAATTATTCAATCAGAAGGATTTGGATTCCTACGTCCTATCAACTATTCTCCAAGCTCAGAAGATATTTATATCTCAGCTTCGCAAATTCGTCGTTTCGATTTACGTAATGGAGACAAGGTTTCTGGTAAAGTACGACCTCCGAAAGAAAATGAACGCTATTTTGGATTATTACAAGTTGAAGCTGTAAACGGAGATGATCCAGAGTCAGCAAAAGAGCGTGTGCATTTCCCTGCATTAACACCATTATACCCAGATCGCCAAATGAAATTGGAAACGGAACCGAAAAAGTTACCGACACGCATCATGGATTTAATCGCACCAGTTGGATTTGGACAACGTGGTTTAATTGTCGCGCCTCCAAAGGCTGGTAAAACTAGTCTATTAAAAGAAATCGCACACAGTGTTACAACAAATCATCCGGAAGCTGAATTAATTGTACTTTTAATTGATGAGCGTCCAGAGGAAGTAACAGACATTGAACGTTCTGTTAAGGGTGATGTTGTAAGCTCTACTTTTGATGAAGTACCAGAAAATCATATTAAAGTAGCGGAACTTGTATTAGAACGTGCAATGCGTCTTGTAGAGCACAAAAAAGATGTTATCATTTTAATGGATAGTATTACCCGTTTAGCGCGAGCTTACAACCTTGTTATTCCGCCAAGTGGTAGAACATTATCGGGTGGTATCGACCCAGCTGCCTTCCATAGACCGAAGCGTTTCTTTGGAGCTGCACGTAATATTGAAGAAGGCGGTAGCTTAACGATTTTAGCAACAGCGCTGGTTGATACAGGATCTCGTATGGATGATGTAATTTACGAAGAATTTAAAGGAACTGGAAATATGGAACTTCATTTAGATCGTTCATTAGCTGAGCGTCGTATCTTCCCGGCAATTGATATTCGCCGTTCTGGTACACGTAAAGAAGATCTATTAATTCCGAAAGAACATTTAGACAAGCTATGGGGTATTCGCAAAACAATGCGCGATACACCAGACTTTGTTGAAGGTTTCTTACGTAAACTTCGTCAAACAAAGACAAATGAAGAATTTTTACAAAACATTGTTGCAGATTCGAAACGATATGTAACAACTAAGTAAAGGGAAAAGATTGGGACTCGCTTATTTCGTAGTAAGCGAGTTTTTTATGTTTTTTTAAGGGAATATTAGAGAGAGTAATATATGGAAAAAATTTTGTTTTTTGAGATGAAAATCATATTTGGGTCGAGAGCTTGAAGTGTTCTGCGATTCTGAGCGAGCCGCCTTCACTGTAAGGTGGTGATCCAGCTCCAGCGGCTAGAATGGTCGGTGGCTTCGCGTCTTCCTACGAGGCAAAAAGCGCTTCAAGGTCGAGAGTTCCAATGTCCTGCGATTCTAAACGAGCCGCTTTTGCTTTTAAATTCAAAAAGACAAAAACAGGTAGTTGCAAAATGGAGTTAGCCTTGTTATAATTTCATCATATGTGTTTCATCAATATAGTTGTGTAAGCAGCTGAAGATGAAAAACTCTGTTTCGAAAATGATTCAGGGCGGAAGGAGATGAAAAGAATGAAAGCAGGAATCCATCCAAATTACAATAAAGTTGTATTTATGGACACGAACACAGGCTTCAAATTCTTAAGCGGGTCTACTAAAGGCTCTAGCGAAACTGTTGAGTGGGAAGATGGTAACACTTATCCATTACTAAAAATTGAGATCAGTTCTGATTCTCACCCATTCTACACTGGACGTCAGAAGTTTGCTACTGCAGACGGACGTGTTGACCGCTTCAATAAGAAGTACGGTATCAAGTAATAAAGAACATAAAACAGGCAAGTGTATGTATTCGCTTGTCTGTTTTTTTTGCAAAAATATTAAACCTTTACCCTACTTTGGATTAGGAAAGTAGATGAAAGGAGAGCTCAATGTACTTAATGAATCAAAATGGTTGGATTGAAGTGATTTGCGGGAGTATGTTTTCTGGGAAATCAGAAGAGCTCATCCGCCGTATACGCCGTACGCAATTTGCGAAGCAACATGCGATTGTATTTAAACCGTGTATTGATAATCGTTATAGTGAAGAAGATGTTGTATCACATAATGGATTAAAGGTTAAAGCAGTTCCTGTTTCAGCGTCAAAAGATATATTTAATCATGTAACAGAAGAAATGGATGTTATTGCAATCGATGAGGTACAATTTTTTGATGGGGACATTGTGGAAGTGGTGCAAGTATTGGCAAATCGTGGCTATCGTGTCATTGTAGCTGGATTAGACCAAGATTTCCGTGGTCTACCATTTGGACAAGTTCCTCAGCTGATGGCGATTGCTGAACATGTAACTAAATTGCAGGCAGTTTGTTCTGCATGTGGATCTCCTGCAAGTCGTACGCAACGTTTAATCGATGGAGAACCAGCGGCATTTGATGATCCGATTATTTTAGTTGGGGCTTCAGAATCGTATGAACCACGTTGTCGTCATTGTCATGCAGTACCTACAAAACAAAGATAAATGAAACTCGCTATGTAGAGCGGGTTTTTTTCAAAATAGATGAAGATTGGTGGTCGGCTCTTCGTACAGCTAAGAACGTTAGGCAGTCAGAGCTGAGCGAGCCACCTCCACTTTTAAATATAATTTGCGTTTTTTTTATTAAGTACCATATACTATTTGTATTAGATACTAGGATGTAGAGGTGAATGGTGTGTTAGATCGTTTGCAAGCTGTAGAAGATCGTTATGAGAAGTTAAATGAATTGTTAAGTGACCCAGAGGTTATTAGTGATACGAATAAGCTTCGTGAGTATTCAAAAGAACAATCTGATATGCAGGAAACGGTAGAGGTGTACCGTGAGTATAAAGATGTTCGTGAGCAATTAAGAGATGCAAAAGCAATGTTAGAAGATAAGTTAGACGCTGATATGCGTGAAATGGTAAAAGAAGAGGTTTCTGAATTAGAAGGACAAGATAAAGAATTGTCAGAGCGTCTGAAAATTTTACTTGTTCCAAAAGACCCTAATGATGATAAAAACGTTATCGTTGAGGTTCGTGGTGCTGCTGGTGGTGATGAGGCAGCTTTATTTGCTGGTGATTTATATCGTATGTATAGCCGTTATGCTGAGGTACAAGGTTGGAAAACTGAAATTATCGAAGCGAGCTATACAGAGTTAGGTGGATATAAAGAGATTATCTTTATGATTAACGGTAAAGGTGCGTTCGCGAAGCTAAAATTCGAGAATGGTGCTCACCGTGTACAACGTGTTCCTGAAACGGAATCTGGTGGACGTATTCATACATCTACAGCAACTGTAGCTGTATTACCAGAGGCAGAAGAAGTAGAGATTAGTATTCATGAAAAAGATGTTCGTGTAGATACGTTTGCTTCTAGTGGTCCTGGTGGACAAAGTGTTAATACAACGATGTCAGCGGTACGTTTAACGCATTTACCGACTGGTGTAGTTGTATCGTGTCAGGATGAGAAATCACAAATTAAGAATAAAGAAAAAGCGATGAAAGTATTACGCGCACGTGTTTATGATAAGTTTAGACAAGAAGCACAAGCTGAGTATGATCAAAACCGTAAACAAGCTGTTGGTACGGGTGATCGTTCAGAGCGTATTCGTACGTATAATTTCCCGCAAAACCGTGTTACAGACCATCGAATCGGTTTAACGATTCAAAAGCTAGATCAAATCTTACAAGGTAAGTTAGATGATTTCATCAATGCCTTAGTGATGGAAGATCAGGCTCAAAAGATGGAGGCAGCTGAGTAATGCGTGTCTATGAAGCCCTGAAATGGGCTTCTTCTTTTTTACAGGAAAATGGACGAGATGAAAATGCGGGAGAAATTGTCCTTTGTCATGTATTAAAGACGAACAGAACCGGAATGCTCATGAATATGCGTGAAGAAATAACTGTGGAACAAGAAACAAGTTTTACGGAGTTTATTCACAAGCATGTAGAAGGTATTCCTATTCAATATATGATTGGTTATGAAATGTTTTATGGACGGTCATTCTTTGTGAATGAAGAAGTATTAATACCAAGACCGGAAACAGAAGAGCTCATAGTGGGAGTGTTAGAAAGAATCGAGCGTCATTTTGGTGATGAGAAACTGCATGTGGCGGATATCGGTACAGGTAGTGGTGCGATTTCTATTACGCTTGCTTTAGAAAATAAAAATCTTCATGTGTATACGGTAGATATTGCACAAGAGTCGATTGAAGTTGCAAAAGAAAATGCAAAAACTTTGGGCGCAGAAGTAACGTTCTATCACGGTGATTTATTATCGCCATTTCATGAAACAGGTCAAAAGCTAGATGTTGTTGTTTCAAATCCTCCATATATACCGGAAGAGGATTGGCGTGGCCTTTCTCCTGTGGTGAAAGAGCATGAGCCAAAGAGAGCCCTTGTTGGTGGTGAGGACGGATTAGATTTCTATCGCCGTTTTATGGAAGAGTTGCCGAATGTGTTGCAGAAGAAAGCAATTGTGGCATTTGAAATTGGAGTAGGACAAGGTGAGGACGTAAAAGAGCTGTTACAACAAGCTTTTCCTCATGCTCATGTTCAGATTGTTTTTGATATTAACGGAAAAGATCGTATGGTATTTGCAGAGATGGAGTAAGGTTCACACCTTACTCTATTTTTTTGTGGAAAAATTTATATAGATTTTGAATTTAATAGTTTAGAAAGATGAAAGTCTGTCCACACTGTTTGTAGAAGGGACGGTGGAGGAAATGAAAAAACAAGTTATTGCTTATCTTCTTCTATTATTAATTGGTGCACAGTTGCTTGTGCAGTTTGGATATATGAAAGCTGATGCGAAAGGGCCTTCAGTTATTCCGAAAGAGGCCGTTCGATTACGAATTTTAGCAAATAGTGATTCAGATAAAGATCAGGCGTTAAAGCGTAAAGTGCGTGATGAAGTAAAAGCACAAATTGATGGATGGGTAGCGGATTTAACTTCATTTGAAGAGGCACGTAAAGTCATTCAAAGTCATATTCCAGAAATCGAAAAAACGGTGGCAAATACGTTGAAAAAAGAAGGAAGTAAAGATTCATTTCAAGTGAAATTCAGTAAGAATGTAAAGTTTCCTACAAAGGTATATGGGAATTTTATTTACCCAGCAGGGGAATATGAGGCGGTATTGATTACAATCGGGGAAGGTGAAGGGGCAAACTGGTGGTGTGTATTATTTCCGCCGATGTGTTTCTTAGATTTTTCAAGTGGTACAGCTGTAAGGAAAGAAGAACATGTTGTGAAGGCTGAATCTCCTGAAGAAGGAGAAGTTAAGAAACAAGATGAGGAAGTAGTGGATGTACGAGAGAAGAAAGAGGATAAAGTGAAAGAAACGAAAGTTGTAAAGCAGGAAGTTGCAAAAAAGGTAACAGCTTCTGAAAAGAAAGTAGTAAAAAATGAAACGAAAGTAGAGGAACAACCTGTAAGTAAAGAAGAAACAAAAACTGTGGAAAAAGTGGAGAAACCTGTGGAACAAAAGCAAGAAAAACAAAATGAGTATGTAAAAGTAGAGGAGGAAGAAGAAAAGCCAGAAGTGAAGTTATTTATTGTAGAAGCTTTTACATCTTTATTCTCTAAATAGTACTATTAGTAAATCCCTTCTCATATATAAAAAAGAGGAGGGATTTACTATGAAGAAAGTATATTTTGCAACGAAAGCAGATGTGGAAAGATTGCATTCTTTTTTCGGACAAGCTAATAAAAAAGATGATAAAATAAATGAGTTGTACGCGCAATTTATGATTTTGGAAGAGGCGGAAGAAATACGGGCTGTTATCGGATATGAACAAAGTGAAGAACACGCATTGATTCGTTCTTGTTTATTCACACCTAATGTGGATAAACAGACTTTCTTATATTTTTTTGAAATGTTTTTGCAGTATATGAAAGAAAAAAATATTCGACAATTGTACTTACTAACAAATCATCCACAATCTATAACAATCTTTCAGTTTTTCGACTTTGTTACTATAGAGAAAGAAAACGTACCAGAGGGAATTCGACAGTTAGAACACTTTTGTAAAAATATAAAAGAGCCAAATGCAATAATACTAAATTGTCAGCTATTCACAAAGTTATCCACGGATTAATTAGGTTTATCCACATTTTGTGGATAAACCTTGTTTGTCTTTTGGATAAATCTCATAGTAAACTAAAAATAGACAAGTATTTCAGGGTAGAAAAGGACGTGTAAAAAAATGCATACAAATATGTGGGTTGTGGATAATGTTGTGGAAAGAAATAAATATTATCCACAGTTACAAGAAGCAGCAAAATTATTAAGGGAAAACGAGGCGATTGCCTTCCCTACAGAAACGGTATATGGACTAGGCGCCAACGCGATGAATGATGAAGCAATCGCGAAAATTTTTGAAGCGAAAGGAAGACCGAGTGATAATCCACTGATTGTCCACATCGGTACAAAGTCACAGTTGGACGGGATTGTGAAAGAAATCCCGCCAGTTGCAGAGAAGTTAATGGAACATTTTTGGCCAGGTCCGTTAACAATTATTTTACCTAGAAAAGAAGGAATTTCAGAGAAGGTGACGGCAGGACTTAATACGGTTGGAGTAAGAATGCCTGATCATCCAGTAGCGCTTGCTCTTATTGAAGAGGCAAATGTACCTGTTGCAGCACCGAGTGCGAATCGTTCTGGTCGTCCAAGTCCGACGTTAGCGTCTCACGTATATGAAGATTTAAATGAGAAAATCGCAGGTATTGTAGATGGTGGGGCGACTGGAGTAGGTGTTGAATCGACTGTAATTGATTGTACGAGCGATGTTCCAACAATATTACGCCCAGGTGGGATTACGAAAGAACAATTGGAAGCGGTGATTGGTACTGTTTCTTTAGATCCGGCTTTAAAGGATGAGAAGGAAAAACCGAAATCACCTGGAATGAAATATACACATTATGCACCGAAAGCGCCACTGAGTATTGTGGAAGGTTCACGTGAATTTATTCAACGCCTTGTGGATGAGAAGAAAGAAGAAGGGTTCAAAGTAGGTGTATTAACGACAGAAGAGTATCAGCATGTATACAACGCAGATGTTGTATTGTCTTGTGGTGTTCGAAGCGATTTAGCAAGCGTTGCGACTAAATTATATGATGTACTTAGAACGTTTGATGCAAGTGAAGTGGATGTTATTTTTAGTGAATCATTCCCGAATGAAGGAATAGGGAATGCTATTATGAATCGCTTAACGAAAGCGGCAGGGCATCAAATTATTACTGAATAATAAGGTACGATTAGCAAACAGAATATTTCTCCTCGGATAAGCATATTTTGAAGTAGCACGTCCGAGGAGGGACATGAATGACGTTTGAACAGCTACTACCTTTAACAATAATGGCATTCGCCTTAGGGATGGATGCGTTCTCGGTGAGTCTTGGTATGGGAATGATGACCTTAAAGGGAAGACAAATCCTGTATATCGGTATGACGATAGGGATATTTCATATTATCATGCCATTTATAGGGATGGTATTAGGTCGTTTTTTATCAGAGCAGTATGGAGATATTGCACATTTTGCAGGTGCTATTTTATTAATTGGACTAGGATTTTATATTGTATATTCCTCTATTTTGGAGAATGAAGAGACTAGAACGGCCCCTATTGGAATTAGTTTGTTCGTATTTGCATTTGGTGTTAGTATAGATAGTTTTTCAGTAGGCCTTAGTCTTGGTATTTACGGGGCGCAGACACTTATTACGATATTACTTTTTGGATTTGTTAGTATGTTATTAGCGTGGCTTGGTTTATTAATTGGTAGGCATGCGAAAGACATGCTCGGCACATATGGCGAGATAGTAGGCGGTATCATTTTGGTTGGATTTGGATTATATCTCCTTTTTCCTATATAATTTTAAGGAGGAGGGCGTTATGAACAAGCTATTGGAGTGGTATATTCGATTTGTCACTTTCTTTCCTAGATGGTTGCGACTGCTTGTTATTTGGGGTATTATTTTGCAAATTTCAATTTTAGGTTGGATGAATTTAATTCGCGAATGGTAAGATAGCTCCTTTCTGTGCATAGTTTTATTTGTACTATACTGATTGCGCTAAAAAATTACACATATAGAAAGGATGAGATGAATGACGAGATTGAAACAAGTTTTTGGTATTATTATTAGTTTTTTTGTTTTTTGGTTTAGTATGCTCGGTGTACAAATGTTTGCTGAGTTTTTAGATATTGAGTCATTGAAGTTTGTTGCGGGAAAAACGGAGGCGGCGCGTGCTTTTTATTCTCCGTATCCGTTTATAATCGTTTTTCTTATTACATTACTTTCCCTATATTTCTTAGTAATTAAGCTTGGGAAACCGAAAAAAGAGAAAGTACCTACTTTAGAGGAGCAGAAGGAAGAAATATAAGGGGGAGACTATGTCTAACATTTCTTTAGCAGAAGCTGTAAAATTAAAAAGCGTGTTATCGAAAAGAATACATGAATTAGAAGAAGAGATGAACCAAATTGGATTTGTTGAAATTGAAAAAGGTGATACACTTCCGAAACAGACGCGTACATTGATACAAGTTGAACAAGAGTTAGATGAAGTTCGCGCTGACTTTCGTCTTTTAGATAAATTGATGTACGAAGCAAATATTCAAAATGAAGTTAACTTCAATGGAGAAAACGTAACGATTGTTGAGGCGATAGAGCTTGCAACACAACTACGTGCAAAAGCTCGAAAGTGCAAAGAGTTTGGCGTGAGTAAGAAAGAAGAACATGTATATTCTTACGGTGAAACATCATCTCTTTTAAAAGTAGCAATGTTTGATCCTGAAGTATATCGTGTAAAAGGTTTAGAGTTAGAGAGACAAGCTAATAGATTGTCCAATTTAATTAATGCGAAAAACTACGCGATTGAACTAGACTTCGATGGTGAAAAATACTTTTAAACCTTGAAGTGGTGAGACTCTGCTTCAAGGCATAGAAGAAGACCGCTTTTGTAAAAATGAGATTATGTGATGGCAAAGGGTACAACCAATCATCCAATAACCGATCACACTGTTACTTTTTACCGATGACCAATGATGGTAAAAGAGGTCGATGACCAAAATTGAAAAATTATTTTTCTTCTTCTATGAAAAGGCTGTACCAAATTAATTTGGTACAGCCTTTTATATTTTACAGGTATTCTATTTTGAGCGAACCACTTCCACTTTTATGTTGATATCCAGCTCCAGCGGCTAGAATCTCCGGTCATTTCGCTCTCTCGCATGAAGCAAAAAGCGCTTCATGCGAGAGAGCTCCAATACCCTGCGATTCTGAACGAGCCGCCTCCACTTTTAGATAGGCCTCACCAATTCAAATTGTTCTCCTAGTTTTGCGTAGTTGTGTCCTGCTAGACGGCTTACTGGTTTTAGTCCTTCTGCGTGAATGCGACCTTTTTCGTATAGGTGTTCTGCGACGTGGAAACGAACGACGCGTCCGATTAATAGGTCACAAGCTGGTGAGTCTTCTGTTCCGCCAAGAGGGATTGCGCGTTCTAGTACGCACTCCATTCGAATGTTTGCTTCTTTTACACCTGGAACAGAGATGACGTCACTTTCAATTGGTGTTAGTTTTGCTAGTTCAATTTCACTCTCATTTGGCGGGAGATTAGCTGCTGTTTCGTTAATTGCTTCTACGTAAGATTCATCAGAAATATGTACGACAAACTCACCTTTTTCAATTGCGTTTCGGGAAGTGTCCTTTCTTTCTCCTGCTTTCCGTTGCACAGAAACTGAAATAAGTGGTGGGTTGGCAGCGACGATATTGAAATAACTATACGGTGCTCCGTTTAATACGCCTTCTTTTGTTACAGAAGTAACGAATGCGACAGGACGTGGAATGATACTTCCCGTTAATAATTTGTAATTCTCTTTTTCTGTTTGTTCATTTGGATTAATGGATAACATGTGTAAAATCCCCTTTCTAAATATGACGACTTATTGTTTGTTTACAAGATGTTAGTGGAAAACTCCTGCTGGAAATAATATTTTTATTGCATAAAAAGAACTTACTTCAATTGTAATGAAGTAAGTTCCGTTTGAATAATCTCGAAACTGAGATAAATATTATAGTAAAACGTATGCGCCAGGTCCGATTAAAGCTACACCGATCGCAACAGCGATTAACATTAAATTGTATTCATATCCGTTTTGTGTCACCCAGTAACCATTTTTTCCGTGAACAGTGAAGATTGCCATTAACATTGTTCCAACGATAAATAATGAACCAACTGCAGTGAAAATACCTGATGCGAATAAGAAGCCACCTAATAATTCAGTTGCGCCAGCCATAAATGCCATGAATACACCAGGGCGTAAACCGATTGATTCCATCCAGCCGCCTGTTCCTTTTAAACCGTAACCGCCGAACCAACCAAATAATTTTTGAGCACCATGACCCATGAATGTAATACCTATAATAAGACGAATAATAAGAAGACCGAAATCCATCATTTTTAAAAACCTCCTAAAAGTTATTAACTTACCTTATGTAAGTAATGATAAAATAGTTACTTACTTTAGTCAAGTGGATTTCGAAAAAAGTTTGAAAATAATTTTACAAATTAGCGACAAAAAACAAAATGTAGTAAAGACCTCTAGACAAGTTGGGTAAAAAAAGAGAAAATATAAGTAGAAGTTAACTTCTTATTGTTATTCAGACAATCAGAATTGACTGGAATTTTGTGAGGCGCTACAATAAGAGTCTAGTAGTAATGACGTAATTTATTTCGAAAGCGTTTTTACAGTATAATATTCGAAGTATGAGGTCTTACGTTTATTTCGATCTTTAATAGAGATTGCCCTATAAACTTTTAGGTAAATTATAAGGAGGACTATCCTATGTTTAAAAAATTATTCGGTCTTGGTTCAAAAACAAATGAAGAAACAATCGTAGCTCCATTAACTGGAGCAGTGAAAAATATTGAAGAAGTACCAGATCCAGTATTCGCTGGTCGTATGATGGGTGACGGTGTTGCAATCGATCCTACTGAAGGTGTAGTTGTATCTCCAGTTGATGGTGAAATCGTACAATTATTCCACACGAAACATGCAATTGGAATTAAAGCGAAAAACGGTACAGAAATTTTAATCCACGTTGGATTAGAAACTGTAAAAATGGAAGGCGAAGGTTTCGAAGCTCACGTTTCTGAAGGACAAGCTGTAAAAGCTGGAGATAAATTAATCTCATTCGACTTAGAATTAATCCGTGAAAAAGCGAAAAGCACAATTACTCCAATCGTTATCACAAATACAGATGCAGCTGAGTCTATTAAGACAACTGTAGGTGTAACTGCTACAAAAGGTTCAACAGAAGTAATGAAAGTTACAATGAAATAATTATTGCATGAAAGGAATCCGTTTCGTATGAAATGGATTCCTTATTTTGTTTTGTAGTCTGTTCCTTATGTATGTTAAAATACTTTGGGCACTTGGAAATAGGGTTTCACATATATGTGGATAAGGCGCATTTTTCTTAGAAAAAATATAAGAGAAATGCGCCTTTCGTATATTCACATTTCTTTTGTTCTATTCTTATGTACGCTATGATAAAGGAAGCAGAGAAAAGGGGTGGGGTTAGATGAAACGAGTATTATTTGTTTGCACTGGAAATACATGCCGTAGCCCGATGGCTGAGGCGTTACTTCGTCATCATGGAGAAGGTAAGTTTGAAGTGCAATCTGCTGGCGTTTTCGCCTATCCTGGTAGTGATGCGTCGATATATGCAAAGGAAGCTTTAGCTGAAAAGGGAATTGCAATCAATCATGCCGCGCAGCAGGTAAATGAAACTTTGATTGATTGGGCAGATATTGTAGTAACGATGACGGAAAACCATAAGCAAATTGTACTTGGGCATTATCCGAGTGTTGAAAAGAAAGTAGATACATTATATGGAGTAACCGAGGGGATAAGTAAGGATATTTCAGATCCATTCGGCGGATCACTTTCTATTTATAAGGAAACATTAGAAGAGATGGAAAAACTTGTACAAACTTTACTGAAAAAACATTCAGAGGGTTGATGTTTCGTGTATAATACGATATTGGAGATCACTTCGTTCCGTTAAGGTAACGAGTGAGAAATGAAGATAATTGATTGAAACTTTGGAGGGGTAAAAATGAAAGTAGTAGTAGCATCTGATCACGGCGGTATGAATATCCGTAAAGAACTTGTAAGTTTATTAGAAGAGTTAAATATTGAATATATTGATTTAGGTTGTGAATGTGAAGCTGGTTCTGTTGATTACCCTGATTTTGCGTTTCCAGCAGCGGAAATGGTAGCGAATGGCGAAGTAGATCGTGGTATTTTAGTTTGTGGGACAGGCATCGGTATGTCAATTGCAGCGAACAAAGTAAATGGTATTCGTTGTGCATTAGTTCATGATACTTTCAGTGCGAAAGCAACGAGAGAGCATAATGATACGAACATGCTAGCAATGGGCGAGCGTGTAATTGGTGCAGGCCTAGCGCGTGACATCGCAAAAATTTGGTTAACAACTGACTATGAAGGTGGTCGTCACGAAAACCGCGTAGGAAAAATTAAAACATACGAAACAAAGTAATAGATTCTAACTAGAAGCAGTATGAAATATAATTTGGTGAACCAACCTGTGAAAGGAAGAGGCGTAATGATAGAAATCGTAAAGGTAAGAGAACAGTTACAAATGTCGCTTTCTGATTTCCAAGAACAAGCTTCATTACAAAGTGGTCAAATTTTTGTAGTGGGGTGTAGCACGAGCGAAGTGCTAGGAGAGAGAATTGGAACATCAGGAACGATGGAAGTAGCAGAGGCGATTTTTTCTGAGTTAAAACAATTTCAAGAACAAACAGGTATTGAGTTGGCGTTTCAATGTTGTGAGCATTTAAACCGTGCTTTAGTAGTTGAGAGAGAGTTGGCGATGAAATATCAATTTGAAATTGTAACAGTTACGCCTGTTAGATCAGCAGGTGGTGCATTAGCAACATATGCGTATCACAATTTGAAAGATCCGGTAGTAATTGAGTTTATTAAAGCAGATGCAGGAATGGATATTGGTGATACATTTATCGGTATGCATTTAAAGCATGTAGCTGTTCCTGTTCGTACAGGTGTGAAGGAAATTGGAAGTGCGCATGTAACGATGGCAACAACACGTGGGAAACTAATTGGTGGAGCACGTGCTGTTTATGCGGTGAAGGAAGAGACTATTACTTGCCGTTAGACATGAAAAATTATAAAGTCGCATAATAGCTTTATATCGAAAGATAAAAGGTATGTAGTCTGACTTTATAATAGAAGAAAGAAAAGACCGATTTTCGGTCTTTTTTTTCTTTTATGATATAGAAAGTCATGTTAGAATGTAGTTGAAAACATGAAGGTTCGAAAGAATTACAACCTGAATTTTCGTTTTTTCTGAATAAATGAGAAAAAACTATTGGGAATCGATGTAATTCGTTCAGAAAAGGGGGATTTTGGTGGATCATTTAAAACGTCAAGATGAAAAGGTATTTGCTGCAATTGAGGCAGAACTAGGAAGACAGCGTTCAAAGATTGAGTTAATTGCTTCGGAAAACTTCGTAAGTGAAGCAGTAATGGAGGCGCAAGGTTCTGTTTTAACGAATAAGTATGCTGAGGGATATCCTGGAAAACGTTACTATGGTGGCTGTGAGCACGTAGACGTAGTGGAAGATATCGCACGTGATCGCGCGAAAGAAATTTTTGGCGCAGAGCATGTAAATGTTCAACCGCATTCTGGTGCACAAGCGAACATGGCAGTATACTTCACGATTTTAGAGCAAGGCGATACAGTACTTGGTATGAATTTATCTCATGGTGGTCACTTAACACACGGAAGCCCTGTTAACTTCAGTGGAGTACAATATAATTTCGTAGAATATGGCGTGGATGCTGAGTCTCACCGTATTAATTACGATGATGTATTAGCAAAAGCGAAAGAACATAAACCAAAATTAATCGTTGCAGGTGCAAGTGCATATCCTCGTGTTATCGATTTCAAACGATTCCGTGAGATTGCAGATGAAGTGGGTGCATACTTTATGGTTGATATGGCACATATCGCTGGTTTAGTAGCTGCTGGTTTACATCCAAACCCAGTACCACATGCACATTTCGTTACAACGACAACACATAAAACATTACGTGGTCCACGTGGTGGTATGATTTTATGTGAAGAGCAATTTGCAAAACAAATTGATAAATCAATCTTCCCTGGTATTCAAGGTGGTCCACTGATGCACGTAATCGCTGCAAAAGCTGTTGCATTTGGTGAGACACTACAAGATGATTTTAAAACATATGCACAAAATATCATTAATAATGCGAACCGCTTAGCTGAAGGTCTTCAAAAAGAAGGACTTACACTTGTTTCTGGCGGAACAGACAATCATTTAATCCTGATTGATGTTCGTAACTTAGAAATTACAGGTAAAGTAGCGGAGCACGTATTAGATGAAGTTGGTATTACAGTGAACAAAAATACAATTCCATTTGAAACAGCAAGCCCATTTGTAACAAGCGGTGTACGTATCGGTACGGCAGCTGTAACATCACGTGGTTTCGGTTTAGAAGAAATGGATGAAATTGCGTCACTTATTGCTTACACATTAAAAAATCATGAAAATGAAGCTGCATTAGAAGAAGCACGTAAGCGTGTAGAAGCGTTAACGAGCAAATTCCCAATGTACACAGATCTATAATAGATGAAAGAAGACTGCTGAGACGTAATTGTTTTGGCAGTCTTTTTTTGGACATATATTGGTCTTTAAGTATGTATACAAATGATGAATAAATTTTGGCGATATAATGAAGGATACAGCTCCCATAATTGGTAAAGATACTAGATAGATTCATCATAAAATTATGATTTTGCCAAATTTGCCCTTGAATATTAGTAACGTTTTCTTTACAATCGTAAATAGTGTAAAAAAGCGTGCAAACGCATGAATATCATCTAAAGGAGAGATTCACATGGGAAAACTGTATGTATTTGATCACCCGTTAATTCAACATAAGATTACATATATTCGCGATAAGAATACAGGTACGAAAGATTTTCGTGAGTTAGTGGACGAAGTAGCAAGTTTAATGGCCTTCGAAATTACTCGCGACCTTCCACTTAAAGACATTGAAATTGAAACGCCTGTAAGCAAAGCGACAACAAAAGTGATCGCTGGTAAAAAACTTGGTTTAATTCCGATTTTACGTGCAGGTTTAGGAATGGTTGATGGAATTCTGAAATTAATTCCAGCAGCAAAAGTAGGACACGTTGGTTTATACCGCGACCCTAAAACATTGCAACCGGTAGAATACTATGTGAAACTTCCAACGGATGTAGAAGAGCGTGACTTTATCGTACTAGATCCGATGCTAGCAACAGGTGGTTCTGCAGCTGAAGCAATTAACTCTCTGAAAAAGCGCGGTGCAAAGCAAATTAAATTAATGTGTATCGTTGCAGCTCCAGAAGGTGTAAAAGTAGTACAAGAAGAACATCCGGATGTTGATATTTATGTAGCGGCATTAGATGAGAAATTAAATGACCACGGATATGTAGTACCAGGTCTTGGTGATGCTGGTGACCGTTTATTCGGAACGAAGTAAGACAACTGACGAGAGGGGATTCCCTCTCGTTTTTTTGTACCTTGATTAAGTAGGGGAGGGGGATAAATATACATAGTATATACAACATAAGTTGCATGCACATCACATATAATATAGAAGTCTTACGTCTAAAGAGCACTATATTATGGAAGGAAAGCGTTATATCGTAAAAATATAATAGTGACAAACTTGTGAACATTTCCTTCTATTATAAAGAGAAAACTGTTAGAAATTGCATATCTCTAACCAGTATTTAGAAGGGGAACGTTTTCATTTTTGGGAGGAAATGACTAATACTCAAATTTTTTGATTTTTTACGATTTCTCGTTGACACTGTTAATACCCTATTGTATGCTAACAACGGGGATAGATGGTAGGGCTTTCAGTGACAAAAATACATCTATTCAGTGACGAAAATGTAAACTTTTTATTTTGTATAGGATTTATGCAAAAAAATGAGTTATTATTAACACATCGTGAATGAGGGTTACATATTGGAGGGATGAATCCTTGCAAAAAAACGATCGCAGCCATATAAAAGCTTATGCTTTAATGTCAGGTATTCTTGCTCAGTTAGTCGGTTCTATTCTTATTGGAATCTTTGGTGGGCAGTGGATTGATAATAAGGTTGGAACGTTTCCATTGTTTCTTATTATAGGGTTATTACTCGGATTAGGAACTGGGGTATACGCAATGATTCGACTCATTCGACATTACTATTCGGGAGAGCAATGATGATAGACGTACATGGACTTGTCCAAAGACAAAAGAAATATATGTACTACTTGCTTGCGCTTCTAGTGCTAGGATGGGGATTCACCTCTTACAAGGATGTATTTCTTGGACTGATTATCGGAACGATTTTCAGTTTTCTTAGTTTGCGCATCATTGCACGTAGAACAGACAAGCTGTTGGATCGCGTAACAAATGGAGAAAACGTGAAGTTTAAGGCGACAGCGGTAAGTACATATTCAAGATTCGCCACGATTGGGTTATTAATTTTATTTGCAGCCAAATATCAAGAGTTAATTGCGATGTGGGGCTTAGGTGTGGGATTGCTGACAGGATACCTTGTCATGATCATAGATTTTCTTTATTTAGAGTATAAGAGCAGGGAAGAGAGGTGAATTACTAGTGGAACACGGTAAATTAGTTAAATTTCTAGGTTTAACGTTCGATTTGTCATCAGTTATGATGGTTACTGTAGCAGCAGTTATAGTTTTCTTAATCGCTGTTATCGGAACTCGCAGTTTAGCCCTTCGCCCAACCGGGATGCAAAACTTCATGGAATGGGTGTTTGACTTCGTGAAAGGGATTATCAATAGTACGATGGACTGGAAAACAGGTGGACGTTTCTTAACGCTTGGCGTTACGCTTATCATGTTTATCATCGTATCGAACTTCCTTGGTTTACCATTCATGTATTCAACAGTTGAGGCTGGCGAACATATTGCATGGTGGAGATCACCAACGTCTGATCCAGCAGTTACATTAACATTAGCCGTGATGGTAGTTACCCTCACCCATTATTATGGAATTAAGATGAAGGGTACGAAAGAATACGTAAAAGGTTATTTCCAACCTATGAAATTCTTATTCCCATTAAAGGTTATTGAGGAGTTTGCTAACACATTAACGTTAGGTCTTCGTTTATTCGGTAACATTTATGCAGGTGAGATCTTATTAGGATTACTTGCTAAGTTAGGCGGGGCATCATTCCTTGGAGCATTAGGTGCGCTTGTACCAATGTTAGCATGGATGGGATTCAGCGTATTCGTTGGGTCAATCCAGTCATTTATTTTCGTTATGTTAACGATGGTTTATATGGCTCATAAAGTAAGCCATGACCATTAATATAATTTAAGTAAGAAAAAATTTATTTTTTTATAATACAAAGGAGGACAAATTAAATGAGTTTAGGTGTAATCGCAGCTGCAATTGCAATTGGTTTATCAGCATTAGGTGCAGGTATTGGTAACGGTCTTATCGTATCACGTACAATCGAAGGTGTTGCTCGTCAACCAGAATTAAAAGGCGCACTTCAAACAATTATGTTCATCGGGGTTGCTTTAGTTGAGGCACTTCCAATCATCGGTGTAGTTATTGCATTCATCGTAATGAACAAATAAGGGAGACTCCCCTTACATAGATGGCGAAGAGTGTTTTTCCGAACTTTCTTCGCCATTGCTTTATGGATGAAACGTATGTCTTTTTTTTTCATATGATCAATTTAGATATTTTGAAGGGAGTGAATCCTTGTGCCAACTTTATTATTAGGGGCTGCCATTCCATTTGGAACGATTGCTTATACATTGTTCATTTTCTTACTTCTATTAGTAATGCTACGCAAATTTGCGTGGGGTCCTTTAATGGGAATTATGAAAGAACGTGAAGAGCATGTTACTAATGAAATCGACGCTGCAGAAAGAAGTAACGCTGAAGCGAAGAAATTAGTAGAAGAACAACGTGAAATGTTAAAACAATCGCGTGTTGAAGCACAAGAGTTAATCGAAAGAGCGAAAAAACAAGCTGTAGATCAAAAAGATGTTATTGTTGCTGCTGCGAAAGAAGAAGCAGAATCAATTAAAGCATCTGCTGTACAAGAAATTCAACGCGAAAAAGAGCAAGCGATTGCTGCTTTACAAGAACAAGTGGCTTCTTTATCTGTTCAAATTGCTTCTAAAGTAATTGAAAAAGAGTTAAAAGAAGAAGATCAAGTTAAGTTAATTCGCGATTATATTAAAGAAGTAGGAGAAGCGCGATGAGCAATGGGATTGTAGCAAAACGTTATGCTGTCGCTCTTTTTAAAATTGCAAAAGAAAAACACGTATTAGAAATGTTTGAAGAGGAATTACGCCTTGTACAAAACGTTTATGTAAAGAACGGAGAACTACATAGCTTTTTAACGCAACCGAACATTTCAAAGGAACAAAAGAAAACGTTTCTTGCAAACGTATTCGGGTCTGTTTCTGAATCTATTTTAAATACGTTATATATTTTAATTGATAACAAACGTATTGATATCTTACCTGAAATTGCAGATGAATACGTTGTTCTTGCTAATGAAGAACGTAACGTAGCGGATGCAACTGTATATTCTACTCGTCTTCTATCAGAAGAAGAGAAGCTTAACATTGCAGAAGCATTTGCAAAGAGAACAGGAAAAGATGCAATTCGCGTAAAAAATGTTGTAGATGAAGATTTACTAGGCGGCATTAAAGTACGTATTGGAAATCGCATTTATGACGGAAGCTTACAAGGAAAATTAGCACGTATTCAGCGTGAATTAATGAAGAATAGATAGGGGTGAAGCACATGAGCATCAGAGCTGAGGAAATTAGCGCACTGATAAAGCAACAAATCGAGAACTATCAGTCTGAAATCGAAGTTAGTGATGTTGGTACAGTTATCCAAGTTGGTGACGGTATCGCGCGTGCTCATGGTCTTGATAACGTTATGGCTGGTGAACTTGTAGAGTTCTCTAACGGCGTTATGGGACTAGCACAAAACTTAGAGGAAAACAACGTAGGTATCATTATCTTAGGACCTTACACAGAAATCCGTGAAGGTGACGAAGTTCGTCGTACTGGTCGCATCATGCAAGTACCAGTAGGAAAAGAACTAATCGGTCGTGTTGTAAACCCATTAGGTCAACCAGTTGATGGTTTAGGCCCAATCAATACAACAAACACTCGTCCAATCGAAAGTCCAGCACCAGGTGTAATGGATCGTAAATCTGTTCATGAGCCACTTCAAACAGGTATTAAAGCGATCGATGCTCTTGTACCAATTGGCCGTGGTCAACGTGAGTTAATCATTGGTGACCGTCAAACAGGTAAAACAGCAGTTGCACTTGATACAATCATTAACCAAAAAGATGAAGATATGATTTGTATCTATGTAGCTATCGGACAAAAAGAATCAACTGTACGTAACGTAGTAGAAACACTACGTAAGCACGGTGCATTAGATTACACAATCGTTGTAACTGCATCTGCTTCTCAACCAGCTCCATTATTATACTTAGCTCCTTATGCTGGTGTAACAATGGGTGAAGAGTTCATGTACAATGGTAAACACGTATTAGTAGTATATGATGACTTATCAAAACAAGCAGCGGCTTACCGTGAGCTTTCATTACTATTACGTCGTCCTCCAGGTCGTGAAGCTTATCCAGGGGATGTATTCTACTTACATTCTCGCTTATTAGAGCGTGCAGCAAAATTAAGTGATGCAAGAGGCGGCGGTTCTTTAACTGCACTACCTTTCATCGAAACACAAGCAGGGGACGTATCAGCATACATCCCAACAAACGTAATTTCTATTACGGATGGACAAATCTTCTTACAATCTGACCTATTCTTCTCTGGCGTACGTCCAGCGATCGATGCGGGTACTTCTGTATCTCGTGTAGGTGGATCTGCTCAGATTAAAGCAATGAGTAAAGTATCAGGTACACTTCGTCTTGACCTTGCATCTTACCGTGAGTTAGAAGCGTTCGCTCAGTTCGGTTCTGACCTTGATAAAGCAACTCAAGCGAAACTAAACCGTGGTGCTCGTACTGTTGAGGTATTAAAACAAGGATTACACAAACCGTTACGTGTAGAGAAACAAGTTATCATTCTTTACGCTTTAACACGTGGATTCCTAGATGATATCCCAGTAGCAGATATCACTCGTTTCGAAGAAGAATTACATGCTTGGTTAGATTCTAATGCGACTGACTTATTAGAAGAAATCCGCACAACTAAGAAACTTGCGGATGACGACAAATTTGCAGCAGCTATTAATGGATTTAAAAAAGTATTCGTAGCTTCTGAATAATAAAAGCGGAAGCGGCTCGTCCTGAATGTGAGGGGGATGGAGCTTCTGACGAAGAGGCGGTCTTTGCCTCGTAGGAAGAAGTGAAGCCACCGAACATTCAAGCCGCTGGAGCTAGATAATATATATAAGGCATCTCAGGCTCTGAGATTGCTGACGGTTATGTAAAGGAAAAGAGTAGGTGCACCTATTCTTTTCCTTCAATCATGAGCAAGAATATCTTGCAACGTAGATTAGGAAGAGAACTCTTACTAATCGTGCCAACTTCCGGAAAAAAGGTGGTGAAAACCTGTGGCATCTTTACGCGATATAAAAGCGAAGATTAACTCGACAAAGAAAACGAGTCAAATTACGAAAGCGATGGAGATGGTATCTGCATCTAAGTTAAACCGTGCAGAGCAAAATGCTAAATCTTTCGTTCCGTATATGGAAAAGATTCAAGAAGTAGTAGCGAGCATTGCGCAAGGAAGTAAAGGAATTAATCATCCGATGCTAAATGCGCGTCCTGTAAAGCGTACAGGGTACATCGTTATTACATCTGATCGCGGACTAGCAGGTGGTTATAACAGTAACGTATTACGTACAGTAAGTAACGTAATTCGTGAACGTCATAATATGGACTCAAACCAATATTCAATTATTGTGCTTGGTCGACTAGGACGTGATTATTTAAAACGTCGCGGCTTTAACATCATTGATGAAGTAGTTGGACTATCTGACCACCCATCATTTACTGATATTAAAGATCTTGCTTCTCGAGCAATTGCGATGTTTGCAGATGGTGCTTATGATGAGCTGTATATTTACTACAACCATTACGTAAGTAAAATTTCACAAGAAGTAACGGAAAATAAAATTTTACCGCTTACTGATGTGGCGTCTGATAAACCGACGACAGCTTATGAATTCGAACCTTCTGAAGAAGAAATTTTAAAAGTACTATTGCCACAATACGCAGAAAGCTTAGTGTACGGTGCATTACTAGACGGTAAAGCAAGTGAACACGCAGCGCGTATGACAGCAATGAAGAGTGCTACAGACAACGCAATGGAAGTTATCGATTCACTTACACTTTCATTCAACCGTGCGCGTCAGGCAGCGATTACGCAAGAAATTACGGAAATCGTTGGTGGAGCAGCAGCGTTA
>NZ_MACF01000138.1 GCF_001884045.1 Bacillus mobilis | reverse complement strand
CGTCCAGAACAGGAAGGCGCGAAATGACCGACTGTTCTAGCCGCTGGAACTAGATTCAATAAAAAGCGTAGGTGGCTTGCTCAGAAGGGGAGGGCATTGGAACTCCTGACAAAGAGGCGTTCTTTGCCTCGTAGGAAGGGGTGAAATGACCGACCCTTCTAGCCACCGGAGCTAGATTCAATAAAAAGCGTAGGCGGCTCTTTCAAAAGAGCCGCGTAAGCTATAAACCAATAAAAAATGAAAAGCTAACTGCTCGTAGCAAGTTGGCTAATTAAAAGAAAGCTAGGAGGGAACCCGATGAATAAAGGGCGCGTTACGCAAATCATGGGTCCGGTTGTAGACGTTAAGTTTGATGGCGGAAAGCTACCAGAAATCTACAACGCCCTTACGGTAAAACAAAGCAACGAAAACGGAACAAGCATTAACTTAACATTTGAAGTTGCACTTCATTTAGGTGATGATACAGTTCGTACAGTTGCAATGTCTTCCACAGACGGACTTGTTCGTGGTACAGAAGTAGAAGATACTGGTAAAGCAATCTCTGTACCAGTTGGTGATGCAACACTTGGTCGCGTATTTAACGTATTAGGTGATGCAATTGATTTAGATGGTGAGGTTCCTGCCGATGTACGTCGTGATCCAATTCACCGTCAAGCACCTGCATTCGAAGAGTTATCTACTAAAGTAGAAATTCTTGAAACTGGTATTAAAGTAGTAGACTTACTTGCTCCTTACATTAAGGGTGGTAAAATCGGTCTATTCGGTGGTGCCGGTGTAGGTAAAACTGTATTAATTCAGGAATTAATTAACAACATCGCACAAGAGCACGGTGGTATCTCTGTATTCGCTGGTGTAGGTGAGCGTACTCGTGAGGGTAACGATTTATACCACGAAATGAGCGATTCTGGCGTAATTAAGAAAACTGCGATGGTATTCGGACAAATGAACGAGCCACCTGGAGCACGTCAACGTGTTGCATTAACAGGTTTAACAATGGCTGAACATTTCCGTGATGAGCAAGGACAAGACGTACTTCTGTTCATCGATAATATCTTCCGTTTCACACAAGCAGGTTCTGAAGTATCTGCCCTTCTTGGTCGTATGCCATCTGCGGTAGGTTACCAACCGACACTTGCAACAGAAATGGGTCAATTACAAGAGCGTATTACATCTACAAATAAAGGATCTATCACGTCTATCCAAGCGGTATATGTACCAGCCGATGACTATACGGATCCAGCACCAGCTACAACGTTCGCTCACTTAGATGCAACAACAAACTTAGAGCGTCGTTTAACACAAATGGGTATTTACCCAGCCGTAGATCCATTAGCATCTACATCTCGTGCGCTTTCTCCAGAAATCGTAGGAGAAGAGCATTATGAAGTAGCTCGTCAAGTACAGCAAACTTTACAGCGTTATAAAGAGCTTCAAGATATCATCGCTATCTTAGGTATGGATGAGTTATCTGAAGAAGATAAGTTAGTTGTACATCGTGCTCGTCGTATTCAATTCTTCTTATCTCAAAACTTCCACGTAGCTGAGCAGTTTACAGGTCAAAAAGGTTCTTACGTACCTGTAAAAAATACAGTTAGCGGATTTAAAGAAATTCTAGAAGGAAAATATGATGACCTTCCAGAAGATGCATTCCGCCTTGTTGGTGGCATTGAAGAAGTTATTGAAAACGCGAAGAAAATGATGGCGTAAGGCCTTAGGAGGGACGAATTATGAAGACATTTCCAGTCAGTATTGTAACTCCTGATGGACCGGTTTACGAAAAAGAAGTAGAAATGGTAAGCGTAAAAGCAGAGAGTGGGGAAATGGGGATCTTACCGGGCCACATTCCAACTGTTGCACCATTAAAAATTAGTGCAGTTCGTCTGAAACATGGTGGACACACTGATTATGTAGCAGTAAGCGGTGGCTTTATCGAAGTTCGTCCAGATAAAGTAACTGTATTATCATCATCTGCTGAAGAAGCAAACCATATCGATATCCATCGTGCAAATGAAGCGAAGCGTCGCGCTGAGCAACGTATGCAAGATAAACAAGCACATGTTGACTTTAAACGTGCAGAAATGGCATTACAACGTGCTGTGAACCGTTTAAACGTTTCCGATATGAAATAAAAAAATCCGTAAAGGCTTTGCCTTTACGGATTTTTTTGTAGTTCATGGATAATTTTACAAAAATGGTATAATTATATTGATGCTTGTATAAGTAGAGAATGTACAACAATTTATAAAGGAGATGAATAAATGATTGGTGAAATGAAACGAGAAGCGTTGCACTCTTTAAAGGGAAATTGGGGACTAGGTGTTGGATCAACGATTTTATATCATATCATAAGTTACGTCGTTTCAATGGCTGTAATGCTTATATTATTAATTCCAGGAGTTATAATATTTCTTTTAGCTTCTATCTCAATCGGTTCAATTGGAGAAGAAGCGATGGGAATTGCAGCTGTGATTACGTTTGGGGTTTTTTATTGTCTTATGATAATTTTAAGTTATGCAGCTTATGGTATTACAACATACGGTTATACGAATGTGTTTCTACAAATAAGTAAAAGAGAAGATGCTAGAGTGGATTACTTGTTTGAAGGGTTCCGTGGTTTTAAAAGAATGATGAAAACAATGTGGGCTATGGTTGCAATTTTGTTATATACAGGTGCATGGGTGCCAATGTTAGGAATGATTGTGTTTGGGACATTAGGTTTTTTTGATGAGAGTGCAAACCCATCGTTCATAATCGTTTTCTTTATTTTATTAGCTATCTCGGGTATTGTAATGACTATCCTGTATTTTTCGTATTCAATGACGTATTATGTGATGGTTGAAAAACCAGAATATAGTGTTTCACAGGCAATGAAAGAAAGTAAGCATCTTATGAAGGGGCACAAATTGGATCTGTTTCTGTTGTGGCTGAGTTTTATAGGTTGGGCAATTTTAGCGATTCTTACACTTGGAATAGGTTTTCTTTGGCTTAGCCCGTATATAAGTACAACGACAGCGCATTTTTATCGCCATCTTTCAAAAGATGAATTGTAGTAGGAACATGCTATACTAATAGAGTTATTACGTATAGGAGGACGATTATGATTAGTGATTTAAAAGGAGAAGCGCTAGATTCATTAGAAGGGAAATGGGGATTAGCTGTCGGTGCAACATTACTGATTTCGATTCTTATTTCAGCTTTTAGTTTTAGTATTAATTTTATTTTCTCTCAGGTTTGGGATTGGAAAGAAGTAAATAGCTCACTTTCAGTAGACGTTATTTCAATATTGATGGTAGGTCCATTAACGCTAGGTGGTTATTATTTAGCACTACATATTCTTCGTGAGAAAGAAGCGCGTATTGGGCATATATTTAGATGGTTTACAGAAGGAAGTAAGTTTATCAAGTCATTTTTATTATATATAGTAGTGAACATTTATATTTTCTTATGGTTTTTACTATTTATTATTCCAGGCATTATTAAATCATTTTCTTATGCGATGACGTACTTTATTATAAATGATCACCCTGAGTATTCTATAAATCAAGCTATTACAGAAAGCCGTCGTATGATGGATGGACATAAGATGGAGTATTTCATTTTATGTTTAAGCTTTATCGGTTGGTTTATATTAAGTTGTATTACGTTAGGAATTGGATTCCTATGGCTAATTCCATATTTTTATACGACGTCAGCAGCTTTTTATGAAGAGATTGCAGAGGAATATTACGAGAAAACAATTCCGACACTATAAAGTGGGGCATCTCATGTTGATGACTAGTTTTACTGTCAGCAAATAGCATGATAAAAACACCCAGTATGAGCTATTGGTTCATACTGGGTGTTTTTTGTAGAAATTTTATGAATTGATGACTAGTAAGTGGTTTACTGAAATAGTAACCTTGCATATATTTACAGTTGTTTTTTTGTAGAAACTTAAGTTGTTTTTCTGTTTCAATTCCTTCAGCGACGACGGAAAGATTTAAAGTATTTGCAAGGGAAAGGATAGTGGAAACAATGGCTCTTTCCTCAGGCCGATGATCGGCTAGTTGTGTAAATTCTCTAGGTACTTTTAATGTATCGATAGGGAAAATGGATAAATAAGCGAGAGAAGAATAGCCGGTACCGAAGTCATCAATGGACGTTTGAATACCATATTCCTTTAATTGTTTTAGTCTTGATAATGTTTCTTTTTCATCGATCATTGCAATTCGTTCTGTTAACTCAAGTGTTACATGCTTTGGATCGACTTTAATGTCTGTTATGATTTGTGAAATGTTCTGGATTAAATTATCTTGCTGGAACTCTTTTGCTGATAAGTTCACACTTATTTTTAAATCTTTGTAGCCGAAAGTATGCCATATTTTTAACTGACGACAAGATTCTTTTAATACCCAATGACCGAGTGGCACGACTTGTGGTGTCTCTTCTACAATTGGAATGAACTCACATGGCGGAATATCACCTAGGAGTGGGTGTTTCCAGCGTATTAATGCTTCAGCTCCAATAATTTTTTTCGTCGTAATATCAATTTGTGGTTGATAGACGAGATAAAATTCTTCGTTTACTAAAGCGAGTGGTAAATCTTTTTCAATTCGAGCTTTTCGTTCCATTTTTTTATACAATTCTTTCGTGTACAGAGAGCTACCGTTTTTCCCTTTGTTTTTTGCTTCGTACATGGCCATATCGGCATGCTGCAAGATTGATAATGGATCTTCACCTGCTTCAGGATATATTGCAATCCCGATGCTTGGTGAGATTTTTAAATGTTGATTTTCAATTTCGAATGGTTCGTTCATGTCTGCTACAATCGCATCAGCTATTTTTTTTACATCGGGTCTTTTTTTATAATTCTCAATAAGGATTGTGAATTCATCCCCAGCTAATCGGGCGAGCTTCATATTTGGTGTTGCTATTCTTTCAAGCCTTTTTGCTACTGCAATTAATAGAAGGTCTCCTACCCTATGACCGAGGGTGTCATTAATAACTTTAAAGCGGTCTAGGTCGAGAAACATAACAGCAAAAGGCCTTTTTGATATTTCGGATCGAGCAATTGCTTGTTCTACATATTGATGAAATGCACGGCGATTTGCAAGCTCTGTTAACGTATCATGATATGCTAGAAAATTAATTTGTTCTTGTTGTTGTTTGCTTTCCGTAATATCTTTAATCATTAAATAAACTCCAGAAATATGATTCTTTAAAAAGATAGGAACAGCTGTAACATGCAAGTAGTAAATATCTCTATTTTTATGATATGCCCGTATTTCTAAAGAAATAGATTTCCCCTTTTTTACGCGATGAAAGGCATTAATGATTTCTTCCAAATCTTCTTCATACATAAGTGAATAGTAAGGTTGATTTAATAATTCATTCGTTTGATAACCGAGTAAAGTAGTACCAGCGTTGTTCACATTAAGAAAATTACCGTACAAGTCTAATGTGAAAATTGGATCTGGATGGTGCTCGTATAAAGATTTAAACATTTGTTGGTTATGGTATAGTTCATTTTTTTGTTCTACTAAATCTTCTGTACGTAGTTCAATTTGTTTTTCGAGTTCTAAGTTGAATTGCATTTGGGCTAGTAATAATATTTTATTTTGTTTTCGAACTAAACTATGGCGTATGAGAACGAAGGAGAAAGTTATCATGAGCCCAATTACTACAATAGGTGCAAAAACGTATTCAACTAATATAAAAACAATAAGCATGACTACAGAAATATAAGGTAATGACAATCTGATCGACTCACCAATTTTAGGTGTTAATAGTACTTGTTCTTGTTTTTCGGGTTCTTTTGTATGCAGAATACAGGCGATTGCTACTAGTACTAAAGTTACTTGATAGAGAGGGGTAACTGTAAACATAGAATACTCGGGTGTGAAGTATTTAATATAAGCATAAATCGCGTCTGTAGTAGCATATAAAATTAAAGCACTGCCAAGAAGTGCACCAACTTTTTTGGATAATAAGGATAATGGCTTGAATAACAGATTGATTCCTATGAGAAAAAAGAGTAAATCGGCCATTGGATAGGTAAGTTGAACGAATATGTCGATATATGATGTTGAAGAAACGTGAATGGTGCGTTCAATAAGTAAGTAGTAACTTAAAGTGAATTGTGCTGTAACAATAATACAAATATCACATATCATAAAAAGCTTTTCTAATAAATCGCGGTTGTAGATGATTTCATATAGAAAGGCAAATGCAAAGCTAATTAAAAAAAGTAGGTAAAAAAAATCGGACGGATCAACAAATGTATAGTAGTCCTTTAAAATTAAACGTTGATAGGCAACGACGATATCACCAATGAAATAAGAGAGGGTTCCAACAGATAATACGGTCCAAAATAAACGAGGTAACCCTTCTTTCATGTTTGAAAAATAAAGTATATAGCTACAAGCGATAATATCAATGAATAGCGAACTCATCCCAATTAATACTTGAAAAGGAAATGAGTATTCGTATAGAAAAGGCATTGCTACGTAATGAGTCACTATAGACAACAATATAATGCTTATAAGAATACTTACATGTGTTTGTTTTTTCATTTATCTCACCCACGGTATATACATATAAATTCCTCTTTTATTTTTTATAGTTTCTTGAAAAATATATATAATTTTTATATTTATTTTGCACAGGTATGGCGCGAGTTATAAAAACAGATTTTAATAATTCTCGTTTCTGTCTCCAACATATCGACATAGGAATTTGAAGTTTGCTATAATGATTAAAATAGTTGCATTATTTAGAAAAATTTAAAAATAATAATTACTGCAACTAGGACATATTGTTTACTAAGTGAACTTGTTCTTAATTCAGGGGGGAGGGTTTCACAATGGCAAGTGTATATGAAAATAGTTATATGATCGTTTTGATTTTCTTGCTATTAGGCATATTGCTGCCGGTAGTGGCTCTTACATTAGGAAGGATGCTGCGTCCAAACAAACCAAGTGCAGCGAAAGCGACGACGTATGAGAGTGGGATTGAGCCTTTTCATGATGCGAATATTCGGTTTCATGCTCGTTATTATATTTTTGCTTTATTGTTTGTCATCTTTGATGTAGAAACTTTATTTTTATATCCATGGGCTGTCGCATATGACAAGCTCGGTTTATTTGCACTGATTGAAATGCTCATCTTTGTTGTAATGTTGCTAGTTGGATTAGCGTATGCTTGGAAAAAGAAGGTGTTACAATGGTTATAAATTTTGAGGAATTACATCCAAATGAACGTGCGGAATTAGAACGAAATATCTTTTTTTCTACGTTGGAGCAATTGAAAGGATGGGCACGGAGCAATTCTTTATGGCCGATGACATTCGGACTAGCATGCTGTGCAATTGAAATGATGGGAGTAGGTTCATCACATTATGATTTAGATCGATTTGGGTCATTTTTTCGGACTTCACCAAGGCAATCAGACGTTATGATTGTGTCGGGAACGGTAACGAAGAAGATGGCTCCTATTGTTCGGCGTTTATACGATCAAATGCCTGAACCAAAGTGGGTTATTGCAATGGGATCTTGTGCGACAGCAGGTGGGCCATATGTAAATTCATACGCTGTTGTGAAAGGTGTAGATCAAATCGTGCCAGTTGATGTGTATATTCCTGGTTGTCCACCTAATCCTGCTGCCTTAATTTATGGAATTAATAAATTGAAAGAAAAAATTCGTTACGAGGCAAAGACGGGAAAGCAGGTGACGAATAAATGAGTGATCCAAACAAAGACTTAGAGGATCTGAAAAGAGAAGCGGCTAGGCGTGCGAAAGAAGAGGCGAGAAAGCGTCTTGTTGCGAAACATGATGCAGAAATAAGTCAACTTGAGGAAGAAAATCGAGAAAAAGAGAAAGCGCTACCAAAAGATAGTGAAATGACTTTGGAAGATGCAAAACGCCGCGCCGTCGCGGCCGCAAAAGCCAAGGCAGCGGCATTAGCGAAGCAAAAAAGAGAAGGAATAGAAGAAATACCGGAAGAAGAAAAGGCCAAAGCGAAAGCGAAGGCAGCCGCCGCGGCAAAAGCAAAAGCAGCAGCATTAGCGAAGCAAAAAAGAGAAGGAAGCGAAGAAGT
>NZ_MACF01000137.1 GCF_001884045.1 Bacillus mobilis | reverse complement strand
GACGGAAGAAGAAAAGGCCAAAGCGAAGGCGAAGGCCGTGGCAGCCGCAAAAGCAAAAGCGGCAGCACTAGCGAAGCGAAAAAGAGAAGGAAGCGAAGAAGTGACGGAAGAGGACAAGGCTAAGGCGAAAGCAAAGGCCGTGGCGGTAGCAAAGGCAAAAGCAGCGGCTCTAGCAAAGCAGAAGGCCTCGCAAGGTGATGGGGATTCGGGAGATGAAAAGGCGAAGGCGATTGCAGCAGCGAAGGCGAAAGCGGCTGCGGCTGCAAGGGCGAAGACAAAGGGTGCTGAAGGTAAGAAGGAAGAGGAAACAAAGCAGGAAGAGCCATCCGTGAATCAGCCGTATTTAAATCAGTATGTTGAAATTATTAAGGGGAAAATAGGAGAGGATATATTAGTAGATTCCTACATTAATAAACTTTCAAAAGATGTGCCAACTCTTGTAGTGGAGCCTTCAAAGTATTATGAAGTGATGGAATTACTGCGGTTCCACGAGGGACTTGCATTTGATTATATGTCAGAGCTACATGCGACAGATTTTGTGACACATATGGAAGTATATGTTCATTTATTTTCATATGGAAAGAAACAGTCAGTAGCGGTGAAGGTGAAGCTGGATAGGGAAGAGCCGCAAGTAGAATCGGTGACAGCGTTTTGGAAAGGCGCGGACTGGCCGGAGCGAGAAGCGTATGATTTGCTCGGTATTGTATTTAAGGGGCATCCCAACTTATCACGTATTTTAATGCCGGATGATTGGATAGGGCACCCGCTTAGGAAAGATTATGAACCGCATGATGTGGAGGTGTAGCTAATGATCCGTACGGAAGAAATGCTTTTGAATGTAGGGCCTCAGCATCCGAGTACGCACGGTGTGTTCAGGCTTGTTATTAAGATTGATGGGGAAATTATTAAAGAAGCTACACCGGTTATTGGATATTTGCATCGCGGGACTGAAAAGATTGCCGAGAGCTTACAGTATACGCAAATTATCCCTTATACAGATCGAATGGACTATTTATCGGCCATGACGAATAATTACGTCATTTGCCATGCTGTAGAGACGATGATGGGGCTTGAAATCCCGGAGCGGGCCGAATACTTGCGAGTGCTTGCAATGGAGCTTGGAAGGATTGCGAGTCACCTCGTTTGGTGGGGGACAAATCTTCTTGATATAGGAGCGGTCAGTCCGTTTTTGTACGCGTTTCGTGAACGAGAGATGATTATAAATTTATTAAATGAATTATGCGGTGCCCGGCTTACTTTTAACTATATGAGAGTCGGGGGTGTAAAGTGGGATGCGCCGGATGGTTGGATCGAAAAAGTGGAAGAATTCGTTCCGTATATGAGAGAACAATTGGCAGGTTATCATGATCTCGTTAGCGGTAATGAGATTTTCTTAAATCGTGTAAAAGGCGTTGGTATATATAGCGCGGAAGAAGCGATTTCGTATTCTTTAAGCGGAGCGAATTTGCGGTGTACCGGAGTAAACTGGGATCTTCGCAAGGATGAACCGTACTCTATTTATGATCGATTTGACTTCGATATTCCTGTTGGGAGCGTGGGAGATGCTTGGGATCGTTACGTTTGCCGCATGCAAGAGATTGAGGAGTCATTAAAGATTGTTGAGCAAGCTGTCCAGCAGTTCCCGAAAGACGGAGCTGTGCTGGCGAAAGTGCCGAAAATCATTAAGGCGCCTAAAGGAGAAGCGTTTGTCCGTATAGAATCACCGCGAGGAGAGATTGGTTGCTATATTGCTAGTGACGGAAAGAAAGAGCCGTACCGCTTGAAGTTTCGCAGGCCGTCTTTTTACAATTTGCAAATTTTACCGAAGTTATTGAAAGGTGAAAACATCGCCAATTTAATTACGATTTTAGGTGGAGTTGATATTGTACTTGGGGAGGTTGATGGCTAATGATTGAAACGCTCTTACAATCACCTTCAAGCTGGACGAATTTCTTCATTTTTTTCGGATTAGCGGTGCTTCTATTATTTGCAGTCCTTGGCTTCGTTACATATGGTATTTTGGCAGAACGGAAAGTGATGGGATTTATGCAAGGGCGGATTGGACCAAACCAAGTTGGGGGTCGATTCGGTTTACTGCAAACGGTAGCTGATGTTTTAAAACTATTACTGAAAGAAGATAGTATTCCGAAAGCGGCAGATAAACCGTTGTTTATATTAGCACCTGTTATTGCATTCGCACCGGCATTTATGGTGCTTGCAGTCATCCCGTTTACCGATAAATTTCAGTTCGCGGATATTGGCGTAGGCTTACTGTATTACATTGCTGTTTCTGGTATTACGACGATTGGTGTCGTGACCGGAGGATGGGCATCAAATAATAAATATTCCCTTTTAGGAGGGATGCGTGCGGCGGCGCAAATGATTTCTTATGAAATTCCGCTCGTAATGAGTGTAATTGGTGTCGTTTTGTTAGCTGGTAGTCTGAATTTAAATGAAATTGTAGCAGCGCAGGAGAATGTTTGGTATATTTTCGTGCAACCAATCGGTTTTGTCATATTCTTAATCGCAGCGGTAGCAGAGTTAAATAGGACGCCGTTCGATTTACCGGAAGCAGAGTCAGAACTTGTTTCTGGATATCATACGGAATACTCAGGATTTCGCTGGGCGTTTTTCATGCTTTCAGAGTACGTATATTTCTTCGGAATGGCATCTTTAATTACAGTGCTCTTTTTAGGCGGATGGAATCCAGTCATGTTCCTTGGATTTATTCCAGGAGCTGTATGGTTTGCTTTGAAATTTAGCAGTGTAGTCTTTCTATTAATTTGGTTCCGCGTTACGTTCCCGCGTATAAGAGGTGACCAGTTAATGGAGTTTGGCTGGAAAGTATTATTGCCAATTGCACTTGCGAATATTTTCTTAACGGCATTGATTAAGGAGTTATTCTTCTAATCTATGAGGGGGGTGCCAGTAAGAGATGAAAGGACTATTTAAAGGATTAAAATATACATTAAGCAATTTGAGTAAGAAGAAGGTGACTTACGATTATCCGAATCAACCGTTGCCGTTGCCAGACCGCTTTCGAGGTATTCAAAAGTTTTATCCGGAAAAGTGCATTGTTTGTAACCAGTGCTCTAACATTTGTCCGACAGATTGTATTCAGTTGACGGGGAAAAAACATCCGGATCCTACGAAAAAAGGAAAAATTATCGACACGTACGATATTAATTTTGAAATTTGTATTCTTTGTGATTTATGTACAGAAGTTTGTCCGACAGAGGCGATTGTTATGACAAACAACTTTGAACTCGCGGAATATTCACGTGATGATTTATTTAAAAATTTGCAGTGGCTTGACGAAAACGACGAAAACGTCAGGAAGGAGAATAAAGCATGAATGGCGAGTTTGTAGCATTCTTCATACTATCCTTGTCTGCAATTATCGGCGGCGTTCTTATGTTGAACTTAACGAAAGTCATGCATATGATGCTAGCTCTCGTTCTGACATTCCTCAGCATTGCAGGTTTGTACTTTCTTTTATCAGCTGAATTTATCGGAGTTGCACAAATTTTACTTTACTCGGGTGCAATCACAATTATTATGATTTTTGGCATTATGTTAACGCAACATAACGCAGAAAATGAATCACGTCTTACTCTTCGAAAATGGATTATCTTCTTTGCGGTTGTAGCATTTGGGGCAGTTATGTATTTCGCTGTTAACAATATTGATTTTGCAAATGAAAGCGCACAAGGAAGTTTACCTCTCCATGAAAAAAACACACTTCAAATCGGTACACTTCTCTATTCGAAATATATTATTCCATTTGAGTTAACCTCAGTTATTTTACTTGTAGCACTTGTTGGCGCAATTATTCTTGCGAAGAAGGATGAGAAAGAGGAGGATTCCAATGAGTAGCGTTCCGGCTTCTGCATATTTAACGCTTGCGATTATTTTGTTTTGCATCGGTTTGTTTGGAGCTTTAACAAAGCGAAATACAGTGATTGTATTAGTTTGTATTGAATTAATGCTCAATGCGGCTAATTTAAATTTAGTAGCTTTTAGTAAATTAGGTTTGTTCCCAAATTTAACAGGGCAAATTTTCTCTCTGTTTACGATGGCTGTAGCGGCTGCGGAGGCGGCGGTAGGACTCGCCATTTTAATTGCTTTGTATCGTAATCGTACGACGGTTCATGTAGATGAAATGGATACGCTCAAAGGATAACATTGTGACCGAAAAGGGGGAAGGAAACAATGATCGATTATGCATGGCTCATACCGCTTTTCCCGCTTGTTTCGTTTTTTTTATTACTTATATTCGGGAAGAAAATTAGAGAAGGAAGCAGTGTACTTAGTATTTTCCTCGTCTTTCTCTCCTTTATATTTGCGGTACTTGTGTTAATAGAACGATTTTCGAAAGTAGGATTGAAACATAAGTGGGTATGGCTTAGAACGGGAGATATTGATATATCATTTGGCTTTGAAGTGACAGCATTAGGGGCTTTAATGCTGTTTATCGTTACACTTGTGAGTTTACTTGTACATGTGTATTCGAAAGGTTATATGAAAGGTGACGAAAGATTACCAACCTTTTATGCCTATTTAGGACTCTTTACATTTGCGATGCTCGGGCTCGTTATATCACCGAATTTATTACAGCTTTATATATTTTGGGAGTTAGTAGGCCTCGGTTCATTTTTACTCATCGGTTTTTATTTCTTTAAGGAAGAAGCGAAGGCTGCTGCGAAAAAGGCTTTTATTATGACTCGTATTGGAGATGTCGGTTTATTTATAGGGATGATCTTACTTTTTTGGCACGCGGGTAGTTTTGAATATGACGTAATTTTTAGAGCGATTCATACGGGTGATCTTACCCCTACGATGATTACAATAACGGCGATATTAATTTTTATCGGAGCGATGGGGAAATCAGGTCAGTTCCCGCTTCATACGTGGTTACCGGATGCAATGGAGGGGCCGACGCCTGTTTCGGCACTTATTCATGCGGCGACAATGGTCGCAGCTGGCGTATATTTAGTGGCGACGATGTTCCCGCTATTTTCAGCAAGCGCGGTGGCGATGCAGACGGTGGCCATTGTTGGAGCCTTCACTGCAATCTTTGCGGCTTCTATCGGTCTTGTGCAAACGGATATAAAGAGAGTGCTTGCTTATTCTACAGTTAGTCAGCTTGGTTATATGATGCTTGCATTAGGATCTGCCGGTTATGTAGCTGGTATTTTCCATTTAACGACACACGCCTTTTTTAAAGCACTACTATTTTTGGCTGCAGGAAGTGTCATTCATGCAGTGCATACGCAAAACATTAACAAAATGGGCGGCTTACAGAAGAAGATGAAAGTAACGGGTGCACTATTTTTAATCGGTACACTTGCAATTAGTGGTGTGCCACTCCTTTCTGGTTTCTTTAGTAAAGATGAAATTTTAGCGGCGGCTTGGATGAATGGCAATTACGTTTTATTCATATTAGCAGTAATTGCAGCGTTCTTAACAGCATTCTACATGTTCCGGCTATACTTCCTTGTCTTTACTGGGGAAGCGAAGACGAAGGAAGATGTGCGGGAATCGCCCCGCGTTATGACGTATCCGATGATTGTCCTCGGCGTCCTCGCGGTAGTGGCGGGTTATATGAATACACCGTGGTTTGGGACGTTTCTGGGGGATTGGCTTACGAAAGATGTAGCATTTAAAGCGCGAGAGGTACACGGGCCAGTTTGGATTATGATCGTAGCAACGCTCGTTTCATTTGCAGGGATTGCTCTTGCATATTTCATATATGGTAAGAAATCTATTTCTAGAGATTGGGCTGGTGGTGAGGGAACACCTCAATATAACCTTTTGAAAGAAAAGTATTATGTGGATGAGCTATACAATATGACGGTGCTCCCTATTACGAAGGGAATCGCTCATGTGCTTCGCTTATTTGAGGTGTATGTAGTCGAAGGAATTGCCGTTTTAATAGGAAATCTAGTTAAAGGGATAAGTGGACTCGGTTCTAGACTCCAAAACGGAAATGTACAAGTGTACGGCACTGTAACAGCTGTTTCGCTTGCAGTACTCGTCATTATTTTGCTTTATACGGGAGGGGATTTACGATGAATGATTTGTTATTAACGTTCTTCATTTTTTCCCCGCTTTTAGGAATTCTTTTACTTGTATTAACACCGAAAAAAGAATCGCGTACAGTGCGAGCGCTCGGTTTATTTGGGACGGCGCTTCCATTTGGAATCGCTATCGTCCTCGCTTGTACATATGCTTCTGGAAAGAGTTTGTCGCTATTCGATGAAAAAGTGAAATGGATTAAATTTGGGGATTTTGCAGCGGTGGATAAAAGATGGTTTGCCATTTATTACGAGCTTGGTATTGACGGTTTATCGCTCGTTATGATGGTGCTGACGGCCCTTCTAGCGATGCTTGCAGCAATTGCGGCATTTACTGTAAAAAGGAACTTAAAAGCCTTTTATATGCTGCTACTCATGCTAGAAATAGGGATGCTCGGCGTCTTCGCTGCTCAAAATTTAATGCTGTTCTTTATCTTCTTTGAAATTACATTGCCGCCAATGTTTTTATTAATTGGGAAGTGGGGGAAATTGTCGAGTGAAAAGGCTGCTTATAGTTATTTAATATATAACGGTATCGGCTCCGCTATTTTACTCATCGTTTTCTCGGTTTTATTTGCAAAAACAGGTACAACAAATATTACAGAGCTTAAAGAAATATTAACGAGTGTAGGTGCTGGGGGAGGAACGGCTGTCTCAAGTAGCTTACAGTTCGGTTTGTTTCTTGCCATAATGATCGCTTTTGCCATTAAACTACCTGTTTTCCCGTTACATCGCTGGATGGTTAATGTGCATATTGAAGCGCATCCGGCTGTAGTTATGCTTCATGCGGGCGTTTTACTGAAGATTGGAGCATACGGTATGATTCGCTTCGGAAAGGGGTTATTCCCGGAATACTTTCGCGAGTTTGCAACGCTCATTGCGATTTTAGGAGTCATCAATTTATTGTACGGAGCCTTCTTGGCGCTCATCCAAACGGACTTTCGGAAGGTGCTTGCTTACTCTAGTATTTCGCATATGGGTATTGTATTAATGGGACTTGCGGCGTTAAATGCACCAGGTACACAAGGGGCACTATTCCAAGTTGTGTCGCACGGTTTAATTGCGGCATTACTCTTCTTCTTACTTGGTGTTATAGAACAACGTTTTGGAACGTCGGATATTACAGCGCTTGGCGGACTCGCGAAAAGTGTCCCAATACTTAGCGGATTCTTCTTAGCGGGAGGAATGGCATCGCTTGGATTACCAGGCATGTCTGGATTTGTTAGCGAGTTTCTTGCCTTTCTCGGTTTATTCCAAGGAGAGCCGGTCGTTGCGGCAGTCGGCGTACTTGGCATCATTTTAACCGCTGTATACGTATTAAGAGCAACACTTCAAGTAACATTTGGTAAGAAAGAGTGGGAAGCGAAAGCTGATATACATGGATGGGAGTATGTCCCTATATTGCTACTTATCTTCTGCATTATTGCAATTGGAGTAATGCCAGAAATACTAGGAGATCCGCTTCAAAATACATTGAAAACATTGGGGGTGAAGTAGGATGGATATGAATACGTTACTTAGCTTATCGTGGCATCTCATGGTGCCAGAATTCATAATTCTCGGAGCTGCCATCCTTCTTTCCATATGTGATTTGTTTTTTAAGTTGAACCATAGATATGTAGCGCTTAGTGCAATCGCAGCCGTCATATTAGCAATTGTGTCATTAATTACGCTATATGGTGAACCGACAGGAGATATTTTAAACGGATCGTTCGTGTTAGACGGGTTTTCAAAAGGGTTCAAAACGTTGTTGTTAGGCGGAGCGGCCCTCATCTTATGCACCGCAATGAGCGATGATAAGAAGAATCCCATTGAAGATAAGGGAGAATATTATTATTTATTTTTAATGGCACTTCTTGGGGCTATGTTTATGGCTTCTAGTGTCGACTTCATTACACTTTTCGTCGGTTTAGAATTGCTTTCACTTTCTTCATATATTTTAGTAGGGATACGAAAAAAGAACCGTGCATCAAACGAGGCGGCTATGAAATATGTCATTAACGGAGGAATTGGAACGGCAATTACGCTCTTTGGAATGAGTTATTTATACGGTATTACAGGATCAACTAATATCGTGGATATGCAAAAAGTATTCGCAGGGGAGCTTGCTGGTGGTATTCAGTTATTGTTAGCTCTCGCATTTCTACTATTACTCGTTGGACTCTCGTTTAAAATTGCGACGGTGCCGTTTCATATGTGGGCACCAGATGTGTATGAGGGAGCGGCTACGCCTGTTACTGCTTTTCTTGGAACGATTTCTAAACTTGCAGGGTTCCTACTCATTATTCGTCTGTTTCTCATGGTTTTTGCAAGTGTATCGGTGCAAGGAGATATGCAATCCTTATACGGACGTATGAGCATATACATTGCGGTACTAGCGAGTATTACGATGATTATCGGAAACGTCGTAGCGTTAAAGCAATATAACGTAAAACGCCTATTTGCCTATTCGGGAATCGCACATGCGGGGTATTTACTCGTTCCGCTTGTAGCATTATCACCATTTACGATGGATAGCATGTGGTTTTACATGCTTGCGTATATGCTTATGAATATAGGCGCGTTTGCAATTATCCACGGCTTAATCTTACAAAGTGACAAAGAAAATATTACCATCTTCACCGGATTGTATAAAAGGTCGCCATTTACAGCGATAGTGATGACGATTTTTATTTTATCGTTGGCCGGAATACCAGGAACAGCTGGTTTCATCGGGAAAATTAACATTTTTTTAGGTGCACTGCATGTAGAGCCAGCTCATTACGTACTAGCTTCTATTATGATGGGAACGACAGTCATCTCATTCGTATACTATTTCCGGATTCTACAGCAAATGTTTTTCCGGACGGGAGAAGTGGAAGAGAAAATTCGTTTGCCATTTAATATAAAGGTTGTTATGAGTCTTTGTGCAATTTCGATTGTAATACTGGGGATTATGCCGATGATTGGATACAATTTCTTTTATGAATATTTTCCATTAATGAAGGATTTCTTCTTCCTAGGGAACGTGGTACAATAGTGAAAATAAAAGGTGTGGAGTTGTTACTCTGCGCTTTTTATTTTGTGTGAACTACAATTGAAAATGCATGTAGGTATACGTTTTTTGAGAGCAAATTACGATGTGAAATGTAAGATGATTATTTGTATTTGAAAAAGTGTGGCTCCTACTTATTATGGTATCGTTTTTATAGTATTTCGTAAGTAGTAGCTAGGTAAAAAGGGGTCGATTTTTTGGCACATCTTTTAGGGCAACAAGCACTGATTGCCATCGTTTCGCATTTATTGTTTATTACCATTACGTGGTGGGCCTTACAAGGTATTCACATTGAGCGTTTAATGAAGCCTGGAAAGGTGATGCAGACGCGAGTATTACTCATCCTAATTACAATTACAATTGGGACATCTGTAAGTAACTTTTTCCTTGATTATTTAGGCTATTCAAAGAGTTTAACGTATTTAGTAAAGTAAGTGTATAGAACCTCACATCTCCGTTAACAATGGGGATAGGAGGGGATGAAATTGAAGCTTAAAGCCATTCTTATTGTTGTGATAAGTGTTGTTTTATTTTTGGTTGGATATAGAGAAATGAAACCAATCAGCGATGAACAGAAAATGGAGAGCGTGATTGCAACTTTAGAGAAAAATGATGCTAAAGTAGAGAAGTGGTCATGGTTAGCGCGAGAAACAAAAACAATTTCTAATATACATACGTTTCAAAAGTTGTTAAACGATGTGAAGGACAAGGCGAATATTCAAAAGTGGGAATTAGAGCAATCTCCAGATGGATATAAAGCTACATCCTATAAAAAGTTTTCTTCTTATGAAGAACGAGTAGTAGTAACATGGAGTAAGGAAAATACTAAAGAAAACACTTTCATTATTTTCGAAGTGAGCGGGGCGAAATGGGACCCGAAGTACATTCAGAAAACAAATAAAATTTTTAGTGAAAAACCTATAATTTACACTTGTGTTCAAGGTGTACTGAATGATAAGATTGAAGGTGTTTTGCAAAATAAAACCAATCAGGTTTTGAAAGATCTTTCAGCAAGAGCGATCGAACAGATAGAAGAAAGAGCATTTGTGTCAGTCTCCGCATACAATAAAAAGTGGGATGACGCTCTTTCAACAAATAGAGAGAAAATAAATGTGCAAATAGCAATACGTTCTACAGACAACAAAGATACAATTGTGGTTGGCACACCGATCATAACTTCTGAGTATTGAGTGAATAGATACTGAAAAAAGGACACGGAGGGGAATAATTTGGAAAAGATCATCGTCCGTGGCGGAAAGCGGTTAAACGGCACAGTGCGTGTTGAGGGCGCAAAAAATGCTGTATTACCTATAATCGCTGCAGCCCTATTAGCGAGTGATGGAAAGAATGTACTATCTGAAGTACCAGTTTTGTCTGATGTATACACAATTAATGAGGTATTACGTCATTTAAATGCTGAAGTCGTATTTGAAAATAACCAAGTAACAATCGATGCTTCTAAAGAACTAAACATCGAAGCACCATTTGAATATGTACGTAAAATGCGTGCATCTGTTCAAGTAATGGGACCATTACTTGCACGTAACGGTCGTGCTCGTATTGCACTTCCTGGTGGATGTGCAATTGGTTCACGTCCAATTGACCAACATTTAAAAGGCTTCGAAGCAATGGGAGCAAAAGTACAGGTTGGTAATGGTTTTGTTGAGGCATACGTTGAGGGAGAACTAAAAGGAGCTAAAATTTATTTAGACTTCCCAAGCGTGGGCGCGACAGAAAACATTATGTCTGCAGCTACATTAGCAAAAGGGACAACAATCCTTGAAAACGCAGCGAAAGAACCAGAAATCGTTGACTTAGCTAACTTCTTAAATGCGATGGGAGCGAAAGTACGCGGAGCTGGAACTGGAACGATTCGTATCGAAGGCGTTGATAAATTATATGGTGGAAACCACTCTATTATTCCTGACCGTATTGAAGCGGGAACATTCATGGTTGCAGCGGCAATTACTGGTGGAGACATCTTAATTGAAAATGCTGTACCTGAACACTTACGCTCAATTACAGCGAAAATGGAAGAAATGGGTGTTAAAGTTATTGAGGAAAATGAAGGTGTACGTGTTATCGGCCCAGATAAGTTAAAAGCGGTTGATATTAAAACTATGCCTCACCCAGGTTTCCCAACAGACATGCAATCACAAATGATGGCATTATTACTACAAGCTGATGGAACAAGTATGATTACAGAAACGGTATTCGAAAACCGCTTTATGCACGTTGAAGAATTCCGTCGTATGAATGCTGATATTAAAATTGAAGGTCGTTCTGTTATTATGAACGGTCCAAACAGCTTACAAGGTGCTGAAGTAGGCGCAACTGACTTACGTGCTGCTGCTGCATTAATCTTAGCTGGTTTAGTATCTGAAGGTTACACTCGTGTAACTGAGTTAAAGCATCTTGACCGTGGTTATGTAGATTTCCATAAGAAATTAGCTGCATTAGGTGCAACTATTGAACGTGTAAACGAACAAGTAGAAGAAGTGAAAGAACAAGAAGTTTCTGATCTTCACGCTTAATTGAAATAGTCTCTACGTCTTTTGACATAGGGGCTATTTTTTTTGGGGGTTATTACTGTTATAGTCAATAAATTCTATACTTATGCACGTACCAGTAAAAATATTTAGAAAATTTTCGTTTTAAGTGGTTCCTCTTAAGTATGTTCTAAAAGAAAGAGTTGTTCCATAAGAATGAATGGAGTAAAGCTTTTTCATATTGGGGGAAATAAGATGAAATTTTCAAAGCCATTTTTCATCACAGTAGCGCTTCTCATAGCGCTCGTTATCATTGTACCTGCTGCTCTTGTTATTCCATTTGCGAAAGCAAAAGTAGGGGAAGAAGCAGCTTCTAAAACTCCTCCAGCGATAGAAAGTATACCAGCTCCAGGGAAAGTGGATACAGCGGTTCAAGTTGCTGTATATCGTGAGAAACAGAAAAAGGTAGATACATTACCTATGGAGGAGTATGTGACCGGTGTAGTAGCTTCTGAGATGAATGCCAGTTTTGAAATAGAGGCGCTAAAGGCGCAGGCATTAGCAGCGAGAACATTTGTGGTGCAGCGTATGCTAAGCGGAGGAAAGAAAAACAATGCGGACGTGACAGATACGGTGAAAGATCAAGTGTACAAAAGTAAAGAAGAATTGAAGAAACAATGGGGTAATAACTACGAAAATAATTTGAAGAAAATCGAAGAAGCCGTTTCGAAAACCGCAGGACAAGTTTTAACGTATGATGGAAAACCAATCTCAGCATCCTTCTTCTCAACGAGTAATGGCCGGACAGAAAATGCGGCTGATTACTGGGGAAATGATTATCCGTACTTAAAGAGCGTAGATAGTCCGTGGGATCAAGCTTCTCCGAAATTTACGAGCGAGCAAACATTTACAGTAGCTGACTTCCAAAAACGTCTCGGTGTGAAAGTGCTAGCAGACGGAAAGGTTGGAAATATTAAAGATCTTACGGAAGGAAAGCGAGTAAAAGATGTAGCATTTCAAGGGAAAACATTAACAGGAAAAGAAGTGCGTGAAAAATTAGATTTACGCTCTTCTGACTTCACGTGGAAACAAGATGGAGATAAAATCATTGTTACGACAAAAGGCTTCGGCCACGGCGTTGGCATGAGCCAATACGGAGCAAATGGCATGGCAGCGGAAGGTAAGAAATATACAGATATCGTTGCTCATTATTACAAAGGTGTCGAAATAAAGTCGATGAATGATTATGAAGGAAAGTTAATGGTGAAGAAGTAGAATACAAAATAGACCGTCCCAAGAGGTATATTGGGACGGTTTTCTTTTGTTAGTAGATAGGTTATTTTTGTCGTATTTTATAGTTAAGTCGATATTCTTTGGCGAATCGTTGATATATATATATAATCGTCAATGTTCAGCGATGACAGAACTCTGTTTAAGGGGGCCGTGGATCGCTGGGAGCTATTATAAGGATGAGCGTACAGAAGAATCAATGAAAGATGGTTGGATCCATACAGGAGACATTGTCACGGTTGATTCGGAAGGGTTTATTAAGATTGTCGATCATACGAAGGACTTAATTAAAAGTGGAGGCGAATGGATTTCTTCCGTAGATTTAGAAAATGCCTTGATTTCGCGCGATAAAGTGTTAGAAGCATCCGTTGTGGCGGTACCGCATGAAAAATGGCAAGAACGTCCGTTGCTTACGTTGTATGAAAAGAGGGACAAGCAGTCGAAAGAGAAGAGCTGTATGCTTTATTAGAAGCAGAGTTTTCGAAATGGTGGATGCCAGACGATATTTTGTTTGTAAACGAAATTCCGAAAACATCTGTAGGGAAGTTTTTAAAACGAGCGCTGCGTGATCAGCTCAAGACGTATATGGTAGAGCAAAACTAGAGAAGAAGGCTATCCATTCATTTGGATAGTCTTCTTTTTAGAATGTTCCATAAAATATCAAAATTTTCCATTAATTGTTTGGTATAATAGGATAAAAAGCATTTGGGGGAGACAGAATGGCGTTATTGGAGTTGAGACAGTTAGGAAAAACGAACCAGTTACCAGTAGTTGAACTGATGGTTGAGAAGGGACAATGTGTTGTTTTGCAATGTAATAACCATACAGCTAAAATATTGCACCGCATTATTATTGGTGAGGAAGAAGCCTCAACTGGCACCGTGCTATTTGAAGGAGAATCGATTGGAAAGAAAAATTATTCTCGCATTGGTTTTTGTTTTTTGAAAGATGAAGCATACGAACGTTTGAAGGTAAAGGAATACTTTAAGTTCTTAATAGGGCTGTATGGATCAAATATGAGCACGGAAGAAGTAGTACAGTATGTCGGCCTCTTAGATAAATTAAACGTTAAAATAGAAAAACTATCATTTTCAGAGAAACGTCGCCTTCATATCGGGCGTGTTATGATTCATAATCCGGATTTAGTTATTTTGGAAGAGCCAGAGCAAAATGTAGATACAGAGAGCACGATTATTATTCGAAAAGCAATTATGGCAATGAAAGAGCGAGGAAAAGCGATTTTTATTACGTCATCCTTTCTATCGGACGCCCTTTCGTTAACAGAAGATGTATACATTTTAAATAACGATGGTGTGAAAAAAATAGAAATCGAACAAGAAGAAGTTGAAGAAGTTGGTGAAGAAAAGGTTGTTCAAATGATTCCGCAAATGAAACTTGAAAGAATTCCAGCGAAAGTGAACGATAAAATTATTTTACTTGATCCGATGGAAATTCATTTTATTGAAACGCAAAATGGAGTGACACATATTCATGTACGCGAAGGTGATTTCGTATGTGCATTAACATTAAGTGAACTAGAAGCGAGATTAACAGGATTCGGTTTCTTTAGATGTCATCGCTCGTACCTTGTGAATTTACAAAGAGTACGAGAAGTCATTACGTGGACTCGTAATAGCTTCAGTTTAATTTTGGATGACGAAAGAAAAAGTTCAATCCCGCTTTCGAAAGGAAGAATGGATGAGTTAAAAGGTGTAATTGGGATATAAAAGATGCTCCAATAAGCTCAAAATACGATTCATTCACCAGTAAAAATACTCCTTTTGCGTGTATTTTACTGCGTAAACCCTTTGCTTTTCATATGATTGAGTTAAGAAAAGCGAAACAATGAAATCGAAACTTGCGAAAGTAAATTTCATCTATATAAGAAAAACAAAGGGGATGAAGAAATGACATTGGCAATTGAAATGAAAGATGTAATGAAAAGTTTCAACGGAAAAACGGCACTTCGAAATGTAAATATTGAGGTGAAGCAAGGAGAAATCTTTGGATTCCTCGGACCGAGTGGATCTGGGAAAACGACAACTGTAAAAATATTAACATCTCAATTGCTTCATAGCATTGGAACTGTAAAAGTATTAGGTAAAGATATTACAGGACCAAGCAGCATTGATTACAAACGAATCGGTATTTTAACAGACAATAGCGGCTTATACGAAAGACTTAGCATTTATGATAACTTACTATTATTTTGTGACTTATACGATTGCAAAAAAGAACGAATCGATGAAGTACTAGCACAAGTGAACTTGCTAGATGATAAAAAAACACAAGTAAAAAAATTATCAAAAGGAATGAAGCAGCGTGTCACACTAGCGAGAGCAATCCTTCATAAACCAGATATCCTCTTCTTAGACGAACCAACATCCGCACTTGATCCAGTAAATGTGCAAAACATTCATAAAATTTTAAAAGACTTAAATAAAGAAGGAACAACGATTTTCTTAACAACGCACAACATGGATGAAGCAGAAACGCTTTGTAATCGCATTGCCTTTCTGTGTGGTGGAGAAATTGTAGCGCTTGATACTCCAGAAAACCTTCGCTTGCAATACGCGAAAGATCAAATACAAGTTGTGTTAACAGATAAGAAGAAAGAAATTGTGAAAAAAGATGAATTAGGGGCAAAACGCATTTCAGAATGGATGAATAAAGGTGAATTACTATCCATTCATTCACACGAACCAACTTTAGGCGATATCTTTATTGAAGTTACTGGGAGGGGATTATAATGACATTTTCAATGAGACGTGTATCAGCTATTTTTAGAAAAGAAGTACAAGATTTTAAGACAAATTCACAAGTGTTATTAATGGCATTTTTACCAATTATACTTTCATTTTTGTTTAGCAGATTTGGAGTCGGAAAGGAAATGTTAGGCATTACTACTATAACGGGCTTCCTATTTGTCGCAGGCTTTGTTCAATCTATGGTAATTGCAGAAGAAAAAGAAAAACATACACTACGTGTGTTAATGTTATCCCCAGCATCTTCTGTTGAAGTTCTTCTTGGAAAGAGTTTATTAACAGCAGGTCTGACGATGGCTATTTGTATTGCAAATTTATTCATTTTAGATCAGTTAAATATCAACATTCCATTGGTAGGATTGATATTTCTATGTGGAACTATTTTATTTATCGTGCTTGGAACAATGATCGGATTACTTGCATCTTCTGTACCACAAACATCATTAATTGGGATGCCTATTTTAATGACGATGTATTTAGCTGTACAATTTGAGGCACTAGTTGAAAATAAAACAATTAAGACGATGATTGAATATCTTCCAACATCTCATATTGTAAAAGCGCTTAACAGTGTAGTAGGTGGGGCAGGATTTAGTAATATTAGTGGGCATGTATTAAATATTGCAGTTTGGCTTATCATTTCGCTTATTGCATGTTTAATCGTATATAAAAAGAAACAATTAGACTAAAAACTGAGCCGAAAATGCTCAGTTTTTTCTTTTTTCTATCATTTCCTCGGAAATTTTACAATTCTTATACATATTTTTACATATTTTGTCGAAAAGTAATTAGTTATAGGTTGTATAGGATACGTGAATATTGTTCAAAATGATTGCTGAGGTGATGATGGAATGCGAGGAAGAAATAATAAAAAGTCGCAAAAGGTAGTACATTTATTTCAAAAAAGATGGGTGTTTCCGGCACTGTACATTGCTTGTGCAGCGGTAATCTTAATGGTTGCGCTATGGTTCCAAGGAGCTAATCCGAAGAAGACTCCGAACCAAGATCAAGCAACACCGTATACACAATCGGAAGATCCAGCAGTACCAGTAACGAAATCTTCAGAAGTAGTGAAAATGCCAGCTGCCGCGAATGCGGAAGTAGTCGTACAGAAGAAATTCTATGAAGATGCAGCAACTGAGGCGGAACAAGAAAAAGCACTTGTCTTTTATAACAACACATATTCCCCAAATAAAGGAATCGACATTGCTGCGAAGAATGGAAAAGAATTTAATGTAGCTGCTGCTTTAAGCGGTACAGTAACGAAAGCTGAAAAAGATTCACTTCTTGGTTATGTTGTAACAGTTGATAGCGGAAATGGTGTAGCAGCTTCTTATCAAAGCTTAGGCAGCGTAAAAGTAGAAAAAGGTGCACGAGTTGCACAAGGTGAAGTATTAGGAAAATCCGGTCTAAGTGCAATGAATAAAGAAGCAGGTTCTCACGTTCACTTTGAAGTACGTAAAGACAATGTGGCTGTGAACCCTGAGCGCTACTTAAATAAATCAGTAGCAGAAATTAAAGCTGAAGCAGGCGCTGCAAAAGCAACGAACGCTTCTGGTAAAAAAGCTGATGACAAATCTCAAAAAGAAGAGAAGTCAACGAGCACGAAACCAGAAAATAAAACAGAAGATAAGTCTCAAAAAGAAGAGAAATCAACTAGCGGTTCGACTAGTGACAAAAAAGAAGAACCGAAGAAAGAAGAAAAATCAACAAATGGTTCTACAGAATCATCTAACAGTTCTTCTTCACAAGAATAAAAAAGTGGAAAAATCAGTTCTCACTAGGAGAGCTGATTTTTTTACTTTTACCCCGCATTAACGGGCAGTAAGACCCCTACTTCAAATTTCAGTGAAAGCTAAGAAGTTAGGCCTGGGTTCAACTGCCCGTAAAAGCCCGATTGGTGAAGGCTAATAATCAGTGGGAAATGGCGCCCACTGATTAAAGTTTCACTTTATATAAAAATACTCAATTTCGAGAAAAAAGTTGCAATAACAAGGAAAAATGACGAGATTCTCGAATATATATTACAAAAGGGAGGGGATACTGTGTCATTTTTGTTTGTTCTGTCGACTGCTATTATTTTATTGTTTGTTTTATTCACCTTATATTATTATATTGCCGGTAAGAAAGAGGTTCCCCACCATCAGTTATTAGAAGAAGAATTGGAACGAGAAGAATGACGCCTTATATATAAGGTGTCATTTTTTTTCGCCAAAATAGTCACTGTTAACGTATTTCTCACAAAAAAATGTAATTTTTCTTAACTTAGTCCGCAAAAATAGTGAACATGTAGCATATATCAGTAGTGCGGGCAATACAATGGTATAAACCAAAGCAAAGAGAGTGTTTGAGGTGAGAAATCGTGAATCATTTCATTATAAATCCAAGAATGTTTAACGCTTACAAACAGCACTCACACTTACTTCTTAGTCATATGCAGCGAGGCTCATTTCACCCTTCTCACATCCAATTTAGGGAGGCGAGTGGTGTGCACGATTACATCAAAGAGAGAACTATCAAGATTGGTAAGTATATCGTGGAGACAAGAAAGACAGTGCGTGTCATTGCAAAGGAATTTGGGGTATCAAAGAGTACAGTCCATAAAGATTTAACGGAACGTCTACCAGAAATTAATCCAGAGCTCGCAAATGAAGTGAAAGAAATTCTTGATTATCATAAGTCTATTCGTCATTTAAGGGGCGGAGAAGCAACAAAGCAAAAGTATAGAAAAGAAGATGTAGAAAAGCCGGTCCGTCAATAAATATGCGATCGTAAACATTCCGTGTCAATTCGGTAATATTTTTCAGAAGAATTCTTTTTGCGAATATTACGTTTCTGTTAAATTTATGATAAAATCAGAAATTAGGTGTAAAAGAATTCGGGTGTAACCTGATTTTGAATATCGAGGAGGAAAAAACGGGAATGTTTGCGCGAGATATCGGAATTGACCTAGGTACGGCTAACGTATTAATCCATGTTAAAGGTAAGGGTATTGTATTAAATGAGCCATCTGTTGTTGCAATTGATCGTAACACAGGTAAAGTATTAGCAGTAGGTGAAGAAGCAAGAAGTATGGTGGGACGTACGCCTGGTAATATTGTAGCAATTCGTCCACTTAAAGATGGTGTAATCGCAGATTTCGAAATTACAGAAGCAATGTTAAAGTATTTCATTAACAAATTGGACGTAAAGAGTTTCTTTTCAAAACCTCGCATTTTAATTTGTTGTCCAACAAATATCACATCAGTAGAACAAAAAGCAATTCGTGAGGCTGCTGAACGTTCAGGTGGTAAGACAGTATTTTTAGAGGAAGAACCAAAAGTAGCTGCAGTTGGTGCTGGTATGGAAATCTTCCAACCAAGCGGTAACATGGTTGTTGATATTGGTGGAGGTACAACAGATATCGCTGTACTATCTATGGGTGATATTGTTACCTCTTCCTCTATCAAAATGGCTGGCGATAAGTTTGATATGGAGATCTTAAACTATGTTAAACGTAAGTATAAGCTGTTAATTGGAGAACGTACTTCAGAAAATATTAAAATTAAAGTTGGTACAGTATTCCCAGGTGCACGTAGCGAAGAGCTTGAAATTCGCGGACGTGACATGGTAACAGGTTTACCACGCACAATTACAGTATGCTCTGAAGAAATTACAGAAGCACTAAAAGAAGATGCGGCTATCATTGTACAAGCTGCAAAAGGCGTATTAGAGCGCACACCACCAGAATTATCTGCGGACATCATCGACCGCGGTGTTATTCTAACAGGCGGTGGAGCTTTACTACACGGTATCGACATGCTTCTAGCAGAAGAACTAAAAGTACCAGTATTAATTGCTGAAAACCCAATGCAATGTGTTGCAGTTGGTACAGGTATTATGTTAGAGAATATTGATAAATTACCGAAGCGTGCTTTACGATAAAGTGAAACTTTAATAAGTGGGGGTATTCCCCACTTATTATTAGCTCACAAATAGCAGGAAGATGAGAAGAACTAAGGTGTTAACCGTAGTTCTTTTTTGTTTTTGTATTCTTTTATTTTTTTATTTTATTTTGATTTATTGAGAAAATAGAAGAAAAATAGAGAAAAATGAAGAAAACAGGTAAAATATTCATATATATGGTTAAATTTAATATTTCCTTATTTGAAAACGTTTATAATATAATGAGTCGAATACGACATTAAGGCAAATAATGTTTCAGTACATATTGCCTTTCCCTAATCTGGGCATACACTCTTTTCTACCTCCGTGTCAGTTGCAAGTATATGCAGCTATTTTAAGGGAATAGAGTGTGTGCATTTTTTTATAATAGGAAGTAAAGTGTCATTTTCTAATGACAAACAATAAACAAAATGGGATAATAAACAATATGTCCAAGTGGTAAGACCAATATTGTAAAAGGGGCGATTGTTACATGCTAAATATAGAACAAATTAAAGAAATCATTCCTCACCGCTATCCATTTTTACTTGTTGATAAAATATTAGAAGTAGATGAAGGAAAACGAGCGGTTGGAATTAAAAATGTATCCGCAAACGAAGAATTCTTTAACGGGCACTTTCCTGACTATGCAGTTATGCCCGGTGTACTTATTGTAGAAGCATTAGCACAAGTCGGAGCAGTTGCGGTATTAAAGAAAGAAGAAAACCGCGGAAGACTTGCTTTCTTTGCTGGTATCGACAATTGTCGTTTCAAAAAACAAGTACGCCCAGGTGATCAACTTCGCCTAGAAGTAGAGATGACACGTGTACGCGGTCCAATCGGAAAAGGAAAAGCGATCGCAACAGTAGATGGTGAAATTGCATGTGAAGCTGAAATTACATTTGCGATTGGTGATAAAAAAGAATAGATGTAAATTAAAAAAATTCTTCTGCAATAGGCAGAAGAATTTTTTTAATTCATATACTTTTTGTTCGAAATATTAAAATGCAGAGTAATCAGAATTTTTATTGTAAATGAATGGAAGTTCATATATAATGACGCTATAAATATCTTGAAATTAAGATAAATGATAGCGCGATAAAAATAGAGACGCGGTTGTCACATTATGAAGGTTATGAGATAGGACAAAGCTTATTATGATTGGTTATGATGAATTGTAGAGGAAAGTGATGGGGAATTTTAACAGTATCAGTAAATGAAAAATGGGCGTAGCATATCGGACATAGAGAGATAAAGGGGAAAGTGTCGCATTTTGAAAAGAGGAGATCATACCATGTTCGGGAGAAAAAAAAGAAAACCATTACGACAATTAATTACGCATAAAGAGCCTAAATCACGCATCACAGAACAATACCGTAACATTCGTACAAATATTGAATTTACATCTGTAGATAATCATGTTCGTTCTATTATTGTTACTTCGGCAGATCCAGGTGAAGGGAAAACAACGACAATCGCAAACTTAGCAGTTGTTTTTGGACAACAAGGGAAGAAAGTTTTATTAATCGGAGCCGACTTGCGCAAGCCGACGATTCAAAACTTATTTGCCATTCATAATTCAAATGGATTAACGAACCTATTATTAGGACAAGCGAAACTAATGCAATGCATTCAAAAAACAGATATAGAGAATGTATACTTAATGGCAGCAGGTCCAATCCCGCCAAATCCAGCTGAACTATTAGGTAGCCGGGGAATGGACGATCTATTACTAGAAGCATATAACATGTTTGATATTATTTTAATCGACACACCACCGGTTCTTGCGGTTACCGATGCACAACTACTTGCGAACAAATGCGATGGAATCGTACTTGTCGTACGCAGTGAAAAAACAGAAAAAGATAAAATTGTAAGAGCGAAGCAAATATTAGACAAAGCTTCTGGTAAATTACTTGGTGTCGTCTTAAACGATAAAAGAGAAGAAAAAGAACAATATGGATATTATTAGAAAATAGTGTGTAGAATAGTAAATGTAAAAGCTGATAAATGATTTTATCGGCTTTTTTGAATTTTTATAAAATTCATCATTGCATTATATAAAAAGTATGATATAATGGAAATTTTGGAAATTCGTTGGAATGTGTTGTCATATTTAAGATTATTTTGTAAGATTATATTTGCTTGATGTGAGCTTATATTAAATAATTTATTAAAATAAAAAAACGTAAGATTAATATGTTATAATTTTTCTTATGTGCAAATTTTAGAAAGTTGGAGGAACTTATGGAAGAAACAATTAGTTTGAAAGAGTTATTTCATATTTTAAAAAAACGTTTAGCAATGATTCTCACTGTTACATTCGGTTTGGCAATCATAAGTGCTATTATTAGCTTTTTCTTTATGACACCAATCTATCAATCTTCAACGCAAATTCTTGTAAACCAGAAGAAACAAGATGGGACAATGATACAAGCTGGTGAAATTCAAACGAATATTCAATTAACGAATACATATAAGGTTATTATTAAAAGTCCCGTAATCTTAGAACAAGTGAATGAAAAATTAAATTTAAATATGACAGCACAAGCGTTAACAGGAAAGATTAATGTTGCAAATGAAAAAGATTCACAAGTTATTTCTGTAACGGTAGAGGATAAGGATCCAAAAGTAGCTCGTGATATCGCTAATGCAACTGCAGATGTATTTAAAGCAGAAGTTGCAAAGATTATGAGTGTTGATAACGTAACTGTACTATCAAAAGCAGAAGTTGTTGAGAATCAATCTCCAATTAAGCCTCGACCAATGATTAATGTAGCAATCGCTTTTGTGGTTGGTTTAATGGCTTCAATTAGTCTTGCATTCTTACTAGAATACTTAGATAACACGATGAAAAAGGAAGAAGATATAGAAAACTTACTTGGCTTGCCAGTGTTAGGAATTGTAGCTCGTATGGATGAAGAAACAACAACTATGAAATCACACGCTCCATCATCAAGAAAAGTGAGGGGACAAACAATTGGCTCTTAATTTATTTAAAAAGAAAAAAAATCATCGTCAACGTCGTCAATTAATTGCTCAGCAACAACCAAAGTCACCAATTTCGGAACAATATCGTAATATTCGAACGAATATTGAATTTGCAGCTGTTGATACGAATTTACATTCATTAATGATAACGTCTGCGAACCCAAGTGAAGGTAAAACAACGACAACAGCGAATATGGCAGTCGTGTTCGCACAGCAAGGAAAGAAAGTATTATTAATTGATGCAGATATGCGTAAACCAGCGATGCATCAAATGTTCCAAGTAGATAATATTTTCGGATTGACGAACGTATTAACAAATAGTGAACGTTTAGAAAAATGTGTACAAACGACATCAGTTGATAATTTACACTTTTTAGCTTGTGGTCCAATTCCGCCAAATCCGGCAGAATTGTTAGGATCAAAATCAATGCAGGAGCTTCTTGCACAAGCATACAGTATGTATGATTTGGTCATTTTTGATTTACCACCAATTTTAGCTGTTACAGATGCGCAAATTATGGCAAATGTATGTGATGCTTCTATTCTTGTCGTTCGTAGTGAATCAACAGAGAAAGAAACGGCAGTAAAGGCAAAAGGATTGTTAGAATCGGCTAAAGGGAAATTGTTAGGTGTTGTCCTGAACGATCGTGAACGTGAACAGGGCCTATATTATTACTACGGTGCAAATTAATTAAAAGAGTGAGATATGGGAAACATATCTCCTTTTTTCCCTTGAATATGAGGGATGTCTCATATTCAAGGGAAAAAAGATTACTATAAGAGAGGGAGGATGAAAAGAATGATTGATTTACATTGTCACATTTTATCTGGTATTGATGATGGTGCACAAACAGTAACAGATAGTTTAGCGATGGCAAAACGAGCTGTGGCAGAAGGAATACATACAATTGTCGCAACGCCACATCATCAAAACGGAAAATATGTAAATGAGCGTACTTCTATTATTCATCAAATAAAACAATTAAATGATGAACTACAACAAAATGGAATCCCGCTGAAGGTTTTACCAGGGCAAGAAGTCAGGTTATACGGTGATTTATTAGAAGACTATGAAGCTGGTAAAATTGTTACTTTAAATGAAACAAACAAATATATATTCATTGAATTTCCGTCTAATCATGTACCTCGTTATGCAGAACAACTATTTTATGAACTACGTGTAAAAGGAATAATCCCAATTATCGTTCACCCAGAACGTAATGCCGAGTTAATTGAGCGGCCTGATAAGTTATATAACCTTGTCAATAAAGGTGCATTGACACAAGTAACGGCAGGAAGTCTTCTAGGTAAATTCGGGAAAAAGATTAAAAAATTCTCGCTACAACTGGTTGAACATAATTTAACGCATATGATCGCATCAGATGCACATAACACAACGTCAAGAGGGTTTCATTTAGCAGAAAGCTATGAACTAATAGAGAAAGAATTTGGCGCAAGTGTTATGAATGATTTAAGAGAGAATCCGTATTTAATCATTAGCGGGAAATCAATTTATAAAGAAGATCCAGAACAAATTCGTCGTAAAAAATTGTTCGGTATTTTTTAAATAAAGAACAGGTGATGTCTCCTAACCGTTATCAACGGAGGCACTCGGTCGTGCTGTGGGTAGAAATTTTTATTTCGAACCTACCTTAGACGCTTGTCGTCGGGAGTATGACGTGAGGTTGGGTTAGATGCCCATAGTTTATTAATATTTAGAAACTCTACCTATGGAGTTATAAATATGACTCTATAGGTAGGGTTTTTTGTTATTGTTGCATTTTTATAAAAAAATTTGGAGGGAAGAAATTTGAAAAAAGTAAGAAAAGCAATTATTCCAGCAGCTGGTCTTGGGACAAGGTTTTTACCAGCAACGAAGGCAATGCCGAAAGAAATGTTACCAATCGTCGATAAACCGACAATTCAATACATAGTAGAAGAAGCAATAGAATCGGGAATTGAAGACATTATTATTGTTACTGGAAAAGGAAAGCGTGCAATTGAAGATCATTTTGATCATTCATTTGAATTAGAACAAAACCTTTTGGAAAAAGGAAAGTATGAAATACTTGAAAAAGTACAAGCTTCATCCAAAATAAATATTCATTATATAAGACAAAAAGAACCAAAGGGACTCGGGCACGCAGTATGGTGTGCACGTAAGTTTATTGGGAATGAACCATTTGCGGTATTACTTGGCGACGATATTGTACAAGCAGAAACGCCATGTTTACGTCAATTAATGGATCAATATGAAAGTACACAGTCATCGGTTATTGGTGTACAAACGGTACCTGAAAATGAAACGCATCGTTACGGTATTATCGATCCAGTTGAAAAAAATGACCGTCGTTATCAAGTGCGTCAATTTGTTGAAAAGCCAACAGAAGGAACAGCGCCATCTAATTTGGCAATTATGGGTCGTTACGTATTAACACCAGAAATTTTTATGTTTCTTGAGAGCCAACAAACAGGAGCTGGTGGAGAAATTCAATTAACAGACGCGATTCAACGTTTAAATGAAATTCAACGTGTATTTGCCTATGATTTTGAAGGAACTCGCTATGATGTTGGAGAGAAGTTTGGATTTATTAAGACTACGATTGAGATGGCACTTCAGCATGAAGAATTGAAAGATGAATTAATGCAGTATATGAATGAACTAGTAAAAACAGAAAATGTGCATGTATAAAGTGAGGTGGAAGGGCATTGGCCTTAACGAAAGTATCCAGTGGAACTGCAAAGGAACAAGGATTACTTGCTGCTGAAGAGGTAAATCAGAATAGTATATATTTGTTTACGAAACGTTTAATGGACGTAGTTGGTGCAATTTGTGGTCTTATTTTTCTTTTACCGATTTTTGTAATTGTTGCCATGGTTATTAAAATTGAGGATCCAAAAGGCCCTGTCTTTTTCAAACAAACTCGTGTTGGAAAAGATGGAAAGGAATTTGGGATGTACAAGTTTCGCTCGATGGTCACAGATGCAGAAGAACGACTAAAAGATTTATTGCAGTATAATGAAGTATCGGGTGCTATGTTTAAGATGAAAGTGGATCCGCGCGTAACTAAAATTGGTAAATTTATTCGTAAAACAAGCATAGACGAATTACCACAGTTATTAAATGTATTAAAGGGTGATATGAGCTTAGTTGGACCACGACCACCACTTCAAAGAGAGGTCAAAGAATACAATTCTTATGATAAACAAAGATTGCTTGTTACACCAGGGTGTACAGGATTATGGCAAGTAAGTGGAAGAAGTAATACAGGATTTAAAGAGATGGTTGCACTAGACATCATTTATATTCAACGTAGAAGTATTTTTTTGGATATTAAAATTATAGTAAGAACATTTAGGGTGCTTATTGGTTCAAAAGATGCATTTTAAAATTATAGTGTATGAAATAGGCGCTGTTAAAATTATGGGATTGTATTCGCAAGGCTGCAGGCCCTTGAATGGATTGGTTTATTTAGATGCATAATAAAAGATTATTTATAAACTTTTTATCATTGTTAAGTGTCCAGGGGGTAAATTATTTATTGCCATTAATAACTTTACCGTATTTACTTAGAACTTTAGGACCAGAAAAATTCGGAATAATCGCTTTTGCACAAGCATTAATCCAGTATTTTGTTCTTTTAACCGATTATGGATTCAATTTGACTGCCACGAAAGAAATTTCAATTAATCGCAAAGATAAGGGAGAACTCTCTCGTATATTTTCAACAGTAATGAGTATAAAATTAGCTCTAATGGTTATTAGTTTTATTATTTTAATGTGCATATTATATATCGTTGAAAAATTTGGAGTTAATTGGGAGATATATGTATTAACCTTTGGGATGGTACTTGGTAATGTCTTGTTTCCAATCTGGTTTTTTCAGGGATTAGAAAATATGAAAGTTATTTCAGTTTTAAATGCAATTTCGAAACTGTTTTTTACTGTTAGTTTATTTATTTTTGTTAAAACCGCAGAGGATTTTTATTTAGTGCCAGCTCTTACTTCAGTTGGTTATATTACCGTTGGTATTATTTCTTTAGTAATTATAAAGGGAAAATATGATTTGGTAATTGTAAAACCAAAGTTTAGAGATATTCAAAAAGAATTAAGAGAAGGCTGGGATATTTTTATTTCAACCATCTCAGTTAGTTTGTATACAATTAGTAATACATTTATATTAGGGATTTTTACCAACAATACAATTACAGGTTATTATGCAAGTGCTGAAAAGTTAATAAATGCTATAAATGGATTGATTAACCCTATTTCGCAAACAATATTTCCACATCTCAGCCGAATAGCAATTGATTCAAAAGTTGAGGCTTTAAGATTTATAAGAAAAATTCTGAAGTTAAATATTTTTATATTTTTAGGTATTTCTATTCTAGTATTTCTATTTTCAGAGTTAATTGTGGATTTAGTTTTTGGACCTGATTATAGAGAGTCTATATTAGTTTTAAAAATTTTATCGCCATTGCCGCTATTAGTGAGTATTAGTAATATTTTAGGCGTTCAAGTTATGATTAATTTTGGTTATAAAAAAGCCTTTTCAAAGATTTTAATGTTTTCTAGTGGAATTAATATTATATTGGCAGCTATATTTGTCCCTTTATATAATCATATCGGTACAGCAATAGCATTGTTATTGATAGAATTAATAGTTACGGGAACAATGGTAATTTATTTGAAGAAGAAAAAAGTTAATTTATGGAGGTAATTATGTTTAAGTATATTATTGTCGGTGCTGGATTTGCTGGAAGTGTTATTGCTGAACGTATAGCTTCTCAACTAAATGAGAAGGTATTAATCATTGAAAAACGTAATCATATAGGTGGTAATGCATTTGATTCTTATGATAAGGATGGTGTATTAATCCATAACTATGGACCTCACATTTTCCATACAAAAATAAAGAGTGTATGGGATTATTTGTCGAAATTTACATCATGGCTTCATTATCATCATGAAGTACTTGGTGTAATTGATGGGAAAAAGGTACCAATCCCATTTAATTTAAACTCAATTGATCAAATTTTCCCTAAGGATTTAGCGACAAAATTAGAGAAAAAGCTAATTAGTAATTTTGGGTATAATAAAAAAGTACCGATATTAAAATTGAGAGAAGTTGAGGATGAAGATCTTAGATTTTTGGCGGAATATATATATGAGAAAGTTTTTCTAGGATATACATTAAAGCAATGGGGAATTAAACCGGAGGAATTAGATTCCTCAGTAACAGGGCGTGTTCCAGTACATATCAGTAGAGATAACCGCTATTTTCAAGATTCATATCAAGGGATGCCAAAAGAGGGTTATACAAAAGTTTTTGAAAGCATGCTAAATCATCCTAATATCAAGGTAATGTTAAATACGGATTATAAAGAAGTTGTTGATTTTGATACTAACAATGGAGAGATAAAGTTATTTGGTAACAAATTTGATGGAAAGATAATATATACAGGACCAATTGACTTCTTCTTTGATTATAAATATGGTCAACTTCCATATCGTTCGTTAGATTTTAAATTTGAAAGCTATAATGAAGAGTATGTTCAAAAAGTAGGAACTATTAACTATCCTAATGACTATAATTTTACAAGAGTAACGGAGTTTAAGCATTTAACAAATCAAAAACTAAATGTAACGACAACAGTTAAAGAGTTTTCACAAGAGTATATTCCAGAGGAAAATACTCCGTACTATCCAATAAAAAATGATGATAATCAAGAGTTATATCATAAATATAGAAAGGAAGCTAAAAAGCACGATAGTTTGATTTGTATTGGACGATTGGCAGAATATCAATACTATGATATGGATATGGTTATTGCTAGATCGATAAAGATTTTTAATGAGAAAATCAACAAACCGAATAATTAATATAAATAAAGTTTCTATACATTTTGTATAGAAACTTTATTTTGTACTAATTATATTAAATTATTATAAGAGGTTGGATATGAAATATAAAAGATTACCAATGAGTATAGCTAGAATAGGGGTGCTACTAATTCCCTTATGGTGGATTTTAGGTTTGAACATAATAATTTTTCATATGATTTCTTTATTGATGTTTATATCTGCTCTTTTATACTGTAAAAAAAGTAATCGACAAGTTATTTATAAAGGGTATAGTAAATTATTACTATTCTTTATTTTGGTATATGCCAGTTCAATTGTGATTAATTCATCAGCTTTTGAAATGAATAGAGTAGTTGGATCTATATATAATTTAAGTTACTGGATTATGGGTTTTTGTATTATTGTTTCAATTAATAATGCTGAAATAGAATTGAAAGATTTAGTGAAATTATTAAATTCTTTTAGAATTGTTGGATTAATACAAGGTGTATTTTGTATATATTCAATTTATATTTGGAAAAAAGGAGAATATTTGGTAGAAATAAAGTCTCTTTTATATAACGTGATTCCCCAGTCATTAAGATTCGATATAATTGAAAGCACTATGAACTTAAATATTGTAAAAACAGATTGGTTTTTACAATCGGATTTCCCAAGATTTACAGGTTTTTTCCTTTATCCAACGGCAACAGGTGTTGGAACGAGTATTATTATTTTCCTGGCAATTGTATATTATAAACTTGTTAAGAAGGGGAAGGTAAAAAGTTATTTTGAACTGTTAATTATAATGTTACCTCTGATTTTTTCATTATCACGTACGGCAATAATGTCTTTAGTTGTCGCTAGTATAGTCGTAAGTGCTATCACTGTCCCTAAAAATAAGGGGATTTATCTGAAAATATCTCAAATTATGTGTGTAGGTGCCGTTTTATTTATTACTATGTACTTCTTTTTAGATGATTTTGCAAGCTTTATGTTAGATTCTAGAGAAGCGAGTACCGGCCAGAGACAAATAATATATAAAATGGCTATTCAAAATGCTATGTCATCTCCATTTCTCGGGATAGGCATGAAACCTTATGTTAGTTGGATAGAGGTTCCAATAGGATCACACTCTACTTATATTGGTGTTTTAATGAAAACAGGAATTATAGGATTTTCTTTATTTATTTCATTCATACTTTGCTCACTATATAATTGGATGAAATTGTTTTTTAATGCAAATGAATATCTTCAAAAGTATATTTTAAAATATTTAGGTATTTCAGTGCTAACAGTAGTACTTTGGATGTTAACTGAGGATATAGATGCACCACAAACAGTTGCATATTTTTATTTTATATCGATTGGTTTAATTTTAGGAATTAGTAAACGATTGAAAGGAGAAGCTTAATGAAAATTTTATTAGTAGGTTCTAGTGGTGGACATTTAACTCAACTATACCAGTTGAAACCTTGGTGGGAAAAGCATGAAAGAACATGGGTAACATTTAATAAAGAGGACAGTAAGTCCCTTTTAGAAAAAGAAAATACTACATGGTGCTATTATCCTTCAAATAGAAATATAAAAAATTTAATAAAAAATTCATTTTTAGCTATTAAAGTATTATTTAAGGAAAAACCAGATGTTATTGTTTCAACTGGTGCAGCTCCAGCTATTCCATTTTTTTATATAGGTAAATTATTCTTTAAATCTAAAGTAGTTTATATAGAAGTATATGACAGGATAGATTCACCAACCCTTACAGGAAAGCTTGTTTATCCGATTTGTGATAAATTTGTATTACAATGGGAGGAGCAAAAAAAGTTTTATCCAAAGGGAGAAGTATTAGGAGGATTGCTATGATTTTTGTCACCACAGGTACACATGAGCAGCAATTTGATAGGTTAGTAAAAAAAATAGATGAAATGAAAAAAAATAAAGAAATTACAGGTGACGTTTTCATTCAATATGGCTATTCTACATATATCCCAAGGTATTGCGAAGGATCTAAGTTAATTGGTTATAATGAAATGATGAAAAAAATGGAAGAGGCATCTGTAATTATTACTCACGGTGGACCTGGGAGTATTATGACGCCGTTATCATTAGGAAAAACACCCATAGTTGTACCAAGAAATAAGGATTTTGATGAACACGTTGATAATCATCAAGTAGATTTTGTAAAGAGATTAGAGAAAAAGAAACAAGTTATAGCGGTATATGACATAAATCAAATGGAAGAAAAAATACAAACATGTTTAAAAGAGAATGCAATAGGAAAAAAGGAATTTGTAACAAATAATCAAGTTTTTGTGGATAAATTTGAAAATATGATTCAAAATATAATGCAGTAATTTTAAAGAAAACTAATATTTATGAAGTATTGTAAATATAAACTAGTGGATTGAAATGTCTATTTTTAAGGAGTCCTTATGAAAAGAAATATAAAAAATCGAGATATAATAATATTATCCTCTATTGATTGGAATTTTATGTGGCAAAGACATCATGAAGTTGCTACACATTTTTCAAAAAAAAACAATGTTGTATACGTTGAAACAACAGCAAAAAGAAATCCACACTTTGGTGATATGAAACGTATATTCAATCGATTAATGAAGAAAAAAAATGAAGATAGTAGGAATCCTTTAGACGAAAATATTGAAATTGTATCTCCGGTAGCACTACCTCCTACTAACGGCCTTTTTATTAGTTTAAATAATTTATATTTTACTAATAAAATCGTGTCAGAAATTCAAGAGAAGTGTGTATATAAGGAAAAAAAACCAATAATCATTACATATCTACCAACAGAAACCACGATTAGTATTACAAAGAAACTTAATCCAGAAGTGCTGGTTTATGATGTAGCATATAATTTTATACATGCGGAAAATACAATGAAATCGATAAGGGATAGTGAAAAGGCGCTTTTGCAATTAGCTGATGTGATAATTGCAGATGGTCTCTATCACAAGAGAGAGAAGAGCAATATAGTTAATAAAGAGGTTCAATTAATAACAAATGGTGTAGATATAGATGTGTTTTATGACGAATTATCAAAACCTAGAAAAAAATATTCAAAACTACTATATTATGGTTCTATATCAAATAAATTAGATTTCGATTTAATTAAAATGATTTTAGATAAAAACTATGAGTTACGTATGATAGGAGATTGGCAACTGAAAAATCCTTTTAGTGATAAGTACTCTAATTTGTATTTAATGGATGCTATGCCTAGAACAGAGTTGATTAATTATATAAAAGAAGCAGATGCTATTATATTTCCATATAAGATTAATGAGTTTAATAAAGGGGTTTTTCCAGTTAAAACATTTGAATGTTTAGCGGCGGGAAAACCACTAATTACTACTCCTTTTGAAGATTTATTAGAAATTAAGTCGATATATACAGCTAGTGATAAGCCTGAATTTATGGATATTCTGTCTAAATTACAGACGCTAGATAGTGAAGATGCTATTCTTTGTAGAAAGCAAACTGCATTAAAAAATTCTTGGGAAAGTAAAATGATGGATATGGAAGATATTGTTGGTGGTAAATTAATTTATTAAGGAAAAAATTTAAAAAATTGTGGCACGAACTAAATATTTAATAAGTTGGATTGTATATTTTTGTTTGTTGAAAAATAGAAGTTTTGTAAATTAGAAGCGTATAAAGGAGTATATAAAAGTGAGTGTAATTACTGTTATTGTAACTTATAATAGGAAAGAATTGTTATGTAATTGTTTAGATGGACTATTAAAGCAATCTAAAAAAATTGAGAAAATTATTATTGTAGATAATGCTTCTACAGATGGTACTGAGGAGTACTTAAGGGAAAAGGGGTTTATTAATAACAGTAGTATAGAATATAATCGATTGGAGGAAAATACGGGAGGCGCCGGTGGATTTAAAGCTGGGGTGGAATTGGCGAATAATTATGAGTTTGAATGGTGTTGGTTGATGGATGATGATGTTTATCCACAGTCTGATTGCTTGGAAAATTTGTTGAAAGTATATGAGGAGTCCAACGGTAAGTATTCAATTTTACAGACTAATAGAATTGATATCGAATCCAATAAAAGTTTACCATATACTACAAAGTTGAACTTTAGAAATCCGTTTCAATTAGAGTCCACTGATTGCGTATATCCTGACCAAATGAAGGACCCATTCAGGGAAATAGTATCAATTCCGTTTGAAGGTCCTCTAATACATCGAGATGTATTTAAAGCGGTGGGAGATATTGACGATTCATATTTTATCATTTGTGATGACGCGGATTTTTCAATTCGTGCACAAGAAAAAGGTTTTAAACTTGCCGTTGTAAAAAAAGCAATTATGAAAAGACACTCGCTTCATTTGCAAAAAAAGGAAATTTTTAATTGGAAAGATTATTACATGCTTAGAAATAGAATAGAATTAGATTATAGATATGGTAATTTATATATAGTATATATGAGAGCACTATTCCAGTTTGTTTTTTATAATTTAAAGTGTATTAAAGAAATTAAAAAGTTTAGCCTTAAAGATTATGGACTATTAATGAAGGCTATGAAAGATGGGATACTACGTAAAAGAGGAAAGCGTGTAACACCATAATAAAGTAGTTTGGTGGGATATCTTAAAAAGAACGAAATATGTTTATATAGTTATAGATTGGAAAGAAGGATATTAAATGAAGAAAAAAATAATATTTGTACTCCTAGGAAGCTTAGCACTAATTTTAATGGCTGGTGGAATATATGCATATAATGTTTATTCAAAGGTATCTAATACATTAGAGTCGGTACATCAACCATTAAATCGTGATAAATCTGAAAAAAGGGATCAAAAAGTAAATATATCAGATCAAAAGCCAATTTCAATTTTATTAATGGGAACTGATCAAAGAGAGAATGAAACTTCTAGGTCTGATTCATTAATGTTGTTCACATTGAACCCACAAAAAAAATCAATGAAGATTACAAGTATTCCTCGTGATACTTATACTGAAATCATTGGTAAGGGCAAGAAAGATAAGATTAATCACGCTTATGCTTTTGGCGGCATTGATATGGCTGTGAAAACAGTGGAGAATTTTATTAATGTACCAGTTGATCATTACATTGAAGTAAACATGGCTGGTTTTAAAGATATTGTAGATGCTGTTGGTGGTGTTGATGTAAATAATGATTTAGATTTTACATCAAGAGAGACCCACTTTGCTAAAGGTAATATTCATTTAGATGGTGAATCGGCATTAAAGTATACTCGTATGCGTTATGAAGATCCACGTGGTGACTTCGGTCGCCAAATGCGCCAACGTCAAGTTATCCAATCGGTAATTAAAAAGGGTGCAAGTGTATCTTCTCTTGCAAATTATGGCGATGTGTTAAAAGCGATTGAGAAAAATGTTAAAACAAGTTTAACTCAGGATCAAATGTTTGATATTCAAAAGAACTATAAAGATTGCATGCAGAACAGTGAAGAAATCCAAATCCCAGGCGATGGTCACAAAGCCGCTGATGGTATTTGGTACTACTACGTTCCAGATGCAGCGAAACAAGATATTACGAATAAATTAAGAGCGCATCTTGAATTGACTAAGTAATATATAATAACCCAACTCCTTTGGAAGGAGTTGGGTTTATTTTTGCGTGAGTTTATATTAGTATTATATATTGTGAGATTAATAGATGAGGTGAATCGATGAATAAGAAAGCAGTACTTGTCCTATTTATTTTTGTATTGTTTGTCGCTTCGGTTGTGAGCGGTAAATTGTACTGGAATAAGAAAGTTGCGAATGCGACAGGGCAGACGAGTGAAGTAACGAAAACGAAGTCTGAAGTGAAAGACAGCGGAGCGAAGAAAACAGAGAAAAAGCAAGATGCAAAGTCATCTTTTAATGAAGCATATGCGAAGAATTTACCAGATGCAGTGAAAGAGAAGTTAAAGAAAGCTGCTGAGGATAAAAAGGCAGTAAATCTTGTAATTGTTGGTGATGAAGCTTCTTCATCTGAAAAAGATGCTTGGGCAGCTCAGTTAACGGCTAATTTAGAGACTGCTTACGGTAAAGGCTTATGGAATGTGACGGTAAAGGAATATAAGGGTGAAAGCACAGAAGAGTTGATCGCAAATAAGCGTGATAAAGAGATTGCGAAAGATAATCCAGATGTGATTTTATTCGAACCACCATTTATTACGGACAATGGTAAAACTGGTAATGGAAACTCAGTTGCGAGTACACAGAAATTTGTACAAGCACTTTCTACTAGTGCAAAGGGTGCTACGATTATGATTCAACCACCAAACCCAGTGTATGGTGCGAAGAATTATCCGAAGGCAATTGAAGCATTAAAACAATTTGCGACACAAAATGGTTATACATATGTAGATCATTGGGGAGCATGGCCTGATGCAACAACAAAGGCTATTTTACCATATTTACAAGAAGAGTTTGGATTCCCTAGTGCGAAGGGGCATGAAGTTTGGGGGCAATATATAATGAACTATTTCATATCTAATGAAGCTGTTTGATATAAAAAGCTATTTATAAGTTTAATGTATGTAATATAGAGGTATAGAACGACTCAGTGATTAATTACTGAGTCGTTCTTATTATTAATTTTTATAGTTAGATAGAAACTTTTTGTTTTTTTGTCTTACGCCATTAAATAGCATCTGAAGTAGAGGGTACTTTTTGATGATAAATGAAATAAATAGACTCATAGTAATCCCAAAAATAGTATAGATAAACCAGTGCGAAAGAAGGGGGGAGTGTAATGTGTTATTCAGCATGCTAAGAAACCAAAATGTTGCATTGTGAAAAATTAAAATATTTATTGAATTTTTGCCAAAATAAATAAATATTTTAGAAAAAACTTTGCTATTCCCTAATAGTTGAGCTGCATAGAGCATAATTACACTACCTAAGAAACCGTTAATATAAAATAAAATAATGTTACCGTAAATCCGATTATTAATATCTATAAGGCCATTAATTGGATTAAGAATAATAAATAGAATAGTACTTATTATAATAAAGGTAATTGGGAAATGGAAACACTTAAACAAACCAATTGATTTAAATTTATTTCCAATGTACAAAAATAATTGTACAACGAAAGCGATATCTAGTCCCCATGGTAAATGTACATAGTAACTAATATACCCCCCGATAAACCCTATTCCTATAAAGATAAGGAGTTGAAGCGAATTTTTATAGGATTGTATTAGACTCATTATTGCTAAAAATAGTACTTCTGAGCAAAATAAGCAAATTAAAAACCATATAGGTACATTGACGTATAACATTTCACCATTCCCATAGAAAATTCCTATTATGGGCTCATACCAAGAGAGTGTATAATCTTGATTATAATATTGTCTTATTATCCATATTATGTAGAAGAGTATACCCGCTGAAAAATATGGAATTAGTAGTCTCCATATCCGGGTTTGTATAAAGGTCGAGAAATTATCTGAATGTTTAGTTACGTTAAGTAAGTAACCAGAAACCATAAAAAATAGGGGCATTCGAAAAGCAGAAAAGATATTATTTAATTGCGGGGGCATTTCCGTATGGCCCATAACTACTAGTGAGATAGTTATCCCTCTGACGATGTCTATTGCTTGTATTCGTGATGATGAATTTAGTGTATCTTTCAATTTTATAACTCCCAACTTCTTATATGTCATATTTATGGTACATTATTAATAAGTCTTCATCAAATTACAGTTTATTTTGAATTATGAAGGGCTAAATGGCATTTTATATTGAAGCATTAATAACAAAGATTTTTCTTAGTTATTAAAGTTATGTATAATAAGAATGGATATGGAATTTGCTAGAGAAAAATAGTAAGTATTTTATAAAAAGTAAAGTTAGGTGAAGACAATGAATTCAATTCTAATCTGCGGTGGAGCTGGTTATATCGGTTCTCACGCTGTTAAAAAATTAGTAGACGAAGGTTTATCTGTAGTAGTAGTAGATAACTTACAAACTGGTCATGAGGATGCAATTACGGAAGGTGCGAAGTTTTATAATGGCGACCTTCGTGATAAAGCATTTTTAAGAGATGTTTTTACACAAGAAAATATTGAGGCAGTTATGCACTTTGCAGCTGATTCTTTAGTTGGAGTTAGTATGGAGAAGCCTCTTCAATATTATAATAACAACGTGTATGGTGCACTTTGTTTATTAGAGGTAATGGATGAGTTTAAGGTAGATAAGTTTATTTTCTCTTCTACTGCGGCAACGTATGGTGAGGTGGATGTAGACCTTATTACTGAGGAAACGATGACAAATCCAACGAATACGTATGGAGAAACGAAGTTAGCAATCGAGAAGATGCTTCATTGGTATAGCCAAGCTTCTAACTTACGATATAAGATTTTCAGATACTTTAACGTAGCTGGTGCAACTCCAAATGGTATTATTGGGGAAGATCACCGTCCAGAGACACACTTAATTCCTCTTGTACTGCAAGTGGCATTAGGTCAACGTGAGAAGATTATGATGTTTGGTGAGGATTATAATACACCAGATGGTACTTGTATCCGTGATTATATTCATGTTGAAGATTTAGTGGCAGCTCACTTCTTAGGGCTTAAAGACCTACAGAACGGCGGAGAGAGTGATTTCTATAACTTAGGAAATGGTAATGGTTTCAGTGTGAAAGAAATCGTTGATGCAGTTCGTGAAGTTACAAATCATGAAATTCCAGCTGAGGTAGCGCCGCGCCGTGCAGGAGATCCAGCACGTTTAGTTGCTTCTTCTCAGAAAGCGAAAGAGAAGTTAGGATGGGATCCTCAGTATGTAAATGTGAAGACAATCATTGAGCATGCTTGGAATTGGCATCAGAAGCAACCTAATGGGTATGCTAAATAAATATAATAAGTGAGAGAGGGTATCGTCGACAAAATATGTTCGACAATACCCTCTCTTTTTCTATAGGATTTTTGCTATACTAAACTGTACTATAATACGGGATGGAAGGAGGAGAATAATGAAAATACTTGTAGTTGATGATGAATCGAGTATTCGTAATTTGATTCGGATGCAGTTGGAGATGGAAGGGTATGAAGTGCTCACGGCGGCTGATGGAAGAGAAGCTTTAGAGAAATGGAATGAAGGGCCGGATGTATTGATTTTGGATGTTATGCTTCCAGATACAGATGGGTATGAGTTGCTTCGTTTGTTCCGTGAGAAGAATAGGGATATTCCAGTACTGATGTTAACTGCGAAGAGTCAGATGAATGATAAATTGCTTGGTCTGCAGCTAGGTGCAGATGATTATGTGACGAAGCCGTTTAATTATGCGGAGCTTATTCTTCGGGTCAAGAATATGACGCGGCGTGTGAAGAAGAGAGAGGTAACAGTAAGTCATGAAGTGATTGGGGCGGGGGAGATAACGATCTGTCCTAAGGAAAGAAAAGTACATGTTAGTGGACAAGAAATTCAGTTAACGTACAGAGAGTTTAATTTATGTCAGTTGTTTGTTTCCAATCCGCAGCGTGTATTTATGAGAGATGAGTTACTTGAGAAAGTATGGGGATTTGAGTATATCGGAAATACGAGAGCGGTTGATATTATGGTGCAAAGACTGCGGAAGAAGCTAGGGAATAGTGGGGAATATATTAAGACAATTTATGGCGTCGGCTATAAACTGGATTGTTAAGTGGTGATGGTATGTCTTTAAAGAGAAATATGGTGTTTGGAATAGTGGGACTGTTAATCCCGATTTTTGTTCTTTTGTACGCAGTTGTTTATATTACGTTAGAAAAGAATATGTATCATAACGCGGCAAATTCTTTAGAAAAGTTAAGTGTAGAAGCACAAATTTATACGATGAATTATTTAGAGAAGGAAGCAGAGGTCGAGACGCTCGGTCCGAATTCACTTTTAATTGCTTCGTATTTAGCGAAGCGTATGGATGTACGTGTACAGATGATTGGGAAGAATGGAGATGTTGTGGCGGATACGCAAAAGGGAGCACTTCTTCATCGAAATATCGATATTGCGAGTTCTTTGAAGGGGAAGAAATCGTATGTTTTTGAAGAGGGAGACCCAGCTCCAATTCTTTTATTTTCAAGCCCAGTGTATTATGGAAACGATGTCATTGGAAGTGTTCGTTTTATAAATGAGTTAACGGGTGAGAAGGAAGTTTTAACAAATGTCGGTTGGACGTTTTTAATGACGTCTCTTTGTCTCGTAGCTGCGGGTATTTTCTTTGCAATTCGTTTGGCAAAGTCTCTTCATAAGCCGATTGATCAGTTAAGACAAATGGCAAAGCGGCTTGCGAATGGGGATTATAAAAGCAAGATTGAGCTAAATGAATATGTGGAAATTGCTCAGCTTTCAGCATCTTTTAATGCGATGGCTGATGGAATTGAATTGCATATTAAGCAATTGAAAGAGGAGAAAGAGAAGCAGAAAGATTTCTTAGACCGTATTACGCATGAGCTAAAAACACCGCTAACGGCGATTATTGGCTATGTGGATTTAATTCCGAAGTTAAAGGCGAAGGAAGATGTACAGGAAAGCCTGCGTTATGTAGCTGTAGAGAGTGAGCGTTTATTATCACTTGTGGAGGAATTACTTAAGTCTTCAAAGTACGGAACGAGTACGTTTGAAGTGTCACCTACAGTTGTGAATATAAAGGAATTAGCAGAAGAAGCAGTTTCAATTGTGAAACCTCGCCTGCAGAAATTTGAGATTGAAGTGATAAATGAGTTAACAGATGTACATGTTGTTGCGGATTTTGATAAGACGAAACAAATCTTCTTAAACGTGCTCGATAATGCGATAAAATATAGCGATGCTACGCAAATTCGTATGAATGTAATTGTAAATGAACGTGAGGCGAAGGTTTTTGTTCATGATGATGGCATTGGTATAGATGAAGGTGTGCTTGCAGAGTGGAATGAATCGCCAGAAGGGAAGGTACTGCCTTCTAGTTACGGGAATGGTTACGGCTTGTATATTTGTCAGGAGATTCTGAATAAGCAGGGCGGAAGTATGCGAATTGAGAGTAGTGAAGAGGTTGGTACTACAATATTTATTACATTCTTACTTCCAAGACAGATGGAAGACATAAAAAACTTGAAAGCGGTTAAATGATACATTTATGAAACAATTATGCGGTATTTTCGAAACAACGTTTTTTTATCTTGGAGGTAGGCAGAAATGAAAAGGCTATCATTTCAAATTCTTATGTTTGTCCTTTGTATAATCGTTTCTCTTATTTTGTTTTATGTGATGGAGAAGCAAATATACAATCGAATCACAATAGTGAATGACAAACAAACTGTTTTACAAAGAGTGAATGAATCCCTGCCTACCGAAATGAAGGTTAGGCATGAAAAGTGGGGAGAAATTGTTATAACGGATGAAGTTCGTTTGCATACGATTGTTTCATTCTTTGACCGAATTCAAATAGAACCGAGAGAAGCTAAGAATCAAGAACAAGTATTTACTGGAGAAGTAACGTACTTGAATGGACATAAACGTACTTTTGCAGTAGGTGACTTGTTCCAGTACGGGGCTGATATGTACGGAAAGAATGGTACGGACCCAATGATTTCAGCATTTCAAACGTATTTGTTAAGCCTGTATTACACACCAGAACGTATTAGTGATTTTTTTGCGTCAGCGCAGGATGTCATAGTGCGCCAAGGTGATGTAGAACGTGCGATGAATCTTACGCACATACTTGATTCGATTCGGTACGCAAAGCAAATTACAGATTACGGAGAAATACAGAAATTATTACAATCACAGAATGAACCGATTGCTTATATTACCGCTTATAAAACAGGGAAGCGTATAAAGAATGAGCGAGAAGACATTCTTACTATTTCTGTATATCCATCGTACTTTGTTGTGCAATATCTCGGTGATAATAATGGGAATGTCATGTATATGAAAAGCTCCCTCGCAAATTTATTTGTAAAGGAGAATGTGTCATGAGAAAGATAGCCTTTTTCTTCTTTTTGCTAGTAATTGGAGGAGCGATGTCTAGTTGCTCTCGAGATACAACCTCTATTAAATATAATAAAAGTGGTCTCCCTATTTTGGATGATCGTCATCTTGTTGCGTATGTAGCGGCTCGTGAGGAAGTGGGTGAAGCTTTGCTTTCATCATTTTGTAAACCGCGCGGCTGTACGTATGAATTTATTCGTCTTTCGACAGAAGAGCTTCTTCGGAGGGTAGAAGAGGAAGCTGGAAATCCGAAAGCGGATATTATTATTGGCGGTACGGTAGATGCGCATCAAATGATGAAACAAAAAAATCTATCTATTCCTGTTACGAGTCAGCATGCGAATCGTATTTCAAAAACTGTTAAAGATAAAGACGGTTATTGGTACGGTTATGAAGTAGAGAAACTGGCAATTGCGATCAATAAAGAGCGGTGGAATGAAGAAATAGCACCGCTCGGACTTCCTTATCCATCAAGGTGGCAAGATTTATTAAATCCAGTATATAAGGGAAAGATTGTGATGCCAGATCCAAATGTATCAGGAACAGCATATACGTTTTTTCAATCACTTATTGATACTGTAGGTGAAGAGGAAGCGAAGGAATATGTTAAGAATCTCGCAGGACAAGTTGGTGAAGTAACGGTGAACGGTTACATACCGGTGGAGCTTGTTGCGAGCGGTGATTATATGATAGGCATCAATTTTATGGGAGATCAGAGAATGCTTCAAAAGCAAGGCTTTCCAATTGTAAGTATTGTACCGGAGCAAACAGGGTTATCTGTTAATGCGATTTCGAAACTAAAACGTGCACCGAATGGTATTATTGCGGATTTATTTATTGATTATTGTTTATCAGAAGAAGCGGGTCACATTTTAGAAAAGGTTTCGTTTGGCGTACCAACAATGTTTGCGAAGAACGAGAAAGAAATTGAAGGACAGCCGGTTAGAAGAACAAACAAAAATATATCAAATAGTGGAATAATCGAGATATGGAATAGACAGCGTCTCTCTCAGAAGTGAGAAAAGGAGACGAAAATATATGTTTAAATGGCTTAAGCCAGCACCTGTAATTGAGAGATTGCCAGCGGATATGATCGACCGTGTATATCGATTACTACGTATCCGTGTATTGATGGGAATTTCAGTTGGGTATGCTGCTTATTATTTAGTTCGTAGTAACTTTACGTTATCTAGTACGTATTTAGTACAAGAATATGGGTTTAGTACAGCTGAAATTGGACTACTAGGTTCAATCATGGCAATTGTTTATGGATTTAGTAAGTTCTTTATGGGGAATTTATCAGATAAAGCTTTCGCCCAGCGTTTTATCGCAGTCGGTTTATTCTTATCAGGGCTTGTAAATATTTGTTTCGGTTTTGCATCGTCATTTGGAATGATTGTTACATTACTTGTTCTAAATGGTATTGTACAAGGTATGGGAGCACCACCTTGTAGTATCGTTATGACGAAATGGTTCTCAAAGAAAGAACGTGGCACGAAAACAGGTATTTGGAATATTTCACATAACGTTGGCGGAATGCTTGTGCCACCACTTGTCGGAATTGGTGTAGCTATTTTTGGTGAAAATCATTGGCAAGGCGGCGTATTTATTTTCCCTGCGATTATCGCAATGGTAATTTCAGTTCTTGTTTGGATTAATGCGAAGGATACACCAGAATCAGAAGGTCTTCCTCCAATTGATGAGTATCGTAATGACTATGAAAATCTTGAAAAAGCAGATCATGCTAATAAGATGTCACCAAAAGAAATTTTAATGAAATACGTAGTAAAGAATAAATTTGTTTGGTTCTTATGTATTGCGAATGCATTTGTTTATTTAATTCGCTTCGGTGTTATTAACTGGGTTCCACTTTATTTAACGACAGTTAAAGGTTTCTCAAAAAATGAAGCACACGCGGCGTACGCAATTTTTGAAGGTATGGCAATTCCAAGTTCATTAATCGTTGGTCTTTTAAGTGATAAATTATTTAAAGGAAAACGTATGCCATTATGTATCATTAGTATGGTCGGAGTTGTTATTGGTACGTTCGTATATTGGCAAGCAACTAGCATACTTGTTGTAAGTATTGCAGTTTCTATTATCGGTTGTTTAATTTATGTACCACAGTTCTTAATCGGTTTAAGTGCGATGGAATTAGTACCGAAATTTGCAGTAGGTACGACAGTTGGTATGTGTGGTCTGTTCGGTTATGTAGGCGGAAGCCTTGTAGCAAACGCAGCAATCGGTGTTATTGTTGATCGTTCTGGCTGGGACGGTTGCTTCATCTTACTATTAACAGGTGCAGTTTTATCAACAATCTTCTTGTTCATCGTTCAACGTGGACATGAGAGAAATGCTCCTAAAGCGGCATAATATTTTGTTTGAAAAGCTATCCAATTATTATTTTGGATAGCTTTTTTTATATTAATATAATCTTTCCTTAAATCTATCTTAAAAGACAATATGTCATATTTCTAATCATTGGAATTTTTGTTACAATATAAATGGATGTGTAAAACTTTGTAAAAAGAATGTAATAATATGTAATCCGTTTTCAGAAAGTTTTATACAATTTTTATATTAAACTATCAAGTTATAAAGGGAGCGAGAAAATGATACCAAATACGGTTCGTACTCCAAACAAGAAGAAGAAGTGGATTATTATCGGGGTTATTGCACTAATTGTTATTGTAGCAGCAGTTAATATTTTTATTATGCAAGGCAAGAAGAAAGGAGCATCAACATCTGCTGATGCTGTGAGCTTTGAGAAGGTAACGGAGCGAAAGCTTAATAATACGAAGTTAATTGCGGGACAGGTGAAGCCTGCAAATATTGAAAGTTTCTATGCTGATCCAACTAAAGGAAAAGTGAAAGAAATTGTAGTGAAAGAAGGGCAAGAGGTAGAGAAGGGAACGAAGTTATTCTCTTATGATAATGAAGAAATGAATCTTCAAATGAAGCAAGCTGAACTTGATCAGAAGATGGCAGATATGCGTTATGACCAAGGGAAGAAGAAGATTGATTCGCTGAAGAAAGAAATTAAGAAGGCGAAAGATAGCGGAGCTGGGAAAGAAGTAACAGATCCGATGGAAGAGCAAGTAAGTGAGTTGGAAATGGCGCAAAAGACAACTGATCTTGAGAAAGAAAAAGGAAAGTTACAAAAAGAAGAGTTAAATAAAAAACAGAAAGAACTTACGGTTTATAGTAATTTTGCTGGTGTTGTTCAAAAGTTAGATAAAGATGCGGCGCAAAGTTCATCGCAAGCTTTAGGTGGTCAAGGGAAAGCGTTTTTACAAGTAGCGTCTAAAGATCCATTCCAAGTTCAAGGGACGTTAACTGAGCTTCAGAAGTCACAAATTCAACCAGATCAAACATTTACTGTAACTGCGAAAGCAAATAGTAAGAAGAAGTGGACTGGTAAGATTACAGAAGTAAGTGAATTCCCAACGAGTGCAGAGATGGCTCAAGCAGGCGGTATGGGTGAAGCAACTCAAAATATGTCCCAATATACATATAAAGCAAGTCTTGATAGTCAAGATGGTTTATCTCCAGGTTATCACGTTTCTTTGCAAGTAAATTTAGAGAATAAGACGATGATTGCTGTTCCAACTAAGAGCATTGTGGAAAAAGACGATGATGCATTTGTTTATGTTGAGGATAAAGGAAAGCTTCGTAAACAAAATGTGAAAAAAGGTTCTACTGATGGAGACTGGACAGAAATTACTGAAGGCGTAACAGTGGGGCAAAAGGTGGTTAAAAATCCTTCCGACGATGTGTATGACGGAATGGAAGTGAAAGAGAAATGATTACGTTAAATAATATTGCTAAAACGTATTATCAAGGGAAATTAGCAGTGCCGATCTTACATGATATTAGTTTAACGATTCAAAGCGGTGAGTTCGTTTCGATTATGGGGCCGTCTGGTTCTGGTAAATCAACGCTTATGAATATTATCGGTTGTTTAGATCGTCCAACAGAAGGCGAATATATGCTGAATGATGTGAATATCTTAACAGCAGATGAGTCAAAGCTTGCTTTAATTCGTAATGAATATATTGGCTTTGTGTTTCAGCACTTTAATTTGCTGCCGCGTCTTTCAGCAGTAGAAAATGTTGAACTTCCGCTCGTATACGGTGGCGTGAAGAAAGCAGAGCGTCGTCAAAGGGCTCTAGAAGCGCTTGGTAAAGTCGGTTTGTCAGATAGGGTTCATCATCTGCCGAATGAATTATCAGGTGGACAGAAGCAGCGTGTAGCGATTGCAAGGTCGATTGCGAATAACCCAACATTCATTATGGCCGATGAGCCAACTGGTGCGCTTGATACGAAGTCTGGTGAGCAAGTTATGAATATTTTCACGAAGCTTAATGCAGAAGGTACAACGATTGTTATGGTTACGCATGAAGAGGAAGTAGCAGCGTATTCTTCCCGCCGCATTGTACTGCGAGATGGGAAAATTACAGAAGATAGAAGGTGTGCGGTATGAGTTTACTAGATAGTATAAAAATTGCCCTATCTTCTATTTTAGCTCATAAACTGCGTTCAGCTCTTACGATGCTCGGTATTATTATCGGGGTAGGTTCTATTATTACTGTCGTTGCGATTGGGCAAGGCGGGGAAGCGATGTTGAAGTCAAAAATCGCTGGTTCTGGTGATAACCTTATGCCAATTCAGTTTAAACCAGATATGAATGATGAGTTTGCAATGGGTGGATTTGAAGTACCGAAGTTAACAGAAGAAGATATTATGGAAGTAAAACAAGTGAAGAATGTATCCCACGTTATTACAACAAATCAGGGGATGGAGATACTTGATGTAAATGATAAAAAAGCAAATCTGAATATTATTGGTCTTGATAATGAATATTTTGCAGTTAATAAAGTAAAGGTCGTAAAAGGACGTACTTTAAACGAATCAGATATTTCTCATGCAAATAACGTTATGATGATTAGTACAAAAACAGAAGAAGTATTATTTAAGGATGTAAATCCAGTCGGACAAATTATTGAGATGAAGGGACAACCAATGCAAATCATTGGTGTGTACAGATCTGATAATGAGTTTATGGGATTTGAAATGGAAGAAGGGTTAATCCCGCTTACGTTATGGCCTGTTTTATACGGAACAGATGATATTCAAAATATCGCAATTCAGTCTAAAAATGTAGATGATTTAGAAGTAGCTGGGAAAAAGGCTGTTGATGTATTAAATAGCCGTAAGCCAAGTGAAATTCCAGGTAAATATGAACTAGTAAACTTAAAAGAATTCCAAGAAGGGGTTTCTAAAGTTACTAACATCATGACGATGATCATCGGCGGTATCGCGGGTATTTCGTTAGTCGTTGGTGGTATCGGTGTTATGAACATTATGCTCGTATCTGTAACAGAGCGTACGCGCGAAATTGGGATACGTAAAGCACTTGGGGCAACACGTAGTAAAATTTTATTACAGTTTTTAATTGAAGCAGTTATGTTAACACTTCTAGGTGGTTTAATCGGAATTGGTCTTGGATATGGCGGAGCCTATATCGTTTCCACATTTGCGAAATGGCCACCACTCGTTTCGTGGGAAGTTGTCGTTGGAGGCGTACTATTCTCTATGACACTCGGTATTATTTTCGGATTAATTCCGGCGAATAAAGCTGCTAAATTAGATCCAATTGAAGCATTACGTTATGAATAAGTTAGCAGTGTAGTAGAGAGGGGGCTCTCTACTACACATTACCGTTCTAGTGGGCGGTTCGTAGCCTCATAAGAGGAAGTGAACCGCCCGTTAGAACGGGTTATATAAATAGAAGGAGGCGTTATAATGGAGGCGAATTTGAATACACAAAAAGCTGGCGGAGAGAAGCCATCATTGTTTGGAATGATTACTTCTCCTGGTTTACAGTTTGAGAGAATGAAGACGAGCGAGAAAGTTTGGGGTATGTTCTTCTTAATGGCGCTATTACAAGGGCTGTTAAATGCTTTTACTACATACGTTACGAATACGTCACCTGAGATGGTGAAAGTGAAAAAAGAACTAGGTGAATTCGCAGGACAGAGTTCACTGACATCCGATGTTATTTCTGGCATTGTGTCGGGTACTATAGGTGGTATGCTGGCAACATTCGTTGTTGCAGCTATTTATAAAGTGTTTATGATGTTCTATGGGAATGATACCTCTTATAAAAAATTAGTCACAATTATTGTATATGCAAACATTGTTGTTATTATTGGTGGATTTATTAATGGTATTATCGCTTTCATTTTAGGTGTCGCACCAACTGCGTATACAAGCTTAGGACCACTATTTGAGCAAGGTTCAGTTGCTTATGGAATAGGGAGTTCGATTGAAGTATTTTATTTATGGAATATCGTTTTAATTTGGTTAGGACTGCAAATTACAGCGGGAGTAAGTAAAGTGAAAGCAGCGATTCCAATTATCGTTTTATTCATCATTAAAGCATTATTCTTAACGGCAATTATTATGTTAATTGCGGCATTCTTACCAAATATGCCAGTATAAATAGGGGGGCGTTATAATGGAAACGAATATTAATACGCAAGATGTAGGTTCTAAAAAGCCATCGTTATTAGGGATGATTACATCTCCAGGTGAACAGTTTGAGAGAATGAAGACGAAAAGTCCGGTCTGGATCGCATTTGTCTTACTTATTTTATTGGGAACGATTATGGCAACAGGTGCAGCATACTTAACGCTAATTAATACTCCAGAAATGGCAAAAGAGTTAAATGGTGAAGCGGGAGCAATGATAAAAGGATTTGCTCTTGGTGGTGGAGCACTTGTTGGTGTATTAGGTACGCCTATAGGTCTATTTATTGCAGCTGGTATTTATAAAATTATTATGATGTTTATGAGCAATGATACTCCGTACATGAAGATATTATCTATTTACTTATATGCTAACCTTGTTTATTACATTGGTGGATTGTTAAATGTAGCATTAGGCTTTGTATTTGATGGAAATGGTGTTGATATTTATACAAGTTTAGCTCCTTTATTTGAAAAAGGAACAGTGTTACATGGAATTGGCTCTTCAATTGAAATCTTCAATATTTGGAGTTTGGCTCTAACGGGACTAGGGTTACATATTGTAGCTGGCTTAAGTAAGAAACAAGCTACAACATTAATTGTAATTTTCTTCGTTTTAACAGTTGCATTAGGTGTCGTAAAAGGGTTAGCTGGCATTGGTGCATAATATGATTGGATGAAAAGGTGGCTCTTCCAAGAGTCACCTTTTTTATTTTTACCCTTATTTCAAATACGACCAGTAAAATTTCAAATTCTATTTCATGTAATTTCAAATTTCGGCGGTAGTATTTGAAATTACTCACAGTGAAATCGCTTCTTTATTTTTATATTGTGGAGGTACCGGCGGAATAACAAAGAGGTATACCTTTTAGAAGTGGGTACTGTGTGAAACCAGCAACTTTTAAAGAGGCGGTTGTTTTGTACGAAGGTATGATTGTGAATCAAATAAAGAAATTAGGTATTTATCAAGATCATGAAGAGTATTATCAATGTGGTTTAATCGGTCTTTGGTATGCGTATGAAAGATTTGATGCGGAAAAAGGAAGTTTCCCAGCATATGCAGTTGTAACTGTGCGGGGGTATATATTAGAAAGGTTGAAGAAAGAGTTTGCGGTGCAAGAAAAGTGTGTATATGTAGGAGAGTATGAGGATATCTTCCATTTTGAAGATATTGAAATGAAAGCGAAGGATTTTATGAGTGTATTAGATGAGAAGGAGAAGTACATTATTTTTGAACGATTTTTTGTAGGGAAAACGATGGGAGAAATCGCTAGCGAGATGGAAATGACCTATTATCAAGTGAGGTGGATGTATCGGCAAGCACTTGAGAAAATGCGAAATAGCTTAAGAGGGTAAATATTATCATAAGAATGGAAGGCAAGGGATATTGCTTTCCATTCTACTTATTATGTTAAGGTAGTAAATGTAATAAGAGGCTTTTAAATTGTAGTGAATCTTGCATGTTCATACGTGATAATACGTATCCAGCTTTTAATAATTGTTGTTTTAGCCTATGGGGACTGATATGTATTGTTGTAGTAGTACCATTTGAAAAATGAATGTTAGCTTTTTTACTCTTTTTGAAAAACTCTATGTCATCTATATGGTTATAAAACAGCCATATACAGTTTGGAGAAGAAGGAGATTCTGTCGGGAAAGCACAAATATATTCTCGATGATTAATTGGAATTGGGACATTTTGTTTGAAATGAAAGTTTGTTTGAACTGCTTTTCGTCTGCCTTGGTAAGTAGAGTGAACATTGGTTAGACAAGATTGTTTGATGAGTTGGAGAGCAGTTTGACAGGAGTAAAGATGGTTCCCGCTACTTTCGATAATCTTTGTTTGATAATAAGGGTGCTTGTATGGTTCTAACATCATTGTAGAATTAGAAATAATAATATCATTTTCTTCATTCATAAATTTGATTCCCCCTTTATAAATGATAATAATTCTCAATATAATTATATACGAATTAAGTAAATTAATTGTTAATATTCTGTTTCATATTGTAAATTTTGGCTATTCGTTTACAATCAATAGATGATAGTCTTTCTAATTTGCATCGCTTGTACATATATATGAAAATAGAAAAGAGTAGGCGGTGAGATAGTATGAAGAAAAAGTATATTATTATGGCTCTAGTTGTTGTTCTTCTAGTATATTTAGCAAATAGTAATCCGAGTAAAGGTGAATATACGGATTGGGCAGCAAAGCAGTTTATGAAACGTAATGATGTAAGTAAGAAGCTAGACGAAGTTCAAAAGGAAAATGAAGAGGGTCTCCTTGGCGATTTAGCATCGGCTGGTAAGAAGTTGGCGAAAAAATATGTTGAGCCACAAGTTGGATTATTAATCGAGAATTATACAAAGCGAAGTGATTATATTTTCTTCTCAACATATACGACCGAGTTTGATATAGGTGGAGAACACTATAAATATGTATGCGTCGGTTTTTCAAAAATATTTATTCCGATTGAAATGCCGAAGAAAAAAGACGAATCTGCAAAATGATGCAGATTCGTCTTTTTCATTTATAGAGTAATGGGAACTTCAGATACATTCCTCTCTACAAGACGGGCTCCTTTTTTTCGAGTAGTATCATTAATTGATGAAAATACAGATGAGGCAAGAATCGTATCCATTACTTGATCTACGACTTGTGCATCGACGGGTGTGATAGGTTTTTCGATAGAAAAAACAACTGTTTTTCCATCTTCTTTTGCGAAAATTAATTCTAGTACTTGCATATGTTATTTCCTCCTTTTTATTTATCCGGTTAGGCAGGGACGATTGGTGTTGGCTAATAATCAGCGGGGGATGAACACCCCACTGATTAAAGCTTCACCTTATAGGTTAGAAAGATCTGATGTGCTAACAAGTTGTATAGCGTGAAGCGGTGATGCTTGTACAGAAGCAAGAGCACGTGCTACGTTTTGTACTTGCTCTAAGTTTGCGTTTGTTTTCACACGCTTAAATTGTTTGTGCTTAAAAACTGTTTTTCCGTTCTTATCTAATCCACTGTTTAAGACAAGACGTAAAGTTAAGTCCATTACGATTGTTTCGACTGCCATGCTTATCACCCCCTTTCACTTTATAAATAGGGCGTGAATGTCATGTTTTGGCGTGAAATTTATTCTTTTTTTTGGTACGCTTAAAAGACTAAGAGAGGGGTTTCGGAAGAATGAATCGTAAATGGTTATTTTGGATTCCTGTTTTACTATGGATGGGGTTGATTTTCTATTCCTCGGCACAACCATATAAAAAGCAGGATATGCGTTCGGATATTGAACAATATGTAAATGTGGAGTTTGTGAAAGAGCATTTCTCATGGGTATCTATCGATTATGGCGGTGGTACACCTGTTAGCATTGCAAATAAAGGTGTAGGTGGATTTGTTGAGTTTTTCCTTCGTAAAGGTGCTCATTTTATGGTGTTCTTTATGCTCGGTTCATTGACGTATTATGCTTTTCATCGATCAGGTTATTCAAGAAAGCGGTGTTTTATATACGCCCTTCTTTTCGTAGCGGGATATGCAACATTTGATGAAATTCATCAATGGTTTACGGGAGACCGTACACCGATGTGGCAAGATTCATTACTGGATACATGCGGCGGATTAACAGGAATTATAATAAGCAATTGGTTTTGGAATAGAAAAAGGAGCTAATCTTTTGAGATTAGCTCCTTTTGCTCATACACCAAGTAATTCTTTTAGTTCATCTGTAGATAGTTCGGTCATCCAACTATCGGTTGTAATGACGGCGTTGTTTAATGATTGTTTTCTTTCTAACATTTCATCAATTCTCTCTTCGAGTGTCCCTGTTGTAATAAGTTTATGAACGTGAACGAAGCGTTTTTGACCAATGCGATATGCGCGGTCTGTTGCTTGATTTTCTACAGCTGGATTCCACCAACGGTCATAGTGAATGACATGGTTGGCAGCGGTTAAGTTTAAGCCAGTTCCACCTGCTTTTAACGATAAGATAAAAATGTCATACGTTCCGTTTTGGAATTGCTCGATCATTTTGTCACGCTCTTTCTTCGGTACACTACCGTTTAAGAAGAGGACGCGCTGACCGAAATGTTCTTCTAACATATTTTTTAGCATGTTTCCCATACCGATGTATTGTGTGAAGATTAAACAACTTTCATTTTGATCTTTTATATTTTCAATGAGTTCCATTAGCGTGCTCGTTTTCATGGAACGTTCGATGATGTCTTTTGGTTCTGTTTCCTTTAAATAAAGAGCAGGGTGATTACAAATTTGTTTGAGCTTGTTCAGCATGAGTAATATAAATCCGCGTCTTTCAATCCCGCTTAATCCTTCTACATTTTGCAATGTATCTTGAACAAGTTGTTCATATAAGGAAGCTTGTTCACCAGTAAGTGGGCAGTAAGCTTTCTGTTCTTGCTTATCTGGTAAGTTTAATGCGACGGTTTGATCTTTCTTCGTACGACGCAGTAAAAATGGCGAGATAAAACGTTGAACTTGTTGGATTTTTCCTTCGTCACGGTCTTTTTCAATCGGTGAGACGAAGCGGCGCTGGAATTGTCCTAAGCTGCCAAGATATCCATGATTAATGAAGTCGAAAATAGACCAAAGCTCGGCAAGTCGGTTTTCCATCGGTGTCCCGGTTAAAGCGATTTTGTGATTTGCTGGCAAGTTTCGTACTGCCTTCGACTGTTTCGTATGTGGGTTTTTAATATTTTGTGCTTCATCCAAAATAACAGCATCCCAGCATAACGTACTCAGTTCTTCTTCATCAAGCTGAGCTAATGCATAAGATGTTAATATAACATCTGTTGATTGAAGGAAGTCTTTAAATGATTCGCCTTTCGCTCGGTTACTTCCATAATGTAACTGAACACGTAAATTTGGTGCGAAACGCTCAAATTCTTTTTGCCAATTTCCAAGAACAGATGTCGGTGCCACGATTAAGGCAGGGCCTGTTTGGAGATTGTTCTCTTTTATATATAGTAAGTAAGTGATCGTTTGAATACTTTTCCCAAGTCCCATGTCGTCAGCTAATAATGCTCCGAATCCAAGCTTTCTTAAATATAATAACCACTCAATGCCATGTTGTTGATATGGACGGAGTGTTGCGTTTAGTGCAGAAGGGACATCTACTTTTGGAATATCTCCAATGTGTAATAGTTTTTGGAATAGCTCTTCATAATATCCATCTAGTTCGATTTCAATATCGGTAAATGGACTATCTTCTTCTACAATTTCTGCCTCAGCAGTGTTTGATAAATGTTGCTGAAGGACATCTTTCATTTCGAGTCCATATTTATCGGCACGGTTCATGAGTTTTCGTACTTCTTCAATAAAGGCTGGATCCAGTCTCATCCATTGACCATTTATATTGAATAACCGTTTGTTTTGTTCAACGAGTTCGAAAAATTCGCTTTCGGACAAATCAATGCCGTTCGTTGAAATGCGCCAGTCAAAATTAACAAGCGTATTCATGCCAAAGAAAGATTGCGTTTGCGTAGCATTTTGCTTCAGCTGTACACGTAATTTTGGTTTTGTTGCTTTTAAATTTTGCCACCATGATGGTAGTAAAATCGTAATACCTGCGGCGAGTAATTCGTTACTTGCTTCCGTTAAGAAGTTCCACGCTTCTGTTTCAAAGAGTTCACTTCGGAACATCTCGTCTTCTTTTAACCACGGTACGAGCTTACTGAAGCCTTCTTGTGTTTCTAGAATACGTTCTTCATAATCGTGCCATCGCTTTGGTAAAGAATCGATACTCTCATATACATATATGCGATGTGCCCCGCGCTTTGGTGTAACAATTGTTTCAAGCTTCCACATTTCAAATTCTTCTTGCGGTTCTTGTAGCCGTAGTCCGATTGTAAAGGGAAGGTCATCTTCAATGTAACCAATTTTGCGAAGCCAATCTTCTTCATGTAGTGCTGCATCCAATTGTCTTTTCGTAAAGTCGTAATGTTCATAAAGTCTCTTGGCATCTTCCCATCCATCATTTGAACGGTTATCTTGTAATATGCTTTCATTTACCGCAGTCGAGAAAAGAGATGCCAATGTGTCGTCTTCGATTGGGGTATTTTGAACTTTCCAAGATGGTTGCTGAGACCAACGCTCCATATCAGGTACGAAGCTACCGCTGATGAAGGCATCCCATAATTCGTTCGCATCTTCCGTAAGTGCTGTAATAGGGCCGTTCATTTGAATATGGGCAAAGGAGTTCATCGGTTTATTAGCGATGTATTCAAATGCTTGTGCGTTTGTTAGCATAACACCTTGTTTTCCTTCAAAGGTCGCTTCTTTTAGAAACGTGCCGTAGAAGGAAGTGGAGTGCCATGTAAATGCATTTCGTTTCCAACTTGTTACGGATAATGGAGTACCGCTGTCATCTTCTCCCCAAAGGAACCAACCTTGACTAACGTGCTGGAGCCTAATTGTTACTTCAGTTTGATTGATCATCGATTAATTTTCCTTTCCGTAATTCCTCTTGTAGTGCACGCAGACGTGAATGTAAGTTTGCGGTGTGAATAATGAAAGCATCCCATTCATCGGTACGCTTTAATCGTTTATATAATGTACGTAATTTCTTTAAGTAACGAACTGCGCGTCTATATGATTTACGATTTCGCTCTTCAATGGCCTCAGTAGCAGCAAGGTGATAAAGAGGAAGGGCCGCTTCTGGTGCTTCCTTTTCAATATCTTTCAGAGGCTCTTTCAAAAGTTCAATGGCTTCAAATCCATGTAAGAGCTGAAGTTCTGCCCATGTACGATATTGCTTTTTCGCGAGTACGTATTGCTCATAGTTTGCGAAACTATATGGTAATAGCTCTTGCAAAATCATTTCGAGTCCGGCTTGTTCATTTGTATGGGTTGCATACGTTTCATACATGATGACAAATAAGCGAACGATATCTTTTATGAAAATTGTATTTTCGTGCTCATGTATCGTTTTCTTCACTTGCTTATACGTAAAGGAAAGCCAGTTTTTCGCACGATCCCACTGCATTGTATTTAATAGCTCTTCTAACCAATAGAAGTATAGGCTTACAACAGAAGCAGGTTGTTTCTTAAGTAAATCCATCGCTAATAGGTCTTCGTCATTTAAAAAGAGTAGATGAGAAGATGCTAATGCTTTGGAAAGTGGATTGATTTTCGTATCGATTCGCTTTTCTTCTTCTTGTAGTTGCTCTTTCTTTTGTAAGAGTTCACTCCATATGTGACGATAAATAAAAAATCTCTCTTGTGTATAAGCGTCGGTGGAGAAGAAGACTTCGTGAACGAGACGAGCTGTTTCTTGCAAAATTGCTTCAGACTCTGAAGGAATCGCTTCTGATTGTAAGTCCCGAACGATGGATTCCACTTTATCTACAAATAAGCGAACGACGTTAACAGGCTGGTGATAAGAATACGTTTTATTCGCTTCGAAGTCCTGAATCTCTTCTAGTAATTTTTGAAAGCAATAAAGCGCTGCGTGTAGCCTAAACAACTCATGTATCGCAACAATGCGCGGAGCCTTCCGCTCGAGTTTCGTATAGAAGTCCGTAAAAATACTCATAAGAAAATACATTTGTTTATACGTAAGCCGAGCTTGTTCTTTTTTAAATGATTCATATTCGTTATCAAAATATGATTGCCAACTTTTATAATCCGTTTCTTCAAAAGCTGATGATTGCAATACTTGTCTTGCAGTTCGAATAGGAGGAAGGGAAGGTTTCGTATTATTTTTAAATAAAGTTAATACATCTCCTACTTGCCCGAAACTAGATGCTGCAGATAGTAACACAGCAAGCATATGCTCACATTGTGTTGGTGCGAAGCAATCGCAATAGCTTTCAGCGACGTTACGAATCGGGATATGGACGCTATATACGCTGCCTGTAGCATCTACAGTTCCTGATAGCGTATAACCATCAAAGTCAACGTTGTAGACAAAACCACTACGATATAGGTGCCGAGCTGTAGCGACATGTTCCTGATCAGCTGTTTGCTGTGGATCTAGTCCTTGGACGAACTCATTCGCAATCATCATAATTTCATCTTTCGTAATTGAGTGTTGCAGCATAATATTCCTCCGTACACATATTTCTTTCCTTTACCATTATAAACAAAAAATGCTCAAAACAGAAAAAATGAAATTTACATTACACAATTTGAAAATCATGGTAATATATATAATGTTTATAGGGAGAAAGACGGCCCGAATTAGGGGAGTAAAGTGAATAAGGAAGGCTGAAATTACCTGCTATAGAAAAAGTATAAGCTTTATTGTGCCGCAATAAAGTTAGAGGAAAATTGGGGGAGAGCATATTGAAGTTTTGTGAAACTTGTAGGGAACAGTTTGCAGGTCATTTGAATTTTTGCCCTAGGTGCCGCAATAAATCAGAAGATACTTCGGCAAGTATGGTTGCTTCTAGTGAGGAGATGCAACGAGAGACGCGACCAGTACGAAGTAAGAAAAATATATTTCTTTTTATTGGTTTCATCGTAATTGCTGCCTTATTATTTGGAGTATATCAATTCGGGGCGTATAAGTTTTCAAAAGAGAAGCAAGTAAATGAAATGATTGAGGCATTCCAAAAGAACGATGTTAGTGCAATCGATGAGTTTGTAAAAGTAGATGATCCAGGTCTAAAAGTGAAGTCAGAAGACATTCAGGCATACATACGTTATTTAAAAGACAACCCTTCATACAATAAAGCATTACTATACTACTTGCAAAAAGAGGTGATAGCTAAAGATTCAGTAAGTGGTACAGTATCCTTTGAAGATGGGAGAATCATAGAAGATGGGAAAGAATGGTTCTTATATCCGAAGTATAAGTTCAGTATGAAATCTTATTACATGAATGTTAGCATAACGGCCAAGAATGCTGAAATATATGTAAATGATAAAAAAGAAGTAGAGCTTTCTAGTAGTAAAACTTCAAAAGAATTAGGGCCATATTTTCCAGGTTCTTATGTTGTGAAGGCAAAGGCGAAAGCAGAACTTACTCAATTAGAGACAGAAAAAGAAGTGGATTTAGCAGATGAAAAGAAAGGGACAGTAGAAGTGAATTTATCACTTGAAGGAAATTATGTAACTATCTCTTCTGATGAAAATGACGCGACTGTTTTTGTGAATGGTAAAAAGCGTGGGAAATTGAGTAACGGAAGTTATAAACTGGGACCTGTAGCGACAGATGAAACGGTAGAAGTGCATTTAGAGAAAAATACAGAGCTTGGTGCCATTAAATCTGAAAGTATCAAAGTTGGGGATCAAAGCACATATTATTTAAAGTTCCCAAAAGAAACGCCAAGCGTAAAAGAAATATCGAGCTCAGCAGCTGGTGAATTTGTACGAACACACATTTATGATAATGTACGTGCGATTTCATCAAATGATTTTAGTATTATCGCAAATAATTATGATAAGAGCGGGCCATCTTATAAACAGGATCGTGAGTATTTACAATATCTATACCAAAAAGGAATTACAGAAGACTTATTAACAATGGAAGTTCGTAGTGTAGAGCGTCAAAGTGCTACGAAATATAAAGTAACGACATATGAAGAGTACCATATTCGTTACGGTGATGGCTCTGTTAAATTTAAGAGCTTTAGTAATGACCATATCGTTACTGTTAATGGAGATGGAAAGATATTGTACCATTCTCTTGGAGCGAATAATACGCTTAAGTCAGAGGAAGTATCTGGTCCGACTCGCTAATAAAGAAGAGAGGTTGTTCAATATTGTTGAACAGCCTCTTTTTATGTGAATATTTGCTAGTAAATCAATATGTCGTGTCGAACCATTGATATGTTCACGAAGGGAAAATAAAAGGATATCACTTAGCCGAAAAAACCAGCTAGATGATATCCTTTTTTACAATTATGAGCGCGTTTCCTTTAATATCGCTTGCACATATGGATCATGTAATATTTTTTCTACGATTGGTAACATATTTTGTTCGAATGGAATGTCGATAGGAAATGGCTTTTGTGAGCCGGGTTTGATTCCATATTGGACAATTTTGTAATGTGTATTTTCTTCAGAGCTGAGCACAATTAATTTATATCGATTGTCATCACCAGCGAGTGAAAAGTCAATGGAAGTAGCATCGTATGTTACTTCATCTTTATATATATACGGTTTTGGTGTACCGATCCAGTCTACTTTTGCTTGTACATTCATGGACATAACCTCCTTATAGCTATTATAAAAAAATAAAAGCCAGCTCTCAACAAAGAGAACCGGCTTTAGCAGTCATTGGTTATTTTAAAATTTTCACTTTAACAGTTTTGCGTCCCCATTTTTGAGCAGCACTATCTGATCCAAGTAGGATGTCGATACGGTTACCTTTAATTGCACCGCCAGTATCTCCAGCGATAGCTTCTCCGTAACCTTCAACCCATACTTTAGATCCTAATGGGATTACTTTCGGGTCAACAGCAATCATTTTCATGTTTGGGTTCGCTGTTAAGTCATGACCCATTGCAGTTAATACACGGCCGCCGTATGTGCCACCGTTTTCGCTTGGGTGAGCTGTATATGCTGTAGCTACAACTGTTAACTCACGACCATTAGAAGGTTCGCTAGTTTCAGCAGCTTTCACAGCAGGCTTAGCAGCTGGTTTTGCTTGTGCTGCAGGTGCTTGCGCTTTAGCTGGTGCTACAGTTTTAGCAGGAGCAGGTTGTTCTTGTTTCTCAATAACAGGTGCTGTACCTGTTAAGAAAGGAACGTGAACATAAGCTGTTTTCCCGTTATATTCGAATTGTAACCACTCATTTTGTACTTGGTTCGTTGTTTCGATCATATCGTCTTTCGTAAGCGTCCCAAGAATTTCTGAGTCTGTGTTCGCTTCAGCACGTACGTTTAATACGTTAGCTGTTACGTAGTAGATGCTTTTTGTAAACTCTGAACTTACGAATGCGTCTTTACCATCTAAAGTGATTTTTGACCATCCGTTTTCTGTATTTTGAACATCTATTTTATTACCGTTTAGTAATTTACCGACAACTTTTGATTCCGTAGTAGGGTTTTCGCGTACATTTAGTACGTCTGTTGTTACAACAGTTTCTGCATTAGCAGATGATGTGAAAATCCCAAGACCAAAAACTGCTGCTGTTGCTATTCCAATTAATTTTTTCATGATAGCCTCCATTGCGTTTGTTTTCGTGTCCTCATTATAGCAACAGATTTTTTCGGATTTCGGGAAAACACACAATTACAAACCATTCGTAATAAGTCGTTAACATCCTGTAATATAACAAAAAATATAGGAAAGCGTTTTTCATTCCATATGATTATTAGGTTTCTACTTATATTCAAAATATTTAATACAACATATTGTTTTCGGCGTAAATAAAAATATTACAGGAGTGTTACATGATGTTTACTAAACGATTACATTCCTTGAGTATTTTACCGTTTTATGGGTAATATAGTTATATAAACATAAACATTTTGTTTGTGAAACTATAAACACGTGCTATATACTAGCAAAAAAACCGCATAATTGTTACAAACAGAAAGGGTTGCAAGGAAGAAAAATGCCCTTTTTTACATCTGTAACACATCCTTTTTTGGGAAAACACATTCCCATCCGCATTTTTCTCGCACAATTTGACAGCAGTATTTCGATCTTGTAGCTCTTGCAGAGTAAAAAGATTATACGGAAGGTAAGGCTGTCCATAAGAATTCGAATTGGTGAAGGTGAAAGTAAGAAAATCACCGCAAAAATCATAGTTTTCTATCCGATTTTACATATCGGAATTGATGTTATTTACAAAAGTGAAACCTACGAAGGGGGATTTGATGAGGAAACTGACAAAAACATTCATCGTTTCATTAACATTATGTATTGCATTTACAATTTGGGGGATTATTCCCGAATCTATTATTGGAAAAGGTAGCCTAGGAAATGTAACAACGGCAATTCAAACTGCATTAGTTAGTAAGTTTGGATGGTTCTATATTATTTCTGTTTCTATTATATTAGGTGTGTCTATCTTTTTAATTGTTTCGAAATACGGTTCTATTCGTTTAGGTAAAGATGATGATGAGCCTGATTATAGTTATATGACATGGTTTGCTATGCTATTTAGCGCTGGTATGGGTATCGGCTTAGTTTTCTGGGGCGTTGCCGAACCGTTAAACCATTTGTACGCACCTCCATTTGGAGAAGGTGCAACTGAGGAAAGTGCGCGTCTTGCACTACGCTTTTCATTTTTCCATTGGGGATTACATCCGTGGGGACTATATGCATTTGTAGCGCTGTGTATTGCTTACTTTACTTTTAGAAAAGGAAAAGCAAGTACGATTAGTGCGACAGTAGGTCCGTTATTTAAAGGCGGGGAACATGGACGTATTGCTCATTCATTTGATGTGTTAGCTGTTTTCGCAACTGTGTTTGGTGTTGCAACATCATTGGGTCTTGGTGCGAAACAAATTGCTGGTGGTGTTAGTTATTTAACATCTATCCCGAATTCATTGCCGACACAGTTAGTTATTATTGCAATCGTAACCGTTCTTTTCATGTTATCTGCGCAAACAGGTCTTGATAAAGGAATTAAATATTTAAGTAATGCGAATATTATTTTGGCGTTTGCACTTATGATTATTGTATTATTTGCAGGTCCAACAAACTTTATTATGAATTACTTCACTTCAACAATCGGTTCTTATCTTCAGGAATTGCCAAGCATGAGCTTCCGTTTAAGTCCATTAGATGAAGGCGGAAACCAATGGATTCAGTCGTGGACAATTTTCTATTGGGCATGGTGGATTGCATGGTCACCATTCGTAGGTACGTTTATTGCTCGTGTTTCACGAGGACGTACCATTCGTGAGTTTGTTATCGGTGTGTTACTCGTACCGACTGTAATCGGTGCGCTTTGGTTCTCTGTTTTCGGCGGGACTGGTATTCATATGGAGTTGTTTGGTGATGCACATATCTTTGAAAAAGTGAAAGAGATGGGAACAGAAGTAGGATTATTCGCTATGTTTGATCAGATGGGAAGCTTTGGATCAGCTTTATCTGTTCTAGCAATTCTTCTGATTTCTACATTCTTTATTACATCTGCAGACTCTGCGACATTCGTTTTAGGGATGTTAACGACACATGGTAGTTTAAATCCACCAAACCGCATTAAAATGGTTTGGGGTATCGTTTTAGCAGCGTTAGCTTCTATCTTATTATATGTAGGTGGATTAGAAGCCTTACAAACGGCAGCTATCATAGCAGCATTCCCATTCGTCTTCGTTATTTTCTTTATGATGGCAGCATTATTTAAAGAGTTACAAAAAGAAGGGCGTATGAAGCGTCATAAATAATAGAAGGAAAAAGAGCTGATTATGTATCAGCTCTTTTTTATATAGAAGGAACTTTAACAGCAAGTCAGGGAAATAAAATACTTTACTCTATAAAGTAGTATGCCTTTTATATAAAGGAAAATCGATTAATTTCGACAATGTTCGATATTTCGCGTATTCTATTCATATTTTTGACAAAAAATTGTCGGAAATGTGTTGTCACGTTTATGTATATGTGCTATATTATTTCCTGTAAGCGATTTCAAATAGTTTTAAAGCGCATTCAAGGGGGACATCTAGAATAATGAAACGTTACGAAAGAAAGTGGAAGCATATTTGTTTGAAACGTGTGGCACATCGTAGTGTCCAAGAAAGCACGGAACCTAAGACTGAAACGCGCAAAGAACAGCTAGAGAAGCAATTGGTTCTACAAAAATAGCAATCACTTTTTCGTATATAAATGAAGGTCAATCGTTCGTTGGGGGATGGACGTGAAATTACTTTCAGCTAAGGGGTATTGTCTGATATATAATTTATACGGCAATAAATAAGCACAGAGCATACGGCGCTCTGTGCTTATTTTTATTATTTATCTTTTTTGAATCGAACTGTTTTATCCCAGCCAATGACTTGTTTCTTGCTCTTTGCACGTAAGTATAAAATTAAGCTACGAATGAATAAGTACGTAAAGAGCTGTGCGTACGTAAAGTACATGATAACGCTAATAAAAATATTAGTGGGTGTAAAGGTTCGTTCCACACTCTGGGCACTAAATAATTGAGAAACATATGTAATATATGCGACATACCACATAAATAGTAGCGGAATGCTATATTGAATTTGGAATATCCCGAGTAACCCAATTACAAACCAAACGTTCGAAATGATTAAGAATAGCCAAAATACAACATACACTAAAACTTGTTGTAAGGAATGGACGAGAAGTTTTCCTTTAAAGAAACTTAAGGAAGAAAACATTTTTTCTAAAATATACAAGTTCCCTTGGAGCCATCGTGTACGCTGTTTAATCAGGATTTTTAAATGCTCAGGTTCTTGTTCCCATGTAATCGATTCTGGAACAATCGGTAAGAGATAGCCTTTTTGTGTAATCCGTAATGTTAATTCAGCGTCTTCTGCAATTGCATACGGGTCATAGCCGCCAAGCTCTTCTAATGCAGAGCGGCGAAGAAGCATGTTTGTTCCTGTTAGTGAACCTGTTTGGAATAGTAACCAGCGTCCGGATTGCATAAGGAGCTGGAAGATTTGAAATTCTAACGAAATCATTCTTGTTAGCCAGTTTCTTTTTTCATTTACAGTACGAACGTGACCGACAGCTCCAACAGCATCCTCGGTTGTTTCAGCGTGTTCTACAAGCATTCGCAGTGCATGTGGTTCAGGCTGGTTATCTGCATCATACACACAGAAGTATTCACCATCTGAAATACTAAGACCATAATTTAATACACGCGATTTCCCTTTTGGCTCACCCGCTGGAACACGAATGTGACGAATATGAGCATAAGCTTTATCGAAATCGTCACCAATTTCAGGTGTCTCATCTTGAGAGTTATCGTTTAATAAATAAACAGTTAGTCTGCCTGGATATTCAATCTTCGCCATCGCCTCTAAAGTATCTTTGATAACGACACCTTCATTGTGGGCAGGTATTAAAATATCGACGCTTGGATACTGTTCTAGCGTACGATCTTTTCGTTTACTATTTCGGTGAATTAAGCCTGCGAGTGTTAAGAAAGAATAGTAAACAAGTAAGGCAGAGAAAAGAAAGGCTGTAAAGATAAGTATATACTTAATCGAAAATGTGATGCTAATCCAAAAAACGAGTACGCAAAACAGAAGGAATAAAAGTAGTATAACGAGTGTCATCATAATAACGTCTGTCCTTTGTTCCCAATTTGCTCGCGTGAAATTTTTATATCTTGGATTGCTTCAGCAGCAAGCCATTGCTCCATTTTTGGCTTTAGGCGGTTCATTACAATGTCAGCACCGGCTTCATTTGTGTTTTGTAATAAAATAACGAGCTTATTATTATCGTATTCAGCAGCAAGGTCAAAGTCATCTCTTATTGTTTCAACTAATAATGAAGCTACACGGTCCATAACACTTTCCTTCGTATATTTACTAAAGGAAGTGAAGTCAAAGTAAATAATAACGCCTGTTTCATTACGACGATTCATTGCAGTGATTAATAATGCTTGTCGTCTTTCGAATTCTTGTCTTGTTAATAATTTTGATTCTCCAATGTATTGTTCTAACGTTCTCACACGTTCAGTTAATTCTTTATTTTCATGAATAACCTTCTTTAATAAATGAGTTGATATATATACGATGAAGAAGTTTGCTGCCATTAGGAAGTGCGTAATAATGTATTCCCATTGTTCTGTTGTACTCCATAAGTAAAGCCATGCTTGGTAGAATAGGTAGAATACCGAAGTAATGGTACCTAATATAAAAAGTACAAATGCGGTTTTATCAGTCAATAATAGAAATAGTACATTAACAATTACATATATAATTGTGAAAATGAGAGCATGCTCATATTGTGTTACATGTACAGTTGTAAAATAAAATAAAATTTGTAAAATCCACATAGAAAGGACTTTATAGAAGTTATTTTTCACAAAACTTTCCTCCTTAAAGATAATTCATGCAAGGATACTTGTAGTATGTGCAATTATTAAGAAATAGACCGGATGACTAGGTTATTTTACAGAGCAACCACAAGTAGTATCCCTCTTTTACAAGAAAAAATAAACAGACTTACTAATTATTGTATCATAATGTTTTTATATTTAAGCATAAAGTATTTAATATATATCAAAAAAATATATAACAAAAAGTCCCCTCTTTAGAAAAGAGGGGACTTTTATCAATTTATAGGAACATCATACCTGCAACTGCTGCATTTAAGAAGTTCGCTAATGTACCAGCGATAACTGCTTTAATCCCTAATTGTGCAATTTGTTTACGGCGAGTAGGAGCTAATGTTCCTGTTACACCTAACTGAATTGCGATAGAAGAGAAGTTTGCGAATCCACAGATTGCGAATGTTAAAATTAAATTTGTTTTTGCAGAGAACTCTGCCATGTGTGGTCCTAAATTTGCGTATGCAACGAATTCGTTGATTGCAAGTTTTTGACCGATAAAGCTTGCTGCTTGTACAGCTTCACCAGGAGAAACCCCGATTAAGATTGCAAATGGTGATAGTAAGTAACCGAAGATTAAATCAAGGCTAAGTTTAATATGGAACAGAGAGCCAATTAATCCTAATAGACCATTTAATAAAGCGATTAAAGCGATGAAGGCCATTAACATTGCTGCTACGTTAATAACAAGTTGCATACCTTCAGATGCACCACGTGCAGCTGCGTCAATAACGTTTGCGTCTTCACGTTCTGTAGAAAGTTCAACGTTATTATCTACTTGTTCTGTTTCTGGCATAATTAGTTTCGCAATTAATAAACTTGATGGAGCTGCCATAATTGCTGCTGCTAATAAGTGTTCTAACGGAATACCCATTGCTGCATAGCCGACAAGAACTGATCCGGCAACAGCTGTCATACCGCTTACCATAATAGCGAAGAATTCACTGTTTGTTAAACGTGTTAAGTAAGGTTTGATTAAGATTGGAGCTTCAGTTTGTCCTAAAAATACAGTTGTTACTGAGTTTAAACTTTCTGCTTTAGAAGTTCCAAGAAGTTTACTTAATGCGCCACCAACGACACTAACAAATCTTTGCATAATACCGAAATGATATAAGATTGCTACTAATGAACTAATAAATACGATTGGAAGTAGTGCTTGAATGAAGAAAACAAATCCCCAAGGGCCTTTTGCGTTGACTAAATCCCCAGCAACGAACTTAATTCCCTCGTAAGAAAAATTAATTAATCCTTGAACGCCATCTGCAGCGTATTTTAAACCTGCTTTTCCGGCATCCCATCGTAATACGATAAATGAAAATGACATTTGTAATGCTAGCGCGATTAAAATTGTGCGCCAATTAATAGCTTTGCGGTTGGAAGATAGTAAGAAAGCAATTGCTAATACTCCAATCACGCCGCCAATTCCCCATAAAAGATTCATGCAGTGTAAGCTCCTTCCTCATAGTAAAAAAAGTGTATAAACCAGTTGTCTATACATTTACGAATATAACATCTTAAGTAACTTATCATAATGGACATCAGAGGTCAAACGTCTAATGAAAAGTTTAAATAAAAAGAAAATTCTTTAAAAAAACACATATAAAATGATTAGACATGAAATAGGTTATGTTTTTTATGTGAAAATATACATTATGATAACGTTATGGATCATTATTGTAGAATATAGTGTATGAAATAGGAAAATAGATACATTATTTTTTGAGGGTAATAGGTTATACACATTAAAAAGAGCCTTCTAGTAATCTAGAAGGCTCTAAAAATATAGCTTAAGGTGCTTTCGTATAACCTAAGAAATGCTTACTCCAATAAGAATTGCTTAATGAAGCGATTGCAACACCTTTATCTCCAGATTGGATAAATGATCCCCCGCCAAGGTAAATACCCATATGAGAAGGACCTGCTTTATAAGTGTCTTTGAAATAAATTAAGTCACCTGGTTGTGGGCTTGAAGTTTGTGGTAAGCTGCTCCAATATCCTGCAACACTTTGACGACTAATGTTATGACCAAATTTCTTAAATACGTGGTAGATGTAACCACTGCAGTCAACACCAGTAGCAGAAGTACCGCCCCAAACGTATGGTACGCCTTGCATTCCTTTTGCGTATGCAAGTAGGGAAGAACTATCGCCATTATTATTGCTTGTATTGTTATTGTTATTATTATTATTATTTTGATTCTCGTTAGGCTTATTATTTACAGCACCGCCAACTGGTGTTTTAGATAGGAAACGTGTTCCGATATAACCATTTTGACCGTTGTAGTTAATTTTACTCCATCCAGAGTTTTCAGAGATTACTTGAACCTTCTGTCCTTGTGGAAGTGCGCCTATGATTCTATAATTTGTACCTTCGCCGCTACGTACGTTTAAGGCAGAAGCATTAATGTAGTAGTCACCAATTGCACCTTGATTAGGCTGTTTTGGCTGTTCAGGTTGTTTCGGTTGTTCAGGAGTAGCAGTGCCACCTTTAACGAATTTTACAAACTCGCTACTAACGAAGCCTGTTTTTCCTTGATAGTTTACTTTAAACCAACCGTTTTCAGATCCAACTACGTTTAATGTAGTCCCATTTAACACGCCGCCAATTACACTATGGTAAGCAGCAGGGCCTGTACGAACGCGTAGAGATGTTGCGTTAACAACGTAAGTACCACCAGTTTGAACGGTTACATTATTATTTTGTTCTTGTTTGTTATCTTGGTTGTTACCTTGTGTAACGTTGTCGCTAGAACCGCCTTTTGTCACGTAGTCTTTGCTTACGTAAGCAGCTTGTCCAGCATAATTGATTTTGAACCAATCTTGAACTTCGCCAACAACTTGTACGACTTGTCCTTTTGCAACAGAACCTACAGTTGTATGAGAAGTACTAGGACCTGTACGAACACGAAGGGAAGATACATTTACTGTATAGTTTCCACTTGCTGGTTTTACAGATTCTTGGTTGTTATTATTTGTATTGTTGTTTGAAGAACCCGTATTTGAAGAAGCACCAGATACAAATTGGCTACTTACATAACCTACTTGTCCATTATGGTTGATTTTCACCCAACCATTTTCTTGCCCAATTACGTTTGATGTTTGTCCTTCATATACACGTCCTGAAACAGAACTAGAAGTGTTTGGAGCAGTACGTACACGTAATACATCAGCAGTAACTTTATTGTTTCCACCCGATGTACTTACATTAGAATTGCTTGCTCCATTTTTTGATACAAATTCGCCGCTAACAAAGCCGGTTTGTCCATTAATGTTAATTTTGAACCAACCATTCTCTTCGCCAACCACGTTTAAAGATTGACCGTTATACACGCGTGAGATGATGTCGTGAGAAGTACTAGATCCTGCACGAACATGTAATACGCTAGTGTTTACCGTATAAGATGAGCTGTTTGATGCGGAAGCTTGGACAGTTTGTGTAGCAGCTTTTTGTGTATTTTGTTCAGGGGCAGCTTGAACACTATCAAGTGTAGGTGCTGCTCCTCCTGCTACAGACACTGCCGCAAGACCGGCAAGGTATTTTTTCATAATTTGTCGATTCCTTTCTGTCTGTAATGTAGTGAAGAAATATTTACCAACTGTTAAAAATTCTAAAGAGCATGTCGATTACTGTCAAGACTTATGCGGGAATCTGAATATGACAAAAAGATTACAAGAAAAAATCAAGGCATAAATTACACCTTGATTTCCATTTAAATACATATATTGAATGTAGAAAGAAAAGAAATTATTCGTGTTTAAGAAGACATATTGGATTGTAGCAAGCTTTGAGAAAAGGATCTTTGTAGCATTTTTGTGATAGGGCCAACTTGACCATCTTGAATTGCAGTTCCATCAAGGTGAGTCATCGGCAAAATTTCAATCGTCGTTCCTGTAAAGAAACATTCATCCGCTTGATAAACATCGCGAATGCTAAATAGTTCTTCTTGTACAGGAATGCGAAGGGTTTTCGCTAAAGAAAGGATATATTGACGAATGATACCATTTAAAATAAGGTGATTGGCTGGATGTGTGTAGAGAGTTCCGTTTTTTATGAGAAAGAAATTAGAACAGCTTCCTTCAGTTACAGTGCCATTTCGTACGAAAAGAGCCTCTTTACAACCTTTGCGTTCAGCCTTTGTAGCAGCTAATATATTAGGCAATAAATTTAATGATTTGATATCACAGCGTAGCCAGCGCGTATCTGGTTCTGATATAGCACGTACACCATATTCAATCCATAACGCAGGTCTTTCTTTCTTCGTAATATAGGCATAGATTGTCGGCGGGACGTCATATGAGAATGTGTGGGTACGAGCTTGTACACCACGAGATACTTGCAAATAAATCGTTCCATCTTCGTAGAAATTATTGCTTTCAATTAGTTTGTAAAGTAGGATAATAAGTTCTGCTTTTGAGAAAGGGAGTGATAATTCTATTTCTTCCATGGAGCGATATAATCTTGTGATATGCGGATCTAATAAGTGAAAGTTCCCTTTATATAGGCGAATAACCTCGTAGACACCATCTCCAAACTGTAAGCCTCTTTCTTCAAGTGCTATGTACGCTTTTTGTTTCGTTGTATCAATAACTGCATCATTCCAAAGTACAAATCTTTCATATGCCAATTTCCGTCCCATCCTTTCGTAAGTACATAAGTAAAGTGAAGCTTTCATTCGGAATAAAAATCACTATAGTAATTTTTATGTGAGTACTTCTTTACATATGACGTATATGTATTTGTAAATGGTAGAGAAGTAGTAGTGATTTACAGCATTTTGTATATACAAATTCGAAAATAAGAAATAAGAATCCTGCTTTTGAATAAAAAAAAGCAACATTCTTATGGAATGCTGCACAAGGAGGGTAGCTATCTTTCATAGGGACATCGTCTTATTGAATGTTTTGTGTATGGAAACAAAACACATTGAAAGACAATTATAAGAAAGTAGAAATAAACGATTCATATATTTCTTTAAGGGATCTTATTAAAGATGAGAGATAAGGAATATATAGAACCTCGCTTACATATTTTATTATAGAGATGTTTCATTAATCTTATGTGAATATTTGGTAAAGGTTATGTAATGTTAAAGTTAATGAATATAAGTGATTGTATGGAGAAATATAAAAAAAGAGGCTGAGATTACTCAGCGCTCTTTTTTTCTTCTTTAATAGCTGTCTTTACTTCACCAGTTTTGGTCTTATTACTTTCAGAGAAGCGAAGTAAGTCACCTTCAATGATTTTGTCAGACATGTTCAATTCATTTTGTGCACGATCAATAAGTGGTTGAGATTCTTCTTTTGGTAATTGTACAACTTCGCCAGTAGTACGGTCGTAGAATGTACTGTTCGTGTACATGTACTTATCTGTAATGAAGCTACCGTCACGAAGAACAACGAATCCTTTATTATCAGGTGAGAATACATCATGACCAAATTGAACTTGATTCGTAGAATCTACACCAAGTAAGTTTAGAATTGTTGGTTTAATGTCAATTTCACCAGTTGGTTTTGAAATTGTTTTACCTTCTTTTTGACCTGGAACGTGAATAAACATCGGTGTTTTTTGTAAGTTCATATGGTCAAATGCAGTGATTTCTTCTTTTCCTAAGAACTGTGCCATTGCACGGTTATGGTTTTCAGAAATACCGTAGTGATCACCGTAGAATACGATAACTGAGTTGTCGTAAATACCTTCTGCTTTTAGACGCTCAATAAAGTGTTTCATTGCTTCGTCTAAATAGCGAGCAGTTACCATGTAACGGTCAAATACGCCATCGCCAGAATTGTATTCATCGATTAATTTCGTACTTTCATCATAAGTGAATGGGTAATGGTTTGTTAAAGTAAGGAAGCGAGTATAGAACGGTTGCTTCACTTCTTTTAACATATCGATAGATTGATCGAAGTATTCGATATCTTTTAATCCCCAATTTAATTTCGTTTCTGGCGTAATCTTGTAGTCAAGTTCGTTGTAGTAACGATCATAACCAAGTGCCGGATACATAATGTTACGGTTCCAGAATGTTGCGTTGTTCGCGTGGAATACTGATGTGTGGTATCCTTGCTCACGTAAAATTTCTGGAGTTGCTGTATATTCATTATTACCGTGTGTGAAGAATACAGCACCACGGTCTAGTGGATACATGGAAGTATCTACTAAGAATTCAGCATCTGATGTTTTTCCTTGCCCAGTTTGATGGAAGAAGTTATCAAAGTAATAACTTTCTTTCGTAAATTGGTTTAAGAACGGTGTAACTTCTTGTCCGTTAACTGTTGCACCAATTAAGAATGTTTGTAATGACTCAAGAGAGACAACAATTACGTTTTTCCCTTTTGCAGTACCAAACATATTTGGATCTGGTTTGCTTTGTGTTGTTTTTACGTAGTTTTCTGTTTCCTGTAACTTACTACCGTCAGCAAAAGCTTTTTGTGAACTTGATTTTGCTTGTAAGCCAAGGTCGTATACTTGGTGTACATATAAACCTAAGTTTTTAACAAGCATAACGCGGTCGAATGAACGTGTTAATAGTTCAGGACGCTCGGCTTCTGCCAGTCCTAAGTTTGCGAAGAAAATAGCAACTGTTGACACGAAGTATAGGGAACGCATTGGGCGTGCTACACGCTCTGTCGGTGCAAAATTCTTCATCTTCTTCAATAAAATGAAGAATACGATAATATCAGCAAATGCAAGGATGATTTTGTAGTTAAACAATTCTTTCACACTAGAACCTAAACTTCCAAAGTTAGATGTTTGTCCTAGTACAGGTAAAGTAACGAAGTCATTGTAGAATCCGTAGAACATTACGTTACCAACAAGAATGATTGTTAAGACAAAATTAATTCCAAGTGCTATATAGTTACGTTTTTTTCCTTTTGCAAATAATGCAAGGCCAACAAGCAGTAATGATGCTGCTAATGGGCTAAGGAATAAAATGAATTCTTGCATGAAAGATTCAAGTTTTAAATCAAAGCTTGTGCGTGTAATAATATATGTCTTCAACCATACGGCTAAAGCTACGAATACAGTGAAACGCACATTTTGAAATTGTGATTTCAAGGTTTCTTTCATTCATTTCCACCCTTTCTCTATCAGGCTTGGTCGATTTTGGAGCGAAAAATGCTAAAATAAAAAATACATAGTTTTCTTGGCCATAATTAGAGGTTCTATATTCACCCATATACGACTATAACTATGCATACCCTTTTGGTTTCTTGTGCTGCTCATAAGCATAACGTCATTTCTGTATTATACAACAAAATTCATTTCTGAGAAACACTATAACATTTTACATTTTTTGTATGAGATTTGTCACTACCAGAGAAAACTTTAACATTCGTTTATATGTCCGTCAACTAGAAAATATAACAAAGGTAGAGCAGAATGTTAAGTAGAATTGAAAATTTTCTTTGTTGAGAAATAAGAAATGACGATGGGTAAGCGGTTATCTAGAAACCTATTATATGAAGGAGAGTACAGGAAAATTAACGAACACTTGTTCTTTTTTCGTTTGTTTGTTACAATGAAAGTTCATTGATAGATTATGTGTAATTTTGATGAACTTTTACTGATAACATATTGTAGCTTATTTCTTTTTAAAAATAGGGAGGCTTTTACATGGAACAAAAATTTTCAGTTGAAGCGTTTTGGAAGAAAGTGAAACATGTTGCAAAGCAAGCAGGGCAATCGGTCATTTATGCAAGTTTATTATTGTTTTACGTTTTGCAGAAACCGGATGTTCCAAAACGAGTGAAAATTATTGTAATTGGAGCACTTGCTTATTTTATTGCACCGATTGATGCGATTCCAGATTTCGTTGCTGGAATTGGTTATACGGATGATTTAGGGGCGTTAATGGCTGCGCTATTACAAGCGTCAATATACGTCAATGAAGATGTGAAAGATAAGGCACGAGTGAAGTTGGCAGAATGGTTTGGTTCGGATATAGACACATCCTTTATCGATCAGAAATTAGATCAATAGGTGAGAACTGTCATATGGTGACAGGGCGAACATAAGCGAGGAAGTGCATTATGCCATCAGGAAGAACTCATACGAAAATAAACTTAATATCCCTTCCGGTTGTTTTGTTTATGCTCTTTTCGTATGGATTAACAAACTTTGATTTTTTATTAACTTTTGCAATTGGCTTTTTAGTAGGTACTACATTTTTAACGCCGGATTTAGATACGTATAGTAATGCGTATAATAAATGGGGATTCTTACGTATATTTTGGTATCCGTATAAGAAGGTAATGCCGCATCGATCCTTCTTTACACATACAATTATACTTGGTGATGTGATTCGTATTGCATACATGTTAATTGTATTTTCTCCGTTTTTATTCCTATTAAATGTAATCGCGCTTGACGGGAATTTAATAGAAATTGCGAAGAAACATGAGGTTGAAATTATAACGTTCGTAATGGGAATTGTTGTGGCAAGCACGCTTCACATTATAGCGGATAAAGTGAATACGCGCCGCAAGAAAATGATGAGAAAAAAGAAGAAACGCAGAAGATAAAAAAACCGTCCCAAAAGGTATTTTGGGACGGTTTTTTCCTTTGCCATTATGCGTGATGTTTTAATCAAACGTTTGTTTAAACTTAAGCTTTCAGTATTTTAATACCTTTTACGATGTTCCAAATGAAGTAGTATAAGCTAATAATGCCGCAAATACATAAGACAATCATTGCTCCAATGCCAAGTGTTACGTCTGGTTGATCAGATCCGATACCCATAATTCCTAGAATAATCAATCCAATAAATGACGCGATGCTTGGAATAATGTGTGTCCATAGAGCGCGTTTTGCATGTGGTTTCGTTTCAGAATCGCCCACGATCCACACAATGATTGGGAATAAGATAGGGGCAAATAATACACTAAAATATGATAAAGCTGCTAATATTTTGTTTCCGTTCATATATATCACCTCATAAATAATATCCGTTGTTATACCTTTATTATGCAGGAAATGTAGCGAGCTTCCTATCGATGAACATTACAAGAACGTGACGCTTTTGTAAGATTTCTAGGTTAAAAATGAAATTTTCAAAAAAATCTTCCGTAATGGAAATTGTTGTGATAGAATTAATGAAAACGTTTTCTTGGACGTTTTTTATTTTAGACTTAAAGGTATGATGACCTGATAGTCTATTGATGAGGTTACTCTATTTAAAAGGGGATTTTTTAGGGGGAGAGAATAATGAACACATGGACACAAGTTTATGATCCGTTCGGAAACATTTGGATTTCGGCAGCGGTCGCACTTATTCCGATTATCTTTTTTTTCTTAGCTTTAGCAGTTTTCCGCATGAAGGGGTATGTGGCAGGATTTATTACAGTTGTACTTACAATTTTAGTGGCGTTATTCGCTTATAAGATGCCGTTCACGATGGCGATGGCAGCGACGGGATATGGTTTCTTATACGGACTATGGCCGATTGCTTGGATTATCATTATGTCGGTATTTTTATATAAAATATCTGTAAAAACAGGTCAATTCGATGTCATTCGTGCATCTGTATTATCCATTACAAATGACCATCGTTTACTCGTTATTTTAATCGGTTTTTCATTTGGAGCATTTTTGGAAGGGGCAGCAGGATTTGGTGCACCAGTAGCGATTACGGCAGCACTTCTTGCAGGTCTTGGACTAAATCCTTTATATGCAGCGGGTCTTTGTTTAATCGCAAATACGGCGCCAGTAGCGTTCGGAGCGATGGGAATTCCGATTACAGTTGCTGGACAAGTGACAGGTATTGATCCACATAAAATTGGACAAATGGCTGGACATCAATTACCGTTTCTATCATTATTTGTTCCGTTCTTTATCGTATTTTTAATGGATGGATTTAAAGGAGTAAGACAAACATGGCCAGCTCTATTTGTAGCGGGTAGCTCATTTGCAATTACGCAGTTCATTACAGCGACGTTCTTAGGACCAGAACTTCCGGATATTACATCAGCACTTGTAAGTTTAGTGAGTTTATCGCTATTCTTAAAAGTTTGGCAGCCGAAAGAAATCTATCAGTCTAAAGAAGCAAATAGTGAAGTAGCTGCGACAACGACAGCAACATCTATGCCGAAACTAACAGTAGGAAAAGTAGTAAAAGCATGGTCTCCATTCATTATTTTAACTGTAATGGTAGTCATTTGGAGCCAAAGTTTCTTTAAAGCGTTATTTGCTCCAGGTGGCGCATTAGAAAGCCTTGTGTTTAAGTTTGAGGTTCCAGGCTTACACAATCTAGTAATGAAAGCAGAACCAATTGTAAATAAACCGACGCCTTATGAAGCAATCTTGAAATTCGATGTTTTATCAGCGACGGGAACAGCAATTTTAATTGCTTGTATCATTTCTATCTTTATTTTGAAAATGAGTGCAAAAGATGCAGTAGTAACATTTAAAGAAACGCTAAATGAGCTTAAGATGCCAATTCTATCTATCGGATTCGTATTAGGATTCGCATTTATCGCAAACTATTCTGGTTTATCTTCTACACTAGCGTTAGCGCTTGCTGGAACTGGCGGACTATTCCCGTTCTTCTCACCATTCTTAGGCTGGATCGGTGTATTTTTAACAGGATCCGATACGTCAGCGAATGCACTGTTCTCGAATTTACAAGCGATTACAGCGCAGCAAGTCGGTGTATCTGAAGTACTTCTCGTTGCAGCAAATACAACGGGCGGTGTAACAGGAAAAATGATTTCTCCGCAATCGATTGCGATTGCTTGTGCGGCAGTTGGACTTGCTGGAAAAGAATCAGATTTATTCCGCTTTACAGTGAAGCATAGTTTATTCTTCGTAATTATTGTTGGTATTATGACGTATGTACAGGCATATTATTTAACGTGGATGATTCCATAAACAACAAAAGAAATAAACTTTGCATTTTTCAGATTATCGTGTATGATGGGAAAGTATTGAAAATTAAATCAGTGATAAACTAGGGGTGCCTAACGTATGCGTAGGCTGAGAGAGAAGCGCGTGAACTTCTTAACCCTTTGGACCTGATCTGGCTCGTACCAGCGTAGGGAAGTTAACGGCTTTACATAATGATGTCTTTATGAGCCAGGTCCTTATTTTTTTATGGACCTGGCTCTTTTTATTTTGGCATACGCTGGCCATATCTCGTCCTTGTCACGTACAGGGGGGCAACAAAGGTTATGAAACAGTCTGTTTCAGCTGAGCAAATTGAATTGAAATCGAGTTTACCAGGAAGTAAGAAAGTGTATGTGGATGGACCACGCGCGGGTATGAAAGTGCCGATGCGCGAGATTGAACAAAGTGAAACGAACGGCATTCCGAATCCGCCAATTCGTGTGTATGATACGAGCGGTCCTTATACAGATCCTGCGTATAAAGTGGAGCTGGAAAAAGGGATTCCAACGCCGCGCCACTCTTGGATCATAGAGCGCGAGGATGTAGAAGCATACGAAGGGCGCGAAGTGAAACCAGAGGATGACGGTGTGAAAGTGGCTTCGAAACATACACCTGTTTTTCCACAAATGGATCGCCAGCCGCTTAGAGCGAAGCAAGGGGCAAACGTTACGCAAATGCATTATGCGCGTAATGGCATCATTACGTCTGAGATGGAATATGTTGCGATTCGTGAAGGAGTAGAGCCTGAGTTTGTTCGTAAGGAAATCGCGGAAGGCCGTGCCATTTTACCAGCGAATATTAACCATCCGGAAGCAGAGCCGATGATTATCGGACGTAATTTCCATGTGAAGGTTAATGCAAATATCGGAAACTCTGCTGTATCTTCTTCTATTGCAGAAGAAGTAGAGAAGATGACGTGGGCAACGCGCTGGGGTGCAGATACGATTATGGATTTATCTACAGGTAAAAATATTCATACGACGCGTGAGTGGATTATTCGTAACGCGCCTGTACCAGTCGGAACTGTACCGATCTATCAAGCGCTGGAAAAAGTAAACGGAATTGCAGAAGATTTAACGTGGGAAGTGTATCGTGATACGTTAATTGAGCAAGCGGAGCAAGGTGTTGATTACTTTACGATTCACGCGGGCGTATTACTTCGTTACATTCCGATTACTGCAAAGCGTACGACAGGTATCGTTTCACGTGGTGGTTCAATTATGGCACAGTGGTGTTTATTCCATCATAAAGAAAACTTCTTATACACTCATTTTGAAGAGATATGTGAAATTATGAAGCAGTACGACGTTTCGTTCTCTCTTGGAGATGGATTACGTCCAGGTTCGATTGCAGATGCAAATGACGAAGCACAGTTTTCTGAGCTTGAAACACTTGGTGAATTAACGAAGATTGCTTGGAAACATGATGTGCAAGTGATGATTGAAGGACCTGGGCATGTACCGATGCATTTAATTAAAGAGAATATGGAGAAAGAGCTTGATATTTGTCAGGGCGCGCCGTTCTATACACTTGGGCCGTTAACGACAGATATTGCACCAGGTTATGACCATATTACATCCGCAATTGGGGCTGCAATGATTGGCTGGTTTGGAACAGCGATGCTTTGTTATGTAACGCCGAAAGAACATTTAGGTTTACCGAATAAAGATGATGTTCGCGAGGGGGTTATTACGTACAAAATCGCTGCGCATGCGGCTGATCTTGCGAAAGGGCATAAAACGGCTCATCAGCGTGATGATGCACTTTCAAAAGCTCGCTTTGAATTCCGTTGGCGCGATCAATTTAATTTATCTTTAGATCCTGAACGTGCGATGGAATATCACGATGAAACATTGCCAGCAGAAGGCGCGAAAACAGCTCATTTCTGCTCCATGTGTGGACCGAAGTTTTGTAGTATGAGAATTTCACATGATATTCGTGAATATGCGAAAGAAAATGATTTAGAAACGACAGAAGCAATTGAAAAAGGGATGAAAGAGAAAGCGAAAGAATTTAAAGACACTGGTAGTCATTTATACCAATAACACGTTACACCTCTTTACTTGATTGATCACACTGTAGTACCTAACTTAAATATAGA
>NZ_MACF01000136.1 GCF_001884045.1 Bacillus mobilis | reverse complement strand
ATAATCAGTGGGGGATGAAGAAAACCCCCACTGATTAAAGTTTCACTTTATAAGGCGAAGAAGAGATGTACCCAGTAGTATAAGAGGAATAATGTGACGACTGTTGTGAGAGGAATAACGATAAGGGATACACTTAAATAGTCTTTCCATTTTACTTTAATTTTGTTTTGTTTCAGGATATACATCCAAATGAGGGAAGCTAGTGTACCGATTGGTAATAATAGTGAACCGATGTCACTACCAATAATGTTTGCAAGATAGATAGTTTTTAATGTGACTGGGTCTAGTCCCATTTCTGTTAATGTGATTGTACCAATCATAAGTGCAGGATGGTTATTGAAGACGTTAGAGAGGAGGGAGACGAGTCCGCCCATTGCAAAGCTAGCATAGAGTAGATGTTGACTTACAACTGGTTCAAGCCAATTTACTAGCGCCGTTGTTAATCCTGCGTTATGAAGCCCGTAAATAATGACATACATAGAGAAAGCGAAAATCAAAATGTGCCACGGTGTCTTTTTTAAAATATCGACAGGGTTCGTTCGTAAGTAGTACCATCTCCAGATGAGAAGAATGAGTGAACCGAGTACAGCAACAATTTCGATTGGAATCGATAAGAAGGATGCAACGAATAGAAGACAGCGCATAAGGAAGACGAAGCCTAATACTTTTAGCATGAATTTTGTCCGTTTTTGTTTCGTATCAACTGAATTTTTTCCTTTTAACGGATGGAAGTTTTTCGTGAAGAATATTTCTTCGATATCATATGAAGAAACAGGTAATCTTTCTGGTAGTTTTTTCTTTAAAACTGTATACATAAGCCATGACATAAACAGTAGTCCTAATGTTGCAGGTACAAACATCATAGCTGTGTGCATATAAAGAGTCATATTCACAATATTTAATGCGATTAAATTTACGATATTACTTACACCAATTGGTGCACTAGAGGCAGTGGCGATTAAAGCACCACTTAATAAATAAGGGATTTGTTGATGAGGTTTTAACTTAAGGTTTCTCAGTAGTAAAATTAGGATTGGCGTTGTAATTAAAATACTACCGTCGTTATTGAATAAAAGAGTCATAAGAAAACATAATAATTGAATATACCAGTATAAACGGCGACCGGAGCCTTTTGCTAAATTTGCAAGTTTCGCTGCGGACCAGTGGAAGAAGCCGAAGCTTTCTAATATAACCGCCATAACGATGGTCGCTAATATTGTTATAGAGGCACCGCCAATTTTACTAATAATGTCCATGACGTCTGGTCTTGATACAAGTCCAGTAATCAAGATAATGCCAGCGCCAATTGCTGCCGGCCAAGCCTCATTTAAACCACGAGGTCGCCAAAAGATAACAATCATCGTTAAGAAGAATACAATAATAGTAATCCATATTTCAATGCTCATATTTTGCCTACCTTTCTATTTTCCCTTGAACAAATGTAGCTTGTCTCAAGTTTGTATTGATAGTATATTCAGCAAAAAATAAGAAGAACTAGACGTATAATGGAATAAAGCGAATATGTGTTTTTCAAGCTAAAGGACAAGTGTCACGAATAGCGAAATAACTATTGTGAGAGGAGTCTATAAATTAGTGGGGCGATAAGATAGTAAATGAAATTTATATGGGTGATTATGGAGATATATCAGCGCAACGCAAAATATATCAGCGATTCTTGAAATATATTAGCGATTTTTAAAATATATCGACTGATCGACAAAATATGACAAAAGGAGCCCATCCCAAAATGCCTTTTGGAACAGACTCCCCGACTATATTATTTTTCCTTCAAAAAAGTTCGATCCTTCAAGAATAAATTCCAGAAGAAAATAAATCCTGGTAGTAAAATTGCGATTCCAATTGCGTATAGAATAAGCAATGCATAGAATGTTTCTGTCGTTGTAAAGCTTGTAAATACAGTTACATCGGGATAAATAATATACGGTAAATGCGCGACACCGTAAGCGTAACTTGCAAATGCATATTGAGCGACGACTGCTAAAACGGCGATGCGAGGGTATCCTAGTGTGCCATACTTCTTGTTTGTCCACCAAAGAGAAGAGTACCCGATAACGAATAAAACGATAGAAACTGTAAACCATGGGAATTGCTTTATGAGTCCTTGCATAAGCCAGTGTGTTTCCGGATCCATTACAACGAGGGCGATAATCGCCGTAACGAGTGTTGCAGGACCAAGGATAATGGCGTTTCTTCTATAAATTCTATACGAATCTTCTGAACCTTGCTCTCTCGCAAAATCAGCAAGAAAGAGAGAGGAGAGAAATAGTTCCGAAGTTAGCCCGAAGAGCATATAGCAGTAGATAACCGGGCTAGAAAGAAGTTTTCCATATAGAAGTACTTCTTTTCCTTCAGACATTGTAATATAAGCTCCCTCTGTAACGGGTAAAACGGTAATTAATAAGGCTGGAATTAAGAGCCCAGTAATACCTGAAATCACCCGAAGGAGGAATTGATACTTTGGCAGAGAGTAGGCAAATACCATGAATGTACTACGAATTGCGATGAGTATTAAAATTAACATAACTGGCACGAACATCACTGTCGCAAGGGTGAAAGCAGCTTTCGGAAAGAAGCCAAGAAAAGCGACAACGACAAAGACGAGAAATGTATTTGTTACTTCCCAGGTTGGTGATAAGTATCGATTGGCAAGCTTGGCAGCGAGAGTTGGATGTTTTGCGTATACCATGCCCCAAAAACCTGCTCCAAAATCGATGGACCCTAATATACTGTATACGAAAATAAGAGCCCATAAGATGATGATTGCAATACTTTCCTCATGCACGAGAATCGCCTCCTTCGTGATGTAAATCATTTGTAAGCGGATGTTTCTTAAAGAATGTCCGTAGTACAAAAACTGTTAAAATACCGAGTCCAATATATAAAATGATGAATAGAATAAATAAAGGACCGACAAAATCAGCGCGTGTAGAAGCGTCGACTGTACGTTGCATACCATAAATGGTCCACGGTTGACGACCACTACAGCTGAAAATCCATCCGAATTCAATACCGAGCATCATAATTGGTCCACATGCGGCAGCTCCCCAAAGAAGCCACTTCGGTAATTCTGTTCCCTTTTTTCGGTAAACAAAGTACCAATATAAGAGGGCAATTGCTGCAACTGCAAAAGTAAAGGCAGCGGTGCCGACCATTAAGTTGAATAGTGTATGTGTATAAAATGGTGGCCATGTTTCTTGTGGGAATTCCTTGAGTCCTTTTACGACGGTGCTAGGATCGAGTCCCACTAGTAGGCTAAGCATGTTCGGAATTTCTAGTGCATAGTTTAGTTCAAGTGTGTTAGGATCTACAACTCCGCCAATTGATAACGGTGCATGTGATGTTGTTTCAAATAAAGCTTCAGCAGATGCAAGTTTTTCAGGGGAATGCTTATGTAAGGCAATCGCTGATTCGTGTCCCGAAAGCCACATCGTAGCACCTGTAATAAATGTCACGACGAGACCTAACAGTAGTCCCTTTTTGTGATATGCCACTTCACGTTTACTTAAATTCTTCTTTAATAATTTAAATCCAGCGATAGAGGCAATGACGGCAGCTCCAGTTGTATAGGCTGTAATCACAACGTGGAATGCGCTTGTGCCAAAACTCGGATTAAAGAAAGCTTTCCACGGATCAACGTTAAAAACTGATCCATCTGGCCCCATTGAAAAGCCTGCGGGTGTATTCATCCATGTATTTGCTGATGTAATAAGCACGGCAGATGCCGTGGCACCAATCATGACGAAGAATAGCGAGATTAATCTCATGAATGGAGGTAGTTTATCAGCTGCATATACATAAATGGACATGAACAAAGCCTCTAAAAAGAAGGCGAAAATCTCAATTTGAAAGGGAACAGAAATCACCTGCCCAACAATTTTGGCAAAACCAGGCCAAAGAAGTGAGATTTGCACACCAACAATTGTACCAGTTGGAATTGCTACACCGAGTAGGATGGCAAACGCCTTCGTCCATCTTTTCGCCATAATGGCGTAATCGGAATCTTTCTTCCAGTGATAGAGTATTTCACTTATAAAAATCATCAATGAAAGTCCCACGCCAAGTGTTGCAAAGATAATGTGGAATGCTAATGAAGAACCAAAAAATGCTCTTGCTAATGTTACCGTATCCATATGTAAACTCCTCTTCTTTTTTTGCCATTATTTTCTGATTGAATTGGAAGATTTATTCAAAAAAACTACCAAAAATATATATGTATTTAAAAAGTGGATATGGTAATATGTTGATTGAATATTCTAAATAAAAAGAAGTTAATGTTTAATAATATTTTGTTTGTTTTTTAGTAAGGAATATTTTATAATCTTTTATGCGAACATAAGTTCTGTTTTTTAAAGGTGAAGAAGTTTATGTGAAATGGAGAGGATGTTTTATGTATCCTGAAGTCATTAAAAAGATGGCATTTTCAAAAGAGCATAGAGATTTATTATTGAAGCTGTATAATAAAGAGATTACGCGTCGTGAATATGATCGACTTGTAGCATCGCTATATAGACCTTCTAAAGAGGCTTGTGAGGGATAGAGGAACGGGAGACAATCTAATAGATTGTCTTTTTTAAATTTGCGTATGTTCTGGTAAAATTAAGGTTAGCCTTAATGGGGAGGTGAAAAGATTGCGGAAACGTTTATATATAGGGATTGGATTTGTTCTCTTAATCGCTTTAGGTGGCATTGTATTTTGGGCGGCTATACAAGGAAACCGTACAGAACATTTTATTCTAAGACATATGGTGAATGAAAATGGGACACTTGCCACATATCGTTTAGCGGATACAAAGGCAGGTAAGGGTGAAGCGAAAGGTCGTGAAGCTTTATCGGAATCAGCAGGACTCTGGCTACAATATACACTCGATAAAGACGATCAAGCGTTATTCGATGAACAAGTTAAAGTTATTCAAAATAGTTTTGTACATAAGGATCAAATCGTTATATGGAAAATCTCTGAAAAGGGAGAAATGCAGTCAGCTACAAATGCACTTATAGATGATCTTCGTATTATAGAACAATTATATCGTGCTTATGAGATGTATAAGGAGGAGCGTTATAAAAACTTAGCAGATCAATTGAGTGACGCTGTAATTCGTTATAATAAGAAAGATAATTATTACGTTGATTATTATGATGCAGATGCAGGGAAACAAAATAATTTTGCAACTACATCATACTTAAATCCGCACGCATTCTCGTATATGAAGAAGTACGGTAAAGTTTCTGCACAGCAATATCAGGAAGTCGTTCAATTTTTAGCGGATTATCCAAGGCATGGCTGGGCATTCCCAAAAGAGTATAAAGAAGATGGTACATTTACGTACGATAAAGAAGTGAATCTTATTGACCAATCATACGTGGCATATCATCGAAGTTTAGGTGGCCTTTCATCAGATGCTTATTTGGAATTTATAAAGAAGAAGTTCCAAGAGGATGGAAAGCTATACGGTCGTTACAATTTAGAAACGGGAAAACAAACTGTGAATTATGAATCGCCAGCCGCTTACGGACTAACGATCTTGTACGTACTACAAACAGGTGATACAAAGTTTGCAAAGGAATTATATGATCATATGGTCACATTCCGAAATGGCAATGTATTTAGTAGATATTACGGCGGATACGTAACAGGTGAAAATAATAATACGCACATTTTTGATAACGTATTGCCACTTTTAGCGGAAATAGAATTGGAGAAGAATAAAAAATAGAAGGTGCTATCCCCTTTTGGGGTAGCACCTTCTATTTGTGTCGTTATGTATTGATATAATTTTACACCTTAATATTAGAGAAGTATTCAATCACAAACTTACGGAATTGCTGAGCAGTTTTCGATAAGTAGCGTTTCTTTGACCAACTTAAGCCGATAGTTCGCTCGCAATTTGGTTCAATAATACGTAACTTATTTAATGCTAAAGTAGAGTTTTTTAATAAAGTTAAACTTGGGACAAAGGCGATGCCGAGACCTTGCTTAATGAGGTCGCTAATCACGGTTGGTTCATCTACTTCAAAAGCGATATGTGGAGTGAAACCAGCTTCCTTGCAAAATTCATCTGTTAAGTGCCGAAATCCGTAACCAGTGTTCATACTAATAAATGGTTCATCTTTTACCTCATGCAGATGGATGCTTTCACGTCCTGATAAACGATGACCTGAAGGGACGACTAAGAAAATTTCTTCTGTAATAAGTGGTTCCCACATAATTTCCGCGCCTTCAATTGGTACAGAAGAAATGCAAAAGTCAATTTCTATATTATCTAGTTGTCGCTTCATAGAAGGAGTAGATGCGAGAAATTGTTGGAAGCGAACGTTAGGATGCTCTAGTAAAAAAGAACCGAGTAGTTCTGGTAATATTCTTGGAATAGAAACCGCCAGTGTAATAGAGCTTTGTTGTAATTCAGCTAAATCTTTAATTTCTCGTTCACCTTCACTTAATTCATGGAAAATGCGCTCTACTCGTTTTAAAAATACTTTTCCAAAAGAGTTTAATGTAATCTGTCGACCTTGGCGATCAAATAACGGGACGCCTAAGTCCTTTTCTAATCTAGCGATTGTTTTGCTGAGCGAAGGTTGTGCGATATGCAATTCTTCAGCGGCTTTCGTCATATGTTCTAATCGTGCAACTGTCTGAAAGTATTTTAGTTGAAGAAGTTCCATTTTGACGCTCCTTTCTATAGACCAAAAGGAATGAATTGATAATTAAAGATGTATTATACAGTATGGAAAGTGGCGTGTATAGTAAATCTGTTAAACCATTCTAATGGTGTTAAATTAGGAGAAGGAGTATGTTTCATGAATGGAATTCAACTTATATTTAAAGATTGGAAAGCGATGTGGCACCATAAACATGGACGTATCGCTTTAATTTTTTTATTAATCGTTCCTTTAATTTATTCAGGCTTCTTTTTAGCTGGATATTGGGATCCATATGGAAAATTAGATAAATTACCTGTTGCGATTGTAAATTTAGATAAGGGTGCTGCGATGAATGAAAAAACAATTCATGCAGGAGACGATTTTGTAAAAAATTTAAAAGAGAATAAAGAACTAGCTTTTCATTTCGTATCAGAAAAAAATGCGGATGAAGGGTTAAAAGAAGATAAGTATTATATGGTTGTTACGATTCCAGAGGATTTCTCTCAAAAGGTAAGTACACTTATGGATGAGAAACCAGAGCCAGCGCAGCTTCAGTACAAAGTAAATCCAGGTAAAAACTTTGTAGCAGCTCAAATTGGAACGACAGCTGTTGAAAATATGAAAACAAAAATTTCAAATAGTATTACGAAATCTTATACAGAAGGTGTCTTTTCAAAGTTCCAAGACTTAGCGCAAGGATTGAGTGATGCAAGTAATGGTGCTGAGAAGTTACATGAAGGCACGACAGATGCAAGAAATGGGGCCAATCAGCTTGCAGATGGAATTCAACGTTTAAGTGATGGGACATCAAAAGTGAAAGAGGGAAGTGAAAAACTTGCTGATAGCCAATCAGCCTTAACTGGCGGAGCAAACGAGCTGAGTCAAGGAGCGACCTCACTTCATAGTGGTATGGAATTATTGGCACAAGGTGAAAAAACTTTACAATCAGGGATTAGTGAATTAAGTGCTGGTACAAATGAATGGGTGAATGGAAGTGAGAAACTTGCTGAAGGGCAAGTGAAAGCGGACAATGCAGCGAATAGTGTAAAACAACAACTAGAAGAGTACGTGAAAAGTCATCCAGAAGTGCAGCAAGACCCTGCTTTTCAAAAGATCATTGCTACTTCTAATGGATTAGCTCAAGCAACAAGCACTTTAAATAATAGCCAACAACAATTGACACAAGGTGCGCAGAAGATTGCGGCTGGTCAGCATAAGGTTGAAGAGAGCATGAATACATTTGGTGTTAAGTTAAATGAGGCTACTACTGGAACGAAAAAGATCGCAGATGGTGCGGGGAATTTGGCTGATGGATTTACGAAGTGGGGTAACGGATATATATCCCTGCAAAAAGGTGTAAATCAGCTTGCGAGTGGCGGAACAGAGCTAAATCATGGTGCTGATCAGTTAACGAACGGACTTGTTAAACTTGACGAGGGCGCGGAAGAACTTTCTACGAAATTGGGAGAGGGTGCAGAGAAGATAGCGGACGTTCGCAATGATGATGCACGTAATACGATGTTCTCAGAGCCGGTTCAATTAGTGAAGTCGACAGTTTCTGATGTGCCTAATTACGGTTCAGGTATTGCACCATATTTCTTATCACTTGCATTTTATGTTGGCGGAATTATGGCATCAAATATTTTACCTCTTGGCCGTAGACAAAATATGAAGGTAAGCGGAACGGTACATTTTATTAATAAACTAGGACTGGTATATGTAATTGGACTTATTCAAGCATTACTTGTGGATGTGGTTGTGCTAGGAGTTATGAAATTAGAAGTTGCAAGTGTGCCACTCTTTGTTTTATCGAGTATCGTTATTTCCTTTACGTTTATGACGTTTATTCTTATGTTAGTAACGGTATTTGGTCTTGTTGGGAAATTCTTAGCGGTAACGCTTCTCGTCTTGCAATTAGCGACGAGCGGGGGGACTTTCCCAGGAGAATTAAATATAGCTGTTCTTAGCAAAATTGGACAATTTCTTCCAATGTCCCATTCTCTTAGAGGGCTACAAGATGTGATTTCTTTAGGAGATTGGTCTCAATTACAAATACAAATTTTAATATTGTTATGCTATCTCGTTGTTGCTGGCGGAATTGCTTGGATCACGAGTCATATACAACATAAGGAAACGAATGCAGAACAAGTTTCTTAAAATAAAAAGAAGTTATCCAATTTTTTGGGATAACTTCTTTTTGTTTTTCCTTTAGCAAAAAAGCATATTGTTTTATTTTTTTATATACCATTTTTATGGTGAGATTCTTTAATGGAATTTTCTATATATGTGCATTTAAAGAATTTTGAATATTCTAACATCGGAGTATACCAATTGTTAGAATATTATGGAAAAGTTTTTTTGAAATAAATATAATGAACGTACAAATTAAATGTTGGCATTGTTTTACATGATAGGAAAGGTATTCAAGTATTTTCAAGGTAGGAAGAGGAGACATACATAGTTTATATGTTGATTTGTTTGGATTTTTGACTGGATGATCATTCAGTAAATTTTTTTATACGTATAATGATGAACTGTTCCTTTTGAAACTACCAATCCTCACTCTTAATGATGTAAATTAATTTTCCTGTTTGAAATGGAAAGTACAATGCAAATGCCGTAGTAATAAGTCAAGAAATCTGGGGAGGAGTGGGATATCGTATATGAACATATGGAGGCGAAAAAAGAAGCTAAGAAGACAAAAATCCTTTTTAGTACTGTTGATGCTTTTATTAGTGTTCGCGGATATACCTATCAGTTTTATTGGCAACATGACGATGCATGCGGAGACAGATTCTATGCCGAAAGATACAGGTGCAGATTCTACAACAGAACGACTGAAAGGTACAGAGGCAGATTCTACAACAGAACAACCGAAAGGTGCAGAGGTAGACTCTATAACAGAACAACCGAAAGATATAGAGAGAGATTCTGTAAAAGAGCAGCCCAATCCAGAAACTGTGAAAGATTTTGATCCGGGTCCACCTTATGGGAAGAATGTAGCAAAAGATATTCCTGTAGAGGTTGAAGAGGAACGAATTGGTACATCTTCTTGGATAAAGGATATTGCACCAGCAAGTTTGGTGGATAATACATGCGTTCAGCAAAATAGAGTGATACTTAAAAATGGTGGATTTGAAAAGCCAAAGGTAACGAAAGACTTCTTTATTGATCAAGATAAAGTAGAGGGTTGGAGAACAACAGATAGTTATAAAGTAATAGAGATTTGGAGAACGAGAGATAGAATACCATTGTCTTCACCACTTCCAGCAGAAGGAGAGCAATTTGCCGAACTCAATGCAAGGGAGCCGGGTATGTTATATCAAGATGTGAAAACGACTCCGGGACAAACGATATATTGGCGATTAGCTCATAGGGGAAGAGATGGAAAAGACACGATGCGAGTTCGTATTGGATCAGCAAGTGCGAATATTACCTCCTTACCTACTATTCAAACGATGGAAGATGATAATAAAGTGTGGGGCCGTTATAGCGGGACTTATACAGTTCCGGCAGGACAAACGTTAACTAGATTTGGTTTTGAGGCTGTAAAAACATACGGAAATGCTCTATCCGTAGGGAATTTCCTGGATGATATTTTCCTTGGAACTGAACCTTGTGTTACGGCAACAAAATCTGTAAGCCCAGAAGGAAAAGTGTATGCCGGGGATGAGTTGACGTATACAGTGAATGTTAAAAATCACGGCGGAGATGTTGCCGGAGAAGCAATGTTCACTGACATGATTCCAGATGGAACCGAATATGTACCTGGTTCTATAAAAGTAAAATCCAATGGAACCGAAAAAGCTATAACAGATGCAGAAGATAATGACGCAGGCTTTTATAAGGATAAGAAGATCACTGTTAAATTAGGAGACGTACAAAATACGGAAGAGGATCCAAATGGAATTACAGTTCAATTTAAAGTAAGGGCTTTACCAAGTTATATTGGAAAGCAAGTTACGAATAAGGCAAGAATAGATTATGGCAACTTGTTGAAGGGCTCAAAGGAATATACAAACTCCAATGAAGTTGTAAACGAGGTTATTGCAAGAAATCCTGAAATAGAGTCAGTTAAAGAAGTGAAAAATGTACAAGGTAAGAGTAAATATGAAGTCGGAGATACAATTGAGTACACAGTTAAAATGCGTAACAAAATTGAAAATAGCATTGCGAAAAAGATTGTAATAGAAGATCCATTACCAAACGGGGTAGATTATGTACCAGGAACGATTAAGGTAGATGGCAAAGCGGTAACGGACGCCGTAGACCAAGATAGCGGCCATTATACGACAGGGAAAGTTGTTGGGAATTTAAGAGATATCACAGATACGGGATGGCATACGGTTACTTTCCAAGCGAAAGTAAAATCGGATCAGTTAGATAAGACCATTCGTAACGTAGGAAAAATAACAGGTGAGAATATTACGCCGCAAGAACCAGAAAAAACGATTGTAATAGAACCGAAAGATCCGAAGTTAGAAACGGTAAAAGAAGCGAAAAACTTACAGCAAGGTAAGAGCGTATATGAAGCCGGAGATACGATTGAATATACAGTAAAGATGCGTAATAACATGGCAAGTAGCGTGATAAAAAACGCTATCATTGAGGATCCGTTACCAGAAGGTATGGAATATGTACCAGGAACAATTCGAGTAGATGGAAAAGCTGTAACAGATGCCGAAGATACTGACAGCGGTCATTATAAGGCTGGAAAAGTAATAGGAAAACTCGGAGACATTCGAGATACAGAGTGGCATACAGTAGTGTTCCATGTGAAAGTGAAGACAGACCAAGCAGGGAAAGAAATCGTAAATAAAGCTAAGGTAACAGGAGAAAACATTACACCGCAGGAACCTGAAAAACTAGTGAAAGTAGATTATAAGAATCCGAAAGTAGAATCAACAAAAGAAGTAAAGAACTTACAGCAAGGTAAGAAGTATGAAGTGAAAGACACGATTGAATATACGATTAAGGTTCGTAATACGGTCAAAGATAGCATCATAAAAAATGCTTTAGTAGAAGACCAATTGCCAGAAGGTGTGGAATATGTACCGGGAACAATTCGAGTAGATGGCAAGGTAGTAACAGATGCCGAAGATACTGACAACGGTCATTATAAGGCTGGAAAAATAATAGGGAAACTCGGAGACATTCAAGATACAGAATGGCATACAATCGTATTTCAAGTGAAGATAAAAGATGGTTATGAAGATAAGAAAATACTGAACGTAGGTACGGTAACAGGAGATAATATTTCTCCCCAAAAACCGTCGGTAGAAATAGCGGTGGAACCTCCTCCGTCAGGGAAGATTGAAATTGAAAAAGTAGACGCAAAGGATCATACATTGAAACTGAAAAATGCAGAGTTTCAAATTATTGATAAAGATGGCAAGGTAGTTGGAACTTTAATAACCGACGAAAATGGGAAAGCAATTTCTGAACCGCTAGTATTCGGTAAATATGAAATTAAAGAAATAAAAGCACCGACAGGTTACATGATTTTGAAAGAGTCAATCCAGGTAGAACTTACATCACCTTTGCAAAAGTTGAAAGTAGAGAACAACAAGAGTGAATGGGTCATTCCGAATACAGGAGGATTTGGAACGAATCTTATTTACTTATTTAGCACATTACTCATTGTGTTAACGCTACTTCTCTATTTCCGAAAAGGGGACAGTAATTTATAAAATATAAAGGGGGCAATACAAGTATGAAAAAGGTATTTAGTATGGTTTTAGCATTTATATTAATGTTTTCAACGTTGCCAAGCGCATTTGCAGCGAACGAGGTTAAAACGAAGGGATCTTTAACAATTCACAAATATGCGCATGAAAAAGATGGGCAAAAAGGTGAAGAAGGAACTGGTGAACCTGGCCAGAAAGTTCCTGAAGGGGCAACACCGATAAAAGGAGTAAAGTATGAAGTTGTAAAAATTGCAAATTTTAAAGTGATTGAAAGAAATGGAGAAATCGTAAAAGAAGCTGTTGAGAAAGTTGACAATGCAACGCCTATTAGCGACGTAACAGGTGATGATGGTACAGTAACTTTTAAGGACCTTCCAATCGGCCGTTACTTAGTGAAAGAAGTTAGTGGTCCAGATAACGTAAATATAAATACAGAGCCATATACAATTGATATTCCAATGACTGATAAAGAGGGTAAAAAGTTAAACTACGATGTTCATATTTATCCGAAAAATGAAATCAAGCGTGGAGCAGTAGAATTAACGAAAGTAGACGATGCAGGCAAGCCATTAAAAGATGTAGAATTCACGTTATATCACAAAGGTACTGATAAAGTAGTAGTAGATAAAGCAGGAAAAGAATTAACGGGTTTAAAGACAGATAAGGATGGTAAAATCCGTGTTGACGGTTTATTGTATGGAGAATATTACTTCAAAGAGTCAAAAGCGCTAGAAGGATATGTTTTAGATCCTAAAAAATATGAATTCAAAGTTGAAAAATCAGGTGCATTCCCGAAAGATGGTCAAGCAGGCTATGGGGAAATTGTAAAACTAGATAAAATTACAAACTATAAAAAACCGACAATTGATAAGAAGATTAATGGTAATTTAAATGGTTTACCAATTAACGTAGATGAAGAATTCACATATGACATTAAGACGACATTACCAGGTGATATTCATAAATACAAAAAATATGTGATAACAGATAATGTCGATCCGAAATTAACAATTATTGGTACGCCAATTGTTACAATTGATGGTGAAAAGGTATCTTCTGACGTAGTGAAAGTAACACTAGGTGAAAAGACTCCTGCAGGTCAATTAGTAACAGTTACTGTAGAGAATTTTAAAGCTTTAGAAGGTAAAAAAGAACTGCACTTACAAATTAAGGCGAAAGTAAATGGAGATATTAACGGCGGAACAGAAATAAAAAATATAGCAAAAATTGATTATGAAACTGGTGATGAAGTAACGCCGCCAGACGAGGAAACAACAACGCCCCCTGTAACGGTTATAGTAACTGATGGTAAAATTTCATTGAAAAAAATTGACGGTGACACTAAAGAAGCTTTAAAAGGTGCAAAATTCGAATTACGAAAAGATGGTAAAGTTGTGAAAGTAAAAGGTGTTGACGTTGTTGGTGTAACTGATGAAGCGGGTATGATTAATTGGGGCAACATCCCTTACGGTGAATACGAAATCGTCGAAATTGAAGCACCAACTTATAAGAATGATAAAGGTGAAGTGAAATCTTATCAAAAATTAAGAGAAGCTATTAAAGTAACAATTAATAAAGATAACCAAACAGTAAATTTAACTGTAGAAAATAATAAGAGTGGCTGGATCCTTCCTGCAACAGGTGGAATTGGGACAATCCTCTTCACAGTAGTTGGCCTTGTATTAATGGGCGCAGCGTTCATGTTCTTAAGAAGAAAAGCTCAATAAGCGTACGAGTATAGGGGGAAAAGAGGGAGAAAGAATATCTTCCTCTTTTCGCTATTTATGGGCAGTAGTGAGATAAGTGAAACCACATATGCATAATAAAGGGGTATATTATGAAACGTAATATTATTTTTGGATGCATCTTTTTAGTGGGACTTAGTATTTTTTTATACCCGACGGTGAGTAATTGGTTAGCGACAAGAGCGCATTATTCTGAAGTAAGTACATATGACAAAAAGGTGAAAGAGCTGCAAAGTGAAGAGATTGCACGTAAAGAAAAAGAAGCGAAAGAGTACAATGAGAAACTACAAAATGAGAGACAGACTGTTACAGATCCATTTAGCTCAGAGGGAAGTGGAAATTCTAGTTCTTATGTAGATATGTTGAATGTAGGAGAAGTAATGGGCTATGTAGAAATTCCTAAAATTAATGTGAAGCTTCCTATATATCATGGGACGTCTGAGGATGTTTTAAGTAGAGGGGTAGGTCATATAGAGAATTCCTCCTTGCCAGTTGGTGGAGATGGAACACATTCTATTTTGACTGGGCATAGGGGATTACCATCTGCTGTACTATTTACAGATCTGGATAAATTAGAAGAGTCGGATGTTTTTTATATTCATTCTTTAGATAAAGTATTGGCATATAAGGTAGATCAAATTAAAGTAGTGCTCCCAGAAGAAACGGATGATTTAACAGTTGCTGAAAATCAAGATTATGTGACGTTAATTACATGTACGCCATATGGTGTGAACACGCATAGGTTGCTCGTTCGAGGACACCGTGTTCCTTATGATCAAAAAGAAAAAGAAGAGATTAAGGAAGTTGTTGGAGTAGATAAACGAATGATAGGAGCAGGCGCTATTATTGTAGGCGCATTTCTATTCGCTTTATATAGAAGAAAGAAGCGTAAAGTTATAGAGAAAATATAAAATGGTTCTCCTTTCAATTGATATCCATGAAAGGAGAACCATTTTTTCTGTTACTTGCGTTGCATTACCGCAAAGTAATTGTTTTCATTATCAGCAAAGTTAAATGCTCTACCAGTAGGTAAATCTACAACTTGTCCAACTGTAACATTTTTCTCAGAAAGATCTTTATACAGTTGATCTAAGTTATTAGAGAAGAACATAAGTGAAGGCGTATGTAAGTTTAATTCAGGTTGCATCTTCGCAATTAACGCTTTATCGTGAAGGACGATGCTGGTGCCTCCTTCTTTCGTTGGTGCAATTTCAATCCAGCGAAAGCCTTGTCCGTTATTTTCTTCCGCAATAATTTGGAATCCTACTGTCTCAGTCCAAAATTGTACTGCTTCATCTTGATTATTTACATATAACATAATTTGTCCAATTTGATTAATCATAGGTGTGTCCTACTTTCTTTTCTTGTATGGAATTCTATTATATCAAAGATATGGTTTGAATACCTTTTCGTGATTTTTTCGAAGTATAATCTTAGCCCATCTCACATTTTTCGTAGGTGAAGGTCCTGCAATCCACGTATGAAATGGTAGTGTACTGCAAATGACCATTGCTGAAATTGAGATTGTGGCCGTTATTATAAATAATAATAGGCTATATATTATTGTGTTTTCTTGCAGTGTGAATAAAGAAAGAAATTTTGTACATAGTTGCAAGAAGAAAAAGTGAGCTAAATAAGCACCGTACGTGTAATTCCCGATAAATCGTAAAGCTTTATATAAGAAACCGCGTCGCTGTACGATTGTAATAGACAGCACGTAAAGTATAATAATTTCGCATACGATATATAAAAACATAGACGGTTTTAAATAAGTCGAAACGGTTAAATGAATCGAGTTGGCTCCGTAAAAACTAAATAACTCATAATTGATGAATAGAAATAAGATGAAAAATAACATTGTTATAAGCGGGATATGTTTCATGACAAATGTACGCCACGTTTTGAGTGCTACAGCAGCGATTCCTCCCATGACGAAATAGAATGAGTAGAAGAAGAAGGAACGATCTGTATAATGTAAAATGGTTGAGCTAGTCAATTTCTCTCCATTAAAAATGTAGTGAGAAGAATACCACATTAAGAGGAAATATAGAGAAGCAAAGATGGTCATATATTTATATATGTCTTTTTTATTTTCTGTTCGTTTTTGAAACCAATAAAATAGTGTGCACAGCAAAGGGAACAATAAGTGAATTTGGAACATCATAATCACGTACCAAAGATGGGGCGCGGCTGTTCCGAGTAATAAACTTTTGATTCCGCTTTGTAGTGTAATCATATCGTTTGTTGTTAATAAGTAAAGAATAGACCAGAAGAAATAAGGAATGAGTAAATGTGCGGCTTTTTCATAAATGTATTCTGTGTAGGCTAGTTGCTTCGTATATTGCCGAATTAAGTGAAAGCCGACGATAAATATGAATGCAGGTGCTGAAAATTTTGCAAGGTTAAATAGCATCCCCATAATAAGGGATTGCTCAAGTAAAACATTTCCTTGATTCATTGTATATAATAAGGAACTTTGCAAAACGACAGCAAGAAATGCAATACTTTGCAAAACTTTAAATTCTGGTGCGCTTTGAGTCATTAGATCCATCTCCTTTTCCATACATGATTATAGTACGGAGAATGGATGATGGGTGTGGAATATTTGTGAAGATTATAACAAATTTGTGGCGGAATAGATTATATCGACGATTTTTCGGATATATCGTTCATAACGTCAAATATATCAAAGATTTTTTCAATATATCGACGTTTCGACAAGGGATATCGACTTATCAACAAATAACGACAAAAAGAGGATGCTCCAAATGAGCATCCTCTTTCTATTTTATTAAGCAAATTTGTTTTTGATCCAGTTCTTACCTTCTACAAGGCGAGCTGTCATTACGGCACAAGCGTTATCTGCTGTTACGTTTAACACTGTTGCAGGAGGATCAATGATTGTACTAATTGCTGCGATAATGGGCAATGCTTCTGGCGGGAAGCCGTATAGAGAAACGATTAACATTTCACCAATCATACCACCACCTGGAATAGCGCCCATTACTGTTCCTACTAAAAGAGAAACAACAAGTGCAATTGCTAATGTTTTCGGTCCTTCGAATTCCATGTTGAAAATACCGAATAAGAAAGCGATTTTTAGTACGCCGCCTAAAACAGATCCGTCTTTATGAAGTGTAGATCCAAGAAGGACAACTGTTTCACGAACGTCAGAAGAGATACCCATTTTCTTCGTTGCTTCCAAGTTCGCTGGAATACTAGCAGCACTACTACAAGTTGCAAGTGATGTAACTGTAGGGGATACCATGTTCTTCCAAAATACTTGTACACCTTGTTTACGACCTGCAAGGTATGCATAGAACGTGAAGAATACAAAGAAGTAAATTAGAGACGCTGGATAGTATACCATTGCTGCTCGGAAGTAAGTTCCAAGAAGTTGTGGTCCGAATTCACCAACTAATGCTGCGAAGTAAGCAGCAAGTCCGATTGGAGCGTAGTACATAATGAATGATACAACTTTCATTGAAATTTCTGCACCAGCTTGTAAGAATGTAGCGAATGGTTTTCCTTTTTCACCAACTGCTGAAGTTGCAACCCCCATTAAAATAGAGAAGAAAATAAGAGCTAACATATTTTCACGAGATAGTAACTTTGAGAAGTCAGATACTGTTATAATACCAACGATTTGATCTGCAACACTAACTGCTTTTTCAGCTTTATCAGGCTGCGTTAGTTCCAATACAACACCTTGTGCTGGCGGGAATACTTTCACGACAATAATCATAAAAATAGCAGCTAAAATACTCGTAAATAAGAAAGTCCCAGCCATGCTAGACATAATTTTACCAAAACGTTTTAATCCATCCATATTAGCAATAGATGACGCGATGCTAAAGAACACTAAAGGTACAACAATCGTAAACATTAAGTTTAAGAAAATGTCACCAAGCGGCTTTAAAGCAACTGCATCGGCACCCATGAAATAACCAATGAAACCACCAATTAGGATAGAAGATAATAAAATAAGTGGAAAGCGATATGCCTTCATAAATATATCCTCCTATCAATTAAAAAATCATACTGAATTATTATAGCGAGTTAGAGTCCTCTTTACTAGGAGAATAATGATAGATAGAATAGCGTGAAAACCGAGAAATTTTTGTTTTTAAGCTCGGCATACAGCAGGCAATCTAGACATATATATTTGTAACCTAGTGGCGGCAAGGGATGCGTCGTAATTTAGGTTTGGAAAAAGGGGGAGGGAAACGGAATGAATATTTTACTTTGCTGTGCAGCGGGAATGTCTTCCAGTTTGATTGTTACAAAAATGGAGAAAGCAGCAGAGGCAAAAGGAATAGAGGTAAAGATTTGGGCAGTATCAGGTTCTGAAGTAAATAGTCACATAGATGAAGCTGATGTGCTTTTACTTGGACCGCAAGTACGTTATTTATTACCGAAAATGAAAGAATTATGTAAGGAGAAGGGCGTACCTGTTGAGGTCATTCAATCTGCCCATTACGGGCTTTGTAATGGAGAAGCTATCTTACAAGCAGCTTTGTCAATGAAACCATGAGGAGAGTGGGATAGATGATACGGTTTTTAGAGAAATATGTAATGCCGGTAGCAGGAAAAGTTGCAGAACAGAGGCATTTGCTAGCAATTCGTGATGGACTTGTATTGACGATGCCTTTCTTAATTATAGGATCATTTTTCCTCATCATTAGTGCTTTACCAATACCAGGTTATAATGATTTTATGGCAGGTTTGTTTGGGGAGAATTGGCAGAGGGCTTTGGGGTATCCAGTTAGTGCAACTTTTAATATAATGGCTTTAATAGCTGTTTTTGGAATCGCTTACAGACTTGGAGAATATTATAAAGTGGACGCTTTAGCATCCGGGGCATTGTCGCTTGTGACGTTTTTACTTGCGACGCCATTTCAAGTTGCATATATTATACCAAGTACAAAAGAGAGTGTACTTGTAGAAGGTGCTATCCCAGCTGCGTTAATGGGAAGCCAAGGGTTATTTGTAGCAATGATTATTGCACTTATATCTACTGAACTTTATCGGTTTATTGTACAAAAAAAGATCATTATAAAGATGCCAGAGACAGTTCCGCCAGCTGTGACACGTTCATTTGCCGCGCTTGTTCCAGGATTTATTGTTGTAACGGTTATTTGGATTTTACGCCTAATTATAGAAAATACTTCTTTTGGCAGTATCCATAATATTGTGGGGCAAATTTTACAGGAACCACTTAGTGTACTTGGTGCTAGTCTTTGGGGTGCAATAATAGCTGTTATTCTCGTTCATGTTCTTTGGTCATGTGGAATTCATGGAGCTACTATTGTTGGTGGTGTAATGAGTCCAGTTTGGTTGTCGTTAATGGATCAAAACCGAATTGCTTACCAAGCAGGGCAAGATATACCAAATACGATTACTGCCCAGTTTTTTGATTTATGGATTTATATGGGCGGATCTGGTGCGACACTTGCTTTAGTTATTGGAATGTTATTGTTTGCACGAAGTCAGCAATTAAAAAGTTTAGGTAGATTGTCAATTGCACCTGGTATATTTAATATTAATGAGATGGTAACTTTTGGTATGCCGATTGTCATGAACCCAATTTTACTAATTCCATTTATATTGGTTCCGGTTGTGTTAACGATTGTTTCTTACTTTGCAATGGAATGGGGATTAGTTGCTCGTCCGAGCGGGGCTGCTGTTCCTTGGACGACACCAATTCTATTTAGTGGATATTTAGGATCGGGCGGGAAAATTTCAGGTGTTGTGTTACAACTTGTTAACTTTGCGCTTGCATTCTTCATTTATTTACCGTTCTTAAAAATATGGGATAAACAAAAAGTGGCGGAAGAAAAGGGGGAGTAAAGAACTAAAATGGATACGATAGAGACAAAGGCTTTTCATTTAATTTTGCATGGGGGAAATGCGAGAAGTTGTTCAATGGAAGCAATTGATTGTGCAAAGCGTGGAGAGTTTACAGAAGCGGAAGCGAAATTACAAGAAGCGTTAGAGGAATTAAAAGAGGCGCACCGTGTACAAACGGAGCTCATACAGAAAGAAGCTGGTGGTGAAAAGACCGAAGTTACCCTTCTGATGGTGCACGCGCAAGATCATTTAATGAATGCGATTACGGTGAAGGAATTAGCGAGTGAATTTGTAGAATTATATAGGAAGATGTCAGTATCGGAATGAACCTTGCGTATGCAAGGTTTTTTTATGTTTTGTAAAGATACTTTCATTATTACTTGCGTCGTTTGTGGTTTATGATGACGTTATATTGGAAACGAAAAATCACAAAACTAAATCATCAATTAAGATGAATAAATTATGTATGTGTGCGTACCATCAGTGGAGTGTTATGAGCTCCACTGATGGTATTTTCATATTAACAAACCTCCTTGTTCGTGGAAAATGGGAATGGTAATTAATCGATAGTAACAAATTCTCCTACACCACGAATTAATTTTTTTATATGCATACGCTCTGGTTTTAATACGCTTATTATAGAATCAATGGCTTCTTGAGGATCGACAGATGTGCCACAAGTATAACAATCAATTGCTGCAAATCTCTTTTCAGGATAAGTGTGAATAGAGAGATGGCTTTCTGATAATAAAAGTAATACCGTTACTCCATATGGGTGGAATTCTTTGTTATTTACATTTAAAACGTGAGCACCAGAGCGATTCGCAGCATCTATTAGATGATGCTCTAAAAAATGAACATCATTTAATAGAGAAAAATCCACACCCCATAAATCTACTATTATATGACGCCCGAACGTAGAATATTCCATATATTTATACCCTCCTTGTCAAAACTCCATTTCTATTTGATAGCAATGATGTAGGGTAAGATTAGATTCAGAATTTAAAACGGCATGGTTACGGTGTTCTAAAACTTCTTCTTTAAATTGAAACAAAGGAGCAAGAAGAGAAGGTAATGTTCGAGGAGTTGGAACAACATATAATTGCTCAATTTGATCGAGTACATAGGCAGAGTTAGCAGCGATATGAAATCCCCAGTCAGTTCCGAAAGAAGGGACAATTGTATGATAACTTTTCACAGTTAATCCGGCATGTTCAATTGTGTTACCGATACCCCAATATACAAGAGGTGCATCAGCAGGTGAATTAGATTGACAGACGAATGCCCCATCTTCTGTTAAAAACGTAGCTATACGAGCAAATAGTTCACTTGTATATAAAGTACTTAATAATTCCGTCGCTGGATCAGGAAAATCAATAATAATTACATCATATAAAGAGGAAGGAGAGTTCAGAAATTCTTTTGCGTCACATACATGTACATTTGCACGCTCATCAAAAAATGCACGTTGGTTTAAAGAAACTAATTCTGGAACATTGCGAGCCATCGTAATCATTTCTTCGTCTAAGTCGACAAGGTCTACATGTAGAACTGTTTCATATTTTAAAACCTCTCTTAAAGCAAGACCGTCGCCACCGCCTAAGATGAGAACGCGTTTAGGATCTATTACCTTTGACATAATCGGATGAACAAGTGCTTCATGATAAATTTGCTCATCGACGGAACTAAATTGTAGTTGCTTATCCAAATATAGACGAATGTCGCTTACTTGGAGTAAATTAATGTTTTGATAATTACTTTTTTTTTCAAATAAACTTGTATGTTCACCAGTTTGTATTTCTTTTAGAGAAATTTCATCCCATACATCTAAGCTTTGTGAATTTGTGGGTACTATTATTACATTTTCCGATTGTACTTGCTTGTCATGCTCATCGTGTTTATCTGATTTAGCCGGTTCGTCAGGTCTGTCTTGTTTATCAGGTCTGTCTTGTTTGTCCTGTTTGTCTTGTTTCTCTTGCTTGTCCTGTTGATCTAGTGTATCCGTGTTGGGATTTAATTCAGAATCCTCTTCTTGTTTATACCATTTATTTGGAACCTGTATTCTATAAATCTTCATTCTATTCTTTTTTCTATGCTTTGGCATTGGAATCCCCTTTCAAAATACTTTATTTTCTTCTATTCTATGTAATTTAATAGAGTTTGACTGGACAATAACTAGACGAGTGTCTTCAATAGGTATTTGTTTTTGATTTGAGTTGAAATATAATATTTTTACGCTTTTTTTAAAAAAATTACTGTGTTTTTGTTTTAAACACAACTAGACAACTAAACACTAATCTATTTTCATACAGTTATGTGTTAAAAGCGTGTTGTTTTATAACACACTGTGTGTTTTTGGGGTGACACACTAATTGAAAGCGTTAACACACAAAGAAAACAGTCGAAAAAGTGCTGATTTTAGTGGTTTTGAAAAGTTGGCACGCTAATTGCATTAATAAATAGCGTAAAGAAAAATAAATAAAACATAAATTTTTTATACTACACAAGGGGGATTTTCAAATGAATATTTTATTATGTTGCTCAGCAGGGATGTCTACAAGTTTACTAGTTACAAAAATGGAAGCGGCTGCAAAAGCTCGCGGTCTAGAAGGAAAGATTTGGGCTGTATCTGGGGATGCAGTAAAAACAAATATCGATCAAGCAGATGTATTATTACTAGGACCACAAGTTCGTTACATGCTTTCTTCAATGAAAACGCTTGCTGATGAGAGAAATGTTGGAATCGATGTTATTAATCCAATGCACTACGGCATGATGAATGGAGAAGCAGTTTTAGATCACGCATTAACACTTAAAAAATAATTAGGGGGGAAGCAAAATGCAAAAGTTTATTGCATTTATGGAGAAGTATATTGTTCCTGTCGCTGGTAAAATCGGATCGCAACGTCACTTAGCTGCGATCCGTGATGGATTTATTGCAGTTATGCCACTTATTTTAGTTGGTGCACTGGCATCACTAATTAATGGTTTTCCGTCTGAAGTTTTCCAAGATTTCATGAAAGGTTTGTTTGGTGAAACGTGGAAACAAGTTGGCGGTGGAATGTGGACTGGTTCTTTCGCAATTCTAGCACTAATCATAGCATTTACAACAAGTTATAACTTAGCAAAATCTTACGGCGTTGATGGTTTGTCAGCAGGTATTATTTCATTTGGTGCGTTAATTATTCTTACGCCAACAACACCGAAAGAAGGCGGATTGAACTTAGCTTGGACAGGTGCACAAGGGCTATTCGTAGCAATTATCGTGGCACTTCTTGTTACTGAGGTATTCCGTTTCTTTGTACAAAGAAACATTACTTTTAAAATGCCTGATGGAGTACCACCAGCAGTTTTAAGATCTTTCGCAGCTATAGTTCCAGCATTTGTTATCTTAACAGTAGTTGCAGGTATTCAATTAGCAGTGAAATTAGCTGGTACAAGTGTTCATGAATTTATTTTTAATACGATTCAATCACCACTGCAAAGTTTAGCAGGGACATTACCAAGTGCAATTATCATTGTAATCCTTGTTCATCTTCTTTGGTTCTTCGGTTTACATGGGCCAAATATCGTTGGTGGTATTATTGAGCCATTATACTTACCGGCATTAGAGAAAAACATGAATTTATTCAAAGGTGGTACATCTGCATTTGATGTTCCAAACATTGTTACAAAACCATTCTTTGATACTTTCGTATATCTTGGTGGTTCTGGTGCAACATTAGCGTTCTTAGTCGTTGTATTACTTGTAGCGAAAAGTGCGCAATTACGCGGTGTATCTCGTTTATCAATTGGTCCTGGTGCATTCAACATTAACGAACCAGTAATCTTTGGTACACCAATTATTTTAAATCCAATTTTATTCTTACCGTTTATCATAACACCAATTGTATTAGTAATTACTTCTTATACAGCTATATCTATTGGTTGGGTACCAAAAACAGTTGTGATGATCCCATGGGCAACACCACCAATTATTAGTGGTTATCTTGTAACAGGTGGACATCTTTCAGGTGCACTCCTACAGTTATTCAACTTTGTAATTGCGATGGTAATCTACTATCCATTCGTTGTATTATGCGACCGTTCTGTTGTTCGTACTGAAAAAGCAGCAGCACAAGGAAATAACAACTCTGTACCTATGTAACATAGTAATTGTTCTCACAGATAGTGTTATCTGTGAGAACAATCACCTTTATATCATGTTCAGAAAGATGAGAACCATCTACAAGAACACCAAACTATCATTCATAAAATAATAATGTAATAGAAATGTTCAAACTGAAGGGGTATTTCAATCGGTTGAACCATAATAGAGAGGGCGGTAATTATGATGACTACAGCAGAACAAATTCCATTTCAATTAATTTTAAATAGTGGTAATGCACGAAGCTTTGCAATGGAGGCACTTCAATTTGCCAAACAGGGGAAAATGGCAGAGGCTGATGAAGCGATGGTAAAGGCGAAAGAAGCGATTAATGAAGCGCATCATTTCCAAACAGAGCTCATACAATCAGAAGCAAGAGGAGAAAAAACAGAGATTAGTGTTCTTTTAATTCACGCACAAGATCATTTAATGAATGCGATTACAGTGAAAGAATTAGCAGCAGAATTTATTGACCTTTATAAAAAGTTAGAAGCGAAAGGGGAATAAAGCATGACTGGAATTAAAATTGCTACAATCGGCGGTGGATCTAGTTATACACCAGAGTTAATTGAAGGATTTATTAAGCGTTATGATGAGCTTCCTGTTCGTGAAATTTGGTTAGTAGATATTGAGGCAGGAAAAGAAAAGTTAGAAATCGTTGGTAACTTAGCGAAACGTATGGTGAAAAAATCTGGTTTACCAATCGAGGTACATTTAACACTTGATCGCCGTGAAGCATTAAAAGGTGCTGATTTCGTAACAACGCAGCTTCGCGTAGGTTTATTAGAAGCTCGTGCAAAAGATGAAGCAATCCCGTTAAAATATGATGTAATCGGTCAGGAAACGAATGGTCCTGGTGGTTTATTCAAAGCGCTGAGAACGATTCCTGTTATTTTAGATATTTGTAAGGATATGGAGGAGCTTTGTCCGAATGCATGGTTAATTAACTTCGCGAACCCAGCTGGTATGGTAACAGAAGCTGTCCTTCGTTATACAAATATTCAAAGAGTAGTTGGTCTATGTAACGTTCCAATCGGAATCCGCATGGGTCTTGCAAGATTACTTGAAGTAGATGCGAGTCGTGTCCACGTTGATTTCGCAGGTTTAAATCATATGGTATACGGACTAGATGTATATTTAGATGGCGTAAGTGTAATGGATCGTGTGTTAGAGCTTGTAACAGATCCAGAAAAGCAAATTACGATGGAAAATATTGCAGCGCTTAACTGGGAGCCAGACTTTATTCGCGGCCTTCGCGCAATTCCATGTCCATACCACCGTTATTACTACAAAACACGTGAAATGTTAGAAGAAGAGAAAGAAGCTTCAGTTGAAAAAGGTACACGTGCAGAAGTAGTAAAACAATTAGAAGATGATTTATTCGAATTATATAAAGACCCGAACTTAGATATTAAACCACCACAATTAGAAAAACGTGGCGGCGCTTATTATAGTGACGCAGCATGTAGTTTAATTACGTCTATTTACAATAATAAAGGTGATATCCAGCCTGTTAATACACGAAACAACGGAACAATTGCAAGCTTACCACATGATTCAGCTGTTGAAGTGAACTGTATTATTACGAAAGAAGGTCCAAAACCAATTGCGGTTGGAGATCTTCCAGTACCAGTTCGCGGTTTAGTACAGCAAATTAAATCATTTGAGCGCACAACAATTGAAGCTGCTGTTACAGGTGATTATCATAAAGCGCTGCTTGCTATGACAATTAATCCACTTGTACCATCAGATAAAGTTGCAAAACAAATTTTAGATGAAATGTTGGAAGCTCATAAAGAATATCTTCCACAGTTCTTCAAAAAGGTAGAAAAATAAAGCGGCGCTATTTAGCCCGCTTTTTTTATTCTATTAGGAGGTATTACGATGATTAAGTTAATTGTAAATGCAGATGATTTCGGTCTTACAGAGGGTACAAATTACGGCATTATTGATGGGCATATAAATGGACTTGTAAATTCAACGACGATGATGATGAATATGCCAGGGACAGAGCATGCGGTACGCTTAGCGAAAGAGCATAACCTACTCGGAGTAGGCGTACATCTCGTATTAACAGCAGGAGAACCACTTCTTGGAGATGTACCATCACTTGTAAGTAGCGATGGATTGTTTCATAAACAAAGCGTCGTATGGAAAGGGAATGTAAATCCAGAAGAAGTTGAGAGAGAGTGGACTGCTCAAATTGAGAAATTCCTATCTTATGGATTAACACCAACTCATTTAGATAGTCACCATCACGTGCACGGCTTACCGATTTTGCACGATGTTCTTGAGAGATTAGCGGCTACATATAATGTTCCGATTCGTCGTTGTGAGAAAGAGCGAGCGGTACGCCCATTTTCTGACGTATTTTACAGTGACTTTTACGCGGATGGTGTGACGGAAGATTACTTTGTGAAGTTAAAAGAAAGAGTACAAGATGAACAAACGGTAGAAATTATGGTTCATCCAGCTTATATTGATCCAGAGCTTGTGAAGCGTTCTTCTTACGTAATGGATCGTGTGAAAGAATTGCGTATTTTAACGGAGAGCAAGTTGCCTGAAGGAATAGAACTTGTGAAGTTTTAATAGAAAAACGACGGCTATATCATGCCGTCGTTTTTTTGTACTTACAAGATGGATAGAATATATCCGCCGAAGGCTCCGAGTATAACGATAACCCAAGGTGGTGTTTTCCAAAAAGCGAGCAAGCAAAATAGAAGAGACGCAAAAACAAAATCTACAGCGTTCATAATGGTGCTTGTCCAAATAGGATCATAAAAAGCTGCTAATAAAATACCAACAACAGCTGCATTGACCCCAAGTAGTGCACCTTGTATGAAAGGTATTTTTCTTACACTATCCCAAAATGGTAAAACACCAATAACGAGTAAGAAAGCAGGAAGAAAGATCGCGATTGTTGCGAGTGTGGCTCCAAGCGTCCCATTTAACACTGCTCCTATATAAGAGGCGAATGTAAATAGTGGGCCTGGTACGGCTTGTGTTAATCCGTATCCAGCTAGGAACTGTTCTTTCGTCAGCATTCCGTTTTGTACGAACTCACCTTCAAGAAGGGGAAGCACGACGTGTCCGCCTCCAAATACAAGTGCACCAGAGCGATAAAAACTATCAAATAAAGCGATGTAATAGGAGAACGGTCTTAATATTGGTAGCAGCAGTAATAGTCCAAAGAATAAGACGAGACAAGAAACTGCTATCTTTTTTGAAATAGGTACTTTTATATGTTGAGATTGGCTAATTGGTTGGTTGCGATATAAAAACCAGCCGATAAAGCCAGATATTATAATGAGGATAACTTGTGTCCAGCTACTTGGCCATAATAAGGCGATTGCGGCAGTTACAATCGCAATCGTCGCGCGATTTCGGTCTGGCGTTAATTTTTGCGCCATTCCCCATATGGCATGAGCAACAATAGCGACTGCTACAAGTTTTAGCCCGTGAATCCAGCCAGCACTTCCAAGATCGAACTGATTAAGGAACGAGGCGAAGAAAACCAAAACAAGCACAGACGGTAAAGTGAATCCGATCCATGAAATAATAGCTCCTAATACCCCGCCCCTTAATAATCCAATCCCCATACCGACTTGACTGCTAGCAGGGCCAGGAAGGAATTGGCATAGTGCTACTAAATCTCCATAGCTTCTTTCATCCATCCATTTTCTTTTTTGTACGTATTCGTGGTGGAAATAGCCGAGATGGGCGACAGGACCACCAAATGAAGTAAGTCCTAATTTAAATGAGACGAGAAAAATCTCTAATAATGTGCGAAAAGTGTATGTGTTATTTTCCAAAATGACCTCCTAGGATGTTTTTCTAAGTGCATTATACAAGAGGTAGTAAAGCAAAAGGAACGATTCTAATGTAAAGATTGTGTGAATCTTTTCTTCGTAATTAAAACTTGAAAAAGTCATAAATGATTATGTATAAACCATAAAGTAGTAGAAGTAGTGCTGGGAAATTTATATAAGGAGAATGCCCGTATGACAACACATTTCTTTGCGAGGTTAACAGGCAAGAGGGAAATACCTCCTGTAAATACAGAAGCTTATGGCGTAACAGAGTTTATATTTAGTGATGATTTAAAGAAATTACAATATCGGGTCATATTGAAAAACATCGAAAAAGTTACATCATGCCAAATTCATTTAGGGAAAGCGGATCAAATTGGTCCAGTTGTTTTGAATTTGTTTGGTCCGCTAAAGCAAGGTATTAGTGTAAGTGAAGGAGTCGTGACCGGTGTAGTCAATGTGGAGGATTTTGAAGGGCCTTTACAGGGGCGAGCGTTTGATAACTTACTTCAAGAAATCATTCAGGCGAATGTATATGTAAATGTGTATACGAAGTCCAATAAGAAGGGCGAAATCAGGGGGAGAATCAGGAAAGTAAAGAAGTAGAAAAAAGGCTGTCCATATTTTGGAACAGCCTTTTTTGCTATTAGGTGCAAATTGTAGCGATTATTGCCGGTAAATCGATATATTTGAAAAAGCGCTGATATAATTCGTGTTACGGTCGATATACTTAAACAACTGCCTCGATTAATTTTTTACAGGCTGATTTTTAATGAAGAAGTCCATGACATAAAACACTTCGTCATCAGGTATTTGTATTTCAAATGTATTTTCAATTGGTTGTAATGCTTTTTTCACTTTCATATACATCCAGTACTCATCTTGTCTTCGTTTTTCTTTATCTGGATGAGGGAGGAGGCTTTCTCCTTTTTGAAGACGGTCAACCATACAGCTCATATGCAGAATTACACCCATTAAGCTGTCGGGAGTTAGCTGTAAGGAAATTAATTCTTGAATTGTATTTAATGCGTAACGAATTGTTTTAATAAGTAATGCTCCGTCGTTCCGCTGCATTTGTTGTTCAAGAATATCAGCCATTTTTGCATATGTTTCTTCATACGTAATTAATTCTTGAATTGGCTGAATCGCTGTGTAGTTTACAATGTCTTGGAAATGATATGTCAAGCATGGCACTTGCACATCGAAATTTGTGACGATACAAATGATATTCCGCTCTTTTTTTATGTTCTCAATCATTTTTGTTAAATCTTTTTCATGGACGATACTAATCGGAATAATTTCAATTAAGTCTTTGTCAAATCGCAAATAGTTCTCTAACATTTTTTGAATAGCTAAAGCGCTGCCTTCCCCAGTTAAACAAGCTGTCAAAATAACAGATTTCATTGGTGATAGCGGCTTTTTCTTTTCTTCTTGTACGTTTAAGTAAAACGGTGTTAAGTTCTTCACTGTTTCATATAATGCATCTAACGAGTAGCCGAGCTGTGCTTTTCGAGCTGCTTCTAGTGCATGTGGGGTGCTTGTCATGGAAAGAACACGTACCGGGATTTTGAACTCAGTTTCTAATATATCCCCAATATAAGCGAGAGAGCCCATATCAACGAGTAAGAGAAGCCCATTTACATTTTGGAGTGTTTTCATATACACTTTCACACGCTCTAGGAAATCTTTCGGCGATTCATGTAACGGCATATCAATACCAGTTACTTCTTCAATGCCGAGAAGTTCGTTTGCGACGTTTGCCATCTCTGTTGCGATGCCGTTACCGTGCGCTAATATTAATACTTTTACTTCTGTTTGTGAGGCAGGAATTGGATCAACAACGAAGAACATTGTTAAAAAGCCTGCTTCATCAATAGGCATTGTTATTTGTAATTCATCCTCCAGTAGTTGAATGCATTGCATCGCTACGGAAAAAGCTTCTTTATATTTTGTACGAATTTGATTTAATTGTGGGTGATGAATTTGTTTTCCAGCTTGCAAACGTTGTAGAGTTGTCTGTACATGTAAGCTTAAAGCGAGAAATACTTTTTCGTCAAACGTCTTAGATAAATGCTTCTCAGCAAGTAACGCAATTTTTTCGCAAACGGAAACGATATTACGATCCACAATTTTAAAAACATTTTCATGACTTGTTTTTTTAGAAATTTGGTTAAAATATTGTACGAAAAAGCTTTGAATATCATTTTCTATTAGTAATTCTAATTCGTCCTCTTCAATACCGCGAGCTTGAAGTTCTTCATATTTATAATCAATATAATCGTATATAGAAGATTGTTTTTCATTTTCTATTTTATGATTACTCCAACCTTCATTACCCGTAAATACAAATGTTTCATTTGGTATTTGGTATAGATGACGGCTCTTTCTTTCAATGAATAGCCCTTCTTTCATATACCAAGGTAAATCTGTACTTGAAACATAGACAGAATCACGTTTCTTTGTCACGAAGTCAGAATAGGCTTTCGCACAGGCAATTTGTACATCCGTTTTTAATTGACCGATGTTATTGGGACAATTGTAAAAGACGAAGGCACGCATTGTATTCGGGCTAACGTGAATTTCTTTTCGCAGACGTATCGCTTCGTTTGTGAAAAATAGTTGCAGTAAAGCAAATCGTTCTTTATGTGTACGCTCACGAAGTGGTGGTAGCGTAACGGTCATCGGTATACGTCTTGTAAATGTTTTTAATAAAAATGAATTTGGTTCTTCTGTTGTTGCAGTAATGATTAGTACTTGTGCTTTACGCTCGTTTTCTGTTTCTCCAAGGCGGCGGTATACCCCGCGGTCAATAAAGGTGAAAAGCATTTCTTGTCCCTCTGGAGGAAGACGATGTACTTCATCTAAGAAAAGGATCCCTTCATGTGCTTTTTCAATTAACCCTTTTTGATCACTTGCCCCTGTATAAGCTCCTTTTTTAATCCCAAATAACTGCCCCAGTAGTAGCTGTGGATTATTTGCGTAATCAGCACAGTTAAAGACGATAAATGGTGCATTTTTAGGAAGCTGTTCAACTTCAATTGCATATTCGTGCATTAAAGAAGCGAACATAGATTTTCCGACTCCTGTTTCTCCTAGCAGCAAAGTATGCATACCGTTGGGAGGATAGAGAATAGAAGCTTTCGCTTTTTCGATTGCGATTTTAAGGCTTGTATTTTCAATTGCAAATGTATCTAATGAAGTTGTTTCCTTTGAATGCGTTTCCAACGAAGCGTTCGTTTCTATATAAAAACGAACAGGACGCGTATTTGTTTTTAATAAACGTTTATCTTTTACAAGTTTGTTTAAGTCGCTACTTACATTGGCGCGATCTAGTTGCAACAGGGTAGCGAGTTCTGATGCGGTTACACCTTCTGTATAATTGCCTTCTTGTATTGCGTTAAAAATGAGATCTATTCGTTTCATTTCTATTCACCTCGAAACTTCATCACTATTTAAAATTTTACACAAAAATGGGAAGGGTGGGAAGAGAAAAATAAAACAGCTTTAGCATATAGGCACTAAAGCTGTTACAATCTTGTGTCTTTCCAAAAGTTCACTTCGAGATGGGAAGACGGATTATAGGGAAGAAGTTTGTATCCTTGTGACTGTAAGTAATCAATTACTTGTGGCAGTATTTGTACGGTTACACTCGAATCATGCATTAAAATCACTTCGACTTGTTCATCGCTCTGATTACGTACTCTTTCTAATATGGCAGAAGGATTGTCATAGCTTTTCCAGTCATATGTATCGATTGTCCAATCCCACATTTTATACTGGGCGGATACAAGTGCATCACGGTAATTCTTTTTTAAGTAAGGCATGCTACCGTACGGGACACGAACGAGATGTGTATTTAATTTTGTAACTTGCTGAACAATGGTTTGTGTTTGTTCCATTTCTGTAATTAAAGCAGATGGATCACCAGTATAAAGGCGTTTTACATCGTGTGACATACTGTGAAGTCCGATATAATGTCCGTCTTTAATTAATCGTTGCATTGTTTTTTTATAATGTGGCACTTTTCCACCAATAACAAAGAAAGTTGCTTTTCCGTTCTTTTCTTTTAAGATGTTTAAAATTTGCGTAGTATATTTGTTTGGTCCGTCATCAAATGTTAAGTACGCGATTTTTTGGATAGGAGAGGTAGTTTCAGTATTTGGATGATGTTCAGCAGGAATCATTGTAGTTGCCCTTGCATGAGATGACGCGTACATAGTAATTGTTAAAAATAAAATAATGTATTGAAATACTCGCTTGATCATAACATTCACCCTCAGTTTGACAATCAAGATGTAAAAAAGAAAATATAATCCTTTTCTTATTATGTATATCTTTCTCCAATAGTGGGACTCTCAAACAAACTATATTTTGGAAATATGAAATGAGGAGTAAAAAATAAAAAATAGCATCCTCTTATAAGAAAGAGGATGCTATTTGAATATTTCATAATTGTAAAGGCTATACTACAATTAGTCTTCGCGTTTTTTCACTTTTTTATAGAAGGAAATAAGTGGTTTGTAACGTTCATGTACAAGCCCAATTACTTCAGCAATAATCTCTGTAAAGAAGATTAAAACGAAAAGAAGAATAATGGATAACCATAATGTCGCACTAGAGAAAATGATTGCATTTACACTAAAGAAAATACCAAATGCGTATATAATTAGTACCGTTTTACGATGAGAGAAGCCCATTGCAAGTAAACGGTGATGTAAATGCGATTTATCTGGTGCTGAAATAGGTTTTTTATTTACGATACGGCGGATAATTGCAAATGTCGTATCAAATACAGGTACGCCTAAAATGATAACTGGAACGATAAAGCTGAATAACGTTACACTTTTGTATAATCCAAGTAACGATATGACAGAAATACAGTATCCTAAAAATAGTGCGCCTGTATCTCCCATGAAAATTTTTGCTGGATGGAAGTTGTAGAATAAAAATCCAATTGTACTTGCTAATGTAATTAATGCTAGTGGTAAAATAATAGCAGCTCCAGTGCCCCATGGGCTAGTGAAGGCCATATATGCTAGCGTTGCAAGTACGATAGATGAAATACCAGCAGATAACCCATCTAAGCCATCAATTAAGTTGATTGCATTTGTAATACCTACAATCCAAAATACTGTAATTGGATAAGCAAGCCATCCCAGTTCAGTATCCCCGAGGATTGGAATATATAATATTTGCACTAATAATCCACTTTTTACAATCATCATGGCAACTAATAGTTGTCCACCGAATTTTACCTTCGCAGATAACTCGTACATATCATCTAAAATACCGATGATTACAATGATAATCGCACCTAGCGTTATCGATAACATTCTTTGTTCATATAAGCCGCCGACAACAAATCCTACAGCTACACCAATGAATATCGCTAATCCGCCAAGACGAGGCATAATTTTTTGGTGCACTTTACGCGCGTTTGGCTTATCTGTTGCTCCTATTTTAAAAGCTAACTTAATAACTAAAGGAGTAACGACGAGTACAGTGATGAAAGATGCCAAAATGGCATAAATCACTTGTGAGTCCATTAATACCCCACCCTTTTATAGTCTAACGTAATTTTTTTAAAATGTATTTATCTGAAAATTATGATGTTTATTTACAGGCTCATAACATATGGTATCACAAAAAGATTAGAATTCAATCTTTTTTTCTTTGTACGGCAAATGGAAGCAGATAGAATATATGACAATTGTATACAGAATGTTGAATCGTTTGAGAAGGTTAATCGTATTGGGCTTTGGAATATGACATTTTTTCTATTTCTTCGATAGTGAATACTTTTATTTCAGTATTATAAGTGTTACACGTAGAAATGAGTAAATCCCGTGTTAAAATGTGGGAATTTATCTGCATGAACGGGCAGTAAGGTTTCCGCCTCAAAATTTAGTTGGGGATGAATGCCCTCACTGAATAAAGTTGCATTACATATTCTTGCATGCAATTTTACAAAAACTTAAAAAAGAATGGAAAAAGTAATTCATATAATAAAGAAGTAAAGGAGTTTTCTCATTTTTAATGTGAGAGGGGGAAGCACAGGGAGAATTCTATGTATTCGTATATTTTCTATTGTATATTCCTGTGCGAAAAGGAAATGAAAATTACGATAATTGGTACCGGATACGTTGGATTGATTACAGGAGTAGGATTGGCAATGTTAGGCCATTCAGTCACATGTTTTGATATAAATGATGAGAAAATTGAACGGATAAAGCAAGGGGATTTGCCTATTTATGAAGCGGGTTTATATGAATTAATAAATGATGCGTGTGAGAATGATTGTTTAACTTTTACAACAAGTAGGGTAAAAGCATTTTACGATGCAGAATTTATATTTATTGCAGTTGGAACTCCATCTTTATTAGATGGGACAGCGGATTTAACATATATTCGAAGTGCTTGTGATGATATCGGAACATATGCGACGAACGACATTACTGTCGTTACGAAAAGTACGGTTCCTGTAGGTACAAATGATGTTATGAGAGGATGGATTGAGGAAAAATTACAAAATAGATATGAATTACATATCGTATCGAATCCAGAATTTCTAAGGGAAGGTTCAGGAATTTACGATTTTTTTCAGGGAGATCGTATTGTAATTGGAGCAGATAATGAGGCAGCGGCACGAAAAGTGGAGAATTTGTATAGTGAATTACGCTTGAAAATGTATGTTACAGATATAAAAAGTGCAGAGATGATTAAATATGCATCGAATGCTTTTTTAGCGACAAAAATTAGTTTTATCAATGAAATTTCAAATATATGTGAGAAGGTAGGAGCCGATGTATTAGACGTTGCACAAGGGATGGGAATGGATAAGAGAATTGGGGCGTCATTTTTAAATGCGGGTATTGGTTATGGGGGATCGTGTTTTCCGAAAGATACGAAGGCCCTTGTGCAAATTGCAGGGAATGTGGCGCATGATTTTCGTTTGTTAAAAGCAGTCATTGAAGTGAATAATAAACAACAGTTGTTATTGATTGAGAAAGCGAAGAAAGTATTAAATATGAACAAGAAACGGATTGCGGTGCTGGGAGCGGCATTTAAACCGAATACGGATGATATAAGAGACGCACCGTCTCTTATTATGATACAAGAATTAATTCATATAGGTGCGGACGTAGTTCTATATGATCCGAAGGCGATTCCAAATATGAAAAACATCTTTGGAGAGACTATACAATATAGCGAATGTATAGATGAATCGATTAGAGGGGCGTGTGCGGCTTTTATCATGACAGAATGGGAGGCTATCCGAGCTTATCCGTTAGAAAAGTACGAACAACTTATGAGAGAGCCTATTTTATTCGATGGAAGAAATTGTTATACTGTTGAGGATGTCAAGAAACAAGGGATAGATTATTATTCGGTTGGAAGAGAAAGTATTTGTAAGAGAGACTTATCCATTATTCGTTAAAAAGGTATGTATTCATGTATATTCTTATATGTCATAATAGAATTTGTAACTAGTGAAAGAAAAGAGGCAATGAAATGACTGAACGTTTAAAAGTAATGACAATTTTCGGGACACGTCCAGAAGCAATTAAAATGGCACCTCTTGTGTTAGAGTTGCAAAAGCATCCAGACAAAATTGAATCGATTGTGACTGTAACAGCACAGCATCGTCAAATGTTAGATCAAGTATTAAGTATCTTTGGAATTACGCCAGATTTCGATTTGAATATTATGAAGGATCGCCAAACTTTAATTGATATTACAACGCGTGGGTTAGAAGGTTTAGATAAAGTAATGAAAGAAGCAAAGCCGGATATCGTACTTGTACATGGTGATACAACGACAACATTTATTGCAAGTTTAGCTGCTTTCTATAATCAAATTCCAGTAGGTCATGTCGAGGCAGGACTTCGTACATGGGATAAATATTCTCCATACCCAGAAGAAATGAATCGCCAACTAACAGGTGTAATGGCAGATCTTCATTTCTCACCTACATCAAAATCAGCAACGAACTTACAGAAAGAAAATAAAGATGAGTCACGCATTTTCATAACAGGAAATACAGCGATTGACGCACTAAAAACGACTGTAAAAGAAACATATAGTCATCCTGTACTAGAGAAACTTGGAAGTGATCGTCTTGTACTTATGACAGCTCACCGTCGTGAAAACTTAGGAGAGCCAATGCGTAATATGTTCCGTGCAATTAAACGTCTTGTTGATAAGCATGAAGACGTACAAGTTGTGTATCCTGTTCATATGAACCCTGTTGTTCGTGAAACAGCGAATGATATTCTAGGCGATCATGGTCGTATTCATTTAATTGAGCCGTTAGATGTAATTGATTTCCACAATGTTGCAGCTCGTTCATACTTAATGTTAACTGACTCTGGTGGTGTACAAGAGGAAGCACCGTCACTAGGTGTACCGGTTCTTGTTCTTCGTGATACAACAGAGCGTCCAGAAGGTATTGAAGCAGGTACATTGAAATTAGCAGGAACAGACGAAGAGACAATCTTTGGTCTTGCTGATGAATTGTTATCAGATAAAGAAGCTCATGATAAGATGTCAAAAGCATCTAATCCTTACGGTGATGGCCGTGCATCAGAGCGTATTGTAGAAGCAATTTTACAACACTTTAATAAGTAAATAAAAAAGAGCCAAATCGTATACGATTTGGCTCCTTTTGTTATTGCTGATTTCTCATAATCCACTCTGCATGAGCATTCGTAGAAGGAGGTGGCTCAATTGGTGTTTTGTTCTGATTCTGGTTTTGGTTCGTTTCTTTCTTTACTTTTTCGTTAGAGTTAGGATTTGATTCGGTTTTTGTAGTTGGATTTTCTTGAGTGTTCGCTTTTTCTCCTAACTCTTTTTTAATTTCGTTACGTACTGTCTCTACACCGATTGGATCTGGAAGGAAGTAATAAATACCGCCTATTTTTTTGTCTTCTCCTTCGAGTTTGAGTGTTTGTATTGTAGAAGGATCAAACCCAGATAGTTTATTGTAAAGAGCAAGTCCGTCTGAAATAGGAATATCAGTTTTTATATATTTTCCAACGACTGTCGTTAAATCTTTAATTTTAAATACAGTAGAGGCTGAATTTAGTTTTTGAGCAACAGCTGCTAGTAATTGTCTTTGTCTAGCGGCCCGACCATAATCGCCGTTTGGATCCTGCTTTCGCATACGTACGTATGCGAGTGCTTCTTCACCATTTAAGTCTTGTTGTCCTTGCTTAAATTCGATTTTTTTGTAGTAATCCATGTCCGAACGCTCCCAAAAATCGAATGGGACATCAACGGTAACACCGCCAACAGCATCAACAATACCTTTAAAGCCTTGGAAATCAATTTTAATATAATGGTCTACAGGAACTTTTAGAAAACCTTCGACCGTTTTGATTGCCATTTCTTCTCCGCCGTAAGCATGTGCAGCGTTAATTTTGTCCTCTTTGTTCTTACCAACAATTGGAACGCGACTATCACGAGGGATACTCATAAGCGAAATCTTTTTCGTTTTAGGATTGACTGTCGCAAACATTAATGAATCTGTACGACCGTTTTGACCGTCCGTTGCATAATCTTCTATACCCATAATGAGGAGTGTAAAAGGCTCTTTTGTAATTTCTACATCTTCGGTTCTCAAGTCCGATTTTTGACGAGTAAAACCACTATACATCCCCATGAGAGAAGAGTAGGAATTTAATATATAAAGTCCTACACCGCCAAATAAAAATACGAAAATAAGGAAGTAGAAAAACTTTCTTCTTCGTTTCTTTTTTATTCTGCTATTTTGGAGATGATAATAACGTTCTTCCATATATAATCTCCTTAGTTCATTTGTAGGGAAGTAATTCACTACATTAATCTTTAGAGGTGATAATATAGTTATTCTTAGATAACATCTTGTTCTAAGTACAACATATCTCCTTCTGTAATTGTACATTTCCCATTTGTTAATTCAATCATCCAATCTGTGAATGCTTGTTTTCCATCTTCTTCTACATACGTATCAAATGTGACATTTTCGAGATAATGTATATCTTTAATGGCATATTTCGAATTACGTAATTCATTTTCAATTTTGCCAAGTAATGTGTAATCAATTTCGGTCTGCATAACACGCATTAGTTTTCGCTGAACGACACCAATATGATTAATACCCTCACTTGTACATTTTCCATATGCGCGAATTAATCCACCTGCGCCAAGTTTGATGCCGCCAAAATAGCGAGTAACGACAACGACGGTATCTTTTAAACCGCGTTTTTTTAGGACCTCTAACATAGGTACACCAGCTGTGCCGCTAGGTTCTCCATCATCATTTGCTTTTTGGATTTGATCTTGTTCGCCAATCAAATACGCAGAACAATTATGTGTGGCATTCCAATTTTGTTTTTTTATTTTTTGTATAAATTCTTGAGCTTCTTCTTCAGTTGTAGCTCTGCTAACATAACAGATAAATCTTGATTTTTGAATGACAATTTCGTGTTCACCGTAGTCTTTGATTGTTAAATATTGTAATAACACTCGTATACGCCCCTATCTATCAAAATGACTAGTACTTTACATTTTAAAAGCGGGCGTTTTTATATTCAAACATTTTTTATAAATAAGCTGAAATTTTTGGTGAGTATTTCACCTTTTTGTTGTAATTTGTCGAGGTGGTTAGTATAATTTCAAATCGGCATTTTCATGTATGGATGCACCATTTTTAGTTTTCGTGTAAACTTAGGGAATAAAAACTTTTTTATAAGGCAGGTACGCAAATGAAAACAGCTATTGTTACTGATAGTACAGCATATATACCGAAGCATATTCGTGATGAACTCAATATATATATGATTCCATTAAACGTTGTATTTGGAACGGAATCTTATCAAGAAGAAGCTGAAATTTCAGTAGATGATTTCTATGTAAAAGTACGTGAGCAAGAAGAACTTCCGAAAACTTCTCAGCCAGCAATCGGAAAGTTTGTTGAGTTATTTGAAGAACTATCGAAGGATTATGATGCGGTTATTAGCATTCATCTTTCAAGTGGGATTAGTGGTACATATCAAACGGCAACGACAGCCGGGCAAATGGTAGAGGGTATTGATGTATATACGTACGACTCTGAAATTAGCTGTGAAGTACAAGGATTCTATGTACGTGAAGGGGCAAAATTAGCAAGCGAAGGAAAAGATCCGAAAGAGATCGTTGCCCGTTTTGATGAAATGAAGAAAACGATGGACGCTTATTTTGTAGTAGATGATTTACATCATTTACAACGTGGCGGACGATTAAATAGTGCGCAAGCCTTCATTGGTAGTTTGTTACAAGTGAAGCCCGTTTTATATTTTAGAGATAAAATCATTATTCCATTTGAAAAGATTCGTACACGTAAAAAGGCGTTAAAACGAATTGTTGAAATTTTTGATGAGCAAGCAAGTAAAGGTGTACCTATGGAAGCAGTTATCATTCATGCACAACGTGAAGAGGAAGCGAATGAATGGAAGGCAGAATTAGAAGCAAAATATCCTCATGTCACAATCCGCACAGGTTATTTCGGTGCTGTAATTGGTACGCATTTAGGTGAAGGTGCGCTAGGTCTTGGGTGGTATACGAAGTAATAAGATATAAAAAGCTCTCTTTTTAAGAGGGTTTTTTTACGGATATTTTACGTGTAGTTGACAAGTTAATATTTGGAAATGGTAAAATGTACGTAAAATAAATTAACGAGGAAAGTTTTATAACTTACTTTTTACAAGAGACTATATTATAATGGAGGAGAGGTGAAACATATGGAGCATAATTCTTGTTTATGTCCAAAGTTTGAGTCAGCTTTTACTTTGCTTAGTAAGAAATGGACTGGCTTAATTATTAAATCTTTGCTTGAAGAGTCAAAACGTTTTAGAGAAATCGCAGATATTATACCAAATATGAGCGATCGTATGTTGTCAGAGCGTTTAAAGGAATTGGAAAGCGAAGGCATTGTAGTTCGTAATGTTTATCCAGAAGTACCAGTTCGAATCGAGTACGGCTTAACTGAAAAAGGGAAAGCATTAGAAAGTGTTATGGATGAAGTCCAAAATTGGGCTGAGAAATGGATGAAATAACGTTTTGATTTCATTTGTATTAGTGTATGTAACAAAACGTAAGGGAAACCTTGCGTTTTTTTTTTGCTTATAAAAAGCTTTTAAAATTCTACACACATATACAAAAATATGCATATTTTGAGATAGAGTTACATATAATATTACATTTGTTTTACAATAGCGTAACATTAGCAAAAAAAATCCCGAATTATGGTATAAATTTTATAGGTTATATACGGAAAAAAGACAAAAGAAAGCGGTGTAAAAAATAAAATGAAAAAGCTAAAAATGGCATCTTGCGCATTAGTTGCAGGGTTAATGTTTTCAGGACTAACACCAAATGTATTTGCAGAAGATAAAATTACTGACGTGAAATCACAAATTAATACACAAAATGACACTTTACATAAACAACAACAAGAACGTGATGAATTACAAAAACAAATGAATGACTTAAACAAAACAATTCAAGGTTTAGATAAGTCTGTTCAAGAGAATGCTTCAAAGCTTGATGAAACAACGAAAAAAGTTGCTGATACGGAGCAATTAATCGAAAATAAAAATAAAGATATTGCAGAACTACAAACGAAAATTGCAAAACGTGAAGAGTTATTAAGAAAACGTTTAGTTGCGCTTCAAGAACAACCAAACACAAATGTTGTAACAGAAGTTCTTGTAAACTCTAAAAACGTTGCAGATCTAGTTGATCGTTTAGCTTCTGTTTCTAAAATTCTTGAGTCTGATGAAGATATCATGAAAACACAACAAGAAGATCAAGCGAACGTGAAAAAAGACGTTGAAACGGTAAAAACAAAGCAAAAAGAATTAAAAGAAGCACAAGCTCAAATTGAAACTGCTAAGAAAGAACTTGACGCTGAAAAAGCGAAAAAATCAACAGCAGTAAATGATTTAAGCGGCAAAATGGATACAGTTGTAACTTCAATGACAAGTACGGAAAGTCAATTGAAAGATCTTGAAAAACAAGCACTGCAATTACAACGTATTGCTGAACAAGAAGCACAAGAAAAAGCTGCACAAGAAGCTGCTGCTCAAAAACAAGCAGAGCAAGCTGCTAAAGATGCGCAAGCTCAACCAGCACAAGCGGCACCTGCTCAGCCAGCAGCACCAGCTCAAAAAGAAGAACCTAAAAAAGAAGAGCCTAAAAAAGAAGCACCTAAGCAAGAAACGAAAAAACCAGAGCCAGCACCAGGCCCAGCTCCAGCTCCTGGCGTAATTGGTAAAGCACAACAATATTTAGGTTTACCGTATGTTTGGGGAAGTGCATCTCCATCAAACGGTGGTTTTGACTGTAGTGGATTTATTTCTTACGTCTTCGGTGTAGGACGTCAAGACGTTGCAGGTTACTGGAATTCAGTTTCTAAAGTAAGTAGCCCACAACCTGGAGATTTAGTATTCTTCCAAGGTACTTATAAGCCAGGTCCATCTCACATCGGTATTTATGTTGGTAATGGCCAAATGATTCATGCTGGTGATAAAGGGATTGCTTACGCTAGCTTAAGCAGTAGCTACAACCAAAAACATTTCTTAGGATACGGTAGATTCTAGGATTTATAAACGAATAAAACATGTGTATAAAGTCGATAGCTTACTATTTTATAAGTAGGTTATCGGCTTTTTTGAGTTTTTACGAGATTATGAGAAGGGTTTATAGTAGTGCTGGAGGTGGTTGCTGATGCTTGCTGGAAAACAGTTGCTATTAGAAGAACTTTCTTCAGATTTACGGAGAGAATTAAGTGATCTGAAAAAGAAGGGAGAGGTCGTATGTGTACAAGGCATAAAAAAGAAGCCTTCTAAATATATATGTCAGCGCTGCGGAAATATAGAGCAGCGACTATTTGCATCATTTTCATGTAAAAGGTGCAGTAAAGTGTGTACGTATTGCCGGAAGTGTATCACGATGGGAAGAGTTAGTGAATGTACTGTACTCGTTCGTGGGATCGCGGAAAGAAAAGGTGAAACAAGTTTAAATTCGTTACAGTGGAACGGAACTTTGTCTACTGGTCAGGAGTTGGCCGCGCAAGGTGTTATAGAAGCGATTAAGCAGAAAGAATCTTTTTTTATTTGGGCTGTATGCGGGGCTGGAAAAACAGAAATGTTATTTTACGGTATTGCAAAGGTACTTCAAAAAGGAGAAAGAGTTTGTATTGCAACGCCAAGAACAGACGTTGTACTGGAATTAGCACCGAGATTACAAGAAGTGTTTCCTAATATAAATGTAGCTGCTTTATACGGAGGGAGTGTAGATCGTGAAAAAGATGCAGCGTTAGTCGTTGCAACGACGCATCAATTGTTACGTTATTATAGAGCGTTTCATGTCATGATTGTAGATGAGATTGATGCCTTCCCGTATCATGCAGATCAAATGTTACAGTATGCAGTGCAACAAGCGATGAAAGAGAAAGCGGCACGTATTTATTTAACGGCAACTCCCGATGAAAAGTGGAAACGTAATTTCAGAAGTGGAAAGCAAAAAGGTATCATTGTCTCTGGACGATATCATCGTCATCCGTTACCAGTTCCTCTATTTTGCTGGTGCGGAAATTGGAAGAAAAGCCTCCATCATAAAAAAATCCCTCGAGTTTTACTACAATGGTTAGAAATGTACGTAAACAAAAAACATCCTATTTTTTTATTTGTTCCTCATGTGCGATATATAGAAGAAATGAGCCTATTATTGAAAGTGTTGGATCATAGAATCGATGGTGTACATGCAGAAGATCCGATGAGAAAAGAAAAAGTAGCAGCTTTCAGAAAGGGAGAAATTCCATTATTAGTTACAACAACAATTTTAGAGAGAGGAGTAACTGTGAAGAATTTACAAGTTGCGGTGTTAGGGGCGGAAGAAGAAATCTTTTCGGAAAGTGCACTCGTACAAATTGCAGGCCGAGCAGGTCGTAGTTTTGAAGAACCGTATGGCGAGGTCGTTTATTTTCATTACGGTAAGACAGAGGCGATGGTACGTGCGAAAAAACATATTCAAAGTATGAACAAAAAGGCAAAAGAACAAGGATTAATCGATTGATGCATTGTCTACTTTGCGATGAGTATATATTGGAAACAGTTAGTTGGTACACCTTCTTTGTAAAGCCTCATAAAAAATATATATGTGATAGATGTGAGCAGAAACTTTCCTATATTATAGGAGACATTTGTATGGAATGTGGGCGACCTTTAGAGGGCTTGCCTTCCGAATATAAAGAAAATGATATTTGTGTAGATTGCATAAGATGGATAAACAAGGAGAAATATCGTCCTTTTAAAAATCGTTCTTTGCACGTGTACGATGATGAGATGAAAGAAATAGTAGCACAGTTTAAGTTTCGGGGGGATGCAGAGTTAGTTCATATTTTTCATCGATCTTTTCGGGAGTTATTTCAAAAGCATTTTACGAGTGTTTCAAGTGTTATTGCTGTTCCACTTAGTAGGGAACGGGAATATGAACGTGGTTTTAATCAGGCAGAGTTATTAGCAGCTTGTTTACCTGTCAAAATTTCTTATCCATCATTAAGAAGAAGAGAAACAGAAAAGCAAAGTAAGAAGAAACGTAAAGAAAGGCTTTCGGGAAGTAATCCTTTTTATTTTCAGGGAGAAGATATGTTTCATGACCAACATATCTTACTCGTTGACGATGTATATACGACAGGAATTACAGTTAGGCAAATTGGAAGTCTTTTATACGATAGAGGAGCAAGGGAAGTTTCTAGTTTGACGCTCTGTAGAAGTTGATCTGTAACTGTCGAAAGGGATAATAAAAAGGCGATAAGTCTCCTTTGACTTCGTAAGTTGTCATTCGTTATAGTCAAAGTATGGGGCGAATGCCCTGATTTTTAGAGTGAAGGGAATGGAATGAACATGCAAGGAAGAGTGAAATGGTTCAATGCAGAAAAGGGATTTGGGTTTATTGAGCGTGAAGATGGTGATGATGTGTTTGTTCATTTTTCTGCTATTCAACAAGATGGATATAAGTCATTAGAAGAAGGGCAACAAGTTGAGTTTGACATTGTAGATGGAGCACGTGGACCACAAGCAGCTAATGTTGTAAAACTGTAGGAATATTGTTTTTGGGAAGAGAAAGCTGCGTTTGTGGCAACGTTATATATATGGTAGAACCTCTTGTTTTTTACAGGGGGTTTTTGTTATGAATCAAGTTGTCAAAAAATTGTTTCTTTTCTGTAACGAATTGTCCACAGTTATATTCGTTATTCACGATGTTAATAGGATAAAATAAAGATAGAAACGATGCATCTTTTCATTTCAACAAAAAACGATAAAAAAATCGCAATTCCACTAATTTTTTTAAAAAAGTTAGAAGGAGTTTTTAAGCCAATGTCGAAATTATAGTACATAGGCTTGAAAGGAGGAATTCATCTATGAAATTCAACATTCGTGGTGAAAATATTGAAGTAACTCCAGCATTAAAGGAATATGTAGAGAAAAAACTAAGTAAGTTAGAGCGTTATTTTGATACATTCCCAGAGATTAAAGTTAATTTAAAAGTATACTCTGACAAGCAACGTGTCGAGGTAACAATTCCATTTACTGATTTATTACTTCGTGCAGAAGAAACTAATAGCGATATGTACGCTGCTATCGATTTAGTAGTTGATAAACTTGAGCGACAAATTCGTAAACATAAAACAAAGGTAAATCGTAAGTTACGTGAGAAAGGTTCTGTGAAAACGAACTTTATCCTTCCAGAAGCAGTAGCTGTTCTGGATGCGGTAGAAGAGGATGAATTAGAACTTGTACGTACAAAACGATTCGATTTAAAACCGATGGACGTCGAAGAAGCGATCCTACAAATGGATATGCTAGGACATAATTTCTTCGTCTTCACAAATGCTGATACAAATGAAACTAATGTTGTATACGGCCGTAAAGATGGGAAATACGGTTTAATCGAAACTAAATAATAATTCAAAAGCGCAGCCGAAATGGCTGCGCTTTTTTTGCTGAAAATAGATTTTTTTAAAAAGTTTCCTTAATTTAGAACGAGACATTCGGCCGATTGTTGTCATAGTTATAAAACAAGTGTTACAATTATCATTAGGTATATACATTTTAGTTTTTTTAATTAGGAGAAAAATTGGCATAACATACATTTGATTTTTATAACGACTGATTGTAATAGAAAAAGAAAAAACAATCGGAAGTTTTATTTTAATAAAAAAGAGGAGCGTATTTCCTATGATCGGTATTTTAAAAAAGGTATTTGATGTAAATCAACGCCAAATTAAACGTATGCAGAAGACAGTTGAGCAAATTGATGCATTAGAATCATCTATTAAGCCACTAACAGATGAACAATTAAAAGGAAAGACGCTTGAATTTAAAGAACGTCTAACAAAAGGTGAGACAGTAGATGATCTACTACCTGAAGCTTTTGCGGTTGTTCGTGAAGCTGCGACTCGTGTTCTTGGAATGCGTCCGTATGGCGTACAGTTAATGGGTGGTATTGCCTTACATGAAGGGAATATCTCTGAGATGAAAACGGGTGAAGGTAAAACGTTAACATCTACATTACCTGTATATTTAAATGCTTTAACAGGAAAAGGTGTTCACGTTGTTACAGTCAATGAATACTTAGCACAACGTGATGCGAACGAAATGGGACAACTTCACGAGTTCCTTGGCTTAACAGTAGGAATTAACTTAAACAGTATGTCACGCGAAGAGAAACAAGAGGCTTATGCTGCTGATATTACGTATAGCACAAATAATGAGCTTGGATTCGATTACTTACGTGACAACATGGTTTTATATAGAGAACAGTGCGTTCAGCGTCCACTTCATTTTGCTATTATCGATGAAGTCGATTCTATCTTAGTCGATGAAGCGCGTACGCCGCTTATTATTTCAGGACAAGCACAAAAATCAACAGAGCTATATATGTTTGCAAATGCATTCGTTCGTACATTAGAAAATGAAAAAGAATATTCATTTGATGTGAAAACGAAAAATGTAATGTTAACAGAAGATGGTATTACGAAAGCTGAGAAAGCTTTCCATATTGAAAACTTATTCGATTTAAAACATGTAGCACTTCTTCACCATATTAATCAGGCGCTTCGTGCACACGTTGTTATGCATCTTGATACAGATTATGTTGTACAAGAAGGCGAAATCGTAATTGTAGACCAATTCACTGGTCGTCTTATGAAAGGTCGTCGTTATAGCGAAGGTTTACATCAAGCTATTGAAGCAAAAGAAGGCGTAGAAATTCAAAATGAAAGTATGACACTCGCAACAATTACGTTCCAGAACTATTTCCGTATGTATGAAAAGTTATCTGGTATGACTGGTACAGCGAAAACGGAAGAAGAAGAATTCCGTAGTATTTACAATATGAATGTTATCGTAATTCCAACGAACAAAGATATTATTCGTGATGACCGTGCTGATTTAATCTTCAAATCAATGGAAGGTAAATTCAATGCAGTTGTTGAGGATATTGTAAATCGTCATAAACAAGGGCAACCTATTCTTGTTGGTACAGTTGCAATTGAAACGTCAGAGCTTATTTCAAAAATGTTAACACGTAAAGGTGTACGCCATAACATTTTAAACGCGAAAAACCATGCGCGTGAAGCAGATATCATTGCAGAAGCTGGTATGAAAGGTGCTGTAACGATTGCGACGAATATGGCTGGTCGTGGTACGGATATTAAGCTTGGAGACGATATTAAAAACGTTGGTCTAGCAGTTATCGGTACAGAGCGTCACGAAAGTCGTCGTATTGATAATCAGTTACGTGGTCGTGCTGGTCGTCAAGGGGACCCTGGTGTAACGCAGTTCTACTTGTCTATGGAAGATGAACTAATGCGCCGCTTCGGTTCTGACAATATGAAAGCGATGATGGATCGTCTTGGTATGGATGATTCACAGCCAATTGAAAGTAAAATGGTTTCTCGTGCGGTAGAATCTGCACAAAAACGTGTAGAAGGAAATAACTATGATGCACGTAAGCAGTTACTGCAGTACGATGATGTACTTCGTCAGCAACGTGAAGTTATTTACAAACAGCGTCAAGAAGTAATGGATTCTGAGAACTTACGCAGTATTATTGAAGGTATGATGAAATCCACGGTAGAACGTGCTGTTGCGCTTCATACTCAAGAGGAAATTGAAGAAGATTGGAACATTAAAGGTCTTGTTGACTACTTAAATACAAACCTTCTGCAAGAAGGCGATGTAAAAGAAGAAGAGTTACGTCGTCTTGCTCCAGAGGAAATGAGCGAGCCAATTATCGCGAAATTAATAGAGCGTTACAACGACAAAGAAAAGCTTCTGCCAGAAGAGCAAATGCGTGAGTTCGAAAAAGTTGTTGTATTCCGTGTAGTAGATACGAAATGGACAGAGCATATTGATGCGATGGATCACCTTCGTGAAGGTATTCATTTACGTGCTTACGGTCAAATTGATCCACTTCGTGAGTATCAAATGGAAGGGTTCGCAATGTTCGAGTCAATGATTGCTTCTATTGAAGAGGAAATCTCTCGTTACATTATGAAAGCTGAAATTGAACAAAACTTAGAGCGTCAAGAAGTTGTCCAAGGTGAAGCTGTTCATCCATCTAGTGATGGCGAAGAGGCGAAGAAAAAACCAGTTGTAAAAGGTGACCAAGTGGGCCGTAACGATTTATGTAAATGTGGTAGTGGCAAGAAATATAAAAACTGCTGTGGCATTGTAAGCTAATAAAAAATGCGGCTGCTGAATTCAGCTTGTTTTGCAAATTATAATAAAAAGGATTAAACTCTCTCCCTAGTAAGTGGAGAGAGTTTCCCTTGTTTTCATACGAAAGTAACAGCAATTACATAGAGGTGAAGGAAATGGAATTAGTAGAAATTAGACAAGAATTAGAGAAAATGGCTAAGAGATTAGCGGCTTTTAGGGGGTCTCTTTGACCTTCCTACTAAGGAAAAACAAATTGCAGAATTAGAAGAGACAATGATGGGTGCTGGATTTTGGGATGACCAACAAGGCGCACAAGTTGTAATTAACGAAGCTAATGCACTGAAAGAGATGGTTGGAAAGTTCCGTCAGTTAGATGAAACATTCGAAAATTTAGAAATCACGCATGAGCTTTTAAAAGAAGAGTATGATGAAGATTTACATGAGGAGCTTGAATCGGAAGTGAAAGGCTTAATTCAAGAAATGAATGAGTATGAGCTTCAGTTACTACTAAGCGATCCTTATGATAAAAATAACGCGATTTTAGAATTACACCCAGGTGCTGGTGGAACAGAGTCACAAGACTGGGGTTCTATGCTATTACGTATGTACACACGTTGGGCTGAAAAACGTGGATTTAAAGTAGAAACGGTTGACTACTTACCAGGTGATGAGGCTGGTATTAAGAGTGTTACTTTATTAATTAAAGGTCATAACGCTTACGGTTACTTGAAAGCAGAGAAAGGTGTACATCGTCTTGTGCGTATTTCACCATTCGATTCTTCAGGCCGTCGTCATACATCGTTCGTATCTTGTGAAGTTGTACCTGAGTTCAATGATGAAGTTGAAATTGAAATACGTTCAGAGGACTTGAAAATTGATACGTACCGTGCAAGTGGTGCAGGTGGACAGCATATTAATACGACAGACTCAGCAGTTCGTATTACACATACACCTACAAACACAGTTGTAACGTGTCAGTCAGAGCGTTCACAGATTAAAAACCGTGAGCACGCGATGAAAATGTTAAAAGCGAAATTATACCAAAAGAAATTAGAAGAGCAACAAGCAGAATTAGATGAAATTCGCGGTGAACAAAAAGAAATCGGATGGGGTAGCCAAATTCGTTCTTACGTATTCCACCCGTATTCTCTTGTGAAAGACCACCGTACAAATACAGAGGTTGGTAACGTGCAAGCAGTTATGGATGGAGAAATTGATCCATTTATTGATGCTTACTTACGTTCTCGCATCTAATAAAGTGAAACTTTAATCAGTGGGGGACATCCCCACTGATTATTAGCCTTCACCAATCGGGCTTTTACGGACAGTTGATTCCGCACCTAACTTCTTTGCTTTCGCTGAATTTTGAGTTGGGGATCTTACTGCCCGTTAATGCGGGGTAAGTGAAAAAAAGCCAACAGAGTTGTCGGCGTATGCTGAGGGTAATCGAGGATATAAAGAATTTGATTTTATTTCTATAAATGAAGTAAAGAGGAAGAGAAGTTGGAAACGACAACTTCTCTTTTTGATGGGATTATATGTAGCATATAATGTTGTATATTGTTTTGTAAAAAGAAGAGAATAGTAAAACAGAGCGGCAATAGAGTAAGACTTTAACAGAATTTTTCTGATTTTCTGTTCAAAAAGAATTCTTTATAGAAGTTTTTACGTTGTTCACAGAATTGAAACAACTTATGAAAGCTTTATATTATCAGGATTCTTACTGTATTTTTGAAGAATATGAAATATACCTTAGTTTTTCTATATAAAGATAATGCTTATAATGAAAATGAGTGTGTTAGGAATGAAAAGAATATCAACAATGGGGAGCGATAGAAGTGAAAAAGAAATTGTTGGCTATTGCGCTAGGAACATCAGTTGTTTTTGCTTTAGGAGCATGTGGAAATAAAGAAGAGAGTAAGCCTTCGAAACAATCTGCAAGCACGGATAGCGCAGAGCAAATTTACCAAAAAAGTTGTATAGGCTGTCATGCGAAAGATTTATCGGGAGCAACTGGACCAGATTTACGAAAAGTGGGACAGAAATATGATGCAGCAGAGATTGAAAAGATTATTGAAAAAGGTCGCGGTTCCATGTCACCAGGAATTATTCAAGGTGAGGATGCGAAAAAAGTAGCTGAGTGGTTAGCTGAACATAAATAAAAAGGGTAAAATGGACGAGTTGATTACATAATCTTATCCCAAAATGATTTTGGGTAAGAACTATGGCAGCTCGTTTCCTTTTTTTGGAGTGTAACATAACTGTAACAAAATTGTATCCGAACTGGAAACCGTTTGATGTTACAATGGGGTTTGTAGAATTTTGCTGAAATATATTACATAGTAGTATTGCTTATAAAAAGATTGTAAGTAGACTACCTTCAACAAGAGTGGTTAAGCGAGAATAAAAGGTTATCTTTTATTTTTAGATGTACAGAAAAGTATTTCGAAAAAAATCATTAAGTATTGGGTGATAAATAATGATAAAAATGACGAATGTTTATAAGGAGTACCCGAATGGTATGAAAGCCATTGCTGGTCTCACAGTTAACATTAAACAAGGTGAGTTTGTATACGTAGTTGGACCGAGTGGAGCCGGGAAATCTACATTTATTAAAATGATGTATCGTGAAGAGAAGCCATCTACAGGATCGATTAATGTAAATGGACTTGTTATTGAAACATTAGCAGAAAGAGATGTTCCATATTTCCGTCGTCAATTAGGCGTAATTTTCCAAGATTTTAAATTGCTACCTAAGTTAACGGTATATGAGAATGTTGCGTTTGCCTTAGAGGTAATTGAAGAAGAAAAAGAAGCTATTCGCGAGCGTGTAACAGAAGTTTTAGGTCTTGTAGGTCTTGAAGATCGTGCAGACGCACTTCCAAGTGAACTTTCAGGCGGAGAGCAGCAACGTGTTGCGATTGCGAGAGCAATTGTTAATAGACCAAAGGTTGTAATTGCCGATGAGCCAACAGGTAACTTAGATATTGAAACAGCTCTTGATATTATGAAGATTTTCACACGCATCAATGAACGCGGTACAACGATCGTTATGGCGACACATAACGCAGATATCGTAAATACAATCCGTCATCGTGTAATCGCGATTGAAGGCGGAAAAATTGTTCGAGATGAGATTGAGGGAGGATACGGATATGAAGGCTAAGACCCTTAGTCGACATTTGCGAGAAGGTGTAAAGAATCTATCACGTAACGGATGGATGACGTTTGCTTCTGTTAGTGCAGTAACAGTTACATTATTACTTGTAGGTGTCTTTTTAACAGCGATAATGAATATGAACCATTTTGCGACGAAAGTAGAGCAAGATGTAGAGATTCGTGTACACATTGATCCAGCAGCAAAAGAAGCTGATCAAAAGAAATTAGAAGATGATATGAGTAAGGTTGCAAAAGTAGACTCTATTAAATATTCTTCTAAAGAAGAAGAGCTAAAACGCTTAATTAAAAGCTTAGGTGATAGCGGAAAAACGTTTGAGTTATTTGAACAAGATAACCCACTTAAAAACGTATTCATTGTAAAAGCAAAAGAACCAACAGATACAGCGACAATCGCGAAAAAGATTGAGAAAATGCAGTTTGTAAGTAATGTTCAATATGGTAAAGGGCAAGTTGAAAAATTATTTGATACTGTAAAAACAGGACGTAATATCGGTATTGCGTTAATTGCAGGTCTTTTATTCACAGCGATGTTCTTAATCTCTAACACAATTAAAATTACAATTTATGCTCGTAGTACAGAAATCGAAATTATGAAACTGGTAGGTGCAACAAACTGGTTTATTCGTTGGCCATTCTTATTAGAGGGATTATTCTTAGGAGTATTAGGATCAATTATTCCAATTGGCCTAATTCTAGTTACGTATAATTCATTACAAAGTGTGTTTAACGAAAAACTTGGCGGAACAATTTTCGAACTTCTACCATACAGTCCTTTCGTGTTCCAATTAGCTGGTTTATTAGTGTTAATCGGGGCTTTAATCGGTATGTGGGGAAGTGTAATGTCAATTCGTCGCTTCTTAAAAGTATAAAAAGTTGCAAACATAATTCGTACAAGCTTATCATATAGTAGAAATAGGTAAAGGCATCACACACTGTGTGATGCCTTTTGCTACACCACCTGTGTGTTTTGGAAAGGGGAATTCCGCATTGAAACGTAGAGTTGCAATTATTGGAATGGTTGTTGCATTTTTAATTGGTGCTGGCGGAATGTTTGCAGGTATGTCTTTATTTGGGGTTAACCCAGCAGAAGTAACGCAAACAATTTCGAGTGGAAACGCTAGCACCGCGCAAGGGAATTTGGCAAAAATTAATGAGGCGTATGCACTAATTGATTCACGTTATGTGGAAGACGTGAAGGATGACAAGTTAGTCGAAGGTGCAATACAAGGCATGTTGTCTACGCTGAAGGACCCTTATTCCACGTATATGGATAAAGAAACGGCTAAACAGTTTAGTGAATCACTTGATCCTGAGCTAGAGGGGATCGGGGCTGAGGTGAACAAAACGGACGGTAAGCTTATTATCGTATCTCCAATTAAAGGCTCACCGGCAGAAAAGATTGGAATTAAACCGAATGACCAAATTTTATCTGTAGATGGAAATAGTGTGAAAGATTTATCACGTGAAGAAGCAGTATTAAAGATTCGTGGTAAAAAAGGAACGACTGTCGCGATTGAAATTAAGCGTGCAGGAGTAGCTGATCCGATTGTATTTAAAATTAAGCGTGAAAAAATTCCAATCTTCACTGTGTTCAGTTCTGTGAAACAAGAGAGCGGAAAAGATATCGGTTATATGCAAATCACTTCTTTTGCTGAAAATACGGCGAAAGAATTTAAGGATCAGTTAAAAGAGTTAGAGAAGAAAAATATCAAAGGCTTAGTTATTGACGTGCGTGGTAATCCTGGTGGCTACTTAAATAGTGTAGAAGAGATACTAGGGGAAATTATGACGGATAAAAAGCCGATGCTACAAGTAGAGCAACGAAATGGTGAGAAAAAGAAATTCTCTACGGAACTGAAAGAGAAAAAGCCATATCCAATTTCAGTATTAATTGATAACGGAAGTGCTTCTGCCTCAGAGATTTTAGCGGGTGCGCTAAAAGAGGGAGAAGGTTACGATTTAATTGGTGAAAAAACGTTTGGTAAAGGCACTGTTCAGCAAGCTGTTCCATTTAAAGATGGTAGCAACATTAAATTAACGATGTTTAAATGGTTAACACCGGATGGAAACTGGATTCATAAAAAAGGAATCGCGCCAACAGTAGAAGTGAAGCAACCAGATTATTATCATGCTACACCAATTCAAATTGAAAAAACACTTTCATACAATTCAAATGATGTGCAAGTAAAACACGCGCAAGAAATGCTTAAGAGCCTAGGATATGTACCGGGGCGTGAAGATGGATACTTTAGTAAAGAGACAGAATCAGCGCTGAAAGCATTCCAAAATGCGAATGAGATGGAAGCGACAGGACAGCTAGATAAAAAGACAGCTGAGGCGATTCAAACTAAAATTATTGAAAAAATCCGTTCTGGAGAAAATGATCTACAATTACAGTCCGCATTAAAATTAATAGCGAAATAAAAAGAAATACAGGCAGTTTGCTGCCTGTATTTTTTTGTGTTAAACAAACGTTTGTCTAGTTATGATAATATAAAAAGAAAGAATGATATAAATGGTGGTGAATGGGTTCGTGGAGGCATGGATTTTTGAAATAATGCGGGCAGTTGGACGTTTTTTCTTACACCCTGCTGTCTATGTATTTTTAATAAGTAGTATCTTCGTTGGATACTTACGTATGTTACGTGAACGAAAGGATTTTTCCTTTAAAGTTTATGATATTTGGTTTGAACTGCGAACATCTCTATTCGCAGGAGTTAAATACGGATTAATCGTATCTATTATTACGATTGGACTTGGACTTGTTGTTTCTAAAGCAAGCTTATGGGTCATCTTATTATGGACGTTTCTATTTGGATTAACTTCTATGTATCGATATTTATCAGTAGCTTATACGTTTAGTATCGCGATTGTATGCGTTCTATTATCTTCTAAGCTACCAGTTTCCTTCTTACAGCTTGGAGAGGGTGAAGAGAATACGATTGTATCTCTTGCTATTTTACTAGGCGTCATGCTCGTTGTAGAGGGCTTGTTGATTTCTAAAAATGCAGTAGGATATTCGACGCCGAAGATTAGGAAGGGTAAGCGCGGATTAAAGATTGGTTTACACGAATCAAAGCGTTTATGGATCGTTCCTATTTTTATTCTTGTACCAGGTGACGCGGTAACACAATTTATTTCATGGTGGCCTGTCGTTTCAATAGGTTCAGATACATATTCTCTATTCCTCGTTCCATTTTTAATTGGATTTATGAGAAGGATTAGAAGCTATGAGCCAACGGAAGCTTTATTATTTACAGGAAGACGTGTGTATGGATTAGCAGGACTTGTGCTTGTTTTAGGAATCGCAAGTTATTGGTGGCACGTACTTGCCATTATCGCGATGGGAGTTGCGATGCTTGGACGTTTCACGATTTCCATGCAAGAAAAAATTGCCGATGAAACAAGACCGGCGTATTTCGCTGCACGTAATGATGGACTTGTTGTATTAGATACAATCCCAAATACAATTGGGGCAGAGCTGAATTTGCTGCCTGGAGAAGTGATTACGAAAGTAAATGGAGTCATTCCAAGAAGTGCTGAGGAATTTTATGATGCGCTTCAAACGAAGACGACAGGAGCATTTTGTAAGTTAGAAGTATTAGATACAAATGGAGAGCTTCGCCTTGCCCAAACGGCATTATACGCTGGGGGACATCATGAATTAGGTGTTGTGTTTGTTCAGCAGGAGCATGAGTGGGATTCGGAAGCGATGTAATAGAAGAAAGGGTATCACCTTGTGGTGATACCTTTTTTGGTTGTGAGGGGGTGGGGGTGGTAGTAAATGAGATTTGTATCGGCGATTATTCAAATATATCGACTTTCCGGCAAAAAACGACAACTAGCGCAAACATTCTTTTTAGTTTCATAGACGGATAACTTGAATAATTATTTGATAATGGTTATCATTTAGAGGTGTTTTAATTTTGGAAAATGGAGGTAAGATATGCTACGTAAATTTTTTTCTTACTATAAACCGTATAAAGGTTTATTTATACTCGACTTTTCTTGCGCAGTTGTCGCAGGGTTATTAGAACTTGGCTTCCCGCTTATCGTAAATCAATTTATTGATAAGTTATTGCCAGGGCAAAACTGGACGCTTATTTTATGGGCTTGTTTCGGTTTACTTGCAGTGTATATTTTAAATGCAGGCTTACAATACGTCGTTACATATTGGGGACATATGCTTGGCGTTAACATTGAAACGGATATGAGGCAGAAATTATTTGATCACATTCAAAAGCTATCATTCAGATTTTTTGACAATAATAAAACAGGTCATTTAATTTCACGTCTTACAAACGACTTAATGGAAATTGGGGAAATTGCTCACCATGGGCCAGAAGATTTATTTATCGCTGTTATGACTTTAGTTGGGGCATTCTCATTTATGATGATGATCAACTGGAAGTTAGCGTTATTAACGTTCTTCGTCATTCCATTCTTATTATGGTTAGCACTTTACTTCAACAAAAAAATGACAGGTACGTTTAGACGTTTATTCTCAGATGTTGCTGATTTCAATGCATGTATTGAGAACAACGTTGGTGGTATCCGCGTTGTACAAGCATTTGGAAATGAAAAGTTTGAGAAAGAGCAATTTGCTGTTAACAACGCTCGTTTCCGTACAACGAAATTAATGGCCTATAAAATTATGGCGTTAAATTCGTCGATTAGTTATATGCTCATGCGTCTCGTAACGCTATTCGTCTTAATATGCGGTACATGGTTTGTTCTGCAAGGTGAATTAACGTACGGTGGATTTATCGGATTCGTTTTATTAACGAATATTTTCTTCCGTCCAATTGAAAAAATTAATGCGGTAATTGAAAGCTATCCGAAAGGAATCGCTGGTTTTAAGAGATATGTAGAGCTTCTTGAAACAGAGCCAGATATTGTAGACTCTAAAGATGCGATGGAAGTTAAACATGTACATGGTGATATTCAATATAGCAACATTACGTTCGGATATGAAAATAAAGACCCGATTTTAAATGATATTAGTTTGAAAATACATGCAGGTGAAACAGTTGCGTTCGTAGGACCATCAGGAGCAGGGAAAACAACGTTATGTAGTTTACTCCCACGCTTTTATGAGCAAGCATCTGGTTCAATCCAAATTGATGGTATTGATACGAAAGATATGACGTTATCTTCACTTCGTAAGCAAATTGGAATTGTGCAGCAAGATGTGTTCTTATTCTCAGGAACAATTCGTGAAAATATCGCTTACGGAAACTTAAAGGCGTCAGAAGCTGAAATTTGGCAGGCAGTAAAACGTGCGCAGTTAGAAGACTTAATTTACTCACAACCAGACGGTTTAGATACTGTTATCGGTGAGCGTGGTGTGAAACTTTCTGGTGGACAGAAGCAACGTCTAGCGATTGCTCGTATGTTCTTGAAAAACCCGCCAATTTTAATATTAGATGAAGCGACTTCTGCATTAGATACAGAGACGGAACTAGCGATTCAAAAATCACTTGCTGAACTATCTGTCGGCCGTACAACATTAGTTATCGCCCATAGACTTGCAACGATTAAAAATGCAGATCGTATCGTCGTTGTAAATAAAGATGGTATTGCAGAACAAGGTTCGCATGATGAACTAATTGAGCAAGGCGGAGGATATAGCCGCTTATATGAAGCTCAGTTCAGTTCGTAAATATAATTTCTGCTGAATTAGTGCACCATAAGTAAGTGAAAATCTTATATGGGAGGCTATGAAGCATGATTGTAACAACAACGTCTACAATTCAAGGGAAAGAAATTATTGAGTATATCGATATCGTCAATGGAGAAGCGATTATGGGCGCGAATATCGTTCGTGACCTTTTCGCTTCTGTCCGTGACGTTGTCGGTGGTCGTGCAGGCGCTTATGAAAGTAAATTAAAAGAAGCGCGCGACATTGCAATGGAAGAGATGAAAACTTTCGCAAGACAAAAAAATGCGAATGCAATTGTTGGTATCGACGTGGATTATGAAGTAGTTCGCGAAGGAATGCTAATGGTTGCAGTGAGCGGGACTGCTGTCCGTATTTAAAGTAAAAAGCCGTGCTGATGCACGGCTTTTTACTTTTATTGATGCTATTCTATGTCGAAGCTTCAATATTTCTTGGGAAATGTGGAAGGCCTTGTCGACATATAGGGAAGACTTTAGAGCGCTTCTTTACATTTCCGGATTTGAATTAATAATGTTTCGTATTCTTGTTCGAGAGATGGGATATCATCATGATGATTTCGTATGGAAATTCGGCCGATGATTTCTGTTAATTTTGTTTGTAATCGTAATAATTCTTGTTCAGTAACGTTTACAGAATCCCCAGTCGTTCTTTTGGTGTATTGCTCGTAATTACCGTGGAATACTCTAGGTTCACTCTCATCTACTTGTAGAATATGGTCGGCAACAGAGCGAATAAAGGCACGGTCATGGCTAATGAAAAGTATTGTGCCAGGATACTCTTGTAACATGCTTTCTAATTCTTCTTGTGTTGCTAAGTCTAAATAGTTTGTCGGTTCATCAAGCAGAAGCATATTATAGTTTCCTAAAAATACTTTTGCGAGTGCAACCTTCATTCGTTCACCACCGCTTAGAACGTGCACAGGTTTATGAACATCTTCACGGCGGAATAGGAGCCTTGCAAGTATTGTTCGAACGAACGATTCAGTATAATTTGTTTCTTCTAGAACGTTTTCTAAAATAGTTTTATCTGTTTTTAAAATGGATAATGTTTGTTCGAAGTATCCAATTTTACAACTTTTTGAAAGCTGCATGCCACGCTCGTTTGCGAGGAGCATGTTGAACAAAGTTATTTTTGCTTGTGATTTTTGAATTCGTTATTATACAGTTGTGCCTTTGCTAGTGCTTCAGCATCATTTTTGATTTCATCCAATCCATTCGCATCCCCAATAACATACCCTTCAAATGATGAACCAACAAAATCAAAGATGTATTGAAACTGAGCGATAAGCGGTAATGCTTTCAGCTTTGGATTGTCTCCGCCAACGATGACAACGTACATTTTTTTGTCTTTCATTTTTTCTTTGAAATGAAGGGATGTATCACGCAAGCTTTGTGACCAGCGATCGACGAAGTTTTTCATATGACCGCTCATTCCGTACCAGTATAGCGGTGTAGCAAAGATAATTGTGTCGTGCTCTAACATATGCTCGATTAACTGCTCGTAGTCATCATTTACAGGTTGGAATCCTTCTGCATCATGGCGCTGATCTATGATTGGGTGGACGATATGATTACGCAAGTAAATTTGTTCTGTTTCAATTCCATCAATCACCATATGTGTTAAAGCTTCTGTATTTCCGTTTTGTCTTGAACTGCCATGTATAACAAACATGTAATCATCCCTTTTCTTTTGTTTGCTTTAGGAGTGAAACGTGTTTTTGCAAATTCGTTTGAATGCTAGAAAGTAATGAGATTTGCTTCGTTACTTCATTAAGTTTATCTTCATAAAGCGTAAGGATACTGCTGCAAGGATTTTCGTACAGGTGCGGCTCTATTTCGAGGCAGCGCAGCATCCTTTCCGTCTCTTCTAAATTTAAGCCAATTTGTAAGTACATTTGAATAAGCTCCACCTTTTCAATGGCACTTTCATCAAAGTCACGGTAGCCATTTGCAAGGCGCTTAGAAGGGAGTAATCCCTTTTCTTCATAATGTCTTAGTGATCTTTCGCTAACCCCGGTTTCTTTTGATAATTCTCCAATTCGCAATGTGTTTCACTCCCTTTACATGTATTGTAAACCTTCACACTAATGTGAAGGTCAATGCTGTTTTTTCGCAAAAGAGTCTACATGATTTAAAAACACCTGAATGGCTTTAGACAGGATGAAGTATTTGCCGCGCACGATGGAGAATGGGCGAATTAGTTGTTCATTTGGAACTTCGACGTGGAATAGCTCTTTTGCCAGTAGCTCTTTTCGTACAGTCCAATCAGAAAGTATAGCGATGCCAAGCCCGGCACTAACTGCTTCCTTTACGCTTTGGATACTACTAAATGTAAAGAATCGTTTCATTTTCAAATGGTGTTGATGAATAAAGCGGTCACTATAAGCGCGTGTACCAGAACCACTTTCTCTTAATACCCATACTTGATCTTGGAGTGTACTTTCATTTATTTCATTTGTGCGGAGCAGTGGATGATTTGGAGGGACGACGAGCTTCATTTCATCTTGCATAAACGTTTCAACGTCAACATCGGCGTATACGACTTGCCCTTCCACCAAGCCAATATCAATTTGATTAGAGCGAAGGCTTTGCAAAACGTCTTCTGTATTTGAGATAAAGGTATGAACTTCGACGTGTGGATTTTCATTCGCATAGTTAGCCAGTATTTTTGGAAGTAAGTATTCGCCAATTGTAAAACTAGCGCCGATGCGAAGATTTCCTGTTACAACGTTATGTAGTTCGTTAATTTCTTGCTTAGCATCTTCATAAAGAGAGAGCATTTGCTTAGCATGTATATATAATATGTTTCCAGCCTCCGTTACTTGAACGTGCTTCGGAGAGCGCTGAATAAGTGTAGTGCCAAATTCGTTTTCTAAGTTGCGTATATGCATACTTACGCCGGGTTGTGAAAGGTTTAATAATTCTGCTGCACGGGAGAAGTGTTTCTGTTCAACGACAGTAACAAAAATTTTTAAAATGTCTACGTTCATGTAATGGTCTCCTTTCGTTTTTCTTTCATCTTATCATAAGTATTTCTGATGATAGAGATTCAATATTGATATTAAACTTATTATAGAAACTCTCTTATAATGTAAGTAGAAAGAACATGCATGTTCCAATACGATTATTGGAGTGGTTCAAAATGGAACAAACACTTGTTATACAAAAGAAGAAGGGCTTTGGATTTTCGCAAGGAATTGGGATTACACTATTAATCGCAATTGCGGCGAAATATTTAGCAGAGCTTCCGTTTTTAAATATTATGGGACAATTAGTCATTGCTATTCTAATTGGGATGGTTTGGCGTGCGGCAATTGGAGTCCCGCAAGAAGCGATAGCTGGAACGAACTTTGCGAGTAAGAAGTTACTTCGCTTCGGGATTATCTTACTTGGAATGCGATTAAATCTTGTTGATATTGCGAAGGCAGGGCCGAAAGTATTGGTCATCGCAGCGGTTGTTATTACATTTACGATTTTCGTTGTATATGGACTAACGAAAGTATTTAAAGTAGAGAAGAAGCTAGGGATTTTAACAGCGTGCGGAACTGCAATTTGCGGCGCGGCTGCGGTCGTGGCAATTGCGCCGCAAGTGAAGGCGAAAGATGAGGAAACGGCAGTCGGCGCAGCGATTATTGCAATTTTAGGTACAATATTTACACTTATTTATACGCTATTATACCCAGTGCTTGGCTTCTCACCGTACGGTTACGGTGTATTCTCAGGTGCGACGCTGCACGAAATCGCTCATGTCATCGCAGCTGCGGCGCCAGGAGGAAGTACGGCTGTAGACATCGCAGTTATCGTGAAATTAACGCGCGTAGCAATGCTTGTGCCAGTAGCGATTTTAATTGGATTATGGTTTGGTAAGAGTGAAGGAAGCGAGGAAAAAAAATCGTGGCGCGACCTTCCGATTCCGTGGTTCATCTTCGGATTTTTAGCGATGAGTGCAGTGCATTCGCTCGGGGTTATACCAGAAGTTGTTGCTGGATACATTGTTGTCATTGCTTATATGCTTATTGCAATGGCGATGGCGGGGCTTGGTTTAAATGTAGAGTTTAAAACGTTCCGTAAGTTAGGAAGTAAAGCATTCATGGCGGGGCTAATCGGCTCGGTTTGCCTTTCTATTCTTGGATACGTTCTTGTATATGCGTTAGGATTTATGTAGTAGGAAAAAGCTGCTCCCAAAGGTACTTGGGGCAGCTTTTTCTTATGATTATAGTGCTACGGATGTCGATATATTAAAAAAATCGCCGATAAAAATTGAGTTACGCTTGCTTGTACGTTGTTAGAGAAGATGCTCAGTGAAACGTTTTTCTAAAATTTGTAAAGATATCTTTACTTGTAACTGGAAAATATTTATAATTAAAGTAAAGATATCTTTACTTTCGAAGGTGGAGCTTATGGGTGTGAAAAATACAATAAAAGAGTTAAGAAAGCAACATCATATAACGCAAGTTGAAATGGCAAAGGCGATGCAGGTGACGCGGCAGACAATTGTGGCGATTGAAAACCATCATTATAACCCGAGTCTAGAGTTATCCTTAAAAATCGCCAAATATTTTGGGGTGAAGGTGGAGGAAATATTTACGCTAGAGTAAGGGGAGAAAAAATGGAAGATACTAAAAAGTTATTGATTGGTGCGACTATTGGATTGTTTTTGGGAGACATTGTAGTTCATATTATGAATCCGGCTATACCAATTTTACCGCTCGTAGTGAGTAACGTTTTAGCAATTGTATTTTTGATAGTGTATGCGTATTACAAAAAGCGTAAGTACAAAAAAGAAGAACTTCCAGATATAGATGAGCGAGTAAATGAAAATATAAAAAAATATGTAAATGTCTCATTTGTATTCGCGTTTCTATTGTTTATTGTTTATATTGTTGCGAGTAAAGCAATAGGCAGAGCTGTTATACCAGTGCAAGAAATATTTATGATATGTAGTTCCTTATTTGCGGGTAGTCTTATCATAGGAGTCATGATAGGGAAACGAGCATAGTGATAGGAGGAATGAAAAATGCAAGATGAGTTTGAGAGATTTCAGTCAGATAAAGCGTTTAAATATGTAGGGTTATTTTTTACGATTAGTTTAGCGATATGGAGTTTGTATAATTTAATTGTTGATGGAAATGCTGGTATGCCGTTTGTTTTGTTTGTACTAGGGCAGTGGGTGTATTTTCTTGTGAACTATTGGCCGAAGTGGAAATATAGAAATCAAAAAGAGGTCGATCATGTATGAGTAAACAAGATATTACACGGTTCATAGGAAGTTTATTTTTAGCAGGTCTTATTTTAAATGCGAGTTTAATGATTTTAAGTATTTCGTGGGGAACAATCTTCATATCGAATGTAGCACTAGTCATTTTATATGGCATTGCGGAATATAGAGAACAGAAGCGTTTGAAAGAAGAGGGAGTGCCGTCGATTGATGAGCGAGTCGTGAACAAGATGAAGTCATATTTTACGATTAGTATGACAAGCTTCGTTTTTTTGTTCATTATGTATCTTTGTGTAAATAAGTATTTAGATAGGCAAGTCGTACATGTAAATGAGTTATTATATATTGCTATTTTGGGTTTATTAATAAGTATGGCATCGACGAGTGTGTTAGCAACAAGGAATAGATAGAAAAAAGGGGAACTGGGATGGGATTACCGGTATTATGTGTTGCTACGGCTATTTTTGCTTTGTTTTGGGGAATGCAGAACTTCTCTCGTAATCCAGTACCAAGTATTTGTATTATGCTTGGTACTGTAGGTTTATCATATTATTTATTAGTTTCAGCTCATTATCATAAAACAGCAACGAGTGTTGTTGTTGGAGCACTTATTTTATTTTGTGGGCGCGCTGTACAAAAAGGATTATTTCCGTAAAAGCTGTTTATACAAAGAGTATAAACAGCTTTTTGTATTTTTTTTACAAAAGCCTTGAAAGTTACGTAACGTCATCTTTTATAATGAAGGGGAAGAGGTGATGGTAGTGATTTCAATACAACAATTGACGAAAGAAACAGGGGTAACAGTACGTACATTACGTTATTATGATCAAATAGATTTATTAAAGCCGAGCGGGAAAACAGAAGGTGGGCATCGTTTATATAGTGAAGCGGATGTAATACGTTTGCAGCAGATTTTATTTTTAAAGGAAATGGGATTTTCATTAAAAGAGTCTGCGAATATGTTAGTAAAAGGTGAGCTTAATTTAAAGGATTCACTTGAAAAACAACTTCGATTTGTACAGGAAGAACAAAAGAAATTCAATCGAATGGAGCGTGTTTTACAAGCTGTTGTTTATTCAGTAGATGTGGAGGGAGAACTTGATTGGAAAGTTATGTTTGAACTGATTCAGCTTTCGAAACAGTCGTCTCGTATACGTGAAATATTTCAAAATGAAGTATTTTCAAAGGAAGAACAAAAATTACTTCATAATTTGCCAAATATGAGTGAAGAAGATCCGAATGTTTTAGAGTGGGTAGATTTATTAAAGCAGTTTCGTACTTTTATGAAAGATGGTAAAGAAACTGCAAGTGATGAGGTACAAGGGGCAACGAAGAAATTAATGCAGAAGTGTTTAGAAATGGCTAATGGTGATGAGGCGTTTTTAGATAAGTTATGGGAAGTTAGAAAATCGAAGGAAGATTCACAGAAAATGAGCATGTATCCAATTGAAGAAGAACTTTTATTGTATATGGATGAAGCTTTTCGTATATATGATGAAAAGGAGAGGGATAAATGAGTATACTCGCAGAATATCGTTGGTATTTTTTAATTGGGGCAGAGATTGTATTTTGGTTATCGGCTATCGGTTTCTTTTTACTTCGTTACGGATTCCGTTTGAAGAAGGCAAGCTTTATTATGGGGATTGTACTACTCCTAAATGAAGTGTTCATTTTAACCTTAGGAGTAGTGGATTATTATCAAACAGGGAAGTTCTCTAACTTTCAGATCATTACTGTAATCATTTTATTGTATGCAGTTTTCTACGGAAAAAAGGATTTGAAGAAGCTTGATATATTTGCGCAAAAGCTAGTTGCGAAATGGAGGAATGAACCAGCGCCGGTTATGGAAGAACACATAGAATTAACAGGTATGGCTTATGCGAAGCAGGAAATAAAAAATTGGGTATTACATCTTGTTTTATTCATTGGTGTGCACATATTCTTTTTCTTCGCGTATGGGCTTATTCCATTTGAACAGTGGGGCAATTGGTTAGAGTCAGGAATCGTTTTAAATAAAACTGCGAGTCGAGTGAGCCAAGTGTGGGCACTTATATTTTTAATTGATACAGCGATTTCATTTTCATATGTTTTTTTCCCGAAGAAGGAGAAAGGAAAAGAGAAGCTACTTTCGTAGAGGAAAGTAGCTTTTTTTTGTTATGCGTTTTCTAAAGCCTTTGGAATAATTGAAAAGTCCTGCTCATCAATATCAATTGGGAATGAAATGATAGGGATGTCGCAATCAATATTACTTGGGCATACTCCGATAGAGATGATGCAATCGAAGTTCTGCTTTTGTTCTGTTAGTAAAGAAGATACTTCTCTTAATGTATTGATGCTTGTAACAGAATAGTAAGGTGATAAAGCAGTTAATTTCTTTTTCGCATATAAATCTAAACCGCCGCCTGTTGTGCATAGAAGTAACATCTTTTTAGGTAGCGATTTCTTTTTAGGCTCTGAAATACTAAAGAGATAAGTTGCTAGGTAATTTAATATATGTTCGGAGATCTGCGCATCTTTACCATAGATTAATCTATTTACAATTTTACGGGTTATCGTATAGTAATAAAAAATTTTAGGCTTTAAATCTTGTAATTGTGGATGATAAATATGTATATTTAATCTTCTGAATGTATAAAAACGAAATACGAGCCATTTTAAATCTAGAACAATCTTCTCTTGTGAACATGTGAAAACAAAATGTTGAGAAAGTTCTTCTAAAATGATTGGAATGAACTTATCGAATTTTGTTGTGTTCAGCGGAAATTGATGCTCGAAATGTAGCGCGCTTATTACACAGCAATGTAAATAAATAATCTCAGGGAATAGAAGTTTATTACCTGTTAAATTCTCAATTTGCTCGATAAGGCTAGAAATAGATTCGGCATATGGATTTTTTAATAGAAAGGAAAAATCATGTTCTAAACTTGCAATAAATTGCTTATGGCGATAACGAATAATACATGTAAGTAATAAACAATGGATTCGTTTGTAGCCAATATCAGAAAGTGTACCGGTATTTCTTTCTATTAGTTGTATTGTATATTTTGTTATTGAGATATCTTGTTCGTGAAATAAAAGTTGCAATCCATTACTATACTGTGTAGTTAAATAGGCATAGTGACAAATTAATTTCCTAATACGTAGTTCATCACCTTCTAATCGAATAGGCTGTTTTGTTAAAGTCACATCGCACTCAGAAAACTGAAGGCGAAGTGTTTGTAATAAAGATTGGCAATAACTTTCGCTTACGTTAAGTGTGCTAGCAATCTTTGCTACTGTTAATCCATTTGGATAGTTAAGTATAAGTTGAAGAATTTGAAAAAAGTATAAATCTTGTTTGTTTTGTATGCTTTGTTTTCCTTCTTTTAAATTTAGATGATTAATTTTGATCCCCTTTCCTCGTGAAGATAAAATGATGTTTTCCCCATATGTATTTTTTAAAAGGGTTAAATAATTTGAAACGCTTCGTTTACTGCATTGTAATTCTTCGGATATTTTTTGAACGGTAGTCCAATCGTGTTGGGTTAATAAAAAACTTAATAATTGCTGAATTTGCTGTTGCTTCATTGTCATCGCTACACCTTGTGTATATTTTGGTAAATCAACTAAATTTTAGATTAATATGGATACTTTTGTAAATAATTTTAACTGAATTAATACTCTTCCAAATATTATGAAGTTGCGTTATCTAATGCAAAAACACAATAAAATTCAATACGAAATGTTCGATACAATTCATGTGTTTGTATATATGACAATTCAACTCACGGAGGGGTAGAAGCAAAATGGGTAAGAAAAAAAATAGACACATGAAGAAGATTACATCGACAGTATGTACAATTGGGATTTTGAGTGCATCTGTTACACACGGATATGCTGCGGAGATAAATAATAAACAACAGCAGTATGATCGATTGCAGGTTGCTGAAATGGATAAAGGTTCAAAAAATGATCTTAAACTGGATCTTAATACAATATTCCCAGATAGCGCATTAAAAAATGCTGTGAAAAAAAAGATGGGGATTACTAGCGATGAGGTAACGCCAGAACAATTAAGTAATGTACGTGACGTACTAGATTTAAGTGGTAAAGGCGTTACAAACTTTGAAGGTTTACAATATTTAACCGGATTAAATGCTTTATATATAAAAAATTCTAATCTCACAGAAGTACCTCAACAAGTATTAGAACTAAAAGAATTGAAAATTTTAGATCTATCCCGCAATTCAATTACAACAATTCCAGATAACATGTCCTTTAATAAATTAAGAGTACTAGATTTATCGTATAACAAAATAACAGAAGTACCAGATAGTGTATGGGAGCTACCTAAATTACAAGCGTTACTACTATCGAATAATAAAATTAAAAAAATTCCTGAACAAAAATCTAAGTTTTTAGATCTTCGTATTTTAGATTTGGCTAATAATGAACTGGAAACATTATCTGTAGGTTTATTACATGACTTAGCAAGACTTGAAGTTTTAAATATTCAAGGTGGGAATAATAAAAAGCTAGACTTAGCAGATGTGAAGTTGCTAAAAGGCCTAGTTGGCTTGAAAGTATTAGAACTAAATTCAGATGTAAGCCCTGAAGAGATTAACAAACAACTAAAAGTTGGTGTGTTAAAAGTAAAAGGGAATCAGGTTGGCTTAATTTCAGTGAATGGTTTAACAGTTTTAACATTAAGCGAAAATGATCCGGTATTTACGATGACTGGTGAAAAAAATATGTATATAGAAGCTGGGAAAGCTACCCAAATTCCAACTGGTACAGTTACAGCTACTAAAGGGTTATTAGAGAGTATTACGAAAAAGAATATATTAAAGTTAGATTTATTATCAAAAGAAGTAAATGGTCCATTAGTAGATGGCAAAAATGGGACTATAAACTATAAGACACTAAATACAGGAAAACCTACACCAGGTTCATATATTATTGATTACAATATTTTAGTGAAAAAATCATTCTTAAGCAAAATTCCGCTTATTGGAATATTAGGAGATATATTTGCAGGTGATGTAGAAAAATTAGTCGATACAAGAAACGTAATTGTAGTTGATGTAACATCGCCAACGATTGGTATAGACGAAATTGAAGTTGATGATCCATCTACATTAACAGATGAAAAGCTAAAAGAATTATTAAAGGTTAAAGACGATGTTTCTAAAAATGTTGCAATTCAATATGACAAAGATTTGAAAAACTTAGCATCAGCTGAAGAAGAAGTTACTTTTACAGTTCAAGACGAATACGACAATATTAACGTGAAGAAAGTAATAGTAAAATCTGCTGCCAATAACCAAGCGCCAGAAATTACAGCGAAAGATTCCATTTTAGCTAAAGTTGGAGACGAAGTAGATGTAATAAAAGCATCAGAAGCGAAAGCGATGGATAAAGAAGATGGAATTTTAACGAGTAAAATTCAAGTTGAAGGTACAGTAGATACACAAAAAGTTGGCACGCAAAAAGTTGCATTAAAGGTAACTGATAAACATAATGCGACAACGACTAAAGATGTTGAAGTACGTGTAATTCGTATTAAAGATAAAGTAACAGTAAATCAAAAAGACCTAGATAGTAATAACTTTGATTCTAAAAAACTTGTAGAAGGTTTAAAAAATGAAGATAAGGTAACTACAAAAGTAAATAACGGTAAAATCGAAGTAACCGTAACAGATAAAAATGGTCATCAGGTAACCGGAGATGTAACTCCTGAAATTAATGGAAAACCATCTATTGAAGCAAAAGATAAAGTATTTGTGGAAAAAGATAAAAAAGACTTCGATGTGAAAAAAGAAGCGAAGGTAAAAGTAATTGATGCAGAAGACGGTAACTTAACAGATAAAGCTGTAGTAGAAGGTACTGTAGAGCTAGATAAAACTGGTGAACAAAAGGTAAAAGTGACAATAACAGATAAAGATGGAGAAACAGCGGAAAAAGAGATTACGGTGAATGTCATCGAAATTCGAGATGATATTGAAGTAAATAAAAAAGACATCGTTGACGGTAAAGTCAATGAAGACGCAATCGACAAAACAAAAGTTGTAGAAGGGTTACAAGAGAAAGATAAAGAGGACGTAACAGTAGAAATCACAGTAGACGAAGAGAACGACAAAGGAAAAGTGGCTGTGAAGGATAAAGAAGGAAATGTAGTAAGTGAAAAAGAAATCAAGGTGAAAGTAACGAACGAAAAGCCAGAAATTAAAGTAGAAAAAGAAGAATTGTTCGTAGAAAAGGACAAAAAAGACTTCGACTTGAAGAAAGAAGCGAAAGTAACAGTAATAGATAAAGAAGATGGAGATTTAACGGATCAAGCGGAAGTAAAAGATTTCGATATAAAAACAGTCGGTGAACAGAAAGCGAAAGTAACAGTAACAGATAAAGCTGGCGAAACAGTAAATAAAGAGATTACCGTGAATGTCATTGAAATTCAAGATGAAATCGAAGTAAATAAAAAAGATATCGTTGACGGAAAAGTAAAAGACGAAGCAATCGATAAAGAAAAAGTGGTAGACGGATTAAATAAGGATAGTAAAGAAAAAGTAACAGTAGAAATCACAGTGGACGAAGAGACAGGCAAAGGGAAAGTCACTGTGAAAGATAAAGAAGGCAACGTAGTAAGTGAAAAGGAAGTAAAAGTTAAAACGATAACAGAAATAGCGAAAATCAACGCAGTACCAACGATTGAAGCAAAAGATAAAGTGTTAGCTTTCGTAAGAGATCAAGTAGATGCGAAGTATGTAGTTGAAAAATCAGGAGCGAAAGCAATAGATAAAGAAGATGGCGATTTAACAGCGAAGATTGAAGTAGAAGGCAAAGCTGATACAAGCAAAATAGGCGAAACGAAAGTAAAGCTGAAAGTAACAGATAGCCAAGGCGCAACAGGAACGAAAGAAGTAACAGTGAAAGTTGTGAAAATCAACGAAGTAATCGAAGTGAAAGAAAAAGATATCGTTGATGGAAAAGTAACAGACGACAAAATCGATAAAGAGAAAATCGGTGAAGGTTTAGGCGAGAAAGACAAGGTTGAAATCATCGTTGGAGAAGAAGGTAAAGGAAAAGTTGTCATCAAAGATGAGAATGACGAAATCATCGGTGAAAAAGAAGTAACGGTGGAAGTAAAAGATGATAATAAAGTTATCAACGAAAAGCCAGTAATTAAAGTTGGAAAAGAAGAAGTATTTGTAGAAAAAGATAAGAAAGACTTCGACTTGAAAAAAGAAGCAAAAGTAACGGTAACGGATACAGAAGATGGTGATTTAACGGATCAAGCGAAAGTAGAAGGTTTAGAAATTGGTGAAACAGGTGAACAAAAAGCGAAAGTAACAGTAACAGATAAAGCTGGCGAAATAGTAGAAGCAAATATTACTGTGAACGTAATTGAGATTCAAAATGAAATCGAAGTTAATAAAGAAGATATCGATAAAGGCAAAGTGAAAGAAGACAAAATCGATAAAGAAAAAGTAATAGATGGATTAAATAAAGAAACGAAAGAAAAAGTAAATGTAGAAATTACAGTGGACGAAGAGAACGGCAAAGGAAAAGTCACTGTGAAGGATAAAGAAGGCAACTTAATTAGTGAAAAAGAAGTAATAGTGAAAGTGAAAGACGACCAAGGTGGTAAGGATGACCAAGGCGGCAAAGATGACCAAGGCGGCAAAGATGACCAAGGCGGCAAGGATGACCAAGGTGGCAAAGACGACCAAGGCAGCAAAGACGATCAGAATGG
>NZ_MACF01000135.1 GCF_001884045.1 Bacillus mobilis | reverse complement strand
GATTGGTGAGGGCTGATAATCAGTGGGGGATGAAGAAAACCCCCACTGATTAAAGTTTCACTTTATTTAGTTAAATGAGCAATGTAGTACATGAAAAAACACCTCTTGAATTCGCATACGAAGTATGTAAACTCAATGGAGGTGTTTTTCATTTGAAAGTAAAGTTTTATGATCTAGAAGAAATAAAATGAAAAAGGGTAGTTATTCAAATCAATAATCGCTTTTCTTAATGAATTACAATTCGGAGAGTTCTTTCTGGACTTTCAGACGATAGTCTTTATTACCAAGTAATTTTGATTCGAACGAATTCAAATTGTTTCGAATGAGCATTCCATGCCATAAGTTTAGTTTATCTGTTAAGATAACCATTTCAATCTTATCGCTATTATGATTTTCTGAGTATAAAGCGTCATTTGCTATAAATGCAGTTGATCCACCTTTTGCACCAAGATGAACAAAACGCTTATGGTTGCCTTCGTTCATCTGCATTGGCCACTCGAGTAAATCCCTTGCTGTTTCAGCAGCTTTCACTGGAAGTTGATCATTTGATATAACAGCTAATAACTTCCCATAATCATTAGCTGATGCACCAATTAGACGATCGGACCATACTTTTTGTAAATCTAAGGACAAATCAAATGAATAGTCTTCACTTTTGATTGTTCCTTTTTTCATTTGCGCACTTAAATCTTTCGCTAAGTTCCGGTATTTCTCAATCGGCATCGCTTCAAGCTCTTTTACTAATTTTTTGTTCTCTGTTGCTTCACTTTTCAAGTGCTCTGAAATTAAGAGGGCACTTACAATCGGATAGACTTCCTCATGTTGCGTAAGTCCAAGGGATTTTGCCCGCTCATTGATAGCTGCTGCGCCAAGCATATCAATAAGATAATCTGTATTGGCATTAGAGCTATAGCTGATCATTCCTTTTGCAACGTCATGTAGCGTTACTGCATTATTTTTAACCTTTTTTTCACTATCTATCGATTTCAGCCACTCTTCATGTGCATTACCATCCGTACCTTTTAAATAATAACGGGTTAATTCATCAAGCGACACAGTGCTATCTTTATCTAACAAGCCTGCATCAACCTGCATCGCATATTCTACAGCTATTAGCATCTTCACTGTGCTTGCTAATGGTCGAACGACATCTGATTGATAAGTAATTAATTCAACACCATTTTCCGCCAAGTAAAAAGATGTTGTTTGCGGATTGTCTTTCAAATGGTTCAAAACGTAATCAGGATTGTCTCGGAATATAGAGTAGCCTGCAATTCCTAACATAAGAATAATCGAACCATAAATCAGTAATCTCTTCTTTGTATATGTTTTTTTATCGAATACAATCATTGCAATAAAACCAACCACAACTGCAAGTAAATAATTTACATTGAAAAATAAAACCGCAATGATAATTGTTAGCACAATAACTAATGTCACAATAACTTTTCTAATTTCCTCTTTTGTCCTGTTCTCTTTTTTTAGTAAAGGCAAAGGTGCGGTAATTAAAATTCCTAATATCCCAATCCAAGCCCAAATATTCATACTGCCAACCCCTTTCTTACGATATATAAAAGTAATTTAATATTTTCTTCTTAGTATCGTTATGATGGTTGAATGAAGGATCATTAAACCTGAGATTAAAAACCAAATAACTAATTTATATGTAGCATAATCCAGGTGACTAATGAATTGGTCATACAATTCGATCAAAAACCATCCTAAAGGCATTAAAGGAAATACAATACCATAGGATTTATTTGAAATGCTCTTCCCGCGCTCATCCTTATTCTCTTCGCCCATTTCGAATTTCAGTGAAATAAAGACTGCAATAAAGAAAATAATTACATAACTAATACGTAGAATAGCTAGAAAAATTTCCATATTTATTTCTCCTCCTCTATTTCATATTGAAAAACTTCATGTAAATCCACATTGAACATGAGTGCTATGTCATAAGCTAATTTTAAAGATGGATTATATCTGTTTTTTTCAAGTGAAATAATTGTTTGGCGACTTACACCGAGCTTATCAGCAATCTCTCTTTGTGATAATCCCCGTTCAGCTCTTAATACAACAATCCTATTACGAATCTTTCTTTCGTTACTTAACGGCATCTCAGCTCACCTCTTATATTTAGAAAGGTAATATATTTTTGACCTAAAGTAAAGTTTTTTTTACATTTAGGATGAAATATATTACTTGTATCCCGCTTTAATGGGCAGTAAGACCCCGACCTCAAAATTCAGCGAAAGCAAAGAAGTTAGGCGGGGGTCGGGCTGCCCATTAAAGTCCGATTAGTTCACCTAATAATCAGTGGGGGATGAAGAAAACCCCCACTGATTAAAATTTCACTTATATTAGGTAATTTAATGGGAGGGGAAAATACATGCGATAAATCACTCGAAAATCAAGGGTAGTCTGATTTTCTTAATATATCGGACACATAATTTTTTTGAAACAATTGAAGTTTATGAAAAAACCCCTCACTTCAAGAGTCGTTTGACTAGGTGAGGGGTTTTGTTCTTATATAAGTTTATAAGTTACTCGAATTCTCTTCTTGCTTCATCATAACCTTCTTGGTATGCGTATTCTTCTGGACTTGTAGTTCCTGAATAATGTCTTGGTCCGCTATTAGGATTGCCAGGTGATGAAGTGAATGTAGAGGTACTTCGATAAACTGGAACGTATTGTGCTAATGCTTGTTCTTGTTTACGGAATAGTGTTAGATAGGAAATGATTACTCCATAAATGCTGATGCAGATGAATGCATCGTTTAAATTGTGTAACAGAGTGATTGGTGAATACCCTGTTCCCAAGAGATTAAATAAAGTCAATGTACAAACAAAACTTATTCCTAGTGCGATTATCCCAGATAATACATGGAAGCGATGAAGAAATGCTTTCATGTAGCAAAGGTTGAAGAGTAGGAACATCCATACACCTGAGTACGACAAGTATTTCGTTGGTACGTCTATTTGATACAATGTGGACATGGTTATGAGTACTAATGTGTAACTTATAGGTAGGCTCATTATTGTTCCAAATAAATAATATCTAAAAGTGTAAAACTTTCTAACAAAAAATGAATATATGAACAGTCCGCCGGCGATCCAATATGAAAAGGTAAATAGTTCAATATCAATTGGGAAAATGTGCTTTAGTATTGATGAATAACTGTATCCGATTAATAAGCAAGTTAATGGATAGAATAAATATTTGTGAACACTTAAGGGCCATACGAAAAACAGTATCATAAAAATAGCTCCGGTAAAAAAAGGATAGACTAGTAGTGATTGTTGGGGTGAATTATAAAAATGCATCCACGGTATTAATTCATTTTGCAATGAATCTATTGCAGCGAAAATTAAAAAACTAAGTAAAATGCCTGTTGTCATACTATACTTTTGGTGGGTATAGCAAACAGAATAATAATATTTATCATAATATGGTCTTTCAGGGATTTGGGCCCTTGTTAAGTTTTTGAACAAAGCTGTTCCACCTTTCTAATATATATTTCATATTTACATTATAACTTATAAGCATGAAAAAAATGTTAAATTTACCATGCTATAACTTAAAAAAAGAGTGCTTTTTTCATATTAGCGTGTGCTTTTGTATGCTTAACTATATGATACAGAGAGCATAGGCAAAATTAATTGCGTAAAAACAACGTTGTGAGAGTCTCTTGCAATGAAATATCTGTATAATGGTTCTAAGATGTGTAATATAGAGTGATAGAAGTGGTAGGGTATAAAGGTGGCAAAGCTGAAAGATGTAGTATAGGGGGATATTTATGAGATTAAGAGTGCAAGAAAAGCCAAATGAAATGAGTCAGGTATTAGAAAACATAGGTGCTAATAAATTTTTCCGTTGGTATTGTATGGATGTAATTGACGAAAGCAATTTTGTAATAGGAGAAGTTATTGGAGCAGCTATACGCATGAGAGCAGTAAAACAGGATGTATCAACGAATGGTGGGAGTGCCTTTTTAGGAATTTCAAATAAGGTGGATTTATTCAATCTAGTTCAAGAATTTTTACGAGAGGATGAGTTGTTCTTTAATGGGGAGAACAGAGTCTATATTATAGACCGAATTGAATTCTTAGAAGGTTATAGAACAATAGAAAATAAGAAAAAGGTCATTGAATTAACATATGAAAAAATGGGTGCGCTTATCTATCCTTTCGAAGGAGAAGAGTGGATGAATAACTTATCCGAAGAGGATCAACGTACTTGGGAAGAACATGACAATTTGTTACTTGATAACGGGTGGGAATATAATGACGACGTTGAATTGTTTTTTAGAAGAAGGAGAACAACTGGTGAAGCAATTATAAGGTTGATAGAGGAAATAGAGGAGTTTCAAGAAATGTTACCAGATGTACTTGAGTGACCGGAATAGAGTCTTGGTTGTAATCCTTATGCAGCAAGGGTTCGAAATGTTGGATTAACAAGTGACTTAAATAATAATTTCTTAGAAATGTCTATATTGGAGTGGTGTTTTATAGGTCTGGGACCTAAATCGTAGTAGGCAGATAACGAGCAATCCTCGAAAACTTACTCTGTCTGCGGGTGAGAAAGGTTGCTAATACAAAATAATGAATTTGTGATTTGGGTTTATACTGAAGAATTGAAGGATGTCGAAAGGGTATACGGCGTTAAGCGAAAACCAGTGAATCCTAAGCAAAAGAAAGAGTGGTTAAAAAGGAAAACAGAAACTCAATATTTTGCTAATCAATATAAAGAATCTAAACCGGTTAAGAAAAAAGTGCAAAAGAGATTTAGAAATGACTGGAGAATGGAATGCGCTAAAGGAAGATGGCATCGTCCAGTGAATAGAGAATACCATACATACGGTCATGAGACTTGGTGAAAACACAAGGTGGGAGTATACGAATCTATTTCGTGTACTTTCGCCTTTTTTTGTATTGTATAGGTGAAGATGATTTGCCAAACTGGATAATCATTCCTGAATTTTGATTATTAAAAAAAGAATGGAGTAAATGTTTTTCTGATTATAGTTTGCTCTACGAAAAAAGGTAAAAAATGTGTTAAACGAGCTTAAGTTGGTTAGGTGTATTGTGTGAAATATAGGTTGTCGAATTAACAGAAATTTATTGAGAAAGTTTATTTGTAAAAATTTCACATTACTACGTATGCATATTTGTGGTATATTTTATTTAAATATTCTAAAAATTAACAAGGAGATAACGTGAATATGAACCTACAAATTAAAGGGAAAGAGGAGTTAAGCAACCTTCTAAATAATTGGTATAACGAAATATGTAGTGAACACCTAGATAAAGCAGGACTGTTAAAGAAAGAACTTGTTCTTAGGATAGAAGAATTTAATGGTGATGAAGATTTATATCAATATTTCCACTTGCTAAACTTCAGGTACGAAATTTTATTAGGTGAAATATCTGAAGAAACACTTAGTACAGTGGATCGTATCGGTGCAGTAGAGAATAAACAAATTAAGTTTCATTATCATTTATTTAAAGCTGTGTATGCTACCATTTATGGGCGCTATAATGAAGCGAAGGTCCATTTTGAAAAATTGGAAGAGCTTGATGGTGTGATAAATGGTGTGAAAGAAAAAGCTGAATGGGATTATAGGCTGGCTATTTACTATTACCAAACGTATCAGCCGCTTTCTTCTATTAGACACGTCATGCAAGCGGAAAAAGTCTTTCAGACGTATTCTGGGAATGGAGTCTTGCTGGCTTCTTGTGAAAATATATATGGGCTGTGTTCTATCACTATTGGGAAATTCGGACAAGCTGAGGTATATTTCTTATCTGCATTAAATAAAGCGAAAAAAGTGAATAGTAAACCATGGGAAAGGAAGATTAAGCATAATTTAGGCTTGCTATATGCCGACCAAGGAAACCCAGAGCTGGCAGTTAAATACTTGTCTGATTCACTTAAAGATAACCTGAAGACGGTGTTCTTACTTGCACGAGAGCACTATAAAATGGGGCATAGAGAAGAAGTGAATCAACTTATTCTAAAAGGGTATGATTTGTGTAATGAGGAATATCGACATCATTTTAATATACTGAGAGAGTTGAATGAACCAAATTCTATTGAAAATCTGGAATTCTTGATAAAAGAAGGGATTTTATACTTCGAAAAAGAAGAGTTATGGAAGTATGTGGTGGATTACTTAGAAGTGATAGCTGTGCAATTACATAATGAAGGACATCCAGTGAAAGCAAGTGGGTATTTCTACAACGCATACCAAGCTAAGCAAAAGATGGAGAATAAAGGGGTGTTAAAATGAAAAAGATTATAATGCTTTCGGTAGTAGCGTCATTCGGTTTAGTGCTAACTTTTGGAATTGGTAATCAATCAACTAACAAAGCAGCCTCTTCCGTAGAAGACGTAAAAGTAATCCAATACGCACATGGTGAAACGTGATTTGCGATGGTTTGAAAAAGTAATATAAAATGAAACAACATAAAGAATTTCCAATTACGTACAGATTTTTGCATCCACATAGAGTATATGAAAATTGATTAATGATAATGGGTAAACTTCTCTTTCAGTAAATGGCATAGTATCTGCTCCTTATGAGTCTTATTTATTGAAATGATTTAATACATTTTAGGGCTATGTAACAAAAAGAGGGGTGATCATTTCACTCCTCTTTTTGAATATACTGTTATTTGCTTGCTTTAAATGAAAAAATCTGATTAAAAATTGATGGTTTGCCTTTATAGAGATAATATCCGTAATAATGGATTTCATCTCCGGAAATATTGTAAATCTCTTGGTCGTCTTTATTATAATAACCAGTAAATTTTGAGAAAGTTGGTGTGTCGTTCTCTCCGCCTTTTGTCTGCATTACTTCGTAATTTTTCTTCGCGCCACCTTCGATGTTTATTCTTTGACTGGTATTGTCAAAAGAGTAATAGTTTTTATTTTTATCGATTCCGATTAATCTTCCTTTGAATTTCAGTTCTAATTTTTGACCATCTTTACCCCATGCGTAATCTTTCTTTTTGTAATCATATACTTCTTTGTTAGAAATTATTTCTTTTTTTGTGGTATTGATAAAGTCTCCATTTGTCGTCGAGAAGCCAGGAGTTTCAATTTTTTCTATTTCTTTGCCGTCTTTTAAGGAAGTTAAAGTGGCCGTTTCTTTTCCAGTGTTAGTTAGAATCATTGGTCCTTTGTCTGTTTTTACAAGTGAGGATTTGAATTCTAGACTATTATAGCTCAGTTCAGCTTTTTCTAATTGTACGTTTTCTTTAAAAGAAACTTCGCCTTTGTCGTTAAAGAAAAGTCTTGTGGCTTCTTTTGTACCTTCCTTACATTGGAATGAAATAGTTCCAATACCAATCTCGACAGCATTAGGGTTTTCGCACATGTCTGTTGCGCTGACTTCTTTGTCTTTGAATTGCCATTTACCATTTGAATATAGAGACTTATATGACTTTAAATCGTACTTCCCTTTGTCGCGATTAGGTGTACTTGTTTTATAGAGTACGAGTAAACTTTTGTCGATCTCAACTAGGCGTATGTCATCGACAACTAATTGTTCTAAGGTCATATTAGTGAAACTTTCATTTCCTAATTGAGGTTGTGGTTCATTTACTGTTAAAGGTGCATTTCCTTCTGTGGTTTTGGTTGATTGTTCCTTGTTTTCTTTTGTTTGTTCCTGTTTAGGTGTTACTTGTGGTTTTGATGCTTCTTCTTTTTGGCACCCAGTTGCGATAATGCATGAAGATAAGAGTGCAGCAGTTAATACTTTTCGCATGTGTAACATTGAAACAGCTCCTCGTGTATGTAATTTGTAAAACACTATTTTATAATAGAAGAAAATCTTACCATTTTCTATTATAAGGTGCGCAGTATATAAAAATATTTTTTTGCAAAACTCGACATGTAATAAATAAACCTAGGTAAATAGCAAATTGTAGCAAGGTTTGTAGGCTAATGGTAAAGTTAGGAATCTTACATTTTTGAATGGTAACATCTGAAAAAATTGTTATACTAATCATCGTGTCAAATACATAAAACACTTTGGAGGCATAAAAATGAAAAAGTTTTTTAAATTTGGGTGTTTAGGTATTATCGCAGCTGTTGTAGGTGGAGGCGATTCTGAAGAAGTAAAAAAAAGAAAAAGCCAAAACTTTTAAAATCAACGAAGTAGTGAAAGTTAAGAAAGTTGATGTAACAGTTACAAAGGTGGAAGGAAAATCATCAGTAGGGCCTGAAATTGTTAAGAAAGATGCAAGTGAAGGTGGTACTATTGTAGCTGTTCAGTACAACATGAAGAATACTTCTGATAAACCAGCAGGTTCTTTCTCATTGCCAACTGTTCAATTAGTGGATGAGAAGGGTACAAAATATGATTCAGATGTTGAAGCGAGTGCAAGCTACGCAACTGAAACAGGTATCGACAATTCAAAAGTTTTAAGTGATCTAAATCCTGACATTTAGGTTACAGGTACTAAAGCGTTTGAAGTAAGTAAAGAGAAATACGGTGCTGGTAAATGGTACTTGTTAATTGATGGCGGCTACAAAGTTGAAATCAAGTAAGCAAAAAAAAGACAGGTCTATTAAACTGGTACCTGTAGTTAGGACACTTGAAAAAGAGTGTTTTATCTACGGGTATTTTTTTATTACTGTGGGTATTAAAAGTATGTATAGAATCTATAAAAGAACTAAACTAGGATGGAATTTTAGTATTAAAAAAGTAAAGTACATAGAAAACTGCTTTTTCCTATGTGGACATTTAGAAATGAAAAATCAATGGAAGTGAAAAAAGATGACTCGTTTTATGCTAAAATTCATTTAGTGTATATTTTCGTTAAAATGTGGGTGGGACCCCTTTTAGCAAAACCGGAGTGGAAATGATGAGTATAAACAGTTTTGTGGGATTGATAAAGGACGACTTATTAAAAGAGGTAAGCATAAGAAGTGAGGATGAATTCGAGCCTGTAGTAGTTAAAGATATTCCTAGACTTTGGAAGTGTTTAGGTATAGGGAATTATGCCGCAGTATTTATGCACAAAGAATACAAAGATTGGGTAGTGAAGGTTTACGCACGAGAAGGAGAAGGAATTGAAAAAGAGTCAGAAGTATACCGAAGAATCGGAGACCATCCTTCTTATTCGAAGCTTATATATAAAGGAGAAAATTTCATAGTATTGAAACGTTTAAAAGAAATTACCTTATACGATGCTATTCATAAGGGGATTAAAATTCCTAAGCAGGTAATCCTTGATATCAATGAAGCTTTAGAGTATGCAAGGGAACAAGGATTAACCCCTTGTGACGTTCACGGGAAAAATGTGATGATGGAGAACGGAAGAGGATATGTAGTCGATGTATCTGATTTCTTAAAAACAAAAGAAGATAGTAAGTGGAGAGACCTAGAAAAGGCATATTTTATATTTTATTTGCCTTTCATTTATAAATTTCCTTTCCCTATTAAAATACCATATTGGATGTTAAACATTGTTAGACGTTCGTATAGAAAATATAAGAAGTTTAAAAAGAAATTCAAATTGTAAAAGGGTCACATACTTATCTTTAGGTTAGATAAGTGAACGACTAGTAAACAAAAGGACCGTACATTTTAGATATGTCTATTATGTACGGTCCTAATTTTATAGCCTCATGAAGTAATCAGTAAGCTTTACATTTTCTTTTTCACGCAATTACTTATTCTTTTTCTCTATCTTTTCAATTCTTCTTTTAAGAGAAGCAATGACGGCATCTTGATTGTTCTCATTTTGTTTAAACCTAGAGTCCACAAATACTTTTTCTTGTTGATTTCGCAAGAATTGATGCGTTCCTTGAGCTCTGTATGGTTATACAGTATGGTTTTACTAAGTGCCACACTCTTGAAGTTAATTATATTTTTCTACGTACGAAATAAAAAGCTAAGGACCCCATAATTACAGGTACAACGAAATCAAAGAAATGGGAAACATTAAATGGAAAAAGAAAAAGAAATGGTATAAGTGTATAGATAACTGCTTGTCCTATAAATATAGGAATTCCAAATTTAAATTCTCTACATCGCTTGATTTTCCTGTATAGCACTTCTCCAATTAGACAAGCTACAAGAGCCGGTATACTACCATAAGTGACGATCGTTTTCATGAATCCTAATACAACGTTCGGGTGAATAAAGCTAGGATGAGAAATATATGAAATCAAGAACCATCCAAAAATAAAAGCAAACAGACTTACAGCATAACTAATTACAAATTTTATCAACGTTAATCATCCTCACAGTTTTCTAATATTAACTCCATTGTATGACATAACGTATCATTAACAGTAGTCAATGATGCATATAATTTTTGTTTTTGGGGGATTTGCTTTTCTTAGCTTGATAGCGATGGGCTGAGTCATAAATTGTGGAACACATTCTTAAGTTATTATAATATGAAAAAATGAAATTCTCATTCTGCAATCTATTCAAATTGGCCAATCGCCTCATCTTTTGAATTCCCTGAAGTGCTAAACATAAGCAAAATAATTAACTATCCTATGCAAGAAAGTTAGGCTAGTTAATCGCATATGTTTTATGGAAGGGATGTGATGGAACTATGGAACGACCGAATTGGGGAATTGGAGGATTAGTATTTGTTGGCTGCATGTTTCTTGGCGGCGGAGTGGGATCTATATTAGGCGATACTCATGCCGGATGGCTAATAGGGATGGGTGCTGGATTTATTGGGATGGCTTTAACGAGACTAATCAGAAAGTAATATAATGGGATTCTGCTTCCAGTAAATAAGGAAATATGTATGTAAGTAATTCTTGGTATAAGAGCTATATAAATTATAGTTAGAAACTTCTCTTTTCTAAATTTCTCCATACATAGATATGATTTTCAAGTCGGAGGATGGCACCTTAGGGTGTTTTTTTATGCGCTCTAAAAATGCCTTACCATATAATAGACTTCGTTAGATTCCGATAATCTTTTTGTAATAGAATAGATTCATTACCGTTTCAGACCTAAGTATTCATTCATAACCTAATAGTAAAAGGGGGGATGATGCAAGGTATGGCGTGTAATGATGAATTAATTTGTCAACAGTTTGCGAGAATTATCGGTGGGCAAGAAGGATTCGCCGGTGGAAAATGCGTGGCAACAATAAATTGGGATGAAATACAAGCAACTATTTTAGGAAAACGTTTTAGAGTAACAAGTTCTTTTTCATTCGAATCACGAGATAATAAAACTGGACGAGCATTATGTCTAGGGCGGGTAGCGTTATTGCAGAAGGAAGTCAATGGATTTGTTGCTACAATTATTAAACAAGGAATAATCGTTTCGTCTATACACAATGAGTGGTTATGTGATGATCCAAATTTGATTTACGTTAATATTGAAGACGTTGATGATCCGCTAAGTTTTGCAAGGAAAGTTAGAAGAGCTTTATGAAATTAACCAATTTATTTCATTAAAATAGCAATATAAAAGGATCTTCAATCGAAAGATCCTTTCATACATAAGATAAAGGTTTTCTTTGTATTTCATTAATTAAGTTGAATTGACTAGTAAACAAATGTAATTTCTGTGCACGAATAGATATAATAATCTTCGCTTTTATTGTAGGATCAGTCTTTTAGTAGAAATTACATATATACGACAAATTGTGACAAAGAAATACATGTACTTTTGTTATGCTATGACAGTTATTGATTTGTAATGTATATATAGGAGGATTTTTCAATGTTAAAGAAATTGTTATTATGTGTACTTATGAGCTTATGTGTAATGGCTTTAAGTGCTTGTAAAGGTGATGAAGAAAAAGTAAAAGTAGCAGAGGAAGAAAAACGTAAACAAGAAGAGCAACAAAGAGCAGAGGAAGAAAAACGTAAACAAGAAGAGCAACAAAGAGTAGAAGAAGAAAAACGTAAACAAGAAGAGCAGCAAAGAGCAGAGGAAGAAAAGCGTAAGCAAGAAGAGCAACAAAGAGTAGAAGAAGAGAAGCGTAAGCAAGAAGAACAACAAAGGGCAGAAGAAGAGAAGCGTAAGCAAGAAGAACAACAAAGGGCAGAAGAAGAGAAGCGTAAACAAGAAGAGCAACAAAGAGTAGAGGAAAAACGTAAACAACAAGAGCAGAAAACTCAGCAACAACAGTCTATACAGCAAGAGAGAACACAAAAACAAGAAAAAACAACACAAGCAACAGGTGGGAAACCAACAAGATCACAAATTTCAGTTGGTTCACATGTAGTTATTCAATTGGATAATGACTATAGTAAAACTGTAAGTGGTGTTGTGAAAGACATTTTAACGCATAGTGAAACACATACGTACGGCATTAAAGTTCGATTACAAGATGGACAAATTGGCCGTGTTCAAAGTGTTAACTAGTGAAAAAAATTGACGACTTTTCAAATAAATAAACGCTACAAAAAACCGGTTCTTTCGTAAAGAAACCGGTTTTTTTTGTAGCGCTTTACTTAGCGTACGAAACTTGCGTTTTGTTGATGTCACCACACCTCTATCAAGTCATTACATACAAGGTAATAGATGTTTTTTATTATGGGCTATGGACCTATCCGCCTGCTCTAATTAACTAAAAGAAGAACTTCCCCATACCGATTAGACTACTAAGCATTCCGATTCCATTCATGGTGCCTTTTCCTGCTGTCAGTAAGTTTCCAAGCATTCCGTTATTCCCCCATCCCATGGGACTTACCTGTCCTCCCCAGCCTGGATGGTTTCCAAAAATACCCCAGTTATTATTGGTATTAAAATGAAAAGGCTTGACTGGCGGTGATAATAAAGCGGCGATATGACCTTGTGCGAACATCCCTGTATGATTGAATGGTTGGGGCCATGCAGGTTTTTGAAAATTAAAACCTGCATGGCCTTGTAATGGAGCCCAATTAGCAGCATGTCCTTGGGGTATCATCCCTGCATAATGGATTGGCTGACCTAAAGGGAAGGGAGGGGGCCCGGGATTGAAACCCGTATAATTGGCTGGTGAATCCCAACCAAATGGATCGACTCGACAACTCCAATTTTCAGGAACCTTCAAATCATTCATTCCCTCAGCTTTCGCTATTTGTTGCTGTAAATATAATGATGACATTGCAATTTGGTTATTATATTGCTCCCCGTTTCCATTTGAATTCAAATACCAATATTGGTACATAAGCGTATTCCCCTCACTTTAAAAATGTAATGTTAGACTTAGCCTATGTAATATTCCTTTTTATGGATGGTTACATAACTAGATTTACAAGCCTGTATTTACAGGAATAGGTGTATGTTCTTGTTGATTTATCCGGCTATTTGTAGACAACAAAACACTTCTACCTCAAAGTTCAGCGAAAGCAAAGAAGTTAGAAGGGGATTTTCAGTCGCTCCTTTTGTTTAATTCAGCCTAATTTAATAAACGTGTTTATAAAGGTTTAATCAACAAAAAAATTAAAATGTTATGTTGAGCAAGTAGAATTACTAAAAAGAGAATATCCATTCGAAGAGTTTGGCAAAATACTGCAAGGACAATGTATTCTTGTGCAGATATACAAACGATTTAAACTGATCAATGGAATTTATAATGAAGGGGCAAATGAATATATGAGTGAAACATTACATAAAAGAAAACCACCATATTTAATGCTTGTAATTCTTTTTATTGGGGCATTTGTTTCATTTCTAAATAACTCGCTTTTAAATGTAGCTTTGCCATCCATAATGAAGGATTTAGACATTAATGATTATTCAACGATCCAGTGGCTTTCTACAGGGTATATGCTTGTAAGTGGTATATTAATTCCGGCATCGGCATTTTTAATAACCCGATTCTCCAATAGGAGCTTATTTATTACATCTATGTTGATTTTTATTTTTGGTACGGCCTTAGCGGCTTTAGCACCGAACTTTAGTTTATTACTTACTGGCCGGATGGTTCAAGCAGCAGGTTCTTCAGTTATGGGGCCTTTGTTAATGAATATTATGCTAGTAAGTTTTCCTAGAGAAAAAAGGGGAACAGCAATGGGGATTTTTGGGTTAGTTATGATTACAGCTCCAGCAATTGGACCGACACTATCAGGTTATATTGTAGAGTATTATGACTGGCGCTTGCTTTTTGAAATGATATTACCATTAGCAATCATTAGCTTACTGTTAGGGATTTGGAAATCGGAGAATGTCATGAAACAAAATAAAAATGCAAAACTTGATTATCTCTCATTACTATTATCTTCTATCGGTTTTGGTGGTTTGTTATATGGATTCAGTTCTGCAAGTTCCGATGGTTGGACGAATAAAGTTGTTTTAACAACCTTAATCATAGGCGCTATTGCTCTAATTGCTTTTATTATCCGTCAATTAAAAATGAATGAACCGTTATTGGATTTACGTGTTTACAAGTACCCAATGTTTGCACTTGCGTCTGTAATTGCGATTGTTAACGCAGTGGCCATGTTTTCGGGTATGATTTTAACACCAGCATATGTACAAAACGTCCGCGGTATTTCGCCGCTGAGCTCTGGGCTCATGATGCTTCCAGGTGCGGTAATAATGGGGATTATGTCACCAATTACAGGTAAACTATTTGATAAATATGGCCCGCGTATTCTTGGTATAGTAGGACTTTCTATTACAGCTGTTTCAACTTATATGCTGGCCAACCTGCAACTCGACTCTAGTCACACACATATTATTCTTATTTACACACTGCGGATGTTTGGGATGGCTATGGTGATGATGCCACTTATGACAAACGGACTTAATCAATTACCAACTCGTTTAAATCCGCATGGTACAGCTGTTAATAATACAGCTCAACAAGTGTCCGGTTCGATTGGTACTGCTATTCTTGTTACGATTATGAATTCTGTAACAAAAACAAAAGCTGAAAGTCTAATGGCGGATGTAGATCCAACAACCTTCACCGAAGCTACGAAGGCAATGTTAACTCAGAAGGCTTTATTATCCGGAATTCAATATTCGTTCTATGTAGCGCTTGGCATGAATATTGTTGCCTTACTATTAGTTTTTTTCGTTAAACGTGTAGATACAAGCGCGGAAGCTGTCGAGAGGTTAAATCGTTAGAGAAAAATAAAACTTTAGATCATGATTCCTGCAAGTTTTTACTGTTTAGTTAGACTATGAAGAAATGCGAATTTCTGCTGCTAAGGCGCTGGTATTTAAATCTGGAAAAGAATCAGCGAAATAATTATATATAGTAAAAAGGATCTGATATTCATATCAGATCCTTTTTCATTAGCAACACAGTATAGTTATTTATCGTATTTGTTTGAATTGACATGAGAAGCTACTGGTTTTCCTAATACTACAATCTTTAGCTCTCAATTTCTTATAAACATTATAATAATATACTTCATTTTCATTTAGTATTTTTTCTGTAAGTTATACATGTAATAGCAACAAACAACTTAGATTACCAACCTTATAAGCAATATCATAATCGTGAATAGTTAGGGAAAAGATAAAATAAGGTAATCAATTACATATCTTTATCCCAGGCGATTCATTGTTTATTGAATGGGATATTTTATTTCATGTTTTTTTGAAAGGGTGTTCTTAATGGATAAAAAAGTATCTGCCATTCCTCAACCGAAAACATATGGATTGCTGGGGAATCTCCCATTAATCGATAAAGATAAACCGACCCTATCCTTTATCAAGATAGCGGAAGAGTATGGTCCCATTTTTCAAATTCAAACTTTAAGTGATACCATCATTGTCGTTTCTGGACATGAACTGGTAGCAGAAGTCTGTGACGAAACACGATTTGATAAAAGTATAGAGGGTGCTTTAGCAAAAGTTCGCGCCTTTGCTGGAGATGGATTATTTACAAGTGAGACTCACGAGCCTAACTGGAAAAAAGCTCATAATATTTTGATGCCTACATTCAGCCAACGGGCAATGAAAGATTATCATGCTATGATGGTCGATCTTGCCGTACAACTCGTTCAAAAATGGGCACGGCTTAATCCGAATGAAAGCGTAGATGTACCGGAGGATATGACTCGCCTTACATTGGATACAATTGGTCTATGTGGTTTTAACTATCGATTTAATAGCTTTTATCGTGAGACCCCTCATCCTTTTATTACTAGCATGAGCCGTGCTCTAGATGAGGCGATGCACCAATTACAGCGGCTGGATATAGAAGACAAACTCATGTGGAGAACGAAACGTCAATTTCAGCATGATATTCAATCTATGTTTTCTTTAGTAGATAATATTATTGCTGAACGTAAAAGTAGTGGAAATCAGGAAGAGAATGATTTACTTTCCCGTATGTTAAATGTGCAGGATCCGGAAACTGGTGAAAAATTAGATGATGAAAATATCCGTTTCCAAATTATTACTTTTTTAATAGCTGGGCATGAAACAACAAGTGGATTATTATCTTTTGCAATCTATTTTTTATTAAAGAATCCAGATAAATTGAAAAAAGCCTATGAAGAAGTAGATAGGGTTTTGACAGATCCTACTCCAACATACCAACAAGTTATGAAACTTAAGTATATCCGGATGATTTTAAATGAATCGCTACGTCTATGGCCTACTGCTCCAGCATTCAGTCTCTATGCAAAAGAAGATACAGTGATTGGTGGGAAATATCCAATTAAGAAAGGAGAAGATCGTATTTCTGTTCTTATTCCACAGTTACATAGGGATAGAGACGCGTGGGGAGAAAACGTGGAAGAATTCCAACCTGAACGATTTGAAGATCTGGATAAGGTTCCTCATCATGCTTATAAGCCATTTGGAAATGGTCAACGGGCATGTATCGGTATGCAGTTTGCACTTCATGAAGCCACACTTGTAATGGGCATGCTTCTTCAACATTTTGAATTCATTGATTATCAAGACTATCAGCTGGACGTAAAACAAACATTAACGTTAAAGCCTGGTGATTTTAAAATTAGGATTCTACCCCGAAATCAGACTATTAGCCATACTACTGTTCTTGCGCCTATAGAGGAGAAACTGAAAAACCATGAAACCAAGCAGCAAGTTCAGAAGACTTCTTCTATTATTGGAGCCGATAATCTTTCGTTGCTTGTTCTGTATGGCTCGGATACAGGGGTAGCAGAAGGTATTGCAAGAGAACTAGCAGATACAGCTAGTTTAGAAGGTGTTCAAACGGAAGTGGTAGCTCTTAACGATCGAATTGGAAGTCTACCGAAAGAAGGAGCGGTTCTTATTGTAACTTCTTCTTATAATGGAAAACCGCCAAGTAATGCAGGGCAGTTTGTGCAATGGTTGGAGCAATTAAAACCAGATGAGCTAAAAGGTGTTCAATACGCAGTTTTTGGTTGTGGAGATCATAATTGGGCGAGTACCTATCAACGAATTCCAAGATACATTGATGAGCAAATGGCTCAAAAAGGAGCAACAAGATTTTCTACACGTGGAGAAGCGGATGCAAGTGGTGATTTCGAGGAACAGCTCGAGCAATGGAAACAAAGTATGTGGTCTGATGCGATGAAGGCATTTGGGTTGGAACTTAACAAAAACATGGAGAAAGAACGCAGTACATTAAGTTTACAATTTGTTAGTCGTCTTGGAGGATCTCCTCTTGCGCGAACATATGAAGCGGTTTATGCATCTATACTAGAAAATCGTGAGCTTCAATCATCTAGCAGCGAAAGAAGCACGCGACATATTGAGATATCCTTGCCAGAAGGCGCTACGTATAAAGAAGGAGACCAGCTTGGGGTGCTGCCAATTAATAGTGAGAAAAATGTCAACCGAATTTTAAAACGCTTTGGATTAAACGGAAAGGATCAAGTCATATTGAGCGCAAGTGGGCGCAGTGTAAATCACATACCTTTAGACAGTCCTGTTCGTTTATATGACCTTCTTAGTTATAGTGTAGAAGTGCAAGAAGCAGCCACTCGAGCACAAATACGAGAAATGGTGACATTCACAGCATGCCCTCCTCATAAAAAGGAATTGGAATCATTATTGGAAGAGGGAGTTTATCATGAACAAATATTAAAGAAACGTATGTCAATGTTGGATCTTCTTGAAAAGTATGAGGCTTGTGAAATCCGATTTGAACGTTTTTTAGAACTTCTTCCTGCGCTCAAACCGCGTTACTATTCTATTTCAAGCTCTCCACTCGTTGCGCAGGATTGTCTGAGCATTACGGTTGGTGTTGTTCATGCACCTGCATGGAGTGGGGTAGGGACATATGAAGGAGTCGCTTCTAATTATTTAGCTCAGCGCCATAATAAAGATGAGATTATTTGTTTCATTCGAACGCCACAATCAAACTTTCAATTACCTGAAAATCCAGAAACACCAATTATCATGGTTGGACCAGGTACTGGAATTGCACCATTCCGTGGATTCTTGCAAGCGCGTCGTGTTCAAAAGCAAAAAGGTATGAACTTAGGAGAAGCACATCTATATTTTGGTTGTCGTCATCCTGAAAAAGATTATCTCTATCGTACAGAACTAGAAAATGATGAAAGAGATGGATTAATCTCTTTACACACAGCTTTTTCTCGCTTAGAAGGATCTCCTAAAACATATGTACAGCATTTAATAAAACAAGATAGAATCAATTTAATTTCGTTATTAGATAATGGGGCTCATCTTTATATATGTGGTGATGGAAGTAAAATGGCTCCTGACGTAGAAGACACCCTTTGTCAAGCCTATCAAGAAATTCATGAAGTCAGTGAACAAGAAGCAAGGGATTGGTTGGAACGTGTGCAAGATGAAGGACGATATGGAAAAGATGTTTGGGCTGGAATCTAAATTCTTCTTAATTAGATAAGTAATATTTCATTTACGAACTTCTTTCGACTAAGTATAACAGTAAACAAAATAAACTGTTTTATAAAAACCCTGTATTTTTTATTGAATATGGGGTTTTCTTATTTTTAAATAAAAGGGGCGTATATGTTGATTCAAAATCCAATAATCTTTATGTATTATATACACAACATGTTAGATTTGAAATACTTAATAAAAAGGGGAAACATCAGGGAGAAGTAGACTTTAATTTAAACTCAACAAAATGCGTAATTGTTGTTACTCATTCACAAGAAGTTGCAAAAAAAATCAGATCCAGCATTTTATTTAAGTAAAATGAAGTTAGTAGTAAACGAAATTTAGAATAGTTAAGAAAAAGCTATTTTTGTCCTTAATTAACATAATTTTCGAAATGTATGAATGCTAATATTTGTTATATGATATATTTATCAAATTATTATTCATGTAGTTTCTATGATGAATCTGTAAGATAGTTTAAGGGTTGAATGTGGATTTGAAATAAAGACACGATTTTTTGAGAGGAGAAAAGTAAATGTTTATAAGAACAGAAAGATTATTAATACGAAATTTTGAGTTCAAAGATTGGCAAGATGTCCATGAGTATACATCAGATAGCAATGTTATGAAATACATACCTGAAGGGGTTTTTACTGAAGAAGATACAAGAAACTTTGTAAATAGAAATATGGGTGAAAATGCAGAGAACTTTCCTGTGATACTGGTAGATGAAAATATTCTGATTGGTCATATTGTTTTTCATAAATATTTTGGTGACCATACTTATGAGATTGGGTGGGTATTCAATCCTAAATATTTCAATAAAGGATATGCTTCTGAAGCAGCACAAGCTACATTAAAATATGGGTTTAAGGAAATGAAATTACATAGAATTATAGCTACATGTCAGCCCCAAAATACCTCGTCATATCGATTGATGGAGAAAATTGGAATGAGAAGAGAAGGATATTTCAGGAAGTGTATACCCCATGGAAATGAATGGTGGGATGAATATTATTACGCTATTTTAGAAGGAGAGTAGTGTCTCAGAACGCATTGTTTAAATCAAAATCATAATTAAAATCATGCTATCCTTTTTTGAGAATTGCTTGGCCCATAAAATAATTAAAATGTGGGCGGTGCTCTATGCCCATCAAGCTAACATTATATAAGTTTAATTTCATGTAATATTTTTTGAAAATTAAAATAAAGGTTAATTTTCTTAATACAGTATAGTATCTACAGCAGTTTATTCAGCAAACGGGCAGGATTGTGAAAGTATTGAGTTCGAGATATCTTCCTAAAAAACATTACATAATAAAAGGATGACAAAATTTTTATGGTTAGTATGATAATTTGGAAACAGAAGTCAGCTTAATCTATGAAAAACTTATCAGAGGAGTGATGTAAGTGAAACAAAATGTTTACGATAATCCGAATTTCTTCAAAAACTACACAGCGTTGCGTGAAAGTGGAATAAACGCTAATGACTTCATAGAACAGCCAGCAATCAAATCATTAATTCTGTGTTTGAAAGGAAAATCGGTATTAGACTTGGGTTGCGGTGATGGTCATTTTTCAAAGTATTGTATAGAAAATGGTGCAAAAAACGTAGTAGGTGTAGACATATCCAAAAATATGATTGAACGTGCTAAAAAGTTAAATCAGGATGATAACATAGAATTTATGTGTCTTCCTATGGAGGATATGGGACTAACCAATCAAAAGTTTGATCTGATTATAAGTTCCCTCTCTATACATTACATTGAAGATTACTCGGCAATGATTCAAAAGATTAATGAACTATTAAAAAGCAGTGGTGAATTTATCTTTTCAACCGAACACCCAGTAGCAACAGCTCGCAAAGGGAGCAACCATTGGATAAAAACTGAGGATGGTAATAAATCACACTGGGCATTAGATAATTATCAAGAAGAAGGAATCAGAGTACACAACTGGTTTGTTGACGATAGTGTGGTTATTTATCATCGAACAGTTGCCACATTAATAAATACTTTAATTGAACACGGGTTTTCGCTGGATAAAATAATCGAACCACAATCAACTTTGGCAGGGATAGAGAAAATGCCAGATTTAATAAACGAATCGCGAAGTCCATCTTTTATTATAATCAAGTCAAAAAAACAAAATAATATTTAAAAATATCTACCGCAATCTGGGAGCTTTTATTGAATTATGAAAACAGCCGTTACACTGTATGCATTCGAATTGAAAATATTGAACATAGGAGTGAGTGAAAATGGCATATTTACTACAAGTTGATTTTCCGTTTGAAGGTCCTTTTGGTGAAGAAATGGAAAAAGCATTTTTGGATTTAGCAAAAAGTATTAATAAAGAAGAAGGATTCCATTGGAAAATATGGACGGAGAACGAAGAAACGAAAGAAGCTGGAGGCATCTATGTATTTGAAGAAAAACAAGACGCTGACAAATACGCCGAAATGCACAAAAACAGACTTCAAGCATCTGGTATTAAAGATATTAGAGTAAGAATTTTTCACATCAATGAAAAGTTAACTAAACTGAATCGTGGTTATAGTAAATAATGAGGGACACGTAATTCAAAAAATCTCTATATAAATAGGGATTCGTGTATCGGCATATAGTTCCTTGGAAAAGGTAACGTATGAGAGTTCTTAAACTTGTGGAATTGACGAGAAAGTACTGTGGAAAAAGTTGTATTGAAATAATTATTTATAAAAGGGTACGCCCCTTACTGGGAGGTAAGGGGCACAGGAAATGCAAATTTATTTGTAATTTGCTAAGTTGATTGTAACATATATACCTGTCTATACATGTTACGGAATTATGAACATAACTAATATTTAGTAACTAGGAATAAAGATGGTTGTAGGACTTAAGTTGTTGTTTAAGGAATTTAACAGAAAAATGCGAGAAGAGACCTGAAAACAGTTCCGTTTTTGTTATTGTTTTGGCATATAATAAACAATGTTGATTCTCGCGTATCGATACGGGAGAAATAGAGGGAATATCTCATCGCTATACTTTCCTATGAATCTACAGAAAGAGTAGCGTGTTTTTATTTAGGAGTATTTTTTTTATTAGTTTGATACCGATGTGACAATACCTCTTTATTATTTTTCAGGTTACAATACATGTATTGCATCACTAACATATGATCATTCTTAAGAATGATCATATGTTAGTGATGCAAAATAAATTGTGTTATGATATGAGCAAATATAAAGCTATGTAACGGAGGGATTCACATGCCGCATGTTGTGTTTCGTGGAATTACTACTGAACAATTAAAAAGCATAAGTAAGCCATTAGTAGAAGAGCTCGCAGAAATCTGTGAGTGTGGTACGGATAATTTTACCTTGGAACTACCAAGTTCTACGTTTGTATTCAATGGAGAAGAAATAGAAGCGTTTCCTCTTATTGAAGTGAAATGGTTCGAGCGTGGACAGGAAATTCGTGATCGATTTGCCAAGGCCATTACTACATATGTAATGGATTTTGGACTTCCAGAAGTAGAGGTTGTATTTACGGTTTTCACAGAATCAGCGTATTATATTAACGGAAAGCATTGTGCAAGTTAGAGCTATTTGAAAGATTTTTATATCATTAAGAAAAGAAATAGGAGAGAATATCCTATTTCTTTTTATTTCTATAAAAAAATATAACTGCTAAATCTAAAGTAATGATAATAATTAGAAGAAATACTTCTATAAGTGCATCAGTTTTCCCATGTTGCAAAGACTTTATAAAGAAATCCCATTCTGTTTCATAGGGAGGCTCTGACCAATTTCGTTGCATTCCAAAAGTTATTCCATTTATGAAAAAGATAATACTTAATAGAATTCTTCCAACAAATACGGCAGCTACTTTTAAATTCCAGTGTTTTATCTTAATTACATACAGGATTGGAAAGAGTATAAGGATCCAAAAAATAATAATATAGATTGTATTGATCATTCTCTACTCCTCATAAAATGATTGTTTTTAACCTGCAAAATAAAGGTTTTTTATCTCTCCGTTTCAAAAAACTCAATCCACTCTCCATCAGGACCAGCGAAGAATATGTAACGTGTTCCATCTGGTAATGTTTCAATTTCTTCTCCTAGTAAAAAGGTTATTTCGTGTTTCTTGAGTCTTTCGATTTCATCCTCTAATGAATCCACTTTAAAGCAAATGTGATGTACTTTTCCTTCTGCCGGAAGAGAAGAGTTGTAGCCTTCAATGAGTTCTAGTATCGTTTCCTTCGATTCTTCTACACCTAAAAAAGCGAGTTGTAAGTCTGGATTCGGGTGCCCCATACGTTTAATGAGCTGTAAGCCGACTACTTCTTCATAAAATGAAATAGATGTTTCTAAGTTTGCAACCATAAGTCCAACGTGTTCGATTCTTCTAACTGGCATGTAGATTCCTTCTTTCTGAAAATTATATACAATATATTATTGAAAATTAAGAAAATAAGCAAGATAAAAACCTTACAAATTTTAGCGTGTTATATGGTATAGTGAGAAAGTATGTTTGGGGAGAAGGAAGGAGATTATACGATGAATACACCTACTCAAACTCCTTCATTATCGGCAACGATGAAAGAGTGGCATTATGCATTAGCGTATGAAATTAAACATTGGAAAACGATAGGTGGTAGTAAAATTTCTATCATGAACGGTCGTTTTTTATATACAGATTATGAAAGTACAGTATACGTATTTCAGCTTATTTCGGAAGTAAGCTTACCTGAAGGTTCACCAATTCGAATTGAATTTGATGGTGAGGAAGCGACAGGGGAAGTATTATCTGTACACGGATTAGAAATAGAACTGAAATTAAATGATTATATACAAGGTGAAATACGAGAGGCTGTTTTATACAGTGAACCGTGGCAATTGTTAGAGCAACTACAAGAGCGATTGAAAGAGGCACATAAAGATAAGTTAAAACGTAATCGTATAAAGCGTCTTGTTGATGGGACGAGCAGTCCGAAACATATTGAGAAGATGAAAAATCCGAAAAATGAATTGGCGTATCGTTCGTTTTACAATCCGACAACGTACGTGTGGGGACCACCTGGAACAGGGAAGTCTTACAATTTATCACGTATTATTTCGGCGCATTATCAAAAGGGAAAATCGGTACTTGTGCTAGCTCATAGTAATGCGGCAGTGGACGTATTAATGAGTGAAGTAACGAAGCAAATTGAGAAGAAAAAGAAATGGACGCCTGGCGAAATTGTTCGTTACGGTTATAGCCAACATGATCATATACGAAATCATGAAACGTTGCTTGCATCGAAGTTAGTTGAAACGACGAACGGATCTTGGGGAGAAGAAAGACTCTATTTAGAGGAAACACGACAAGATCTCCGTGAAAAGATTTTATCATATAAAGCGACTTCTGCTGATAAGAAGCGTATACAAGAGATTGAAAGTGATCTTCGAAAGCAAAAAGCGAAAATTAAAGAAGTAGAAAAAGAATACATTGAAAATGCAAAAGTAATCGGTGCAACTTTATCGAAATGTGCCATTGATTCATTGATTTATGAGCGTACATTTGATTTAGTTGTCGTAGATGAAGTGAGTATGGCATATGTTCCGCAAATTGCATTAGCTGCATCACTTGGAAAACGCATCGTCGTATGTGGTGATTTTTTACAGTTACCTCCAATTGCGATGGCGAACCATGAACTCGTTCGAAAATGGCTCGGGGAAGATATGTTTTACCATGCCGGGATTGTTGAGTCTGTCAATAAGTCAGAAGCACATCCGAACCTCTTTATGCTGCAGGAACAAAGACGTATGCATGCGGATATATCTAAGTTTACAAACTCATTTATTTATAAAAATAGAGTGTATGATCATCCGTCTGTTTCAGACCGTAAAGAACTTGCGCAATTGCAACCATTCGCAAATGAGGCGAGTGTTTTATTTGATACGAGTCTAATGGGCGCCTTTTCGTTAAAAGATGCTGCTTCAGGTTCTCGTTTTAACATTATGTCTGGTTTAGTAGCGATGCAAATGATGTTAATCGGACTGTTAGATGGTGTTCAATCGATCGGTGTTGTTACACCTTACAGAGCACAATCCCGCTTTTTATCAACGTGCATTAGAGAAATGTTGCAGAGAACGAAATATCAAAACATACCAGTTTTAGCGGCGACGGTTCATAAGTTTCAAGGGTCTGAAAGAGATATGATGATATTTGATACAGTGGATAGTTATCCGCAAGAACGACCAGGCGTGTTATTCTTTGACCATAAAAACCATCGCCTCGTCAATGTAGCTGTAACGAGAGCGAGAGGGAAGTTCATTCAATTATCAGATTGCCATTATATGCGTAAAAACCTTTCGAGAAAACAAGCGTTATCACAATTAACAGCTCATATAGAACGTCACGGAGATGTGTATGATCGCACGACATCAAGACAATTGTGGGAGCGGAAAATTTCGAAACGTTTACGCTGGTTTATGGAAATGAATCTTGAAGAGCCGAAAGTGTTATTAAAAGATATTTTAGCTGCAAAACGAAAGATTATTATTTCACTTCCAAGCACAAAGCAAGTGGATAAACGAGTATGGCAAGCGTTAATGCGTACAAATGCGCAAATAACAGTGTATAGTGATGGACCAGTTCCGTTAAAAAATGTAAAGTTACAAAGACAAAACAAAGCATTCCCGTTTATCGTAATCGATGATGAAATCTTCTGGGCAGGAGCGCCACTCACATCTCAAATGATGTTTGAAGGTAGTACGGAATTTCCATACGTATGTGCAAGGCTGCAAGCACAAGAAACAATTGGTGTATTAAAAGGGTTTTTAGATATCCGGTAAATTCGGATAGGAATTCCTTGACTTTTAATCGGAATGAACTTAGAATGAATGTAATTTAATATAATTTTATGAAAATTCTTATCAAGAGAGGTTGAGGGACTGGCCCTATGACACCTCGGCAGCAGATTCGTTATGAATACTGTGCCAATTCCAGCAAGGTAACTTGAAAGATAAGAAAGAAGCTCATTTTGACTGTATATGCAGAAGCCTCTTTCTATCTTTTAGAAAGAGGCTTTTTTATGTGAAAATATAAGGGGGAAGAAAAATGGGAGCGACAGGAGTAACGTCACAAAGGAAAATAATTGAAGAGAGTATTGAAAGAAATAAGGAAAAGTACATAGAAACAAGTCACGATATTCATGCGAATCCGGAGATTGGTAACCAAGAGTTTTACGCATCAAGAACGTTGAGTTTATTACTAGGAAGCGCAGGTTTTCAATTACAACACAATATAGCTGGACATGAAACAGGTTTTATCGCGCGAAAAAGTTCAGGAAAACAAGGACCAGTTATCGCATTTTTAGCTGAGTATGATGCTTTACCAGGACTCGGTCATGCGTGTGGTCACAATTTAATTGGCACAATTAGCGTTGCGGCAGCGATCGCATTATCAGAAACGCTTGAAGAAATTGGCGGGGAAGTTGTTGTGTTTGGTACTCCGGCTGAAGAAGGAGGGCCAAACGGTAGTGCGAAAGCGAGTTATGTAAAAGCTGGTTTATTTAAAGATATCGATGCGGCACTTATGATTCATCCGAGCGGAAAAACTGCGACAACGAGCCCTTCACTAGCAGTCGATCCACTTGATTTTCATTTTTACGGAAAAACAGCTCACGCCGCAGCTTCACCAGAAGAAGGAATTAACGCATTAGATGCGATTATCCAGCTGTATAACAGCATTAACGCACTTCGCCAACAACTTCCGTCAGATGTGAAAATTCATGGCGTTATTACTGAGGGTGGAAAAGCACCGAATATTATTCCTGACTATGCCGCAGCAAGGTTCTTCATCCGCGCAGCAACGAGACAGAGATGTGCGGAAGTAACAGAGAAAGTAAGAAATATCGCAGAGGGAGCAGCACTAGCAACAGGTACGAAAGTGAAAATTCATCAATTCCAAAATGAAATCGATGAACTACTCGTAACAAAAACATTTAATGACGTCGTAGCCGAAGAACTAGAATTACAAGGTGAGGACGTAAATAGGAAAGAAAGATTTGGCATCGGCTCAACAGACGCAGGAAACGTAAGTCAAGTCGTACCAACAATTCACCCATACATTAAAATCGGTCCAGACAATTTAATTGCACATACGAATGAATTTAGAGAAGCAGCACGTTCAGAATTAGGAGATAAAGCATTAATTACATCCGCAAAAGCACTAGCAAATACAGCGTATCGATTAATTACGGAAGAAGGGTTGTTAGAGAAGGTGAAGGAGGAGTTTAGAGAGGTGCAGAGGAATCAGGGGTAGATGGTTAAAGGGAGTGGGGGGATCCACTCCTTTTCTTTTTTGCGTAACACTGATGCTAAGATTTTTTTGCAGTAAAATCAATGTTAGTAGAATTTTTTTAATCAAAATTTTTTCAAAATTAAGATACATGCTTGCAACATTTAAATTAGTACTATATAGTTCTAGTTATGACAAAGGTAAAATTAATGAATCAAAAACGTGTGATTGAAGTAGCTGCAACATTATTTTTAGAAAAAGGGTTTGCTTATACAAGTATGGATGAATTAGTACGTGTAAGCAAAGTTTCAAAGTCTAATGTGTATTATCACTTTTCTAATAAGGAAGTACTATTAGAAGGGGTCGTTGATTATTGGATTGAAATGTATCAATCTGCAATTGATGACGTACTTTCTCAGAACCAATTTTTAGTTGAAGATCGTATCCAACTGTTTTTAAAACAATTATCACAAGGAGTTCAGTCGAGAGAGTATAAGGGGAGCTGTCCATTTATTACTCTTTATATTCAAAGTCCTAAACAGGCCACACAAATAAAAGAAAAAATAGGTCTTTTTTTTACAGGATTACAAAAGAAAGTTTCTCTATTACTTAAACAAGGGGTAGAGAATGGAGAATTCAGAAATACGATTAATATTGATGAGGTTGCATCCCTTTTTATTACAAATCTTGAAGGAGCGTTATTTATTTCAGAAACATTGAAGGATGCAACTGTAATCACGAAAACAGCAGATCATTTTTTAAAATTGCTTCGATAAAAGAAGCATTTTTTTTACATCAAATTAGTACTGTATAGTACTAAATGGAGGTCTTATATGAGAACAGTATTTTTAATTGGTGGAACAGGCTTTATTGGAAAGCAATTAGTGAAAGAATTAGCCAAAGAGGATGTTAAAATCCTTCTTTTAGTGAGGTCGAAAAGTAAAGCAATACGCCTTTTTCAAGAAAGAGGCATCTTACAAAAGGCAGTTATGCACTTTATTGAAGGTGATTTGACGAAAATAGATTTAGGTCTAAGTGCTGAAGATAAGGAGAGGGTATTGAAAACGGATGTGATTATTCACGCAGGAGGCCCCATGGATATTCAAGCGACAAATAAAGAGGCATCTTCCGTATTTTTAAATGGTGCAAAACATATTAGTGAATTAGCTAAAAGTATTCATCAATTGAAGGGCTTGCAACAATTTATTCATGTTGTAGGTTATATGAGTCCCTTTGATGATCAAAATAGCAAGATTGCAATTGATGCGTTTAAAGAAGGAAACAATGATTTGAAAATAAAAAATCCATATGAGAGAACAAAATTTTTAGCAGATCTTTATATCCGTCACCAGGCATCAGCGGTAGGTTATCCGCTTTCTGTAATTAATCCGCCAACTGTAGTCGGTAGTAGTAAAACAGGGAGTACAGAGCAGATAGCAGGATTAGGTTTGCTTGTGATGAGTATGCGAAGAGGGCTCATGCCAGTGATTCCTGGAGGTAAGGGATATAGGTTACCACTTATTTCAAACGATGAGCTTGCGAAGTTTATTGTGCAGGTTTTCAGATTGGAACAACCGACTATTCAAACATATACACTTGTTGAAGACAAACAGCACGATCAGAACATTGCTGAATTATTAAGTATTATGTCGGAAAGTATGAATATGAGGGCACCAAAAATCTCTGTCCCAATGCCACTTATGAAAGCAATTATGAATAGTGGAGTAAGTAAAATAACAAAAATTCCTTCGGATGGACTGAATTTTATTACAAAACGAAAATTTTCAAATGTTTCAGCGAAAAAAATTATGGGAGGAGATTGGTTTAAGGAGACGAGTGTAATAAAATTTTTCCCTGCCGTAGTAGCAGATCTGGATTATCGAATGATATATCAAAATGGCCAGCATAATCATTTATTTAAACGAACATTATGCGATAACACTACCCTTTATCAATTACAAGGAGAGGGTAAACCATTTATTTTATTACATGGTTTATTGAGTGATGGAGAGGATTTATTTCCTTTAGCACAAGAGCTTCATGAAAAAACTGGTCAACCTGTATGGATCTTGGATCTTCCAGGTTTGGGACGTTCTCCTTTTAAACGAGAGAAAAATCTTCTAGATATCTATTTGAATGTAGTGAAAAAGTTATTGGAGAAAGCTACTCATGGTGCACATCTAATTGGCCATTCATTCGGTGCGTTTATTCTTCTGGAAGCATTGGTACAAGAGTACATAGATCAGAAGTATTCAATCACTTTACTTCAGCCACCTGTTATTAAAAAAAATGCTACATCGCTAAATGTTCCTCAATTTATGAACAAATGGACATTAAAACTGGCAACTACTAATTTCATAGGGCGATATTTATTAAGTAATGGTTTGTTTGAAAGTATGGAGAGCATCCCTGAACATTATATCGAAAAAATAAGGAACAGTTTTACTTCTCCTAGAATTTTAAATACTACGGTTCAGCTTAATAGTTTACTACTGAAAAACGATCAAGGTGATTTCAATGAAGTAACAAAGTATAATCTTCACATTATTTGGGGGGATTATGACAGAGGCTATTCTGCTCCATCGCATCTTGGTAAGGTTGATTTTGTTCCATATGGCCATCATTTTCCTCTTAGCCATCCGAGTGAAACGGCAACATTAGTAATAAAAAATAGTAATACTAGCAGATGAGAGTGTGGGATAAATAAAAAGTGTGTAGTAAGATCGTTGTGTCTTTGAAATAAAATTGTACTGTTTTGGGTCCCACCACATCACCATCAGACTAAGAAACGCAAATACCTCAAAACGAAAAAATGAGCATTTTGTTACAAGATAGTACAAAATTCCGTTTTGGGGGTGCTATAAAATCTTAGGTTGATGGCAATGGGGTACCGCCAACAAGACGCGAATTTTGCACGCTAAGCAAAAAAACAATAAGCTGTCCACATGGACAGCTTATTTACATAATTCTCGGTATTGGAAGTAAAGTAAACCTCTCTTATTCAAAGAAAGGCATTACATGCTATTCCGAATGCAATAAAACAAATAAAATACTAAGACAACAACAGTAATAATACTCGATGCTGTTCTGAAAGTTTTGTTTTCATACGTTTTATTTAACAAGAAGAAGAACAAAACGACCCAGACCCCGTTGGAAAAGAATGATGTTAGTGCATTGAAAACAACTCGAAACGCAAACATAGAGTCTTCCATTAGTTTTCCGACCCCCTTTTTTTTCCTATTTTATCATTTGAGAGAAATGATATGTTGTTTGATTTTGGTTGTATATTCTATACATGTGAGATTAACATAATGTCTTATTATCGGTAGCAAGTTTTTCATAGAATCCTTGTTTTTACTAAATTTGTTGTCTCTATGTCTATCTATCTCTTACACAAGATTTTATACATCATTGATATAGCGGGGATTCTAGGGATCTTCGCTATTCTTTTTTGTATAACTTCTTGTATAAAAAAGTAGTTAGATTAGCGTGTTTTACTCCGGTTCATTTCAAAATATAATTGAAAATCCATCTTTAAATTAAAAAAAGTGTTACCTATATATATTAATAACTTCGAAATATTGTATAACAGATAATTTTTATTGTGCTAACGAATCAGGATAGTGTGGCGACTGACCAACTAAATAGTTGCTTATTCTCGATTATTAGAAGGGAAGTTCTATCATTTCGCGAATTTATTAGACATAGACGAGTGCTATAATTTTCTATATGTACATAAAGAGGTGAATACGCATGAATCAAAGACCTTCAGAAGAAGAATACGCCGGGAACTCCGGCGAATATATCCGTTTGGTGCCGGACGGTAACATCATCGATATTCTGTTCGCCCAGGAAAAGCAAATGACCGAGCTCCTGGCATCGTTGACCGAAAGCCAGGCCGCATATCGGTATGCGGAAGGAAAATGGACGCTGAAAGAAGTCGTGGGCCACATTGCAGATGCGGAACGTGTCATGACCTACCGCCTGCTCCGGTTCGCAAGAGGGGACCAGACGCCTCTGACTGGTTTCGATCAGGAATTATTCATGCCTCCTTTCGGAAGTTGGACAACCGCGCAATTGGCCGAAGACTACCGGGCCGTACGGCAATCAACGATCACATTGCTGCGCGGGCTACCGGCGGAGGCGTGGACCCGCAAGGGCACAGCCAACGACCTAGGTATTACGGTGCGCGCCCTCGCGTACGGCATCGCAGGACACGAAATTCATCACATGAGGGTCATCCGAAATCGGTACTTGAGTTAATCGCCGGCTGAGGCCTTTGGAATGGAACTAATACCTCTCATACAACCTTAGATACCGTTCTTATTGGGGTCCCGCTCCACAACCATCAACTTAAGGATTTAGACTATTTTTGAAATGAAAAGCACATTACTATTCTCTTATGTTAATGAGAAAGGATGACGTGCTTTTTATGAATATGTAAGAAAAACAAGAGTTGTCTTTATTTGCCGAAGAGTTATATCGATTTTTTTCATTTGGGGGTATTTGTTTTTCTTAGCTTGATGTTGATGGGGCACTACTCTATAATGGTCAAATTAAAATTTAAAACAGTTATAGAGACTCCATTCCTCGGAAATATTGTAACTATTAAGTTGTAAAAAGAACCATAGTTTTTTATTTTTGAAAAGGCTATGGTCTTTTTAGTTGTAGCAAAGATATGATGTGAGGAAGTTTTTCTAAATCAAAAAAATTTGATTAATCAGTTGCATAATAAATTAATCAGCGTATATACTATAAATATCAAAAAAAGTTGATGAAGGGAGAGTGAACTAAAATGGCACAAGATTTTCAGTTATATGAGAAAAAGTTTAAAGCGTTGGCGGATCAGAAGCGTTTAGAGATTATGTATGAACTTTGCCAGCGAGGCCAGACTTGTGTATGTGATTTAACAGAGGTTTTTGACATGACGCAATCTAAGTTGTCCTATCATTTAAAGATTTTATTAGATGCAGGTTTAATTGTAAAAGAAACAAAAGGTACGTGGAGTTATTATGATTTAAATGATGCGGAAGTAAACAATTTATTATCAGAAGAATTGTGTTGTATTTTTAGAAAAACAGGCAAAGGTAGCTGTTGTTAAAATTTTGTACTATTAATCAAAAAAAATTGATTAATAACATATAAAAAGGAGGAAGTTGCTATGAGATATGTTCACGTTGGCATAAATGTTACGAATTTAGAGAAGTCTATCGAATTTTACGAAAAGGTATTTGGTGTGTCAACAGTTAAGGTGAAAGTGGATTATGCAAAATTTTTATCAATTTAGCCAAGAAGAATCCTTCCTCAAGGAGCGTGAAGGACGTAGCCCGGCGAGTAGGTGGGAGATGAATTGGCTTCGAACAAGAGATGACAGGAAGTCATCTTAATTGTTCGACATATGTAAAGTGTTACCGGACAATTTGTCATAATCACTTCACTATCAATCGAATATATGTTTGGTGTATAATAGACATATACCGAAATGGAGGTGAAACCAAGGATGATCAATAAAGCGTATAAATTTCGTATCTATCCAAATAAAGCACAAGCGATTCTGATCAATA
>NZ_MACF01000134.1 GCF_001884045.1 Bacillus mobilis | reverse complement strand
CCCTGCACCCCCCCCGGTCCTGTCGCTCCTGTTTCTCCTTGTGGTCCTCTCAATCCTTGTGGTCCCTGCTGTCCTTCTGGTCCAGTTGCACCTATTGGTCCAACTGGTCCTTGTATCCCTTGCACACCTTGAGGTCCTGTCGGGCCCATCTCCCCCATCGGACCTTGTAATCCTCTTGGTCCTTGAGGTCCTGTTGGACCTTGTGGACCAGTTGGGCCAGTAATCCCAATGCCAGTAAATCCCGTTGGAACGGGTGGAAAGGTAGGCCCAATAAGATTTGGTGGAATTCTGAAATTAGAGTTTAATGAATGTTTTTTATCGCGCTCTCTCACACTTTCACCACCTGCACACCATCTTTTTTACATGAAACAAACCTCTTCTTCTTAATATGTATTTACAAAAACAAACTCAAAGACTATTTTTATTTGAAATAATAAAAACTCCCTTAAATCCTTAAGGGAGTCCAGCAACTGAATCCATATTATCTGTATTTGGGACAGCTTGTGCTATACTCGATGTGTTTACACTTTGCCCCGTATTTGTGCCTGTTACAGTACCAGCAGGCGTACCCCTTGTATATGTTGTCGTCACCGAATCTCCTGGTTGCAAGCAAAGCTTCGTCTCCGTTCCTATTACTGTAACAACATCAATCCACGTACACCCCATTGAACCACTATACGATTTCGAAGCAGTAAATGACGTATCACTCAAATTATCACCGGTAAATATATTACCAGTGTTATTCACAATAACAAACTCTTTTATATGAGCAGGCATAATTACACTCTACCTTTCCTCTATGAACCTAATGTACGTGTACTCGTTGCTAACGGCGGAAGAAACACTGATGTTCGAATCACTGCTTCTGGCTGCCTTTTCCCATTTAAAAAAACTGCCGCGCTCGAACCTCCAGCACCTGCATATATTTTTGCTACAGCTAAAGGTGCGATATTATAACAGTCGCCAACATTAACAGCTCCTGTATTGTTAATAATTTTTACTTTACGCATGTTAATCCCCATTTATCCCTCCCCCTTTTGTATACTGTATGCAAAAGAAAAAAACTTGAAACAAACACGTTTCAAGTTTTTAAACTACTTATTTCGTTTCACCTTCATATTGAAGCATACCGCCAACCATGTTCATTGTTTTATATCCTTGCTCATTTAAATAATGGCATACATTTTCACTGCGCATTCCCGAGCGACAAATAAAGATATATTCATTCTCTTTATCAAAGAAATCTACTTTATTTGGGATATCACCCATTTTAATATGTACAGCTTCTGGAATTTTCCCTGCTGCTACTTCTTCATCTTCCCTTACGTCTACTAAAAATAACATTTCACCATTTTCTAAACGTTCTTGCACTTCTTCTGTAGTGATTGTTTTAACTTCTGTCATATTTCGTTCCTCCTTATATACAATAAAACCTTTAGTCTCTTCCTTAAAAAGCATGTCTAATCAATTTTAGCATGCGAAAGAAAGAACGCAAAGAATGCAAAATTTATTTCTCAATTTTCTCGCAAAACTTATTCTTTACAAACATAACTCGTGCATTGTATCCTCAATATACTTGTTTTATGAAAGGAGCCAATGAAAATGACACTTTTTCTTTTCATTACCGGCATCATTTTCTTAATCGCTGCAATTATTGCTCTTAGTATGAAAAATAATAAAAAGATAAAATCGCCACAAGAAATATCATTCTTATTTTTATTACTTAGTATAGCGTTCTTTGGTATAGCAATTGCCACATATATTTTCCGTCTACAAATCATGTAAAAAAAGGTGCCTACTACATACATTGCACCTTTTTCACACCATTTCTTTTCTACACAAAACTAGATACTTTCCGATTTAAAAACTCATAAACCTTTTTTTCAAATAAATGAATATCAAATGCTCCCGCCATATGCCCATTTATACTTTCTATCTCATACACTTCCGCATACTTCCCTTGTTTTTGCAACATGTCTACCATTTTATAATTATAACGTGACGGCTGAAGCAAATCTTGTTTACACGGAATCATAAGTACATTTGCTTCTATATGAGACAGCGCCTCTTCTAAAGACGAAAATCCATGCGCAATATCATGTAATAAAACTGCTTTCGCAGTATATATCCACGAATTTGCATCTACTAACTCTATACCTCTATATGTCACTTTATTTATTTCTTTCTCAAATGACGTCAATGTAGAAACCTTTTCATAAGGAGCTACTTCTATACTATTACGAGGGAATGTTGTTTCATAAAAATGCTCATCAAACGCGTTCATAAACATCATTCTATTTGCTAAATGAAGCCCCTTCATTGGCTGCTCTTCTCCATATTTTCCACCCCTCCAACTTGGATCTAGTTGAATGGCCTCAATAGCATTTTGCGCTACATTTACTGACGTAATAATTGGATTTTGCGGATTCGTAATAACACCAATCATTCGCTCTACCATATGAGGATAATGAACAGCCCATTGCTGCGCAATCATCCCGCCAGCTGACGGTCCCATTACAGCATGTAGCCTTGCGATTCCCATATCTTTTATTAACTCATATTGCATACGAGCTACATCAAGAAATGTAAAAACCGGGAAATCCATCGCATATTCATCTCCAGTTTTCGGATCAATTGATTTCGGTCCTGTTGTAATCACATAAGGGTTCTTTACCTGCACATTACAAAGATTATCAGTGCATATAACAAAGTATTTATTTGTATCAATTGCTTTTCCAGGTCCAATTAAACCATCCCACCAACCAGACTCCTCATCATGCGCTGTATATTTTCCTGCCGCGTGACTCGTTGCACTAAAATGATGACAAACCAAAATCGCATTTGACCTTTCTCTATTTAAAGTACCATACGTCTCATACCCCATTTGAACAGGAATTTCCCTACCATTTTCAAACGTAAACTCCCTTAAAACAAACTTCTCTTTTTTTACAATTTGCACAGACTCTCCCTCTTCCCGTTATAGTATGAACTGCTTACTACATGTTTTTTTCTATGCAAACCAAACTCCTTCTTCTTTTCATAAATAAATGAATAATATACAAAATTAGCCACAAAATAGCACTATATTACACAATTAAAGAGGGAATACATATGATTTGGAATTGGCTACGTAAGAAAAAAAAATCAAATACAACAAAGAAAAACGAAACAGATAACTTGGAGCAACAACCTAACAATCCAGAGGATGATAACAAAGAACAAACTAGAAGTATGAAACATAATAAAGTTAGCAATGGCGCGCAAAAAAAAGAGGAAAACAAGGATTCTTCTCAGGATCAACAACAACACTCTAAACAAAACGACTCAGATCAGAATCAGCAGCAAAGTTCTAAACAAGACCACTCGAATCAGGATCAACAACAACAACAACAACAACAACAACAACAACAACAACAACAACAACAACAACAACACTCTAAGCAAGACGACTCAGATCAGAATCAACAACAACATTCCAAACAAGACGACTCAGATCAGAATCAGCAGCAACAGCAACATTCTAAACAAGACGACTCGAATCAGAATCAACAACAACATTCTAAACAAGACGACTCGGATCAGAATCAACAACATTCTAAACAAGATAACTCGGAGCAAAATCAACAACAAAGCTCTAAACAAGGTAACTCGGATCAAAATCATCAGCAAAGCTCTAAACAAGGTAACTCGGATCAGAATCAACAACATTCTAAACAAGATAACTCGGATCAAAATCAACAGCAAAACTCTAAACAAGATAACTCGGATCAAAATCAACAGCAAAGCTCTAAACAAGGTAACTCGGATCAAAATCAGCAGCAAAACTCTAAACAAGATAACTTGGAGCAAGATCAACAACAAGGATCTGGAAATAATAGTATTTATGATTTTACGAAACCAGGAAAAGACCGTATTCATTCTCTACAAGATTTAATAGAGAAGCTCAAAAAGTCTAGTGATTTTGTTAATTACCATACATCTGATGATGAAACAATGCCTTATTGGATTTCTTACTATCGCCCTTCGCTTGATGGAGAGAAATTGCAAAAATATTTAATGCCTACTCTTTTAGAACGACCTAGTGCTTCACTAGAAGAGCTGAAAGAACATATTCCGATGAGCGGCATTACAATCACGAACGATTTACAAAAAATTGAGGATATGGTGTTAAAAGGACATGCGATTATTCAATTGAACCAGCAAGATCAAAAATGTATGCTTGCAAACATCGCGATTGATAATTATCGTGCACCAACTCCTCCTTTAAACGAATCGACTGTTATCGGTCCTCAAGAAGGTTTCGTAGAGGATATTGATACAAATATTAATTTAGTTCGAAAACGGCTTCCTGTTTTAGATTTACAAACAAAAGAAATGATTGTCGGTGAGTTTTCCAAAACAAAAGTTGTCATGATGTATTTAGACAACCTCGCTGAAAAAGATAATGTAGATTTTCTCGAGGAGTCATTACGCGCTCTTGAATATGATCAAATTAATGATAGCGCTTATATACAAGAACTAATGGGAGAAAAGTCAATTTTCCCCCTCTACATCAATACAGAGCGTACTGATAGAGTTACAAAAGCACTAATTGATGGAAAAATCGCTATTTTTGTGGATGGTTCTCCAAGTGTCCTACTAACACCTGTATCCTATTTCGATTTTTTCATTTCGCCAGAAGACTATAACGTCTCTTGGCTATATGCTACATTTTCAAGGATTTTAAGATTAATCGCCGTTCTATTTTCAATTTGTGCTACACCGTTATACGTTGCAGTTTTAAATTATCATTATGAACTTATTCCAAGCGATTTACTTGAAACTTTGATTTTATCAAGAGCTCAAGTACCGTTCCCACCTTTAATTGAAGCACTATTTTTAGAACTTGCAATCGACTTATTGAGAGAGGCTGGCGCAAGGTTACCGATGAAAGTTGGTCAAACGCTCGGTATTGTAGGCGGTATCGTAATCGGACAAGCATCTGTACAAGCTGGTTTAACGAGTAATATTTTATTAATTATCGTTGCCTTATCAGCACTTGCTTCCTTTATTACACCTATTTATAAAATGGGTAATGCTGTTCGATTACTACGTTTTCCATTTCTTATGTTTGCAGAAATAGGCGGATTATTCGGGATTTCTCTTGGATTTATCTTTTTATTTACTCATCTATTCAGGCTCACTTCCTTACGTAAACCGTACGCTTTGTTTTACCCGACAAGACAACAATCTGTTAAAGATTCTTGGATTCGTTTTCCTTTAACAATGATTGATACAAGAGATGTACAAGCAAGGCCACAACATGTAAAAAAAGCAGCAAAAGGAATTTCAACAAAACATAGATCAGACTTCGATGATTAAGGAATGAGGTGCATTGATGAGTAAAGTTCAAGAAAAATATCAAATATCACCTGTTTTTGTCTTCTTCTTAATTCATGGTGCACAGTTTGGAGCTGGCGTTCTCGGCTTCGCTCGAATCACTGCAAAGGCCGCTGGATACGACGGCTGGATGGGCGTTCTAATCACAGGACTCTGTATCCAAATTCTTATATGGATGATGTATTTTTTATTAAAAGAAACAAACGGTAATTTAATCGACTTACATCGGCAAACATTTGGAAAGTGGCTAGGAAACGGCGTTAACATCGTCTTTGCAGCTTATTTTTTAATCGTCAGTATTTCTGTTATTCGAACATACGTTGAAATTATTCAAGTATGGATGTTTCCTACCGCTTCCACCTTTATGTTAACACTATTTTTATGCTTAGTTAGCTATTACATTATATCTTCTGGATTTCGTGTAATTACCGGTATTTGCGTCATCTCTGTTGGTGGTACATTAGGATATTTATTTCTAAGCTTATTCGTTTTGAAATATTCACATTGGGAGAATTTACTACCTATATTCACACATTCTCTTTCAGACATTTTAAAATCCGCTCAACTGTCAATCTACAGTATGACCGGTTTTGAGATTTACCTCATGGTGTATCCATTTGTGAAAAAGCCTATGCAATCTCATAAATACGCTCAGCTTGGAGCACTATTTTCAAACCTTCTATATTTAATTAGTACCCTTTTAGCCTTTTCATTTTTTAGTGAAAAACAATTATTAAAGACGATATGGGCCCAACTTTCTATGACCCAAGTCATTCAATTACCATTCATAGAAAGGCTAGAGTATATTGCAATTTCAGGCTATGCACTCGTTATTATTACAAGTTTTATTCTTCCTTTGTGGGCGGCGACGAGAGCAACGCACGAAATATTCCGTATAAAACAAAGAGGTGTTTTAATCGCTTTTATGCTTATTACCCTTGTTGTTTCACAGCTTTTAACAAACAGACACGATATTAATAATTTTATTAGTAATGCATCGAAAGGGAGCTTTTGGCTCATTTATGTATACATCCCAATCCTATTTATCATTGTGTGGGTGAAAAGAAAATGGAAAAAATCAAAAAAAAATTAATACTTATCTCTTGTATAACACTCTTCAGTTTAACTGGATGTTTACAAAAAAATATTATCGACGACGTACACCTTATACAAGGAACTGTCTTTGATGTAGCAAAAGATAATAAAATAAAGGTAACATTTGTTTGTCCTATTCAGCAAAAAGGCAACAAAGTTCAAGTTTTTGAAGGAACAGCAAATGCGGTAAAACAAGTAAAAGCTGACACATCTTTAGAGTCTTCTCAACCATTTGCCAGCGGACAAATGCGGGTTTCTCTATTTACCATCCGAATTGCTAAGAAAGGAATGGTTGCTTCCTTCGATACATTAATTCGTGATGTAAATATCGGAAATGCCTTATATGTTGCTTTACTTGACGGTAATGGTACTGAACTTTTAAAAGGAAAGTACACGACTTCATCCAACGTTGCAATTTATATAAAAAAAATGCTAGAACATAATATGGAGACCGGTCCTTTACCAACAGATAATCTGCATGTAGGAGCATTCCGTTATTATCAAGAAGGGCAAGACTACTATATTCCAATTCTAAAGAAACATGGTGATAAAATAAAAATCACGGGAATTGGTCTTTTTAAAAAAGATAAATATGTTGGTAAAATTGCGGAAACAGATATGTTTATATTTAAAGGAATTTTGGAGAAACATAAGTTAGATTCACATGAATTTAAAGCAAATCCTGGGTACGTAATGATTAATAATATTCGTTCTGTTCCAACATACGATATAAAAATAAAAAATGGAAAGCCTTCCTTTTCCATTCATGTTACGCTTGAGGCTCGTATTCAAGAAGTATCAAAACAAATTAACTTAGAGAATGCTAAGAACACAAAAAAGATTGAGAAGGTCGTTCAAAAACAATTGGAGACACAAGCTAACAAATTAATTAAGCAATTCAAATCTTTAAATGTCGATCCCCTCGGACTAGGAGCAAAATATAAACAACATTACCGTCCATTCAAGTTAGAAGAGTGGAAACAGATGTACAAAGATGTCCCTGTTACTGTAAAATACACCGTAAATATTACAAATTCTGGTGTAATCGAATGAGAAATGATTGAACTCCTCTCTCCGGCATGATACAACGGAAAGAGGAGTTTTTATTTTAGATAGAGAGAGAAGATATTTATGGGGGAGCTTATGTCTAAAAAATTAGTAAAGCCTATTTTAAATGGTATTTTATTTCTCGGCGTCTTTTTATTTGCTCATACATACTTAAAAAATGTTTCCTTCACGCGTTATTTACTTGTCGTTATACCAATGTTGCTCGTTGGTATGTTTGGCATCGACCTTATTTTATCCATTTTAATAAAAGAAGAAAAATAACGAGCAGGGCCGTCCCAACAGTATTCCGGGATGGCTTTCTTTTATTAAAAGGCTATGTTTTGTCGTTCAGTCGATATAATCTTTCACTAACGCTATCTGAACTAAAAGATGAAACTTTTGGACAGTCCTTTTTCATTTCATAATCACCATATGTTACAATGAGATTCGGCACAAAGCGAGAAAGGATGAAACAACATGACAAACGAAAAAGGTTTAGATAAAGGGTATGAACTTGTTGCAAAAATGCATGAAGAGTTCGGACATCCTGTGACAAATACTCCAACAAAATTAGCAGAAGAACGTGCAAAAATCCGTGCAAGTTTTATGCAAGAAGAGCTAGAAGAATTTCTAGAAGCAACGACTGTTGAAGATCAATATGATGCACTAATTGACCTTATTTACTTTGCATTCGGAACGTTTGCCGAAATGGGCGTACGTCCTGATAAAGGATTCGAAATTGTAAATAACGCAAACATGGCAAAACTATTCCCTGATGGAAAACCTCGATTCCGCGAAGGCGACGGCAAAATTCTAAAACCAGAAGGCTGGCAAGCACCAGAACCACAACTTCGTGCTGAAATCGAACGTCAGCGCCAAGAAGCTGAAAAAAACTGCTAGGAAATCCTAGCAGTTTTTTATTATGTCTTTTTTTCTGCAATTCCTTAATGACCCACGTGTCCAGCGTGTCCTGCTGCTCCACCAATACTAGCCGCTCCTGCTGCTGCCCCTGCTCCTCCTGCTCCAATTCCACCTGTCCAAGGAGAAGATTGTTGCTGTTGATATTGTTGGTATTGTTGGTGCTGTTGAACATGTTGGCCTTGGTGACCGTGTTGGCCTTGGTGACCGTGTTGGCCTTGATGACCGTGTTGGCCTTGATGACCATGTTGACCATGTTGACCATGTTGACCATGATGACCATGTTGACCATGTTGACCATGTTGACCATGTTGACCATGTTGACCATGTTGACCATGTTGACCATGTTGACCGTGGTGACCGTGGTGACCTTGATGGCCTTGGTGCGTTTGATAAAGAACAGCTTGCGGATGAATGTGGTGGTGACCGTGGTGATGTACTTGTTGTTGATGACCATGGTGGCCGTGTTGGCCTTGATGATGATGATGATGATGTCCATGATGGCCGTGTTGACCTTGGTGGTGATGATGTCCATGATGACCGTGTTGGCCTTGGTGGTGATGGTGTACATGGTGGCCATGTTGACCTTGGTGATGATGATGTACATGATGACCATGAATACCTTGCGGATAACCACCTACTCCGCCTGCTACAACACCTACTCCTGGTACTGGAAATCCTGTCTGCACTCCTCCAACGAAAGAAGGAAATGTAGTTGGTGCTCCTACTGGAAATCCTGTCTGTACGCCAGCTACTGATGTTGGAAAGCTTCCTGTTACTGTAGGCATTCCAGCCCCTGATGTCGAAAATCCTCCCATTGATGTAGGCATTCCCGTTTGCATGCCAGCTACCGATGTTGGAAATCCTCCTGCTGCTCCACCCATCCAGCTCGGAATTCCGCCGTACCCTTGTTGGCCAGCTCCTCCCATTAACATCATTTGTTCATAACTACCCGATCCACCTCCGAAGAAGCCATGTGGTGCATTATTGTCCATCCCTTTCATTCCTTTCACCTCTTCTACTCAATTTAGCCTACCTTTTTTATCATATTTCCTATAGAAGAATAGGTGTTTGTCTGTATTGGAATTCCGCTCCTTTTTCTTCATTCATGATAAAATTAATTAACTAAATATTTCTTCTAGGAGGTATTTCTATTGAAAAACGTAACAAAGGCTTCTATCAAAGATTTAGATGCAATCTTACATATAGATATTGATGTAATCGGAGATGATAGTAGACGAGATTATATTAAACACACTATCAATGAGGGCAAATGCATCATTGTAAAAGAAGACAATTCTATTTCTGGTTTTCTAACATACGATACAAATTTCTTTGGTTGTACTTTCCTCTCATTAATTATTGTTTCGCCAGCAAAAAGAAGGAACGGCTATGCAAGCTCGTTAATCTCATATATGTTAAGTCATTCTCCTACTCAAAAAATCTTTTCTTCGACGAACGAATCGAATACAAGTATGCAAGCCGTTTTTAATACGAATGGATTTGTACGTAGTGGAATAGTTGAAAATTTAGATGAAGGGGATCCTGAAATTATTTTCTACACAAAAAAGCTCAGAGCATAAATGCTCTGAGCTTTTTTAAAATACATTAGTTTGCAACAATGTTAACAAGTTTTCCAGGAACTACAATTACTTTACGAACTGTTTTTCCTTCGATTTGGTCTTGAATTGCTTCAAGTGCAAGTTGTTCCATTTCTTCTTTTGATGCGTCTTTACTCATTGTTAGTTTTGCGCGAACTTTGCCCATAACTTGAACAACGATTTCAACTTCATCTTCTACAAGTTTAGACTCATCAAATGTTGGCCAGCTTGCATATGTGATTGTTTCATTGTATCCAAGTTTGCTCCATAGTTCTTCTCCGATGTGAGGTGCAACTGGTGCAATCATTTTTACGAAACCTTCTACATATTCTTTTGGAAGTGTTTCAGCTTTGTATGCATCGTTGATGAATACCATCATTTGAGAAATCGCTGTGTTGAAGCGAAGCTCTGCATAGTCTTCTGTTACTTTCTTCACTGTTTGGTGGTAAGCTTTTTCAAGCTCTTTATTTGGTGCATCAGTAATTTTCTCACTTAATTCACCGTTATCTTGAATGAATAGACGCCATACGCGGTCTAGGAAACGACGAGCTCCGTCAAGACCATTTTCAGACCAAGCGATTGAAGCATCTAATGGTCCCATGAACATTTCGTATAGACGAAGTGTATCTGCACCATGGCTTGCTACGATATCATCAGGGTTTACAACGTTACCTTTTGATTTACTCATTTTCTCGTTGTTTTCACCTAGAATCATACCTTGGTTGAATAATTGTTGGAACGGCTCTTTCGTTGGAACTACACCGATATCGTATAATACTTTATGCCAGAAACGAGCATATAGTAAGTGAAGTACAGCGTGCTCCGCTCCGCCGATATAAATATCAACTGGAAGCCATTGTTTTACTTTCTCAGGATCCACAAGTGCGTCGCTGTTGTTTGGATCGATGTAACGTAGGTAATACCAGCAGCTACCAGCCCATTGTGGCATTGTGTTCGTTTCACGACGACCTTTTTTACCAGTTTCAGGATCAACAACATTTACCCACTCTTCAATGTTCGCAAGTGGTGATTCACCTGTACCTGAAGGACGGATGTTTTCTGTTTTCGGAAGAACTAATGGTAATTCTTCTTCTTTCACAGCTGTCATTGTGCCATCTTCCCAGTGGATTACTGGAATTGGCTCACCCCAGTAACGTTGACGGCTGAATAACCAGTCACGTAGACGGTACGTTACTTTTTGATTTCCTGCGCTCGTTACTTCAAGCCATTCAATCATTTTTGCGATTGCTTCTTCTTTATTTAAACCATCAAGGAATGCTGAGTTTACGTGTGTACCATCACCTGTGTACACTTCTTTCGTAATGTCTCCACCTTTTACAACTTCCTTCATTGGAAGATTGAATACTGATGCGAATTCATAGTCACGCTCATCGTGAGCTGGAACTGCCATTACAGCACCTGTTCCGTAAGTTGCAAGAACGTAATCAGCGATCCAGATTGGTAATTTCTCACCGTTTACTGGATTAACTGCGTAAGCACCAGTGAATACACCAGTTTTTTCTTTCGCAAGCTCTGTACGCTCTAGGTCACTCTTCATTTTTACAGCGTTAATGTAAGCTTCTACTGCTTCTTTTTGTTCCGCCGTTGTAATTTCAGCAACAAGTGCATGTTCCGGAGCAAGTACACAGTATGTTGCACCGAATAATGTATCAGGACGCGTTGTGAAAACTGTGAACTTCTCATCTGTACCATCGATGTTGAAATGTACTTCTGCACCTTCAGAACGACCGATCCAGTTACGTTGCATATCTTTTAAGCTTTCTGGCCAATCAAGCTCATCTAGATCTTCTAATAGACGATCTCCGTAAGCTGTAATTTTTAACATCCACTGTCTCATCGGACGACGCTCAACTGGATGTCCGCCGCGCTCACTCTTACCGTCAATGATTTCTTCGTTTGCAAGTACTGTACCAAGTGCTGGGCACCAGTTTACAGGTACTTCATCAACGTAAGCTAAGCCTTTTTCAAATAGTTTTAGGAAGATCCATTGTGTCCACTTATAGTAGTTTGGATCTGTTGTATTTACTTCACGATCCCAATCATAAGAGAAGCCTAATGCTTTAATTTGATTACGGAACGTATTAATATTAATCTCTGTAAATTCTGCCGGGCTGTTTCCAGTATCAAGTGCATATTGCTCTGCTGGAAGACCGAATGCATCCCATCCCATTGGATGAAGAACGTTATATCCTTGCATACGCTTCATACGAGATAAAATATCTGTCGCTGTATAACCTTCTGGATGTCCTACGTGTAGGCCTGCACCTGATGGATATGGGAACATATCTAGTGCATAAAATTTTGGTTTTTCTGTCTCATCTGGCGTACGGAATGTTTTATTCTCTTCCCAGTACCCTTGCCACTTCTTCTCAATATCTTGATGATTAAAGCTCATGAGATACCCTCCTTGAAATTCTATTTATTTTCACCGCCCAAAATACAAAAAACCTCTCATCCCTAGAAAGGGACGAGAGGTTATAGATTCCCGCGGTACCACCCTAAATTAATGTACAAATATACATTCGCTTAGATCCGTAACGTGGATTAACGGCAATTGCTACTAATAGTTTCACAACTGCAACTCAAAGGCGAGTTCATAACGAAACGTGGATTGACTTGCACCGACCGTCAACTCTCTAAACCAGCTTCTATTACTACTACTCCTTCTCACTGTTATTACAAATATGAGTTAATGTGAACTACCCACCACTTCGTATCTCTAAAGAGCTTACTTAAAGCGAAGGCTTCTCGGTTAATCGTTACTGTTAATCACTAACGAATTCGTCTTAGGACAGCCGAGCTATCTCCCTTGTTCTAAAGGTTGTTTTATTTAAATATATTCTAAAACATGTTACATGTTCCGTCAAACTAAACTGCAATTTTTTCTTCAACTGTTTCTTCGACTTTTACTCGTTTATCATACATGCTCGTTGCTATAAGCGCTACTACAAGCATTACCATGATTGCTATAAACAATACTTCCATATTGTATAAATCAACAATCGCTCCGCCAACGACTGGTCCGAACATTTTCCCTACAGTCGCCGCGCTATTTACAACGCCCTGATAAAACCCAAGTTTATCTTTTGGTGCAAGTATATTTGCAATGGTCGGAACTGCTGGCCATACAAATAACTCACCAATCGTTAATGTTACCATCGCAACGAGGAACATCGTAAATTGCTGCGCCTGACTTAACACAATGAATGACGCCGCAAAAATGACGATCCCAATCATAATTTGTTGTTTTAAAGAACGCTTCATCCAGCGAATTAACATACTAACAAGTGGCTGCGCACAAACGATCATCGCTCCGTTTATCGTCCATAATAAACTATAATGACGAAGGCTAATATTTAATTCCCGCATATGAGTCGCAATCGCTCCTTGCCACTGTACATATGTAACCCAGCATAAAGCATATGCTACACATACGATAAGAAGTGCTTTGAATCCAGGTGTAAGCGACCAGCCTTTTTTCGTTTCGACTTCTTTTTGTACGCCCGGCTCTTTTTTGTCTTCCATACCACGGAATCCGATAAAAGCAATTAAGAAGAAAACAAAGTATAAAATAAAGTTCGCTAAGAAAATATAATCAAAACGATACGATGCAACTAATCCACCACATGCTGTTCCGATCGCAATACCAACGTTTTGTCCAACATACATCGCATTAAATGCTCGTCTTCCGCCCTCTGGCCAAACCGTACCAACCACCGCATACATCGATGGGAAGACCATTCCAGAACCAAAACCGATTAAGGCTAGCCACACAACATATAACGGCCAACCGTGGAAGAACACAAGACCTAAAATCGATACGAGTGTAATAACAATCCCTACTAAAGTTGATTTATAACCGCCCCATTTATCAAATAAAACACCGCCGAGCAAGTTTCCGATTACACCAGTAAGCGAGTTGATCATTAATACCATTCCGGCCACAGATAAAGATTTCCCTAGGTGATCATGCAAATAAATTGTATTAAAAGGCCATAAAAAAGAAGCACCCGTGACATTAATAATCATCCCAGCTACTAATAGCCATACTTTCCTTGGCATAGTCTCCCCTCCTATTCTATTTTTTCGTTCATCTATAACAGTAAAATTGTAGTCGTTTTTAAATAGGAAGGCAACTGATTAATAGTTGATGAAATTCAGATAACAGTATGTCAGTAAATGAAATTATATTGATTGCTGCTTGAAAATATATCGGCGATTTTGGAAATATATCAGCGATTCTCAAAATATATCGGCGATTCTCGAAATATATCAGCGATTATTAAAATATATCGACTTACCGACAAAAAATGACAGCAATAACAATAAAAAAGAGGAGATTACATGAAGTTCACGCAGTCTCCTCTTTTTTGTACTATCCAACTTCTTTTTCTCGTTTCGCACGTTCTTTCGCACTCCATTTAAATATCTTATCTAATAGAGAGTATATTCTCCCAGACTCTTTCGTTAATAACGGACCTAACGATGCTAATATTAAAACGTACAGTGCAGAGAACGGTTTAATCGCTGCCATTAAACCACCCGCAATGCCAATATTGGCTACAATAATGGAGAACTCTCCGCGTGATACGAGGGTTAAACCGATATTCGTAGAAGCCTTATGCGATAACCCGGCTTTACGTCCCGCAATCATTCCAGCTGTAAAATTACCGATGAGTGTAATAAAAACTGCTCCTAACGCCAACCACACTGCTCCTCCAAGTGAAAACGGATCTATACTTAAACCGAAGCTGAAAAAGAATATAGCTCCAAAGAAATCACGAAACGGGACGACGAGATGCTCAATCCGATCGCTATGCTCTGTTTCAGAAAAAACGAGTCCTAACAATAATGCTCCAATCGCCTCAGCAACATGAATCGTTTCTGAAAATCCTGCTACAAAGAATAAAATAGCAAATATTACGATAATAAAAATTTCATTTGACGAAATATCTAATATTTTATTTAGAAACGGCGTAGCTTTTCTAGCAATTACAAAGAATAGTAGCATATATCCTACTGCGATTAACACCGATGTAAGAGCGCCTAAAAATGATGTTGCACCACCAAGTACTAACCCTGAAACAACTGATAAATATACAGCTAAAAAAATATCATCAAACATAATGATTCCTAATATTAATTCAGTCTCTTTATTACCAGATCTTCTTAAATCAACAATTACTTTTGCAACAATTGCACTAGATGAAATTGTAATGATTCCAGCAATAATTAACGTTTCTAATAAGGGGAAGCCCATCACATATCCATAAAGCAAGCCTAATATGAAATTAAGCGATATGTGGACAGTCCCCCCGAAAGCAATCGACTTTCCTGATTTAATTAATTTTTTTATTGAGAATTCTAAGCCTAAATAGAATAGGAGGAATATGACGCCAACGCGGCCGAGGAAGGAAATAACTTCTCCGCTTTCAATAAACCTTAAATCGATAAGTCCTAAATCTGGGGCATGAGGCCCCACTAACATACCGAGTATAATGAGAAACGGAATAATCGAGAACTTTAACTTCGCAGCGAGGATAGCTGCAAAAGCTACTAATACTAACGCAGTTCCAACTTCAAAGATTAAAGTATCCATCGATTAGGAATCACCTCCTGCTGAAAGCAATTCATTAATAATTCTTTTCACTTCATGTCTCGCACCTGACAACACGAGCATATCGCCAGCTTCAATAATAGAGTCTGGACCTGGATTAAAGAATTTCTTCATATTCTTTTTCAAAATAGCAATAATCGTTACGTTATATGTTTTTCTGACATGTAAGCTACCAATTGTTTGTTGTACTACTGGTGCCTTATTCTCCACCTTAAACCATTCAATTGATAATCCTTCAAAAGCCATCTCAATTGTGTCTAACGCTTGTGGTCTATATACCATTCCGCCTAAAATAGCTGCAATTTGTCTCGCTTCAGAATCGCGAAGAGAAACGCTTGAAATACTCTCATCATGATCCGCATCAAAATGATACATTTCTCTTCGGCCATCATCATGAATTACGATAACCATTTTTTCATTACCTTTTGTGATTACTTCGAATTTACATCCAATGCCCGGTAGTTCACTTTCTCTAATATTCATATTTTCCGCCTCCTAAAATTTTTAGTTACGGCTTTTACAAATCTACATCAATCTCCGTTTTAAACTTCTCATCTTTTGAGATTCCTAAATACTTAAGTGTTTCTGATGGAGTTGCGTGATGAAAATGCTTTTGCAATAGCGCAATCGCTATTCCTCTTTTGTACGCGTGATATCCAAATGTTTTTCGCATTGAGTTCGTTCCAATCTTCCCAACAATTCCAACCGCTTCAGCTGCGCTGTGAATAACGCGATACGCTTGTTGGCGCGAAATTGAATTTGTCGTTTTATTAGATTGAAATACGTAGTTTTCTCTTTGAGCATCAATAGATTGTACATACTCTAAAAGCGCTTCTTTTACTTTTGTATTTAAATAAATATCTTGTTTGAATTTTTCATCTTTCACAGGAAGTGAGTAGAACTCTTTAACGGTTCTATCTTCATTTAATACCTCTTCAAATTTCATGCTAAGTAGTTCGGTAATCTTTAATCCAGTGTTAATTCCAATAACAAATAAAAGATAATCTCGCTGTGAGTGCTCTTTTAAATACTTTTTCATAGCCTCAATTTGGCTTATATCTTTTAATGCCTCTACAACTTCCATACATGTATCTCCTCATCTTATGAACGGTAATTTTCTCATTATCCTGTTCATTTTACCTTATCACGCTATGAGATTTCCATGTATTATCCATTATTTTCACAATATACGACTTAGGTCTGACAATTTTTCATTTGGAAATTTATGATTGTACAAATACGGTGTGGGTAGAAAAATAGGGGATACAAGTTCAGCTTCTTTCTCCAGAGCGGATTCCTCCTTTCGTTTTTCGGTTGCTGATACTCACATATTATGTTACTTATTTACATTATATTATATATTTCAGTAACATTAAAGTGTTTTTTCTGAAAATACAAAAAACCGAGCGCTTTCACTCGGCCTTTTACGTATTAATCTTCTTTCGGAAGAACAATTCCTTTATACAACTGAACTGTAATGAAGTAATAAATCGCATAAATAACTACGAAAATTACGATTGGTACCCAAATACGGAAGTAAGGATCCATTAAAATAAATCCGAAAATATTCATACCAACTAATACGTGAGCGATACCCACAATTGCTGGGAATAAGAATACTAAGAATAACTCTTTATAAATCGATTTCGTTAATAACTCACGGCGCACACCGATTTTACGAAGCATTTGATAACGCGTAATATCTTTTGATGCACCGGAAAGAATTTTAAACATTAAACAACTTGCCATCATTGCTAGGAACGCAATTCCAAGGAAGAATCCCATAAATACTGTTCCACTCGCAATGCCGTAGAATCCATTGTAAGATTGATATTTACTATCTAATCTTTCAGCTTTTATATTTTTATATTTATCTAGCTGCAACTCGTCAAGTTTTTTCCATTCTTTTGTATATGTTAAGAAATCATCTACTTTTCCGATAAATGCCATACCTTCTTTACCATTTAACCCATCGTACATTTTTTGATCTACAATTTTAATTGCATGATCTTCATATACATAAAATGGATGAATTGTTCTAAAAGCATCGTCCCATTCTGCCGGAAGTTCTTTCGCATTCGCATCTTTTTCGTTCATTTCTCTAGAAACTGCGCCTACTGGTAGTTCCTGTGAAGCTTTTTTCGTATTCGCTAAATCCTTCATAGACTTCATCTTTGTCATGTCTTTTACTAAAGGACGATTTTTCTCTAAATCTTCTTTTACATAGTAAACGTATTTATCATCTACTTTGTAACGATATTCATTTTTCTCTTTAAATGTAATACCGTCTAAAATTTTCTTTTCTTCAGCTGTTGGATTATGAACGACTGAATCATAGATTACTAAACCATCAACCATTTTTATAACGTTATTTTTAAACGCCATACCACCTGAAATTGCGCCAGCTCCAAGCGCAACTAACATTGCCACTGTTGCAAGTACTTTCGTTAAGCTATTAATACGGAAGTTTAATTGTGCAAATGTAAAAGCATTAAGTCCTTTTTCACTACGTTTTTTATTACTCTTTAACTTTTTAATAATAACCGGGAGAAGTGAACCAAATAGCATGTAAGTACCAGCTGTTGTTGTAACTAATGCAATAAGGATTCCTATTTCTCTTAGTTTTTCCATGTAAATCATCGATGCATAGCCAATTCCTAATAAAATAACAGCAAGGATTGCAACGACACCTGTCATTTTTCCTTTTACTGCAACACGCTCTGTTTGTGCATCTGCATGTACGAGTTGCAATACAGAAATACGTGATAACTTAATACTGTTCATAATTGCTGATAATACAAATAGTGCAAAGAAGAAGATGCAAGTAACAGTCATAGATGGTAGATAAAATGCTTTATACCCTTCACCAGCAAATTCAAGCTGTTTCATTAATAACTGTCCGATACCTTCTGCAAGCCCTACACCAACTGTAATACCAATCGCAAGAGACGCAGCACCTAATACAATCGTTTCAATAAACATAAGCAATGTAACTTTATGTTTTTTTGCTCCTAACATCATATACATGCCAAACTCTTTTTGACGAAGAGATAATAAGAAAGAGTTCGCATATAAAATATAGAAGAACGTTATAATGGCTAGTAAAAATGAACCTGCTTGGAATACGAATCCAATTGATTGAATAACTGAATTAGATTCGATAAACGCTTTATTCAGCGCTAACGTTTGAAACATATAAAAAATTGAAATCGACATGACAAGACCAACCAGTAAGACGATATAATCTTTTAGCTTACTTTTCAGCCCCGACATGGAAAGTTTAAATAACATACTGGACCCTCCTTTCTTACGCTTTTTGTGTACCTAAATCTGCAAGTACATCTAAAATTTCTTTGTAGAACTCTTCACGCGTACCACCGCGATGAATTTCTTTATACAGCTCACCATCTTGAATGAATAAAATACGTTGGCAGTAACTTGCACTGTAAGGATCATGCGTAACCATCATAATCGATACGCCTTGATCTTTATTTAAGTTTGTCATCGCATCAAGTAAACTCGTTGCATTTTTAGAATCAAGAGCTCCTGTTGGCTCGTCCCCTAAAATAATTGCCGGCTCATGCACAAGTGCACGTGCTGCTGCTGAACGCTGCTTTTGACCACCAGATACTTCAGATGGATATTTTTGAAGAATTTCTGTAATCCCTAACATATCCGCTACTTTTTCTACTTTTGGTCCAATATTACGTGATGGAACACCTTGAAGAGAAAGTGGAAGTGCAATGTTTTCATAAATAGATAAGTTCTCTAGTAAGTTAAAATCTTGGAAAATGAACCCTAATTTTTGTGAGCGGAAATCAGAAAGCTCACCTTGTTTCATTTTCGTAATGTCCGTACCCGCAATTTCAACAACGCCGCCCGTTGCTTTATCAAGCGTTGAAATTACATTTAATAATGTCGTTTTACCAGAACCAGATGGTCCCATAATCCCAACAAACTCACCCTCTTGAATTGAGAATGACACACCTTTTAACGCGTGTGATTGGTTCTCACCTTTTTTACCGTACACTTTTTGAACGTTTTTCACGTCTACAACTGGTTTCGTCATATATATCCTCCTACGCTTGTTTTTCCATTACCTATTTTGCGCTTTTTGGGGGTGAACTGCTATTTGTTAACATTACATTTACCTTACACTTTTGTAATATAAAAAAGGTGCGTGTGTAAGGTTCGTTTTTTTCTATTTGATCAACTTCGTTGGTAAATGAATTTTTATCGGCGATTTTTCAAATATATCGGCGATTCTTCCACTTTTATCAGCGATTTTCAAAATATATCGACGATTCTTCCACTTTTATCAGCGATTTTCAAAATATATCGACTTACCGACAAAAGATGACAATAAAAATAGGCTGTTCCACAAAAGGAACAGCCCACTTCTCTCTTTATCCCGCTTTAATGGGCAGTAAGACCCCCACTGATTAAAGTTTCACTTTATTTCTTTAAAGGTGTTACCGTCCAATACGTAATAACACGCCAAATCCATTCTAATGGCCCCATTTTAAAGATTTTCATCCAAATTACACTAAAAACAATTTGAATTGCATAAATTGCAATACATACATATAACGTCTGCATGTACGTTAAGTTTCCTGCGAAGTTAAACACGCTACCAGCAATTAAGATCATTGCAGTTTGTCCAATATAATTTGTTAAAGCCATACGACCGTAGTATTTCAGTGGTGCTAGCAATGTTTGAACTGGTTTTAGCTGAAGTAATAAAATTAATGCTCCGACATAGAAAGCTGAGATTACTGGTCCAACTGTAACACCAATTTTTAAAAATTGACCTGCCGCATCTATTGTTCCATCCTCATTCATAAGTATCATATTTATAAATGGTTCAGCAGGAACATGCCCATACTGATACCATAAAGCCACCACACTTAAAACAAACATAACGCCTGTAAAAATAGCGACTTTCTTTATATTCTGCGTGAGATTTTCAAATACATGATATTGTCCTGCAGCAAGCCCTAATAAAATTAAGCCAAGTGGCAATAGTTCTTTAATACCCATTACACTAAAAGCTATTGTTAAAATAAGACCGATAACTAAGTTCACTTGTTTTTTCGCTTTATAAAATGGTAAAACGATTAACCCGCAAATTGCATATAACGTTAATGCTTCTCCAGGCTGAAACATGTAATGAATCAAACCGAAAATAAATAGTGCAACTACGCGGCGTAAAAATAGAACGTACCCATTCTTCCCTTTCGCAATTGCTCGTGTAATGAAGATATAGAATCCTACTCCAAATAAGAATGAAAAAATCGAGAAGAAACGACCTTCTACAAATAAGTATAGAAACCTTTGATAACTTGCATCCATCGTATTTGGTTCTGGGATTTTAATATGAAGTAGTGCAAGAATATTTACTAAAATAATCCCCAGTAATGCGAAGCCACGAATGTAATCTAACTCATCAATTCGTTTGTTTGTTATATTGTTCCCCATAAAGCAACTCCTTGTCCAAAATTTAATCCTTCCTTACTCTACTGGAAAAGTAAGCTTGTAACTATCGACAAACCTTACAGAAATCTTACATTATTGTCATATAGTAAAATGAAATTTTAATCGGACTTTTGCGATGCAAAATAAAACCAGGTCATATTGCGACCTGGTTTACTCTGATTGTTTTGATCTTTGCGGTTGTCCTTTTTTACTATTACGCTGTTTCACTTGTACAACCGGATCAAGCTCATTTGAAAACTCAGCGTTATGTCCATTTTGCGTTTTTTGCTCTGGATTATTTTGATCTGAACGTTTCGCCATTACATTCACTCCTTATTAGTGCGGTGTAATAATCATTTGATGTTGCAGTTGGCGAATTGCCATACGCGCTCTATTTAATTGCTCACGTTGCTCATCATTCGCATGTTGTTGCATCGTTTGTAAATCGTTATATGCTTGTTCTAATTGTAACTGTGCATCTCCATACTCCAACGTATTGTAATGCTCTTGTCTCATACCAAGATCTAATTGTTCTTTCGCGTATTCCACAGCTTGTTCCGCTTGTGTAATATACGATTCAAGTGATTGACGCTCTGCCATAATTGTCCCTCCTTGCTTCAATTCCCCTTTAGTGTGTCCCTTCCATCTCTACCTTATGAGTATGTTATAATGGATTTTGTTTCATTTTGACTCGGCTTAGGAGGGAAAGTAATGAAGGTTCAAAACCCTTTTCCATATACAAACGACAATAAACGTTATCATACATGGAATTACCATTTACGAAATGAATTTGGTGAAAAAATCTTTAAAGTTTCATTAGATGCTGGCTTCGATTGCCCGAACCGTGACGGTACAGTTGCTTATGGCGGTTGTACATTTTGCAGTGCTGCCGGATCTGGTGACTTCGCTGGCGATCGCCGCGATGATGTTATAACGCAATATCATGAAATGAAAGAAAAAATGCGCTCGAAGTGGAAAGATGGCAAATGTATCGCTTATTTCCAAGCGTACACAAATACACATGCACCACTTGAAGTGTTAAAAGAAAAATTCGAACCGCTTCTAGCAGAAAAAGACGTTGTCGGTCTTTCTATCGCAACTCGTCCAGATTGTTTGCCAGATGATGTCGTTGAATATTTAGCGGACTTAAATAAACGCACATATCTTTGGGTTGAACTTGGACTACAAACTGTTCATGAGCGCACTGCAAATCTTATTAATCGTGCGCATGATTATCCGTCTTATGTGGAAGGCGTAAATAAATTACGCAAGCACGGCATTAGAGTTTGCTCTCATATTATTAACGGTCTTCCACTTGAAGATTACGACATGATGATGGAAACAGCTCGTGAAGTAGCGAAGCTTGACGTACAAGGAATTAAAATTCATTTACTTCATTTATTAAAAGGAACGCCAATGGTAAAGCAATATGAAAAAGGACAACTCGAGTTCCTTTCTCTTGAAGATTACGTAAGTCTCGTTGTTGACCAACTTGAAATTATTCCAGAAGACGTAATTGTGCACCGTATCACAGGTGACGGCCCACCTGATTTAATGATTGGTCCAATGTGGAGCTTAAATAAATGGGAAGTATTAAATTCCATCGATGCAGAATTTGTACGCCGCGGGAGCTGGCAAGGAAAATATGCAAATGAGGAGAAACAACAATGAAATTAGAACGTGTATTACCGTTTGCACGCACACTGCTGCAAACGGCTGTTAAAGAAGGCGATTACGCTGTAGATGCAACTTTAGGAAATGGACATGACACTTGCTTCCTAGCTGAAATCGTTGGAGATAACGGAAAAGTATTTGGATTTGATATTCAAAAAGAAGCAATTAAAAGCTCTACTATCCGTTTAAAAGAAAAAGAGCTTTTCGAACGTACTGTTTTAGTTCACGATAGTCACGACACACTTCTATCCGTACTACCAGAAGATGCAAAAGGAAAAGTAACAGGCGCTATCTTCAACTTAGGTTACCTTCCTGGCGGTGACAAACATATCGTTACAAAACCGAACTCAACAATTTCGGCAATTGAACAATTACTAGAAGTAATGGCACCTGAAGGTATCATCGTCCTTGTTATTTATCACGGACACCCAGAAGGACAAGTAGAACGCGACGCTGTTCTCAAATTTGCAGAAGAGCTAGACCAAAAACAAGCTCACGTACTGCGATACGGCTTCATTAACCAGCAAAATAACCCGCCATTTATTGTGGCGATTGAGAAACGCTAAATATATCGACGATTTTTCAATTATATCAATCGTAACTCCGAATATATCGACGATTTTTTCGGTATATCGACGATTCGACACACTATATCGACTTATCGACAAAACATAACAAAAAAAGACGTGCACTCATTGCACGTCTTTTTCTTATTCTCCTATATAATGGATGTATACAATATTTGAAGAAAGAAGGATAGAACTTTGCTAGTAGAACTAAGGGGAATTCAAAAGAAGTATGGCAAATCACTTATACTAGACAACATTGATTTATCCATTCCAGAAGGAGAAGCGCTCGCTATTATTGGCGGAAACGGTACTGGAAAAAGTACTCTACTCAAAATAATTGCAGGATTTATTTCACCGACAGCAGGGACACTTCAAAGAAAAGAACATATACAAATTGGCTATGTACCTGAACATTTTCCTGAAGGGATTCGTTTTACATTAGAGGATTATCTATATCATCTCGGTCACATTCACGGTTTATCAACAAAATATTTAAAAGATAAAATTCCGATGCTTCTTGAATCTTTTCATTTACATCATGCAAGGCATTCCGTTGTACGAAACTTTTCAAAAGGTATGAAACAAAAAACAGGCATTATGCAAGCATTGCTTACAGACGTCCATTTATTAATTTTAGATGAACCGCTTTCTGGGCTCGATCCTAACTCTCAGCAAGAACTAGAACATATTTTACTCTCATTAAAACAACAAGGCATATCTATACTCTTCACATGTCACGAAAAGCAACTACTAGAAAACTTCGCCGATAGAATTGTGACGTTAGCAAATCATACAATCACGGAAGATATCTCTGTGCAAAAATCAGCAGAACAAGTCTATATTGAAGCAATCGTTCATGAAACATTTTCAGCGATAGAACTACGGAAACAATTAGGATTTATACACGTTACACACAATTCAAATCAAAACCTTATTCAATTACAAATAAAAAAAGAATATACAAACGAAATGCTTCAGTTTTTATTACATAAAAAAGCATCTATCACACTGCTACAACCTAACTTTTAAATCGAAAGAAGGTTTGTTATGTTTGCTCTTATTCGTTACCATTTTCTCGACTATACAAAATCATATAAGTACGTCCCTCCTATTGCGATGTACTTTGTGAGCTTACTTTTTGTATATGCATATAAACCGACTCCTATTGTACCGACATACTTAGAAACAGCACTCGCACTTTATTTATTATCTGCCTGGATTACAGTCACAATTTTTCATACGGAAGACCCTGTACAAGAACAAATTACTATTTCTCACACAAATAATATTTCCGCACTATATGTGGGTAAATATATTACGGCTCTTCTCATTTGTTCTGTTTTATCTTTCATATCCGTAATCTACCCAATTATTTTGCAAATGTTTAATGAAGAAATGACAGTTTCTTTATTTTTAGTCGGATTTCTCGCTCATATATCTTTCTCTATATTAGGAATTTCAATCGCAACTTTATTTACTAGAAATATGATTCCAAAAGCAAGCACCGCTTGGCTTAGCCTGACATTCATATTACTTATAACAATTGCCTCAATCCGGTTTAAAAAAGAGCTACTATGGTTTTTACCACCTGTCGAAAGCTTTCTAATGCTTGGACAATACAAAATGAATATACTTACTCACACGCTATGGCTCACAGCTTGGGCTATCGTATATTCATTTTTATTACTTACTTTATTTCTATTTGTCGTTCGCAAAAAACGTTTTTAATTACATACTAAAGGAGACAAACCAATGATCGGAATACTAGCAGGAATGGGACCAAAATCAACTGGTCCATTCGTTGATACAGTTGTAGCAAAGTGCCAAACAATATACGGAGCAAAGCATGATATGGACTTTCCTCATATGATGATTTATTCTTGTCCAACACCATTTTATATGGATTGCTCTATTGATCACGAAGCAATGAAAAAGGCGATTATTGAAGGGGCACAAAAGCTTGAAAGTACTGGCGTAGAATTTATCGCTATGCCGTGCAATACGGCGCATCTTTATTTTGAAGAGTTACAGTATTCTCTGTCCATTCCGATTTTAAATATCGTCGATGAGACGTTACAAGCAATTCCTGAAAATACAAAAAGAGTTGCTCTTCTCGCAACAGAAGCGACAGTTCAAGCTGGTATTTATCAAGACGGGATTGCAAAACGTAATATAGAGTACATTCATCATGAAAAATGGCAGGCAATGATTAATCAAATTATTACTTATATAAAAAGCGGAGAAGTTGAAGAAGCCCACAAATTATGGAGCACGCTCGTTTTACAATTGAGAGATGAAGTTGATACCGCAATTATCGCATGTACTGATTTGAATGTTGTGGCGGGTGAGGATTTTGTTGATTCTGCTCAATGTCTTGCTGAGGCAGTTGTTAGGGTGTATGTATCAAATAAAAAGAAATCTTCGTAAACATAGAAAACATACTTTCTGAAATGTGGTTTATGTTTGATGAAAACCCCAAAAACTTTTAACATTTTTCACAATTCCTTCAAAATATCCACACTTAATCTCGCTATATTAAAATGAGGAATCTATTCATATAGGGAAGGTTAGGGGAACTGAAAGTATGAAAGTAAATCGTTCGCTTCATTACATTTTTTGGCGTTGGCATTTTTATGCTGGGCTTTTTATTACGCCGCTTCTTATTACGTTGTCACTGAGCGGAATTGGGTATTTATTTCGGGAAGAGGTTGAAGATTTCATCTATAAAGATTTATATTTTGGGAAGAGCGCCCAAACAGAGTCTATTTCGATGTCTGATTCTATTTCCTTAACAGAGAAAAAATATCCACATTATAGTGTGGCGAAAATTAGTGAGTTTAATGGGGATTATAATACGAGACTTACTATTGCAAATGAGTATACTGGGCAACAAAAGTATGTGTATGTAGATAGCAATAATCAAATTGTTGGGGATCAAAATGCAAGTGAAACGTTTGCGAATATAATGCGGGAATTACATAGTTCTCTTTTAGTTGGTGGCACTGTCGTCAACTATACTGTAGAGCTTGCGGCATGCTGGACAATCTTTTTAATTGTGACTGGATTGTATATGAGTATACGCCAATTCAAAAACACACCGGCATCCAATAAGCGAGAAAAAGCAAAACGACGTCATGCTATTATCGGTATTATATTTACAATTCCACTCGTTCTGCTAGTCGCATCTGGATTGCCATGGTCAGGATTTATGGGGAACCAAATTTATAAAATCGCATCGTCGAATGAATCAATTGGGTACCCGAAATTATATATGGCACCGCCTGAATCAAAGGTAAAAGAATTACCGTGGGCAACAAGAAAAGAAGCTCCTCCTGAATCAAATTCAAATGAACCGAAAGCAATTTCTGTCGATGAATTACAAAAAGGAATTGAAATAAAGAAGCCGTACGTTATCTCACTACCAGCTGATCCGAAAGGTGTATTCACCGTTTCAAAATCGAGCGGTTCTGGTATTACGGGAATGCATGTGGCACCAAATGAAGAAATAACAGCGTACTTTGATCAATATAGCGGAGAGCTTATTTCCAAAACAGACTATCGTGACTATGGATTATTTGCACAATGGTTCACTTACGGTATCCCGCTTCACGAAGGTCATTTATTCGGATGGCCAAATAAAATATTATGCTTACTAACGACATTATCTTTATTACTTCTCATTTATTACGGAATAAAAATGTGGTTAGCAAGAAAGCCGAAAGGAAAATTAGCAGCACCACCAAAGCAAAGAGATAAGAAAAGCATAATCGTTTTCTTTATCATGATGGTTATACTAGGCGCTGTCATGCCTTTATTCGGACTATCTGTTTTAGTTATTTTCGCGATTGAACTTCTCATATATGTATTTTCAAAAATACGATCATAATAAAAAAGCATTTGTACTCTCGTGTACAAATGCTTTTTTATTTGCTATTCGTTTGTTTCTTTCTATTACTCATTAAGAAAACAATATCTATAATAATAATTGCACCAATTAACACTTGTGGCACATAATCCATCATAGTAGGACCACTTGGCCTATTTAACATCATATACATTCCCATCACAAATGAAATTGATAATAAAATTAAAAGTGTAATTTCAATGTGATCATATAGCTTTCGAAAAACACGCTTCATTCCCGCCACCCCTTTACCATATTATAACAAAAACCACTCTACAAGAGTGGTTTTCTTCATCACTGCGCCATTTTCTTTCGGTACATCTTCCCGTTCCAATAGAAGAATCGTGAAGTGAGGCCTCCGTATTTTACAATGCGCCGTGCCATTTTGTGCATATTCTTTTGTGCTGATACCTTTTGATCTGATAAATAAATACCAAGTAACCCTCGGCTTATGAGACGATGAAACTTCGCATGAGGTAAATCACCAATGCTCTTCTCTGCTTCTTCTACAAAATGTTTCATACGATCTAATATTGCTTGCTCGTTTTCATAATAACTACAGAAATTCAAATCCCCGCCCATACGGTCTTCTTCTTGATCGATGAAATAATCAAGTAAAATGTGAAGTCCTTGTACGTAAGGGAAATACCCTTGTCTAATTTTCGCAATATCTTCATCATGTAGCTCATCATGAAATGCATATGCGACAAGACAAAAGATTCCAAGCGTAGAACCGGCACATGCTGAAAATTCAAACCAACTCATCTCTGGTAAGTTTTCTTTATGTGCTTCAAACCATTTTTGTAAGCGTGGTTCTCTTTCTTCTAACTTCACGTGTTTATGAATTTGCAAATCACAATAATAACAAGCAAGTTCATGAAGAACAGGAGCAATTTTGTCATAGTGCTTCGTTTTCTTTAAAACGTCTTGGCATGTTTCAACAAGTTCATCTAAATAACCACCATCATCTTGATCATCACGATAACGATAATAATTACCACCACCTTCTACTTCAGGTGATAATGCCATTAACATCGATTCATGCAGTGCGGCAAAATCATTTGGATCAAGTGATGTACTGCGATCACATAAATTATCTAAATAGTCGCTGATCGTTTGATAGGCTACGATAAAACGAATACATTCCTCTCGGTGTTCATCTGCTAATAGCGCTAAAATGCCTCCGCCTTCGCAATGAAACGTTTTATGCTCAATACTTGCGATTGCCTGACTATGAAGCTCATCATTCGGAATATGGTAGGCACGCTCTTTCCACATCGCTAGCTCATGGTGTACAACCGGAAACACATCACGGTATACTTTCGCCATGAGCGTTATGGGATTACTCGGTACGTTCACTTCTTCCTTCATCTCCTCTATTCAATGTACAAATAATTTACTTATTTGTTTCTATTATGTTATTGATGCGTATTTCAGTAAATGACTGAATATAATTCAAAATTTCATCACGCTCATACTCGTTTAATAACTCGTGATAACAATTCGGCCATTCTTTAAAAGCCTTATCACTTATTTTAACATTATCAAACCAAGTGCGGACACGTGTTTTATCTACAAGTTTATCCTCACAAGCTTGCATTAGCAAGAGCGGAACATCTGGAAAATCATCTATTTTCTTATGAGCAATTTCGATAGACTTAATCAATTCACTATACCAACGTACTGATACTTTGCGCAAGAACAATGAATCATTCTCCATCGCGTCTCGAACTTCATGATTACGAGTAGACATTTCCACTGTAAGATTCGTTGCAAATTGCAGTTTTGGAGCGATAATATTTAATATTTTTGAAGCAACTTGAAGCGGTGCAGAAGGTCCAGCTACTACGCCTAAACATGGCGAACTTAAAATAATGCCTTCTACATCTTCTCTCTTCGTTTCTTGCATCATACGAATAACAATAAGACCGCCCATACTATGACCGAATATAAAAATAGGTAACCGATACTTTCTTGCCTCTTTCACCCATAATTTAACTTCCTCTATGTATTCATCAAACGAATCAATATGTCCTCTATTTCTTGAAGTCGTTCCATGTGACGGAAGGTCCCCCATCACGACGTGGTAGCCGCTATGATTCCACATTTCCGCAACTGCTTCGTAACGTCCGTGATATTCCATTGCGCCGTGCACGATAACAACGACAGCTTTCGCTTCCTCTGCTTCATAATTCCACATACGGCTCTCCTCCATTTCACTCTTTCTTATAATTTGATACACTGAAACTAGTCTCTAGGAAAGGAAGGCTTTACATGATATACCCTTATAAAGAAAAAAATCCGAAAATTTCGAGTAGTGCTTTTATCGCTGATTATGTTACCATTACAGGCGACGTTTCCATTGGCGAGGAATCAAGTATTTGGTTTAATACAGTCATACGCGGTGATGTTTCACCAACAATCATTGGAGACCGAGTAAATGTACAAGACCAATGTACACTTCACCAAAGCCCACAGTATCCTCTTATTTTAGAAGATGACGTTACAGTTGGGCATCAAGTTATTTTACATAGCTGTCATATTAAAAAAGATGCTTTAATTGGAATGGGATCTATTATATTAGATGGTGCTGAAATTGGCGAAGGAGCCTTTATTGGTGCTGGAAGCCTCGTTTCACAAGGAAAGAAAATTCCACCAAACACGTTAGCTTTCGGTCGCCCAGCTAAAGTCGTTCGTGAGTTAACAGAGGAAGACCGTAAAGACATGGAGCGCATTCGCACACAATATGTTGAAAAAGGCCAGTATTATAAATCATTACAGAAGTAACTTTTCCAGCTGCCATTAAATTGGCAGCTTTTTATATAAAAACTAACTTTTTCTTTACAAAACATTATTACTCCCTCAATAAAATCTTATTAAAATAAAAGCTAATATCTCCATATATATGTAAACGAGGGAGGAGAATTTTCATGAAGGTCAGTGGACTGTATAAAATAGAATGTTACATTTTCAAAGGAATTAACCGATACTTTGATCAAAAAACATTAAATATTTTTTTCAGCAATATTACTCATATCGGTGGTGCTACTTTCTCAATCGCACTCACACTTTTCTTTTTAATTTTTGCAAAAGGGACTTTGCATCAAGCTGCAATCGCAACTGCCAGTTCTTTAGCAATTAGCCATATTCCTGTACAAATATTAAAAAGATGGTATCCACGAAAACGTCCTTATTTAACAATTCAGGATGCGAAATATCCAGTCCATCCATTAAAAGACCACTCTTTCCCGTCTGGTCATACAACAGCCGTTTTCTCTGTCTTCATTCCATTTATTTGCTATAATCCAAACTTACTTGTTTTTCTATTACCTTTAGCATTATGCGTCGGTATTTCTCGTATTTATTTAGGGCTTCACTATCCGTCTGATGTATTTGTCGGTATGTGCCTCGGCACTTGCTCTGGCATCATCTCTTTTTATCAATTCATCCCACTTTTCACATAAAGGAGTGATATGATGAGAGTCGCCATTTTTACCGATACTTTTACACCACAAGTCAACGGGGTTGCGAAAACATTAGAACGATTAACACGTTATTTTCAGAAAGAAAAGATTGCCTATTCTGTTTTCGCCCCTCAGCATACAGCTGAAGATGATTTCGTAGCTAATGTAAACAAGATGAGAAGTATCCCGTTAACAATATTATATCCAGAATGCCGCTTTTCTTTTCCTACTCCGCGTATTAAACGAGAACTTCTTTCCTTTAAACCTGACATTATTCACATTGCTACACCTTTCAACATGGGACTTTGTGGATTGTATTATGCCAAAAAATTAAACATCCCAGTTGTCGGTTCTTATCATACTGATTTCGATGCTTATTTACGCTATTACAAAATCGAATTTCTCTCTAATATGCTTTGGAACTATTTAAAATGGTTTCATAGTCATATGCAAAAAAATTTCGTTCCTTCCTTTGAAACGTTACACCAACTAAAAAACAAAGGTTTTCAGGCCCTCTCCATATGGGGACGTGGTGTAGATTGCACACTCTTTCATCCATCTTACAATACAGACCTATTCCGAAAAAAATATAATATTACAGCGAAGTATGTCCTTTCCTATGTTGGACGGATTGCTCCTGAAAAAGATATTGATACGTTGCAACACCTTATCGTGACAACGACGCATACTCGAAACGACATTCATTGGCTTATCGCAGGAGACGGTCCGCTAGCAACAAATTTGCGTGAAGCTGTTCCGAGTGCAAATATCACTTTTACTGGATATTTACAAGGGAAGGATTTAGCTGAAGCATATGCTTGTTCTAACATCATGGTATTTCCATCCGCTACTGAAACGTTCGGAAATGTCGTACTCGAATCACTTGCATGCGGTACACCTGTCATTGGTGCAAATAGTGGCGGAGTTAAAAATATTATTACGGATGGAAAAACGGGAGTTCTTTGTTCGCCCAAAAATGAGGACGCATTTCTATCATCCATCTATTCTTTATTGCAAAATGAAGAGCAACTTATGCAAATGGGCATCGCGGCTTCGTCTTATGCCCAATCAAAAAGCTGGGATGAAATCTTTCGTGGCTTACTTGACCAATATGAAGAAGTTCTTCAGCACACTGCATCAGAATTACTCGCTTAAACAGAAAAACTCCCTTCAAAAAACGAAGGGAGTTTATTACACAGTTATAAATTTTAGTTTACTAAATGATACACAAGGTGAAATATCTATTTATTTTTATATTCATTATAACAAAAAGAAACATAAATAAACAGACTTGTAATAAAAACCCATAAAAATTAATATATGGTTATACAGTATTTTTACTGTATGATGATTTTAAGAGATTCCCCTTAAAATCAACTTACTCACATACCTTTATACAGTAATTGTTCCCCAATTTCTGTATATCAAAAAAACCTTTCATTCATTTGAAAGGTCTTTTTGAGCCTGCACATACTCTTCTTTCGTATTCATATTTATAAACCAATCTGCATTCGCTTGTACATCTTCACCAGCAATATATTTCACATTACATTGTAATAAAAGCTGACCCATACTTCTTTTTTCTTCCTGAAGCAAAGCATAAATCTTTTCTTTCACACGGTTATGATACGCTGCAAGTAACGGTTGTTTCCTTCCATTAATAATAGGGACAACTGCATCATATTCATTACTCGTTTGCTCTAGTAAAATGGTAAACCATTCTTGCGAAACATTTGGCGCATCGCAAGGCATAATAGCATACCAATCTGCTTCTATATATTCCATTCCTGATACAATGCCAGCAAGTGGTCCATTTCCTTTATAATGCGGAATATCTTCTATAACTGGAACTTGTACAAGTTCCTCTACTCGCTCTTTTATATCGGAGTGACTAATGACTACAACTTCTTGCAACGCAGTCGTCATCACTTTCACAATATGCTCTATAAAAGTACTACCTTGCCAGCTCGCTAATGCTTTCGGCTCACCGAATCTACTCGACATACCTCCTGCCAATACAATTCCAGCATACTTACTCATTGGCGATGCAGCTCAAATGTAATATGACCTAATTCCGGTAAAATTAATTTATTCATCGCAAGACGAACCGCTCCGCTAGATCCTGGCATGGAAAAGACAACCTTGCGCCCAATTGTACCGCCAATCGCTCTACTTAACATTGCGCTGCTTCCGATATCTTCTAAATAACTAATCATGCGGAACAACTCACCAAACCCGACAATTTCTTTATCTAATAACGCTGATACTGCTTCAATCGTCACATCACGTTTCGTAATGCCCGTACCGCCATTTGTTAACACGACATCAACATCTTCCTTATGATAACCAGCTAACACCGCTTGCTGAATACTTTCTTTATCATCCTTTACAATTTCATAAGAGGTCACTGTATGCCCTGCTTCTTTTAATAATTCATGTAATAGTTGTCCGCTCTTGTCCGTCTCTTCTGTACGTGTATCAGAAATCGTCACGATCTTGCAGCGCACTTCTTTTGGCGCTTGTTTTTTATGTTCATTAACACTCATTTTTCATCTTTCCTTTCATTTAACTTTGTAAAATTATGTATAAATCAAAGAATTCAATATGATACAATATAAGTATATTTATCCATACAAAGGAGCTTTATATGATTCAAAATATGAAACGATACGTACCCATTATACCATTCCTAATTATATTATCCCTTTTTCAATGTATCGCTTACGGGTTTGATATTAACTTTTTAAAATTGTATGTGCTTATGCCTGATGGTGGTATTCGTTACTATTTGACTAGCACATTAATTCCTCTCGTACTTGCCTACATAGTAGATTTTATATTTAAACGTTCTATCTCTAAATAAGGAGGTCTACATATTATGGAACTTTACAAAAAACTAACAACAACATTCATCCTCTTATTCGTCGCTTCCATTACTGTTGGCTTTTCTCTAAAAGGCGCAATTCCATACGCTACATTAGTAAGCATTATATTCGCAACACTATTTTTACTAAGCAGTGCCTTTTGCGCGGGTAAAGCACGTCAAATGAAAGGTTGATTACATATGTTCCAGAAGAAACCAATCCTTTGCAAATCATGTGAAAAAGAAATCCAAACATATGAAAAAGCATGGATTCATATGCCCTTTCCAGCAAGTGGCATGATGAATATGAAAAAGTATATTGAGCTAGACGGCGAAGTGTATTGTAGCTCATGCATTCAAATTGTAAATAAAACAAAATAAAAAAAGCTTTGCGCTCACCGCGCAAAGCTTTTTTTCATATATTATAGACCAGCTTGCTCTTTTAAAGCTGCAGCTTTGTCTGTACGTTCCCATGTTAGATCTACATCAGTACGTCCGAAGTGGCCGTAAGCTGCTGTTTGTTTGTAAATTGGGCGACGTAAGTCTAGCATTTTAATAATACCAGCTGGGCGAAGATCGAAGTTGTTACGAACTAGTTCTACTAGTACGTCTTCAGATACTTTACCAGTGCCGAATGTATCAACTGAAATTGATACTGGTTGTGCTACACCGATTGCGTATGCAAGTTGTACTTCTGCTTTATCAGCAAGACCCGCTGCTACGATATTTTTCGCAACATAACGAGCTGCATATGCTGCTGAACGGTCAACTTTCGTTGCATCTTTACCAGAGAATGCACCGCCACCGTGGCGAGCGTATCCACCGTAAGTATCAACGATGATTTTACGTCCTGTTAAACCAGCATCACCTTGTGGTCCACCAATTACGAAGCGACCAGTTGGGTTAATGAAGAATTTCGTTTCTCCATCCATTAATTCTGCTGGAACTACAGCTTTAATTACATGCTCTTTTAAATCGCGATCGATTTCTTCCCATGTAACATCTGGATGATGCTGTGTAGAAATTACGATTGTATCTACACGTACAGGTTTACCATTTTCATCATACTCAACTGTAACTTGCGTTTTTCCATCCGGGCGTAAGTATGATAATGTATCATCTTTACGTACTTCAGTTAAACGGCGAGCTAATTTGTGAGCAAGCGAGATTGGAAGTGGCATTAACTCTTGTGTCTCATTACATGCGAAACCAAACATTAAACCTTGGTCTCCTGCACCAATTGCCTCAATCTCAGCGTCAGTCATTTGACCTTCGCGTGCTTCTAGCGCTTGGTCAACACCCATAGCGATGTCAGCAGATTGCTCATCGATAGATGTTAAAACTGCACAAGTTTCTGCATCGAATCCGTATTTTGCGCGTGTGTAACCAATGCCTTGAATTGTTTCACGAACGATTTTTGGAATATCTACGTAAGTAGAAGTCGTAATTTCCCCCGCTACCAATACTAAACCAGTTGTTACAGTTGTTTCACAAGCTACACGTGCATTTGCGTCTTTTGATAAGATCGCATCTAAAATTGAATCAGAAATTTGGTCACAAATTTTATCTGGGTGTCCTTCAGTTACAGACTCAGATGTGAACAGATGACGTTTTTTTGTCATGTGGTAAACCTCCCTACAGTAATTGTATATATTGTACGGAACTCATCCTTAATTTGCCACAAACTGCGACATACATTTATTCTCCCACAAGCATACAGAAAAACCTTTCCTACTTTACATAGAGGAAAGGTTTAATTTGCTACTTGCATACTGCTTTTTGCCCTTCGCTCTTATCGTTCGAGACCTGTAGCCTCGCACAGGTTTTAGCACCTATTCACCTGTATTTACCACTACAAATGAGGTTGCTGGGCTTCATCGGGCCTGTCCCTCCGCCAGCTCGGGATAAGAGAGTATCCGTCCCAACCTATACTAAAGAAATGATATTCATTTGTCAATTAATATTCACATTTTCCTGAAAGTTTTTCTCAATACGCCTGGAATGAAATATTAATAAGGAAATAATGCATTCACACAAACAAAAAGAAATAAATAGTATACATTATTTATATAATTGTGTTATACTCTTGTTGGGGATTACGAGAAATATTTCATTAAATGAAAAGGATGGTATATAAATATGAGTACTGTGAATGTCCAAATTGGTTTACACGAATTATTGAACGGAAGCAATGCACAGATTCAACTAAGTGTTCCGCAATTAGTGGAAAAAGTATTAATGCGAAATGAAGGGAAATTAACTTCTACTGGTGCCGTTTCTGCTTCAACAGGAAAATATACAGGACGTTCTCCTAAAGATAAATTTATTGTGAAAGAAGCATCGGTTGCTGATAAAATTGCTTGGGGAGCAGTGAATCAACCGATTTCTGAAGAACATTTTAATAAATTATATACTAAAGTTTTAGAATACTTAAAAGAAAAAGAAGAGTTATTCGTCTTCAATGGATTTGCAGGCGCTGACCGCAATTACCGCCTACCAATTCAAGTTATTAACGAATATGCATGGCACAATTTATTTGTACATCAATTATTCATTCGTCCAACTGAAGAAGAATTAACAACTCATGAATCAGAGTTCACAATTGTTTCTGCACCGAATTTCAAAGCTGATCCAGCTGTTGACGGTACAAACTCTGAAGCATTCATTATGGTTTCATTCGAAAAACGTATCGTACTAATTGGTGGTACAGAATACGCTGGAGAAATGAAAAAATCAATCTTCTCTATTATGAACTTCTTATTACCTGAACAAGATATTCTTTCTATGCATTGCTCTGCAAACGTAGGTGAAGAAGGCGACGTAGCACTATTCTTCGGTTTATCTGGAACAGGTAAAACAACATTATCTGCTGATCCAAACCGTAAATTAATCGGTGATGATGAGCATGGCTGGTCTGATAACGGTGTATTCAATATTGAAGGCGGTTGCTACGCAAAATGTGTAAACCTTTCTCACGAGAAAGAACCACAAATTTTCGATGCAATCAAATTTGGATCTGTTTTAGAAAACGTTATCATTAATGACCAAACGCGTATCGCAGACTACAACGATACTACTTTAACAGAAAATACTCGTGCTGCATACCCTATGCATGCGATCGACAATATCGTACTGCCAAGTGTTGCTGGACACCCAAATACAATCATTTTCTTAACTGCTGATGCATCTGGCGTATTGCCTCCAATCAGCAAGTTATCAAAAGAACAAGCTATGTATCATTTCTTAAGTGGTTATACTAGTAAACTAGCAGGAACAGAGCGCGGCGTTACATCACCGCAAGCAACATTCTCAACTTGCTTCGGTTCACCATTCTTACCACTTGATGCATCTCGCTATGCTGAAATGCTTGGTGAAAAAATCGAGAAACACGATGCGAAAGTATTCTTAGTAAACACTGGCTGGACTGGTGGCGAATACGGCGTTGGTAAACGTATGAACTTAGGTTACACTCGTGCAATGATTCAAGCAGCATTAAGCGGCGAACTTGCGAAAACAGAAACAGCTAAACATGACATCTTCGGTCTTGAAGTTCCACTTCACGTACCAGGTGTACCTGACGAAGTGTTAATGCCTGAACAAACTTGGGCTGATAAAGCTGCTTACAAAGCAAAAGCAATCGAGCTTGCGAGCGAATTCAAAGAGAACTTCAAAAAGTTCGACAGCGTTTCTGAAAATATTATTAACTTAGGCGGTCCAATCGCTTAAGTACAAACTTTCTGTTGGAATAACCCTTTTACTCATATGAATAAGTGTCGTGTAACCGTAAAGTTTCGCGTACTCACCGACAAAACCCAATGCGGCTTAACGGTTACACACACTTACATAAAAAAGAAGCTTACGTTTTTTACGTAAGCTTCTTTCTATATCTTCTCTCTTCATCCATGATGTAGTTCGGAAAAAATACAGAAAATTCGTTTTATAATCATACACTTTTCGTTTTTTATGATAAAATTTACATATACAGGAAAGGAGGAGTCCTATGAAAAATTTTTCTCGTACAGGAAAAATTTTATTCAGTTACGGAGCAATCCAAATGTTTTGGGGACTTGTGATGCTTAACGTTAATTTATTTCAGCAAAGTGAAACGATAAAATACATTATTCTATTTACCGGTATAATTTGTTGTATTATATCCAGCTTTTTTAAAGAACCTAAGAATCATACTAATAAGTGATTTCATGTTAACTTATTCGAAGCAGAAACCTGTATTTTGTGCAAAGTTTTGCTTCCTATCGTACTATCCATCACTGAATCACTTATCCCAGAATAAACCCATTTCCACACAGACAAATCGCGGTTTCGAACATATCAATTATATCCCTACTCATTACAACTCTCCGGCTTCACATCGATGGGGCTAAAAAAGGCCCTGACCGCTTCTATCCTTCGCTGGATTCTCTCTTCCATAGTAAAGCAACTTTCAATTTATATACTTGAATTTTCACACGTACAAATCACAGCTTCGAACATATAAAGTATATCCCTATCACTACATCTATCTGGTTTCACATCGCATGGGGCTAAAAAAGGCCCTGACCGCTTCTATCCTTCGCTGGATTCTCTCTTCCATCTAAAAGAGGCTTTTTATCTTTTTATCTTTTTATCTTTTTATCTCTTCGTTAATTCTTCCTCGTCTTTCATACTATAGTAGCCTAAATTCACAACGATTAAGAAATAGCCACCCAGAATCCCTACTGCAAATGCCCACATAACCATGTGGTGCTCAATTTCGTACATAATAACAGCACCCAAAATAGCAGCTGCAAAACGATTAAACATACCGAGCGTCGGTGCTTTCGTTTTCTTTACGATACTATCTCCAAGCTTCTCAATTCGTCTCCCTAAAAGCCAAACACAATACATACTTACGATAAGTCCAATTCCAGCACCTAAAAAGTGTGCTGAAAACGGTGTTAACATCCAGCCTAGTAAAAGAAAACCTAGTAAATAATACGATTGAATTTTAAACGATCTTAATGACATACTAATCATGCTGTTCTCCTCTTCAGTAATTTTTACCCCGCATTAACGGGCAGTACGACCCTCACCTCAAAATTCAGTGGAAGCAAAGAAGTTAAGTGGGGGCTCAACTGCCCGTAAAAGCCCGATTGGTTCAACTAATAATCAGTGGGGGATGAACGAATCCCCCACTGATTAAAGTTTCACTTTATCTATCCAACAAAAGCTGTATAACTCAGTTCTTTCGAGTTCATACTACTTAAAATTCATTTCACTCAAATTAAAAACAACATAAACAGTTTGTTTATGTTGTTTTTAATGTTTTCAGGAAATAATATTATACAAGATTTCAAACATCATATTCTCATAATTTGTGACGTTTTTCCAAACATTTTTCGTCCATTTATGAAAAAAATGATATCAATCTATGAACATACGGATATGATGTAATAAGCACACAAATAAAGGGGGCGTCTAATGATTTATTTTTTAATGGCTCTCATTCACCTCATTATCCCTGCACTTATTGGACTTTCATTGTATTGGTACACGAAAAATCATAGTATTTTCTATGCTGTCCTCGGTGTTCTTCTTCCAGGTATTATTCTTATCACACTCTTCCGTATTCCATTTTTAAACTTAATCCCACTTATTACTGCTATCTTATTTCTCGTCTTCTTACCAAAAATAAAAAAATAGGAAAGCAGATCATAGGTGATCTGTTTTCCTATTTTGATATAGGTTCTCCCGCAGCAACATGAACTTTTACTTTCTCCGATTTCACAAACCATAGACCGAAGAAAATAATAATGCCACCAATTATTTGTTGAAACGATACATATTCATTTGCCCATACAGCTGCAAATAAAACAGCTACAAGCGGCGTTATATACATATATACCATCGTATGTGACGCGCCAATTTTTTGAATACCAACATACCACATTACTAAACCAAATACTGTTACAAAGAAAATGGAATATAGTAAAGCGAATAGTGTCATTCCGCGTGTAATGTGAAATGGCATTATAAATACATGTGGTCCACTTAACAATAAAAGCGGAATCGCGCCAACTAATGCTGACCATGCGGTAACACGTAGTGCTGAATATTTTTTAATTAATGGACCTGCTAAAACAGGATAAAGTCCCCAGCATATTGATGTAATAAGTCCGATCCCATTCCCGTAAAAAGAACTAGTAAGTGAATGTCCTGCTACTAAAACTAACGCTGCACCGCCAAAGGCAATGATAGATCCGATGAACTTCCGAGAAGAAAACTTTTCTTGTTTTAAGAAAATCGCAAATACAGTTGTAAATATAGGTGAAATAGAAATGAGTAAAGAGGCATTTGTAGCGGATGTATATTTGACAGTTTCCATAAATAATGTTTGATACAGTATAATACCTACAATGCTAACGATGATTAACCTAGGTATATCCTTTCGCTCCATATAAACCGACTTTTCAATAAAAAATGTAAGGAGTAACATAAGCGGTGCCGCCGATATCATCCGAAGTGCAGTAAACTCAATTGCTGTAAATTCTAAAAGTCCATATTTTGCAATCGTAAAATTAATCCCCCAAATAATAACGACTGTTAAAATTAAAAACTCAATCCCCCATCTTCTCATGCGTATCCCCTCCGCAAATAAAATTATACAGAAAATTCAATCACATGTACATTTCATTATGTGAAAAAATCTTTGTATTGTATGAAGAGGTTTGCTTTGTTTGGTACATGAAATTATATTAGCGATTTTTTAATTATATCGACTTATCAACAAGAAACGGCATTGATAGCACCTTATATAATAAAAAGGCGGTCCAATTTTTTTGGAACCACCTTTTCTTTACTACACTCGAACGTGTAACTTCATATTCGGATTATAAAATTGGCTCGGGCTCTTCAACTGAAAAGTTCCTCCACCTTCATGCCAATCAACTGTTAACTTATCATCCATAAATACAAGCTTTGTGCGATCTGCGATAAAGTTCATTGTGCTAGATTCGATATCCACATCACGCTCATCTTTTTCTGCTACAGCTACTAAATCGATAATTCCGCTCATGACACAACCGCAACCTTCATTATCGTAAAATAACTTTATATATTTCGCTTCATTTGGAATCGTATCCATAATCTTTTTATATGCTGCTTCTGTTACAGTAACGTACATACGCTAATCTTCATCCTCTCTTCTCATATCCTTCATATATTGTACCACCATTTTTCTCTAAAATTATATACAGAAAATTAAGATTAATATACAATGTATGTGATAAAGGAGGTTATCACTCATGTTCAAATTACTGCGATACCCCATCTTCTTAGGTCTACTTGGTAGCTTTTTTATTTCTAGCGGCATGGTATTACAACATACACTTCTCTATTCTCCTTCTATTGGCTGGATTCTAGGTTTTATTTGTTTCCTATCTGCTTCTTATTTTGCTATGAAAAAATAAGAAGTATCTTAAGATTTATTTGCAGTAAACTTTGACGTGGATGTTACTTTCGTTCCACAAAAAGTGGTAACTCTAAAACAATTCAACTCTCCCACCTATTTTGGAAATCTAGACAAACAATACAATCGACCACACAAAAATATAGAATTCATAATATACATATAGTGGTTCTATTTTTAAAACTAGTTTTTCAAAATATAGAAAGGAGAACGTACATGTATCCACGTAATTGTTTTAGTTGCGACGGCAGACGCAACAGTGGTTCTAACGGAAACACCGGGCCTACGGGTAGCACCGGCGTTACTGGACCTACGGGAGCTACCGGACCTACTGGGAGTGCTGGACCTACCGGAGCTGGTTTCCAAAGTACTACCGCCTTTAGTCTAGCAGCCGCTCCCACCTATAAAACAGGACAAGTTGTCACTTATACGAGCAGCGGCTATGTTGTAAAAAAAGATGCACCTCAAGGGTTTCCGAATATATCTCCAGATTATATCGTATTAGTAGAAAGTGGGCCTACTGGTAGCACTGGGTCTACCGGGAACACTGGACCTGCCGGGAACACCGGATCTACTGGCAGTACTGGACCTTCTGGGAGCACCGGACCGACTGGGAGCACCGGACCGACTGGCACCGCAGGTAATGTATCAGCAAA
>NZ_MACF01000133.1 GCF_001884045.1 Bacillus mobilis | reverse complement strand
TTATCTTCTTCTTTAAGGCCTTCGATGATTTTTGTTTTATCAATCTTATCTTCTTTTACTTTACCATCGACGATATCTTCTTTATTTACTTCAATGTTGTCTTTCACATCGATGATATTTACTGTAATTTCTTTCTCGCTTGTATCCGCATCTTTATCTGTTACTTTTACTTTCACTTTTTGTTCGCCGACTTTGTTTGTATCTACAGT
>NZ_MACF01000132.1 GCF_001884045.1 Bacillus mobilis | reverse complement strand
AAATTAATAACAAAACATAATGAAATAAAACATTGATATTAAAAATACATCACGAATTAATATTAATTATAAAAACAGTTGGATATACGAAAGGGGAATAAATTTTATGGAAATCGAAATCATTAAAAAAGTTTTAGAAGAACAAGGAATCAAAGGCAAAAAACTTGAAGAAATCGTTGCAAAAACAGTGTTAGAGCAAGAAAAACAACGTGAAGAAGAATTAAAAAACGAAGAAATGCTAAAAACGGTTGAAGAAACAGCAAAAATTCTTGAAAAAGCGCTTGATAGCAAGTGGAATAGTGCGAAAGTGCGTCGATTTATCGCTTCAGATGAATTAAAAGTAATTGATCCAAACCCAGCAAAAAGAATCGGATTCCGCATTCATACGGACGAAATCAACCGTTTTATCGAATGGGAAAGTATGACTAAGGAAGACTGGAAAAAACGTTGTGTAGCAACGGAGAATGACCTTAAAAAGCTAGAAAAAGAATTAGAGATTGTAAAAGAAGAAAACGAAAAATTAAAAGCAGCAAAAACAACTAGAGTAAAGAAAACTGAAACGAACGTAAAAAAAGATGCTGACGAAAAGTAAAGCATCTTACAAAATTTGAGTTTTTGAGCTAGAATTAAGTAGACAAGCATAAAAAAAGTCGAGTGCGTCAACACTCGACTAGGTGATTTTTCACCACAACAGGTGATTCAATTCACCAACAAAAACGATGATTTTCTACTTTAATTTTAATAACTTTATAGAGAAAAAGCAAGGGCAATTAAGCTCTTAAGGATAAATAAAAACGTGGTGAAATCTCCTATTTTTGGCTTGTCGCATTTAGGAGAGGAGCAAGAAACATGGCTGTTTTAGATTTAAAAGCAAAGCTTGATGAAGTGGAACGTAAAGCAAAATCAAGAGATTTTGCGAATCAAAGTGAAAGTGAAATCAATGAAATTAAGGCTTCACTTTTAGAAATGATTAATGAATTAACAGGCGAAGAACATTACATTGCAAAATCCAGTGATCCACTCAAAAAGGAGCCGTTCCAACAAATGATTACGAAGAATTTACAACTTCTTGTAAAGATTGATTATTTAACACAAGCTGAAGAATCGTTTTTGTTTCGTGTTCAAAATTTTCTTGAGTTCGGAAGTAATGTAATTATTTGCAAAGAAGATAAAAACAAAACCAAAAAGCAAAAGAAAAAAGAACAAGAAGAATTAGGTGTTGAAGTTTTACCAAAAGCGGCAACGATTACGGACATTGCAAAAATGATTGGTAAATCAAGGGCTCAAACATCTGAAATCATGAATTCTTTACGAGCAAAAGAGATTTTATTAAATCCCGAAGGGGCTGGGTTAGTAGCTGAAAATGGAAGAACTGTTACTCCTAGAACTTGGGTTGTGAATCCTCATATTATTTTGTGTGCGCCACGAGGAAAGATTGATAGAATGACTCAACATCTTTTCAGATATTCTTTAAAGAATTTGAAAGACAAAAACGGTAAAAAAGTTGAATTACCTGTTAGATTCTTTGTTTAAATGCTACTTTTCAGTAGCATTTTTTTAATACATCAAATTGTATATTAATTCATTTTTATGTATTTTTATTAGTTCTTTTTGGGTCGTTTTTTAGTCATTTGGAAAAATTTAGGTGTAAGGATTTCCTTACAAAAAAAATAAAAAGTGTAAGGATTTCCTTACACCTCAAAAAGTGCCTTCAACCCTTGGTATGACTGACTTTATACCACTTTTTTAGGTATTCTTCCTTATATCACTATTATAAAGGGCTATTTTTTCACTCAAGACACAGGTAGTATTTTCTTGCATAAAACGTGCAAGAAAATCTCCACCTTTAAAGTCTTGACTAAAAAAATCCGGTGCTTTACATGGCTTGTGCCAAGCCGATAAACCAAAAAGCGAGCTTTTCGGCTTATCGGTTGCCAAATCCATTGTAAGCACCTTAACGCCGAGCGTACATTTGTGTTCTATCAATATTTTTGTTTGAAAAGAAAAGTTCGTGGTGTCTTATCACCACACTACGCGCCAGCCTCAACCCAAAAAGCAAGGTAAAACCATAAATTCGTAGTTACCAATTTTGATAACCGCAAAATAGATTGATATAACAGGCTTTTTCATAGTTTTTGAACCGTATTAAATTTGATACGGTTTCAAAATTCGTGGTTCTTGATTTTAAGAATTACGGATTTTTTACGTTCAGAATCATAAAAACCAAAAACACTTTTTTGCTTAGGAAAAAACATAAAAGAATTAAGGTCGCAAGACCTTTTCAAAAGCATGAAAAATAAGGTTTTTTTCATCAAAATCAGTTGATTTATGGTAAAATTTGTATATATTCATAGTAATTTTAAAACCATTTACTTATTTGATTGAACACGTGTGGTCAATTAAATATGAAATACGAAATTTTACTCATGAATCTTGGGACGTGATTCAAGTAATCGTGTGTTTTACAAAAATAAAAAATTCACGTCATAAAAATGAAAGGGGATCATTACAATAGCAAAGCAAAAAATTTTTAAGATGTGGGAAAAAATAATCTAAGAAGGAGCGAAAATGAAGCTTTCCCAAGTAGTTTTATAAATAGCTTTAAAAGAAAATAGAATTCTTGCTTGCAAGAATGGAAAAAAATATTATAAAAAATAAAAATTTAAGGAGATGATAATCGAAAATACGATGGAAAAGAGATTCACAACTAAATAGATTTACTGAAATAAAAAGGTTTTTGGCTACAAAACAAATCGCAAAGAACAGTAACGCTGGGTTACTCAAAACCTCCAGACCGCAAGACCACTCGTTTGACTATACGTGATTGGTGCAATACGTATAGGAGAGAACCTTGGAGTCTATTTATAGACGCCAATCGCAACAAGATGGCGTAGCTATCATGAGCCTTTATCTTTTAATCTTTTGACCTTTGTCTTTTGCTCTTGGTCTTTTGATTTTGATTTTGGTTTGTGTGAGCATAATTCGCCCGAAGGGAGAATCCGCGATTGCTTTGTATGCTCTTTGATTTGGGTGGTTCGCTCTATTTTTTTTGCTTTTTAAAAAAATGGATCGAACCCACCCAAATGAGACCTCCTTTTTCTCGTGCCTTGATACTGTAAGGTTCGTGGGGTTGGATCTTTGCTCTTGGGTTTGGGTTTAGGGGGTGACGAAATGAGCAAAATTACGCAACATATTGGAATGAAAATAGACCAAGTCTATGGAAAAGTTAAAACAGACAAATTAACTTTTGATGATAAGAACAAAAACAAAAAGCAATTGAGCGATAGAACAATAAACACATATTGTGGAATCGTGAAATCATATAACAATTGGCTCGAGAAAACGCATGGAATTAGCGTAGACCGAGCGAAACCACGTCACGCAATGGAATATCTCGAAACAAAAATTCAAGCTTATGAAAAAGGAAATGGCTCCGCCTTCTCCATGCGCCAACTGGCGCATGCGTTACATTCATTTAGGGAAGCAAGTCATAAAACGGGCGTGTTCAAGCATCAATGCAAGGTCGCTGATAAAAATAAAATGCTCGGAACACTTACAGAGCGTGGGATTTTCCGAAAAGCGGGCGATTCAACCTCGCTGAAGGCAAATCACAATGACTATGAAAAAGTGCAAAAAGAAGCAGATAAATCAAATACAAATAGACATTTGAAGCAAGAAATCAAAACCGTACACGAATTACAGCGATATTGCGGAATGCGTGTTCACGAAGCCGTAAAACTAAAAGTAAAAGATATAGACCTTGCTAATGGAACTGTCTATATAAAAGGCAAGGGCGGGCACGAGAGAACCGTTAAAATCGAAAATAAAGAGTTACTAGATAAATTGAAAGACTTATGCAAGGGGAAAAATGCTAACAGTCAAGTAATCATTGCTAGAAAGAAAGACGGAAATCAATTAACAAACTCTGAATTTGGAAAGCGTGTAAAACAAGAAATACGAGGTGCAGCAGAAAAAGCTGGCGTGGATCGTAACGGAAAAAAATACACAACACATAGCGGTCGAAAAGCCTACGCACAAGCGCAAATGGATAAATACAAAAGCTATAGTAAGACTCAATTAAAAAAGGAAATGGCAAAACGTTGCCAAGATAAAAAGACCAAAAATAAATATGATAAAGTGCTTGAAACGATTCGTAAAAAAATAACCGAAGGTTCGGAGAACAAAGAACGCAAGCTTACTCATAAAGAGATGTGTCAATTTCTAGTTAGCTTAGACCTGGGACATTATCGTTTGGACGTGATAAGGTATTATGCTGATTATTGATGAGTATTGGCGCAAATTCGGGAAGACGAGACACTGAGCGCTCTTGGTACTGGCGCACTGGCTAAGAAACACGGAGTGGAGGCTCGTTGTCAAGGCATGCTTTACCGCCTTTATAACGAGAATCTCCGTGTTAGCCTGTGCAGGCATTGCCAGTTCCTTGCGCGGTCGTGAGGGTATCGCCAAACCTCGAAACGATGCGCTAAAAAGATACAAAAGCAAAGTGAATATCTTCGCCACGTCTCGCCATGTCTCCGCCAATCCTCGTCAAATGGGTAGATGAACTAAGAAGATACGTCAGAGTTGTAATTTTCGTTGATTTGACGGCATTTTTTCGATTTTCAAAAAAAAAATGCTCTTTTTTCATCAATTTTTTGTGAAATAACCGTTAACAAAGTCAAAATAATTTAATATCAATCAAAATCAACATTAAATAAAATTGTTGTAAAATAATATTGATAACAAATATATTTTATATTAAAATAGTTTGTTAATATAATTATTTTATGACAATTTATTTTTGTGTTAAAATTGATTATTTTTTAATAAAATTAATATCAATAAATATTTTAAAATAATATAAAAATATAAAACTTTTTTGAGAATAAAAAGATATATTTTTTAATATGAAACAAAATTGATATGAAACAAAATTAACGTCAATAAAAACAATATTAAATTTTATATCAAATATTTTTGAGATGAAAATGAGGTTTGTTTTCGGTAATTGATACGAAAATCGAAAGTCAAAAATAGCGATAAATCGTTGATTTATAGCTGTTTTTAATAAATTTCAATTCGTTAACGTCAACCGAATTTACGAAAATCGAAAATAATTATCTATAAAAATTTATATTAATTACCATTGACTTTAAAAATAAAAGATGTATAATAAAATTAATAACAAAACATAATGAAATAAAACATTGATATTAAAAATACATCACGAATTAATATTAATT
>NZ_MACF01000131.1 GCF_001884045.1 Bacillus mobilis | reverse complement strand
CAGAATGTAACTCTTTTAATGAAAGATTTGTTCTTCTGAATCGTAGCGTGTTCCACCAGCATTCTCCTTAGACTACTCGGGTGCAAACCTGTTAATTCTGATACTTGACTAACTCGTGAAAATTTCATTATTATTCTCACCTCATTGAATCCAACATAGCACGTACGTTCGATATTTTCAATGAAGTTTGATAGATTTAATTAAATGTATCTTGTTCAACTAGGGGCGCAATTCCTTAGCCAGTTCTCTTATGAACTTCTCCTGTTTTCACATGAGCGCAGACTATATGTTTATCTCCTTAGAGATAGAGGATTTTTCCACCACCATAGGCTTGTGATGTACTCTCGTCAGTTATACGAGATAGTCGTTGAACGTTCATCTTATCCATTTTGACTTAGATGATTCGAGGCGGAAGACCCATTGTTCTAGTGTTTAGGATTTAACCTTGCACGATCTGATTGATTTTTTCTGCTTTCGCGACATTCACGCTCGCCATTTCTAGCCACGTTGTAGTTCAATCAGCTTTAGGGATTGCCCGCAGTTAACCCTCACTACTAGCCAATCACTTGACTAGCAGGGCTTACTGATATATTTAATTAACTTTCATTATAATTGGTTAAATAAATCGTAACAGTTAGTTACCCTTCTCGTTGTATTGTAATCATATTAATCACTATATTAAGTATAATGGATAAAATTAAAAAATTGAAATTAATTCTCATCTCAATTTAAGTAGAAAACCTACTACCACTTGTGCAAAAACAAATAGTTCATTATCCTTAAGCTATATAATCTCATTTGTTCGGAGGGAACTATGTTACAAAAATTCGGTTTCTCACAATATGAAAGCCAAGCTTATGAAGTTGTCGTATCAAGTAACGAACCACTAGATGCTACAACGATTGTGAAGCACTCTGGTGTTCCAAAAGCAAAAATATACGAAGTGCTAGCACGCCTGATCGATAAAGGGATGGTAATGGATTCTGTTTCAGAAAAGAAAAAGTTATATACAGCATTACCACTCAAGCTAGCAATTGAAAAATTAACGACTGAATTTCAATCAAATATTAAAGACTTGGAAACGAATATATCCAAAAAATCATTTACAGATGATCGTGTGTGGAGCTTAAAAATGCAATCTTCTATTCGAGTTCAAAGTAAAGAACTCATCGAAGGTGCAAAAAAATCCATTCTTATTTCAGCTTGGAATGATACTCTTTCTGAATACCTTCCTATACTAGAAGAAAAAGCAAAACAAGGCGTCCACATCGAGTCTCTTATAGTTGGAAAAGTAGAAACCAATTTAGAAAACATGCATTTTCTAATTCCAGCTGAAGAACCTAACGCATTAGAGCGCTATTTACTACTCGTCGTTGACGACCGCGAAATTTTATTTGCTGGTGTAGAGCAACAATCATGGCAAGCAATGAAAACAATGTCACAACCTTTCGTGAAGTTCTTCATAGAATTTTTCTATCACGACGTTGCACTTGCAAAGATTACCCAGAAACACCATGATCTCTTTATGCAAGATGAAGAAATTAAGAGTTTGTTGAGGAAATTGAGATACTAAAAAAACGCCTCTATTACAAGGCGTTTTTTTCTACATTTCTTTTCTATTTTTCATCCTTAACACATAAGCACCCGCAATAATAAAACCAATTCCTAAAACGAATAAAGCGGTAAATTCATTGCCGACACCGCCAGTAGCTGGTAAACGCACTTCATTATGAGTATTAGGTTGTGGCATTGGCTTCACATCAGTGGAAGGTTTCACTTCTCCATTCGGTGTTGGCTTATTTGGCTTAGAAGGAAGCGATGCCTTTTCTTCTTTCTTATTTTTCACAATATGTTTAATAATTTCTCCATCCTCTTTTATTTCAAATGCAAATGTCTCTTCATTTATTACATATCCATTTGGTGCTATTGTTTCTTTATACGTGTACTTTCCGTATGGTAATTTGAATTTCGCTATACCTTGCTCATTTGTTTTTCCTTTTACTACTTCTTTTCCTTGTTCGTTGTAGATAGTAAATTCTGCATTTGGCAGTTTCGTATTCCCATCCGCTATATCTACTTTCGTTATTTCTAACTCACCTTCTACCTTCTTATCTTGAACGATATGTTTAATAATTTCTCCATTCTCTTTTATTTCAAATGAGAACGTCTCTTCATTTATTACATAGCCATTCGGCGCTATTGTTTCTTTATACGTGTACTTTCCGTATGGTAGTTTAAATTTCGCTACACCTTTTTCATCTGTTTTCCCTTTTACTACTTCTTTCCCTTGTTCGTTGTAGATTGTAAATTCTGCGTTCGGCAGTTTCACATTCCCATCCGCTACATCTACTTTCGTTATTTCTAACTCACCTTCTACCTTCTTATCTTGAACGATATGCTTAATAATTTCTCCATTCTCTTTTATTTCAAATGCAAATGTCTCTTCATTTATTACATAGCCATTCGGTGCTATTGTTTCTTTATACGTGTACTTTCCGTATGGTAGTTTAAATTTCGCTACACCTTTTTCATCCGTTTTCCCTTTTACTACTTCTTTCCCTTGTTCGTTGTAGATTGTAAACTCTGCATTTGGCAGTTTCGTATTTCCATCCGCTATATCTACTTTCGTTATTTCTAATTCACCTTTTATATTTTCATTTTTCCACTCTAATAGAGCAGTTTCACCAGTTTTCACTTCAATTTTTTTAACACTTCCGTCTACCACATATCCAGCTGGCGCTTGAATTTCTTTGACGCTATATATACCGATTGAAAGATTCCCTAGCTCCGCAATCCCTTTATCATTAGTAGTAACATTTTGTTTAAAGTTTTCATTAGAAACTTCAAACACAGCCCCTTTTAATAATTCCTTTTTTTCTCCTAATTTCATAATCTTTAAAGAGCCTACTGATTCCCAATTTACAACTAAATCTGTACTGATTTTCTCACTATTTCTTTGTAACAATACTGTTGTATTTTGAACTTTTTCCGAGCCTTTAAAAGCTATTGCTTGTAAATTTGTTAAAGTAGACTTCACTTTCATTTTAAAATTACCACTACTCGTATCTTTCGGGATTAAAATCTTGAATTTTCCATTAATTGATAATGTACTTTTCTCTTCTCCATTTTCATTTACAATTCGAACCCCTTTAGGAGCGTTTTCAGGAAGAATTGTATAAGAGCCAGAAACCGCATTTGTTTGCACTGCATAAAATCCTGTTTCTAAATAATCACCTTTTTGTGTAGCAGTTTGTGGATCTACAGGATTAACTTTAAAAAATAAATCTTGTGATCCAGTTTCTTTTTTTGAAGCCTCTACTAAACGCTTCATAAGATTATGTACTCGTTCATTTTTTGCAACTAAATCTTCTACTGTTAATTCATTTGCTGCAATCCATACCGCTAATTGTGTAGCATAATGCGCTTCTTCTACTGTCGCTACCCCTAATTCAGATGGGCTTTTTTGAGGATATCCATTTAATAAAACACGATATACGTCATCAGATGTTTTCCCCATTTCAGGCAAATCATCTCCATTTGGAGAACGCAAATCAGGCGTTAAACAATACGCAATACTACCCGAAGCCGTTTTAATTATTTCTGTTTTTATTTCACGATGTTTCGAATTACTATAACTCCAATCCATTTTATATGTTTCTCTGTTCATTACTTCTGCCTTTACTTGCGGCATTGCAATTCCTAATAAAATAATAAGAGCACTTAAAAAACTAAACCATTTCCCTACCATCTTTCGTTTCATTCTCCCCACCACCATATATAAATTTCTACATGAAGCAATCTTACTGTTTCATTGTACTTATAGTGAAAAAAAGAGAATAGGTGGTTTTTTTGTATTATCTTGTCGAATTGTTGAGAAAGTTTCAAAGCAATAAGCAACATTACAATTGTTTGTTCTCATGCTGCTATTGACAAATGAATGTTACATATTTAAAATTTTTAAAAATAATAAAAAGGCACTTTATAAGTGCCTTTTTTACTTACCAGAAACAAATTTCAAACGAATACATGTTATTTATCTTTTTCTTTTATCTCTGTCAACAGCTCAATAATTTTCTCATTTTGCTCCACTTGTTTCTCTGAATTTTGATAGATGAAACGTACCCATCTAAGTGCAAGAATAATAAGGAACAACGGAAGCATTGAAATTAGTAAGCCAAAAATCGAAAAATTCGTATACATATACATCACCTCGCTATATACAACGTTCTCCATACACCTACTAAAACCTGCAATTTTTTACAAATAAAAAAAGAACCTATCAAACGATAGATTCTTCTTTTGCAAACTGAGTAGAACGTCCTCTCGTAATTGAGAAGATTGCACAAAGCAGCGCTAATATAATAAAGCCGCCGCCTACCCAAGCATTATATATAACAGATGATTTTTCAATAACAACTCCGCCTACTGTTGAACCAAGTGCAATTCCTAAGTGAAGCGCAGAGTTATTTAAACTTTGCTGAATGCCAGCCGATTCTGGTGCAATTTCAATTAAATAATTTTGTTGTGCTGGCGAAATAGCCCAGCTCAGCATACTCCAAATCCCCATCATAATAATGAACAGTGGGAATGAGAATGTCATCATCGGCAATATGAAGATTGCACACGCAAATACGATAATAATGGAGATAATACTTTTCTTCGATCCCCATTTATCAGCAAGCAAGCCCCCAAGGCCGCCTCCAAGTACCGCTGCGATTCCGAAAATGAAGTAAAATACACTAATCCAATTCGCTTCCACATGCATCACATCTTTTAAGAAAGGTGTTAAATATGCATATAGTGTTAAATGACCTGTTAAAAATAAAAATGATGTTAACTGTGCACTTACGATTTTCTTATCTTTTAACGTAGCAATTTGCTCTCTTATTGATAATACCGATGTCGGTGGTACTTTCGTTAAGAATAATGAAATACAAGCGATTGCTATAACTGTTAATACCGAAATTAAGACAAATGGTGCACGCCATCCGTATGCATTTCCTAGTACAAGACCAAGTGGTACTCCAAGTACAAGCGATCCACTAATCCCCATGAAAATGATTCCGATTGCACGCGCACGAAAATGCGGTTCTACAACGCTAGAAGCAAGTGTTACAGATAACGCAATAATTAATGAACCACTCGCCGCACAAACAACCCTCGAGAACATTAACATCCCGTAATTCAAACTAAATGCCGAAATAATATTTCCGATTAAGAAAATTGATAATGCCCCAATGTATAATCTTTTTCTTTCAAACTTTCCAGTTACCGCTAATAAAACTGGACCTGATAAAGCAAATACTACTGAAAATATTGTTATAAGCTGACCAGCTGCACTAATAGATACTCCTAAATCATTGGCAACTAAATCGAGCGTTCCTCCTATAATTAGCTCAACCGTTCCGACTACGAAAGCCGCGATAGCTAAAATATACACACGAAAATTCAAGTCTTTCCCCACGCTTTCTATTTTGGTTACTACGACTATAGTAACCAAAATAGAAATTGAACACAAGTACAATTTTTTTACAATAAAAAACAGGCGTATGATACGCCTGCCTTCTAATTATTAAACACTAGTTTTATTCTTCTTATTTAAATACCAATACACCGGTAGTCCAGTAAAGACAATTCCAATTGATAAGAAACAACTTACCGGATCATTAATAATTGCACTTCCGATTACAAAGAACGAACCTAAAATCGCGACGATTGGTACGATTGGGAATAAAGGTACACTATATGCACGCTCTTTATTCTTATTACGCTTTCTTAAAATGAAGACACCAATAAACGTCATTACGTAGAAAATATAAATAATGAATACGGAAATCTCAGATAGCTTATTCGGATCACTAATAATCATTAAAATAATTCCTAAAATGATTTCAACAGTAATCGCATTTGCTGGTGTTTTAAATCTTGGGCTTTCCTTTGCAATAAACTTAGCAAATGGAAGTTGTCCACGTTCTGCCATCGACATCGGGATACGTGGGAACGTTAAAATTTTTCCATTTAAACAACCAAAAATAGAAATGATAATACCGATACTAATAATTTTCCCGCCATATTCTCCAAGTAGCATGCCCGCAGCTGTCGCTGTTGCATTTTCTCCAAGATCTACAATTTTCGTTGCTGGTAATACATTTAATAATGCCAAGTTAATTAGTACGTAAGCAGCCGTTACAATTAAAATCCCAACTGTCATCGCTTTCGGTAATAACTTTGTTGGATTCTTCATTTCTCCGCCAATCGAAGCAAGTAGAATCCAGCCATCATAAGCAAATAACGTTGCTAAAATCGCCATACCAATACTTTGATTTTCCGATATCGGCACAACTACGTTAAAGATATCGCTATTTCCTTTCCAAAAACCTAACACAACAATTAAAACGATCGGAATCATCTTCCCAATTGTCGTAACCGTTTGGACGATACCTCCATATTTTGTTCCCATACTATTTACAACGCCAAGGAACACAACTGTTCCAATTGCAATTGGTAAATTCCATACTTTATCTAAATAGAAAAAATTAATCATTAAAGAACTAAAGTACAATCCTAATGTTCCAATAATAGCTGGCCCATAAACAATCGTTTGCATCCAGCCTGATAAATATCCCCAAAAACTTCCGTAAATCTCCTCTAAATACGTATACAACCCACCATTTTTCGGGATTTGCGCTCCAATTTCAGCTACTGTTAAACCACTTGCTAGCGTCAACAGACCACCAATTACCCAAGCAAGAATGGCCATATTAGAACTCCCCGAGTAATCTAATACGCTCCCTGGTTTCATAAACACACCAGATCCAATAATCGTTCCTACCACAATAGAAAGTGCTACTGTTAAACCAATTTTGTTCTTCTCATCATGATGCATGCTGCGTATCCTCCTTCCAATCCTAGTGTGATGCAAAAATGAAATAAAAAAACACTCCTCCCTAAAAAAGGGACGAGTGTTGTATTCGTGGTTCCACCCTTGTTTCAATTAGCAAAGTGACACACTTCACCAATTTCTCAAGTCTAAATAACGGTTTTTGCCGGCAAGCAATTACTAGGTATCCGTTCACTGCTGCAGTTCAGAGGTGGTAATCCATTTTTTCGTATTAGGAAGCTCACAGCCAAAGGCTTCCCTCTCTGAGAATCGTAAAAAATCGATCGTGTCCTCATCATCACTTCTTGATGTCGAATTTTGTAGTTATTGTTCATTATATTGAATTGTTAGAAAAAATCAATATATTTTTTTATATAACATACGAAATATTTCTCTTCTTATATTATAACAGAAGTTACGACACTTCTCTAATTCCCTAAAAATGGTATACTCCATATAGGAGGTGCAAGAATAATGATTGCTGTTTTTTGTATTATCGCTACATTTCTTTCGGCTCTATTCGCTATCATGTACAGGCACAAGTATCCTGGTTATAGCATTTTAGCCGTAGCTATTATACCAGCTGCTTCCTTCTACGTATTAGGTACATACCAATATACAGAAGTATTTATCGGTTTTGCAATCTTCTACTGCGTCTTTGGATACATACTAACAATGAAAAAAAATTTATTAAATCATTAAAAGGGACCGATTTCTGTAAGCAGAAATCGGTCCTCTCACGTACCTTTCGGTTGCCCACACGAAAGGTACGACTTCACTCAATTATTTCTCATCTTTTTTCATAAAAAATTTGTGATGTGGAAGATCCACATTCAACGCCTCTAATTGTTTCTTTTCATTGTCTAAAATCGATTTTGCTTTTGTTTTTGTTGCCTCATCTAATCCCGCAAAGATGTCTTCATGTTTCTCTTTCTCTGGAAGTTTCACACCTAGTTTTGTTAATTCTTCTTTAGCTTGCTCATGTGTTAATTTTCCGGACTTTTCTTGTTCAAAAATAGACTTTACTTTTTCCTTCGTTGCTTCATCTAAGTTAGCAAGTATGTCTTTATGCTTACCCTTCTCTGGCATTTTCACGCCTAACTTTGTTAATTCCTCTTGCGCTTGTTCACGTGTTAATTTTCCAGATTTCTCTTGCTCTAAAATTGATTTTGCTTTTTCTTTTGTTGCTTCGTCTAAATTAGCAAGCATATCTCCATGCTTACCCTTTTCCGGGAACTTCACGCCTAGTTTTGTTAACTCTTCTTTTGCTTGGTCACGTGTTAATTTCCCAGATTTCTCTTGCTCTAAAATTGATTTTGCTTTTTCTTTTGTTGCTTCATCTAAGTTAGCAAACATATCCCCATGCTTACCCTTCTCTGGCATTTTCACGCCTAACTTCGTTAATTCCTCTTGCGCTTGTTCACGTGTTAATTTTCCGGATTTCTCTTGCTCTAAAATCGATTTCGCTTTTTCTTTTGTTGCTTCATCTAAGTTAGCAAACATGTCTTTACGTTTTTCTTTCTCTGGAAGTTTTACACCTAGTTCCTCTAACTGTTTCTTTGTATCGTCCATAATCGTTTTTACTTTTTGTTTTGTAGCGTCATCTAAATCTTTTTTCGCCGTTTTTGTAGATTGCTCAGCTGCTGGAGTATTCGTTGCCGCAAATGCTGGTATGCCGGCTCCTCCAATGATTCCGAATGATAAAGCACCTGCAATTGCTAAATACCCAACTGTTTTCTTCTTCATAGGAAATTTCCTCCTTCATATGTCTAAAGCGTGTACACTTTCGTATACAATGCCTATAGTAAAGTCGGTTTCTTAACATTTCCTTAACGACTTAACAAAAAAACACCGCTCTTGATGAGCGGTGTTTCTCTATGCTTTTTGTAATTGTAATTCTTCACGTTCCATTATTCTTCTTAATACAATTGTTTGTGTCATTGTAAATAAGTTACCTGTTATCCAGTACAACACAAGTCCTGACGGCGCCGCAAATCCCATAAATAGAATCATTGCCGGCATCATAATTTGCTGCACCTTCATCATCTGTACTTGTTCTCCAGGTGTAACGTTAGATTGGAAAACTTTCATCTGAATAAATGTCGTTAACGCTGCGATAATCGGTAATATATGATAAGGATCTGCATGTCCTAAGTTCACCCATAAAAATGAAGATGTGCGAATCTCTTCTGTTCGGCTAATCGCATAATACAAAGCAGAAAAAATCGGCATTTGTATAAAAATTGGCCAGCAACCAGCAAGTGGATTCCAACCGCCTGATTTCATTAGTTCTGACATTTCTTTTTGATACTGCTTTTGTTTTTCAAGATCTTTACTTACATCACCGTATTTTTTCTTTAGCTTCTGCAATTCAGGTTGCATTTTTTTCATTTTTGCTTGGCTACGATATTGCGAAATAGCTAATGGAATCATAGCTGAACGAATAACGAGCGTCATAATAATGATAGCAATCCCGAAGCTAGCTCCCGGTATATGATGAGCAACAAATTGAATCATATACGAGATTGGATATACGAAATAATGGTTCCAAATTCCCGTACTATGTGAATCGATTGTGCCTGCATTACTGCAGCCAGATAAAACAAAAACAAGTAATACTGATAAACTAATGAGCGCAGCTCGGTATGATTTTAACATGTTCATTCCTCCAATGTTTCGTAATTATTTAGCGAAACATTGGTGTATACGGACCGACCTCGTCATTCTCTTCACTTGATTCTTGTCTGCGTACAGAACGAATCATTCCATACTTATAAAAAATTGAAAATAGCGGTACATTCCCCGCACTATCTTCACATGTATCAGCTAACGCAAAAGCTCTTTGTCTACCGCTTGATGCTTGCTGACGCACAAAGCGAGAAACATTAGCAAGGAAGAAAACTTCTAATAAACAAAGCGCTGTCGTTACAAACGATATATATAGAATTGCATCCTGCAATAAAAATTCCATCGCTTCACATCCTTAATAAGGTCATTTTAGCACATTGGGCAAATATTCTCTATTTCCTTTTATCGTCAAAAAAAGTATTTTGCATATTTTCTCAAGAAAATAATAATTAAGAAACGTTGTATTCGCTTTCTTTAGTATATTCACACACATCAATGAATAGGCTTGATTTATTAGAAATTTATAAAATTTTTGCATTATAATAAAACTATTGCCAGTTTTTGAAAAAACCTTTATTCTCTTCTTGTAATCAAAAATGAATATGGAGATGAAACATACTATGGGTCAACTAGGAGACGCCGATTACGTTCCCGACACCGCCTTTTTATCCTTCCCAGCAGCTAAAACATTTCACTTAGAATTTATCATACAGTTGGTTGTTATTTTCGTAGCTTCTATTTTGTATGCAATTTCTATGAATATGTTCTTTATCCCGCATAACATGATTAGCGGTGGATTCGCTGGTGTAGGGATGATTATCGGTTATTTAATGCACTACAATATCGGTGCACTTATCTTTTTACTAAACATTCCTCTTCTTATTTTAAGTCACTTTTACTTAGGCAAGAAGACAACCTTTTTAACAGCGTACTTTGTAGCTGTATCATCGTTAGCGATGAACATTATCCCTGTACACCAAGTTTCAGACGATATTTTACTATCTTCTGTATTCGGCGGTGTAATCTGCGGAGCAGCTTCCGGAATCATATTCCGATTTGCTTCTTCAACAGGTGGTTTTGATGTCGTTGGATTGATTGTAGCAAAACATCGAGATATTTCGATTGGAGCAATCATCTTTGGATTCAACTTAATCTTACTTGTTGCAGCAGGATTTATTTTCGGATGGGATATTACACTTTATACGTTAATTAGCCGGTTTGTAGTCAGTAAAGTAATTGATGCCGTGCATACGAAACATATTAAATTAACGATAATGACAGTTACAGAAAAAGGCGAGGAAATAAAAAGCGCACTATTACATCACGGCATACGCGGAGTGACAATGGTAGATGCTGTCGGCGGCTATACAAACCATAAGAAAAAAATGATTTACACTGTCGTGACTCGCTATGAGTTAGGCGAAATGAAACGTATTATCCGTCAAGTGGATAACAAAGCATTCATGAACATTACTGAAACAGTTGAAATTGTCGGCCGTTTCAAACGCATATAAAAAGATTAATACATTAAAGGGCATAACATATAATATGTTATGCCCTTTGTTATTCAACTAACGCACCCTTTAGCATAATAAAATCACGAAGTTTATTACTACAAATCGGAGGATAGCATTCCATATACAAAACTATCTGTCCATTCATTTTTATTCCAAAAATCTTGTATGAAATGGGCTTCCTTTCTCATGCCTATGCGTTCACACAATTTTTTTGAAGCTGTATTACGTGCATCAAGATTAGCTTGTATACGATGTACATTACATTCATTAAATAATTTAAATACCAAACTACTTACTGCTTCTGTTGCCAAACCTCTCCCAGCTACTTCATTTGAAAAACTATAACCAATCTCAACAGTATCTTTCATATTTGTGTACCATACGGATAAATCACCAACTACTTTAGTCTTGTATATAACTGCCAAACTTAATATTGAATCTTTAGTAAGTACATTGTTTGCTAGCTTCTTATTAAATCTCTCCTGCATATCTTCATGAGTCCACTTATTATGTAATAGGAACTTACATGTATCATCATTATTATAGATAGCAAATACATCCTGTAAATCAGTACTCTTAAAAGGTCTAATTATTAATCTTTCTGTTATGATCTCCAAGTTAGCTCTCCCCCCTTACATTCATGTTACAAAACATTTTTATAATATTTAAGCCTCTTTCCTAGATCTCACCTTGATTACATATTTCATCATAATAAATTAAAATCCTTCCCCCACTAAACTGCACCGTTGACGGTATTTCCTTGCGCTTTTTATTTTTTACACTTATTACAAAATCAGATAATTCTATTATTGTGGGCCTAAATGTGTTATAATGAAAGCAGACTCACAAAAAAAGAGTATATAGACTTGGAAGTTTCTCTTATTTTACAAGCAAAAAGAAACGAGCAGTCGGGTATATTTCAAACACCATACACGTAACGGTTTAAAAAACCGATCATCTTAGTTATTCTTCCATGATCTTTTTATAAAAAAAGATACGTACAACTAAAATTCACTTCAATATACTATACCTACCTTTTTGACTTCCAAATCATCTTATTACATAAGGAGATGAACATATGAATCAATATATCAGATATACAATAGCTGTCCTGTTTGCTATTATCGGCGGAACAATCTGCTTCTGGACAAACACTCAGCTTGGAGAGAATATCATTTTTAATGGAATCGAAACACTTGTAAGCGCTTCGATTTTAGGCGGATACATTTTCTTCCTCTTCAACCCAGAAGAAAATGCGCAAAAAACAATGTTATTAACAATGATCGGAATCGTTGGCGGATGTATTTCCTACTCAATGACTAACTATACATTACCACTTCAATTAAGCTCAGCTTTCTTCCACGGTCTATGGACTTGGTTCATTGCATTCTGCCTAGCAGACGTATTCAACCTACTACAAGACAATGAAGAAGAAAACGGTCGCCAAATTGAAAGTAACTCGTAAGCTGGAAGATATTCTTCCAGCTTTTTTATGTTGGTTTGCACACTCCGTCACCACAATAAAAAGAAGTTACCTTCACGGCAACTTCTTTTCCACATACCCCATCCGGTACTTACCAGAATATATCAGCGATTTTTCACATATATCGGCGATTTCTCCACTTATATCAACGATTTTTTTATTATATCGACGATTCGACACGACATATCGACTTACCGACATCCTTCGACATTCAAAGCGTACAGTATACCCTATCCCCCAAGTAATTTACTGCCGAACTCTACGATTAAAAAGATAACTAATAGGATCGCGAGTATCTTTAATGCTACATATGCTACTTTAAAAACAGCATAAATGAGCAAGACTATTAAAATAATCGTTAAAATTTCCATCTAGAATTCCTCCAAGCTTTGCTCTTCTTATCTTATTTTACTCGCCCCAGACTTTTTATGGAACGGCATAAGACGACATAGAAAAAAGAGGATACCTTACCCATCGTAAGATACCCTCTCTTTCAACTGCTCAAACCATTCTCTCTCTAATTGTAAATATCCCAATTCATTCTTTTCAGCATTCTTCAATTCTTTATCAGCTTTCTTCATATACATACGGGAAGCTTTTAGATCATTCTCTACATATTTCACAATTCCTTGTGCGCGATAATACCCATGTAAGTCTATTTTTGTAATGGCCTTCCCATACTCCTTCGCTTCTTGCAGAGAAAGGTTATCCATCTGATAAAGAGCTTTATACAAAAGGTACCAACTATGAAAACTGCCAACGAAAAATTTATTTTCCTTCGTTACAGGTTGTTGAATAATTGGTTCTATATACGATATCGCCCTTTCCATCCCCTTTTGGTCAGCTCGAGCATAAAAAACGAGCATAAGCCCACTCATTATATCTCTTATACTTTTATCCTCTTTTAATTTTTCCTCACTCAGTTCTACTAATCTCTCGTCCCAATTTTTCGGCCTCTTATAACTAAATAGCTCACTTGATACTTGAATGTTATATAAGTGCTGTTTCGCCTTTTCATCACTTTTAATTAAAATGAGGAATTGCATACCATCGCTCATTAGCGTTCCTTTTATCGGCACGATTGTAACTGCAAAAATGATAAAATGGAAAACAGAAAAATATAAAAGATATTGATAATAACTCACCATGTATATGTAACCAAAAGTCATACCAAATAATAAGCTTGTAATTGGTCCGCCTAAAGTCATCCATGCCCATTTTTTTGAAAGGTTCGGTGTTACTCTGGAAGGCGGTATTAACATTGCCACGCCTCCGAAGTACGCCCATAATTTATTTTCACGAATGCGTACTTTCTCCTTCTCTTTTTGAACAGTAATAGGTCCTACTGTCATAAATTTAAATGTCAAACCACCTATTACGCCGAATACGACATGTCCTAACTCATGAATGATTACCACTAACAGAAAAATACCCAATAGTGCCCATATGTTCAACATTACTTCTAATTTTCCAGTTCGGGTCACTCCGTATAAAATGGACAGAATTAGCACCACTGTCAGTGAACCAGCTGGCCTTCTTAAAATATCCAACTTTTTCTCTCCTTAATAAATCATTTTTCTATGCATTTCATACATAAATTTTCCGAGATGCAATATCCAAATCAATGAGATTAAGCCAATTAATACAAAGTCAATATCACTAACCGCTGTATATATAACGGCAGCCCACCATACATATGCCAATACCTTATTCGTAAATTCATACGCTTTATATCCAGCCTCATGCACAATATGTTTTAATCCTTCATCTGCGTTTTTCTTCCACATCTCCATCGATTCGATATACGTAACACCTTGTTCAGGATATAGCTTATTATAACGATTCTTTGTTATGATCCCGATAATCACCACAGTCGTTAAACAGATGATAGAAGCTGCTAAATTCCATACTGCAAATGAAACATTTGTATCCTGCGACAGTGCACGTCTACATGTAATAACTGCATATACAAACCATGCCTGGGTAACTATATCACCTACACGTAAATAGATACTTATAATGCCTAATTTTCTGCCTTGTACGCTCTCTTCTTCATCGCGTGCCTCCGCTAACATACGTGTATTCTTCCAAGTGTAGTACATCATTATCATTCCAAAAATAGTACATACACCTATTAATATATTGGGTGATAATTTTCTCGGTTCATCCGAAAGCATATCTAGAGCTATATACGATGCAAAAAAGCCACCTATCATACTTAATATGATTTTGCAAAAACTAAAAAATTGTTCCCCTAGTTTACTCTTCATCATCCTCTTCCCCCTCCACTAACGTGAATATTTCCTCCACCGGTACATTGAAAATTTGTGCGATTTTTAACGACAATACGATAGATGGTGCATAATCCCCGCGCTCAATTAAACTAATCGTTTGCCGTGATGATCCAATCGCTTTCCCTAAATCCCCTTGTGATAAACGATGCTTTGCCCGCAATTCCCTCACTCGATTTTGAAGCTTCATGTCTTCCCTCTTTTTCATTTATTTAATTAAAATTGTAAATAATATCCTTATTTTTGTCAATTATAATTGTCATTACGACTATAATAATTGACAAAAATAAAGATTTATTATGATGAAAATAACTTATATAATGAATGTGAAATATTAAACAAAGGAGATTCCATATGAAGAAAACATCTACCTTTTCTTACATTCTTACCAAGCTTACAGCAGCTTTCTTGTTATTATTACTTATTAGCACGCTTCTCTTAACAACTAGTCAACAAACATTATATAGTTTCTTAGCTGGATTACGAGAACTACTATATGTTCCCTTCGTTCCTATTCTTGCGGCATATGCAATTTTTTGTTCTATTTGCATCGATAAATTGAAATTAAAAACACATACAAGACTGAAGACATTGTGCCTTTATATTTTTTGCGGCTATTTATTTTCTCTTCCATTCCTAATATTTAAAGAAGCTAGTCTAATACAGTTCTTATTTCTCGGATCAATTGGAGCAATATGTTCTCTTTTTTTCTATTTATGTACAGTTATAGCAACAAAATTTAAGTGGATACAATATGTCGCGCCAGGCATTATGCTTATTATATTTATCACAATCAACTTAATAGATATAGAAAAGTTTGGAACATCAAAAGAACAATGGGTCGAAACAAAAACAGATAACTCTTTCGAAGCATCTTTTCAACATTTTAGTGGTAAACATAAAGTCCCCATTGAACTAAAACGAGGGGACATATTAGAATTCACGATTGAATCACGGGCTGAAAATCCAAATGGCTACATGGGAGATATCAAAATGGCTAGTGAATTTCAAGAGGAAGAAAATTATTTAGCTTCAGTCGGCCCTGATACGTACCATTTCGCAGCAATTAAGACCGGAACTTATTACATTATAGTTAGCGGAAACCAGTTAAAAGGAAAATTAAAAATAAATTGGAACATAAAATAAAAAAGGCAGTGCGTCTGCACTGCCTTCCTAAATTTTGACATAGAATGGATTTCATATTAACTTGCGTTTTGTAAAAATACTCGTTTTAACTGTTTGCGGAAACGAACTCCTAACGTAATTGCTACAATCACAATCACTCCAAAAATGATTTTACCGATGTGACCTTCTAACGCTCCAAAAATATCATGTAAGTTGCCACCTAACCAGTAACCACCGATTAAGAAGAACGATACCCAAAATAGAGCACCTGAGTAAATTGTAATGGCAAAACGACGGAATGGTAAGTTAATAATCCCTGCAAAATACCCTGTAAAATGACGGACACCAGGAATAAAGAAACCGATAAAAATCAGGAAGTATCCATACTTATCAAACCACATTCTTGTTAAGTCGATTTTTTTTTGTGTTAAAAATACGTATTTCCCATACTTTTGAATAAAGGGCATACCTAATTTATTTCCTAAAAAGTATTGAATTGTCATTCCTACACTTGTCCCAATAAAGGATAGGATAATTAAAATTGGTAAACTTAAATCGCCCTTCTGTGCTAAAAACCCCGCATATGCTAATGTTGGCTCTCCCGGAAACGGAAGTGCAATATATTCTAACAGCAAACCAACAAGTACAACATAGTACCCGTACTGCTGAAATAATTCATGAACCCATTCCATGTCATCTCTCCTTCCAATCACGTACAACTTCTTACTATTATTGTATAAAAAAATTGTCGAAATAACTATCACAATAGCTTACATTTTTATTACATTTTTGTAAGGCTCACACTAAAATTTTCTGTTTATTATTTGCAGCTAGCCATTATCGTTTTAAAATGAGCTAACAACTATATATCAGACGAAACAAGGACATTAATATACATTTTCTATCCAGTTTTTAACACTTAAAAATCACCTTATTTTGTTCTCAATAAAAAACCACTACAAACTCATACTAACTTCATATTAGCTTCATATACGTATTGTAAGATTATATCGGAATTTGTTGAAAAATTTAAACACTATATTACCTAAACATTAAATTGAATAAATATAAGTCGTTTTTAAACATGAAAAAAGGGAGAATATGAATGGAAGCTTATAAAATGCATGACTTTATTAATACAAATGTTGAATCTCATCCAAATGAAACGATTTTTAATTTACACATATGCGAAACAAACGAGTTTGACGTAAGTTTAACAAAATCTACAACACTATCTTTTATCGTTTCAAAAAAGAATATTAAAATTGTTACGCGAAAATGGATTAATTCAAATCAAGAAAGCATGATTGGCAAAAGTTACATCATTCCAACGAAAGCTTTCCACTACTTCTTACCAATTATTTCTGAAACTGAAGATGAACTAAATATTCAAGTTCAAAGTTTTGGACTACATGGTGAACTTTTACTAAATGAAAGATTACTTATTGATAAAAACAACAAACAAAATCCAAAGATTACTACCTTCTTTGAAACATTAGATGAAAATGTAAATAAAGTATTACGCGGATTACAAATTCATTGTATGTAAGACTATTACAATAGTAAAAAGGAGAATATAATGAAAAAACTATTATTAAGCGCACTATTATCATTAGGATTTTTAACTATTCCATTCACAAATGCTGAGGCAGCTACAACTAGTGATCAGCTTATCGTGAATACGCAGTTAAATAAAATGGATTATTATCAAAACGGAAAATTTATAAAGAGTTTTACTGTCGCTACTGGAAAAGCAGCCACACCTACACCTAAAGGTACTTTTCAAATCGTTAATAAAATTAAAAACCGTCCTTACTATACAGGAAAAATTAAAGGTGGCGACCCACGTAATCCACTTGGTGATCGTTGGCTAGGATTAAATATGGCTGGAACTTACGGAACAACTTATGCGATTCATGGTACGAACAATAATCAGGCAATCGGCAAATGGACAACACTAGGTTGTATTCGTATGTATAACAATGATATACACTGGTTATTTGAGCGTATTCCCCAGCAGGCTACTGTCACTGTAAAATAACCTAACAACACGATTTACGTGTAGCCAAGAATTTTATGTCTTGGCTTATTTTATTTCTTCATTTACAGTAGCAAAACAACTGTATTTACATATATAATGAGAATAGATTGTGTCAAATGACATTAAAACATTGATAAACATGGATATTAAAATTATACAGTTATAATATTTTATAAATTTTACAATACATACTATAATAGAACTACTGTAATTCTGAAATATTCAGTTTCGCTAAACAACTCCCCTTGCTACTTTCATGATTATTTTATAGCGGGGGCTTATTATATGTATAAACAATCTGAGTCGTTCAAAAATGATGAATTCGAATATTGCAGTTAAAAGCGTTATTTAGGAGGTGTTACTATGACGCATATACTGGTGATTGAAGACAACCCAGATATACAAGAACTGATTCGTGAATTTCTAATGGCACAAAACTTTACCGTTGATGTCGTTGGCGCTGGAACAGAAGGTATACTGCTTTTCCAAAAAAATTCATACGATCTTGTCCTCCTTGATGTGATGTTACCAGATATAGATGGCTATAGTATTTGTAAAATTATGCGAGGACAATCTGATGTACCGATTATTATGTTAACAGGCTTACATAATGAAGAAAGTGAAATTAAAGGATTTGAATTAGGTATTGATGACTATATTACGAAGCCGTTCCATTACACCGTATTTATTAAACGTGTAGAAGCTGTATTAAGAAGGGCCGCAACGAAGGAAGCAGAAACTGCGACTATACTACAATTCCATGAATTGATGTTAAATTCTACAGCATATGCCGCTTATGTTCATGGTAATCAAATTGAATTGACAACAAAGGAATTTGAAATTATTTATACTTTACTGCAAAATCGTGGAAAAGTATTATCAAGAAGTGATTTGCTGAATAAGGTATGGGGCTATGAACATTATGGTGATGTAAGAGTTATAGATACACATATTAAGAACTTACGAAAAAAATTAGGAATTCCTTATATTAAAACGGTGAAAGGCATTGGCTACAAAATCGAATCGTAGCACAGACAACATCACCAAAAATATTTTCATCAAAACCTTATTATTTTGTATTCTTTTATCACTTTGTCTTTATCAAATTATTTACTTCCTAGCTTCAAACTATGATAAAGAACGTTTTGCAAAAGAAAATGGAGCGCTATCTACAGAACAAGCGGATTCAAATAAACAAAACGACCAAAGTAAAACGAATCAAAATAAAGCTGTATCACAGGGAGACATTTTTAATTTCCAATCTTCTGTTATAGATTATAAATCACTCTCTACAGCTATCAATCACCTTTTGCAGCCTAGCCAAACTGCAAAAGCAAAAGAACATACCCAAAATATTGCGGAAAAAAATAGCACTTCTGCTCCACCTATAGAAACGGAAAAGCAAGTCGCTACTAATGATGCCTTACATAAACAAAATGCAGCTAGTAAAACGAATGATGCTCAAGATAGTCCAAAATTAACAGATGCACTGCAGCAATTAGCTCCACATATTGGCGCGACAATGCTTGCATTATCTTTACTTGGATCCTTAATTTATACAAAACTAATTGCCAAACCTTTTCAATATATGAGCGATGCTTTAAAAGATATTATGCATCTTGATTTCTCAGATAAAAAACTACTTAACAAAAATGCAGACCAAACTGACTTTAATTTACAAGTCGCCGCTTCACAAGTCCCAAATATTGTGAAGAATTTACATGCAAGCAATCAAGATTTAAGAAATGAGCTCAAAAAGGAACAACAGTTAGAACAATCTCGTAAAGAATTTATGTCTATGGTATCCCATGAATTAAAAACACCGATTGCGGCAGTTATGGGACAACTCGATGGCATGATTCATGGAATTGGTGCTTATAAAGATAAAGATAAATATTTAAAACGCTCCTACGAGATGATGCAAGACATTAACATATTAACGGAAAAGATGTCAGAATTATCCAAAATACAAAACCCTCAATTTAAACCGAATTTAGAAGTTATTTCATTAACTACTATTATTGAGGATGTTATGAAAAAAGTAGATTACTTTGTATCTGTAAAGCAATTAAATGTTCAATCTAACATTAAACAAGATGTACAAATTTTAGCTGATCCTAAATTTATTCAAACTGCTATTTTTAACATTATTTCAAATGCAATTCATTACACAATTGACCATCAGCATGTCTATATAAAGCTTTATGAAAAGCCAAACGGTTACGCATTAGAAGTATTAAATACAGGTTCACAAATCGATGAGGATAAACTTGCCCATTTATTTGAGCCGTTCTATCGCGCAAACCCTGGCAAACATGGATTAGTACAAGGTAGTGGCCTTGGGCTATATATTGTAAAACAAATACTAGATAAACATCAGTTTCCTTATGGGATACAAAACACAGCCCAAGGTGTAAAATGTTCTATTGTATTCCCAAAAGCAATGTAAAAATCTACTACAATTTCATACCCCAAATTCATACTTCGTATGAGTGGCGGAATTTTGTAGAGTATCTTACTCTGTTTCGTTCGCCCGTTATCCTTATTTGGATAGCGGGCGTTTTTTATTATGTAAAAGGAGGATTTTCATGGAAAAATTTAAGTATTCATTACTCGTTTTATTCGGAGCTTGTAGCTACGGTGTACTTTCAACTATTTTTAAACTCGGATTCATTGATGGATTTTCAGCACATCAACTATTAGGGGGACAATATGTCTTCGGATGGATCGGGCTTCTTCTGCTCGTTCTTTTCGCTTCACGTCATAAAGTAACAAAAAAGCAATTCTTTTCCTTACTAACAGTTGGCACAACAATGAGTATGACTGGTATCTTCTACGCTATCTCTGTAGAAGAACTACCAGCATCTATCGCTGTTGTCCTACTTTTCCAGTTCACATGGATTGGTGTAGTCATTGAAGCAGTTGCAAATCGAACATTTCCAAGCCGTGAGAAAGTTATATCTATCATTATTTTATTTACTGGCACATTGTTTGCAGGCGGTGTCTTTGAAGGACTCGGACAAAGCTTTTCCACAAAAGGTATTATCTTTGGTTTATTAGCCGCTGTCTCTTTTTCATTCTATGTGTTTGCAAGCGGGCGCGTTGCTACAGAAGTTCCGCCTTATACGAAAAGCTTTCTTATGACAACAAGCGCTACTCTTATCGTATGCCTATTCTTCCCGCCAACCTTTTTAACGGATGGTGCCCTGCAAGCAGGCCTTTGGAAATACGCTTTCTTCCTCGGATTGTTCGGCGTTGTCGTACCTGTCATTTGTTTTTCAATTGGTGTACCGAAAGTAGGAACAGGACTTAGTACAATACTAGGAGCAGCTGAATTACCAACGGCCATTATCGCTTCTATTACACTTGTACATGAAGTCGTAACCTTCATGCAGTGGATTGGGATACTCTTTATACTACTTGGGATTTTTACTCCTCAGCTGCTTACGGCTAGGAAAGCAAAGAAACATAGTAGCGTGCATAGTGCATGAAAATAAGAATTTGCATATAATTGCAGCTATTATTCTCGTAATCCTTGCTGTACTTTTCTTCTTAAAGGATAAGAAAGAGAATCCTACTGTATAACAAAAAGACCTTTCATGTATTTGAAAGGTCTTTTTCTCTATCTCACTTTACCGCTCCATACAGCTTCTCTATCTCATGCTCAATTTGTTTTATATCAATTCGTTCAAATAGCGGCTGCACATTATCAATTTACCCACAGAAAAATCAAACTTTAATTCAAAAAGAAAAGGAAATCTCATCCCTCCATAGAATAACTATACGTTCACAAAAGGAGTGATACGATTGAATCAAAACCAACTAAGCATACGTAATGAAAAAAGCTGGAATGCAGCTGCTTATGAGGCTTGGACGAATCGCCACGGGGCGCCAGCCGATTATGCGAAAAAGCTTATGGCAGATCCCGTGCGCGAAGTAGATCACTATCTACCTTACATACAATCTCCAAAAGGAAAACGTATTATTAATTTACTCGGGTCAAAAGGAAATAAAGCCGTTGCTCTCGCTCTTTTAGGAGCTAATGTAACAGTTGTTGATATTTCAGCAAGTAATGCAAAATATGCAAATGAACTTGCTGAAGCAGCAGGTGTCTCTATCCGGTATGTCGTTTCTGATGTATTACATGTGCAGCTCTCCGAATCATTTGATATCGTATTGCTGGAACTTGGTGTACTCCACTACTTCTTAGATTTAAAACCACTCTTTCAAAAAATTGCTAACTTGCTTAAAGGAGATGGCATACTTATCCTTCGTGACTATCATCCTGTTTACACGAAATTATTAGGAGCAGACCACCCATCATTCCGGGCTAATGGAAATTATTTCGATGAAGAATTAATTGAAGATGATGTTGCTTATAGCATCCTTCTTACAGAAGCGCAGAAAGAATCATTACCTAAAACACTCATCCGTCGCTGGACGCTAGGGGAAATTATTACAACACTTGCGGAAGAACATTTTAAAATTGAAAAACTAGTTGAAGAACACGGATCTCATCAAAAGTGGGTCTTCCCTTCTACTGCACCGGAAGGAATTGAAGAACGTGTGCCTAGTTTATATACATTAATTGCGACGGCATGCAAAAAAGGATCCCTTCACGGATAGGATCCTTTTTGCATGCTCACGCATATAAGTTGAGGTTGGAGATTACCATAATTCTGTAGAATAGGACACAAGATATTTCAACATTTCGTCTCTGACTTACGTCGTCAAAAAGGGGTATGACCAACATAACGAAGAGTAATGTTTATAGTTGATAGTGATAATCGTTATCAACTAATTAGAAGTATACATGATGTTATTTCAAATTACAATAGCATTTCTCATTTTTATTTATGAATTTTTTGATATACAAATGTATACATTTTAAGAACATTTACTCATATGAATCTGTCTCCTTCCATTATCTGCTATAATTTTCATTGAACAGATTAATAACTTCATAATAATGTTTTTATTAATGTCGTTCTTAATATTTATAAATTATAATAAATAGTTTTTAAAGGTAGGGGTAACGATGAAATATGTTAGTATTCGAAAAAAACTACTGTTCACACTCTTAAGTATTTGTTCCTTATTTAGCATTGCTCTTATTGTTATTCTTTCATTCGCCATGCATCAAGCCAATGAAGTCGAAACATTAAAAAATGATGTATCAAAACGAGCAACGATTTTAAAAGAGCGTGGCGATTGGTTCCAAGCACAAGTTGCTGGTTTACAAGAATATTTACTATCACATGATCAAAAAGGACTGGATAAATTCAACCGAGAAGGAAGAAAACTAGCTGATACTAGAGAAAAAGTAACAAGTGATAAAAAACTCCCCGAAGGAATGAAAGAAGCAATTTTAATGGGGGGAAAATGGCGAAGCGTTATAGATAATGAAGTCCTCCCTCTCGCTCGCGAAGGAAAATGGGACGAAGCATCCAAAATCGCTTTAGCTCAAACAGACTATGTAAACGACCTTTTAAGCCGCTTTACTAAATATACAAATGAAGAAAATGATAAACGTGACGCATTAATTGCTGACGTAGAGTCTTCCTCATCTCTTATTCAATATATTATTTTCTTCTCACTCATTACATGCACAGTAACGTCTATTTTATTAGCGTGGTGGTTCTCTGGTAAACTTGTTAAACCGATACGACAAATTGATGAGAAATTAAAAGAATTAGCTTCTCAAGATGGCGATTTAACTGCTAGATTGCACGTAACGAGTAAAGATGAAATTGGTGATATCGCCAATTCCTTTAATCAAATGCTCGCTAATTTACAACGTATTATAAAACAAGTGCAACAATCATCTACAAGCGTCAAAGAAGCGTCTGAAAATGTATTTATCGAAACAACTACGTCTATGGAAAATACCGCAAAAACCGAAGAAACTATGAACGCTCTTGAGCATAATATTCGTTCACAAGTTTCCAGTATCGAAGAAAGTTCAACTGCAATGGATGATATGACAACGAGTGTTCAGCGTATTGCTGAATCTGCCTCTTCTGTTACTAGCCTAGCTGTTACAACTGCTGAAAAAGCAGATAGTGGGAATAAAGTCATTGAGAAATCTATTACACAAATGCATACCATTAACAAAGCTGTTAACGCTACATCACAAGTAGTAGAACGACTCATTACACATACGAATCATATTGATACTGCACTTCAATCCATTTCTAATATCGCGGAACAAACGAATTTACTCGCTTTAAATGCTTCAATTGAAGCAGCACGTGCTGGTGAACATGGTAAAGGATTCGCTGTTGTTGCCGATGAAGTACGAAAACTTGCTGAACAATCTCAGCTAGCAGCAACTGACATTAACCATTTACTTCATCAAATTCAAGCTGACACAAAAATAGCAAATGAAATGATGACACAAGGTCAGTCAGAAGCTTCTGAAGGAATTACAGTCATTCGTACCGCTGGATCTTCATTCTCAGAAATTGTTAATCACATTAACAAAGTCTCTACACAAATGCAAGAAATGTCTGCAACTGCTGAAGAAATGGCCGCAAGTTCTGAAGAAATGAATGCAGCTTTAAATAACATTGCTTCTATTTCAAATGAAGTTGCCGCCGAAACATCACAAACGGCAACCTCAGCTGGTGACCAAGTAAACAAAATGAGTGTCGTTGCTAAAAAAGCGTCTGAAATGAAAACGACTGTACAAGAACTTGAAGTTCTCGTTTCTCATTTCAAAACAAACGTTTAGAGCGAAATTTTCATCTATACTTCTATGAGCTCCAAATTGTTAAAAAGAGAGATTTACAGTCTCTCTTTTTTCACCTTAAAATATCTCTTTCTATCTCTCATTCCGTCTGCTATAATTCCTAAAGGAAAGAAGAAAGCTTTATTCCAATCGGAGTAAAGCTTTCTTTCAATTTTTTACATTTATTAATTCTAATACTTTGATTTCACAAGGAGGATTTTTATCATATGAATTTTATTAGCATTCGAAAAAAACTAATGTTCATGATGGGAACGATTTGCGCTTTATTTGGCATCGCCTTAGCTTTTATTTTATTTTTTGCTATTGACCAATCTCATAAAGCTGAAGCATTACAAAAAGAAATTTCCCCTCTGGCAACACAATTAAAAGAACGCGGGGATGCTTATCAAGTACAGCTCTCTGCTTTAAGAGGTTATTTATTACAACGTGACCAAGTTGAATTAGACAAATTTAATGAGATGAGTAAACTTCTTGAAGATACGAAAGAGCAGCTTCTTTCAAATCCTAACATTTCTCAATCTGTGAAAAATACAATGGAATCCGGATCGACTTGGAGAAAATTTATTGAAGAAAAAGTTTTCACTCTTGCAAAAGAACAAAAGTGGGAAGAAGCTTTACAAGTAGCTTATGCAGAAAATGGTACTGTTTATAAAGTAATTGGTGACTTCACAAATTACAGTAATGAACAAGCTAAGTTACGTGATCAAGCTATCGAAAAAATTGACAAATCTTCGCTACAAATTGAATATGTTATCTTCTTATCACTTGTTATTTGTATTATCGTAGCTATCACTCTTGCATGGTGGTTCTCTGGTAAACTTGTTAAACCAATTCAGCAAATTGATAGTAAGCTAAAAGAATTATCATCTCAAGAAGGTGACTTAACAGCCCGCCTACAAGTAAATAGTAATGATGAAATTGGCGCAATCGCAACATCATTTAATACAATGTTAGAAAATCTACAACATATCATCAATCGTGTTCAAAAAACATCTGTAGAAGTACAAAATGCTTCTGAAAATATGCTAGAAAAGACGAATATATCACGCGAGGCAACAATAAAAGTTCAAAACTCGATGTCTAGCCTAAATTCAAATATTCAATCACAAGCCTCTAGTATGGAAGAAAGCTCAACTGCAATGGACGATATGGCAGTAAGCGTTCAGCGTATTGCTGAATCTGCTTCATCTGTAACTGAACTTGCTGTATCTACATCTGAACAGGCTAACGATGGAAGTACTGTTATTCAAAAATCTGTTTCACAAATGACAACGATACACGACGCGGTAAATGCTACGTCTGAAGTGGTCGAACGTCTAATCACACACACGAAATATATTGATACAGCTGTACAATCTATTTCTAATATCGCGGAACAAACAAACTTACTTGCTTTAAATGCATCTATCGAAGCGGCTCGTGCTGGCGAACAAGGAAAAGGTTTCGCTGTCGTAGCTGACGAAGTTCGAAAACTTGCTGAACAATCTAAAACAGCGGCAACAGATATTAACCAATTGCTACATCAAATTCAACAAGACACTGAAACTGCGAGTTCGATGATGTCACAAGGTCGTTCTGAAGCATTTGAAGGCATTCATGTCATTCGTGAAGCTGGCAATTCTTTCACAACGATTGTAGAACAAGTAAATAAAGTATCTACTCAAATGCAAGATATCTCAGCAACTGCTGAGGAAATGGCTGCAAGCGCTGAAGAAATGAACGCTTCACTGAATAACATCGCTTCTATTTCGACTGAAGTATCTAGTGAAACAGCGGCAACAGCACAATCTGCTGAGCAAAAAGTCATTACGATGAATGAGATGACACAAACTGCTAGACAAATGAAACAAACAGTTGAAGAATTAGATCAACTCGTATCTCACTTCAAAACTGAATAGCCTTTAAAAAAGATCCTCTTGCAAAAGGGATCTTTTTTTGAGCTCATTTCCTGCACATTATGCACATTTCCGTTATAATGAGAATCGATATCATTAATTATGCAGGGGGTGCTACACATGTCACAACAAGCATTTGAAGAAAAGTTATATGCAAACTTAGAAGCTGTTATTGATCCTGAACTAGGTGTTGATATTATCAATCTTGGATTAGTTTATGACGTTACAGCAGATGAAAATAATAATGCTGTCATTACAATGACGATGACCTCTATCGGTTGTCCAATGGCTGGGCAAATTGTATCAGACGTAAAAAAAGTATTATCAACGAACGTACCTGAAGTCAATGAAATAGAAGTAAATGTCGTTTGGAATCCGCCCTGGTCTAAAGAACGCATGTCACGTATGGCGAAAATTGCATTAGGTATTCGCGACTAAATAAAGAAAGACCTGACATCCTAGTCAGGTCTTTTTCTCTTATTATTTTACGCCTACTGCATCATAAGCTTTCGTAACAGCTTGTACAGCTTTAGAGTTTTTACCATATAAATCTTCAGCTGACTGCAGAGCAGCTTGACGCATCATCTTAAAGTCAGAGTTTGCAGTTAAATATTTCGTAAGAGCACGGTAGTAAATTTTTTCTGTCGCTTCACGGCCTACTCCAGTTACTTTCACGCCGTAATGCGTACCGCCCTCAGATACTAAATATGCAGCTTTATTGTTAATACTACTATTAATATGAACGCCGCCATTATCAGCTGTTCCAGTGTAGCGTTTATTGTAATGATCTGGGTAACCTTCACCTGGTTTTAATGGGTTTGGAATAGATGCTGGATCTTTCAGAGAACGAAGTGCATCACCAGGTTTTCCAGGTGTATAAATGTCAGCACCTAAATCCCAGCTCTTCTTCTCAACCATGACACCCATAATATCAGATAACGATTCATTTAACGCACCTGACTCATTTTTATAAACAAGATTTGCTGTATTTTCAGTTACAGCATGCGTTAATTCATGACCGATAACATCTAGTCCCGCAGATAATGGAATGAATGTTTTTCCATCGCCATCACCATACATCATTTGCACACCATTCCAAGCTGCGTTATTCCAGCTTTCTCCAACGTGAACAGTAGAAATAAGCTTCGCGCCTTTATCATCGAAAGAGTTACGATTAAATGTCTTTTTGTAGTAATCATATACTTTTCCTGCATTCACATGCGCATCAACTGCCGCTTTATCGTCGAAGAACTTAGATTTACTCTCAACTTCTTCTCCTGTATATCCAAGAATTTGAGAGAATAAATTAAACAAGTTTTCATCCATATTCTCTGCATCAAATGTATGAACACCTTGTCCTCGTTTACCGTCAAATAAGTTGAACGCTCCTGTTTTCTCATCTTGAGCGATTTCAAATGATTGTCTAGCGCCTAATACTCCGTAACCAAATCCAGTAATGTTATCTACAGCATTATATTTCTCAATCACATTTCCATTTGTCGCATCAACAAAATAATGCCAATATCCTGGAGCTGGTTTTGAAATCGATGCCTTAACTAAATAAGCAAGATAGTAGTTTCCATCTTTTTCATACACAAATAAATCTTTTTTCACACCGTCATAATTCTTTACTGTACCAATTTCTTTCTCAATATCCGCCTTTGCAATCGTTTCTGCTTGCTCTGCACTAATATTTGCAAACGCAGGAATATTTTTATCCTCTAAATTCGGAATAACTTGTCCGAAGAATGCTTTTACATTATTTTCTTTATCAAGTGTAACAGTTTGATCTGAACCATACACAGGAATATTATTATGCTTTTCAACTAACTTCACGTGTGTTGTGCCAGATTCAGCGTCTTTTTCTTCCCCAACAACATTGAAGTGTTTATCAATATTTCCTGCTAATTTAAACATATCTTTCTTACTCTCTAAATATTGAAAGACCGTCTCTTTTTTATCTAGTCCTTCCGGTGCTTTCCATTCTTCACCTATGTACGCAGGTGTTTTAAATTCTTGATGATATTGAATTTTTTGTTCTTCTGCTTTCGTTGTCGTTGCTCCAAATGTTCCAAATCCCCCGGCTATAACAGTTAACGCTAATGCTGATGAAATGACTTGCTTTTTCACTATAACATTCCCCATTCCCATAAAGATTTTTGACACTTTTATACAATTCTTGTTTTTCAAGTCGATACCTTTATCAAAAATTTGAGAAAGTTTTTTCTGACAATTTCACTCAAAAAAAAGACATCCTATCGGATGTCCTCTTTTCCATAAACGCTCTATTATTTTTTCAACTCAATTGCTAAATAGTGTGATTGCTCTTTCGCTTCAATATGAATATCTTCTTCTACCGCCTCTGCTGCATCACGCATAACAAGCGTTTCACCATTTATTACACTACTTCCTTCAATTTGAACAAGATACAATTGACGGCCTTCTCGCACAGGGAAATGAATTTCTTTTCCGGCATCTAACGATAAAGAATATAAATTTGCATCTTGGTGAATTTGAATTGGTGCCCCTCCTTCTACTGGAGATACCATATGGAACCATCCGTTTTCACGCTTGCTCCAATCAAATTTAAACTCACCATAGTTTGGTTTATGATCCGCACGATCTGGTAAAATCCAAATTTGTAATAAACGTAGTGTTTCATTTCCTAAATTATGCTCGCTATGAAATACACCTGTGCCAGCACTCATATATTGAACATGTCCTCGCTCAATTGTTCCGCGGTTCCCCATGCTATCCTCATGTGTTAAAGCACCATCTACAACGTACGAAATGATTTCCATATCGCGGTGCGGATGCATATCAAAACCAGTTTGTGCCGCTACTAGATCATCATTAATTACACGCAATGCACCGAAGTTCATGTTATTCGGGTTATAGTAATTCGCGAAGGAAAAATGAAAATGTGTATTTAACCATCCATGATTTGCTCTTCCCATATTTTTATGATCAACTTTTCTAAACATACCCTTCACCTCATATTATCTCGAATTCAAGATTTATTATAAAAATTTTTCTCACTGTAATTTTTTTAGTAATTGTAATAATTGATGTTGTTCTTCTACATTTAAATTTTGAAACTGCTCCGCTTGGAACGTTTCTTGAGGCGGGACGATTTCTTCATATAAAACGTTTCCCTTTTCTGTTAACGAAATATATTTTGTAGTACCTTCTTGCTCACGACGAATCCACTCTAGCTGCTCCATTTTATTTAAAAGCTGCGTGATATTTCCCTTCGTAACAAATAGTTTATTTCCAAGCTCTTGCTGCGTTAGACGATTATGCCCTCCAACTTGTGCTAGTACATCAAACTGAGCGGCAGACACATTCCATTCTTTCAAATGCTGATTCGTCTCACGAATACTTTTGTTATAAAAACGTGATAAACGAAACCATAATAGTAATCCGAGTCTATCTTCTGTTTTCATTCTATCACCTCGCTCGTTTCATACCATTAGTTTAGAACTAAACTTTATAAAAGTCAATCACTTACTTTTAGTAACCCCAAAAGAAAGCACAGTGCCATTTCTTCACTATGCTTTACATTAACTTTCTGTTTTTATATTCATCTAACTTCCTCTCTGCGAAATTCCTCGCATCTTTCTCAATCCATCTATCTTCGTACAGTTCACTTCCAACATACAGTACTTCGTTCTTATGCTGCATCGCATGGCGAAATTCATGCAGTAGTGTTTTGAGCACTTGCTCATACTCTTCCCATATGCAAACGAAAATTAATTGTTTTTCTTTATGATAAAAGCCACCTACTGGGAATAAAAATTCCTCTTCTTCTTCTCCTAACGACAGAAGCACATGATTCGCATCACACGTATCACAAAAAATAACTGGCGTTTTACATACTTCAATAAGTGAAAACACATCGTCTCTAAGTCTTTTGACATCCCAAGGAAGCTCCGAATCCAACACATACCAATTCTCAACTTGTTGATATACATTTTGAAACTGGAGTTCCATTTTTCTATAATCCCCTTTCCAAACTCCTTTTCCTATATGTATGCCACAATCTGTAAAATATTAAACATACTCTTCCCCTTTCGAAAAAATGACAATAAAAAAAGAATCTATGTCAGCATAGATTCCTTTTCTACAATCATTGTTTTATTCAGTTAGTCTTCGTATCCCACTTAAAGATTTTATTTAAAAATTTATATACATTCTTTGACTCTTTCGTCAGAAGTGGACCTAAGATCGATAGTATAAGCACGTATAGTGCTGAGAATGGTTTCAAGACTGACATTAAACCACCGGCGATACCGATATTGGCCATAATGATGGAAAACTCTCCTCTTGAAACGATTGTTAATCCAATATTTGTTGACGCTTTATGAGATAATCCAGCTTGTCGCCCTGCAATCATCCCTGCTACAAAGTTACCGATGATTGTAAGAAGGACCGCACCTAACGTTAACCATATCGCTCCGCCTAATGAAAACGGATCAATACTTAACCCGAAACTGAAGAAGAAAATAGCTCCGAAAAAGTCTCTAAATGGAACAACGAGATGCTCAATTCTGTCACTATGCTCTGTCTCAGAGAAAACTAATCCTAAAAGAAGTGCTCCAATTGCTTCAGCAACGTGAATTGTTTCTGAGAATCCTGCAATAAAGAATAACGAAGCAAATACTACAATAATGAAAATTTCATCTGAACTAATATTGAGCAATTTATTTAATAAAGGCGTCGCCTTCCTAGCTACAATAAAGAATAGAAGCATGTATCCTAAAGCAATTCCAATTGAAGTAAGAGCACCTAGGAAGGAAGCATGATCTCCTAGAACTAAACCCGATACAACTGATAAATATACAGCAAGGAATATATCTTCGAACATAATAATCCCTAAAATTAATTCGGTTTCATTATTACCAGTTCTTCTTAAATCTACTAACACTTTAGCAACGATAGCACTAGAAGAAATCGTAATAATACCCGCAATAATTAAGATTTCTAGTAAAGGGAATCCCATTATAAATCCGTATAATAACCCAAGTGAAAAGTTAATTAAAATATAAATCGTTCCGCCAATCGCGATAGAACGTCCAGATTTAATTAGTTTCTTCATCGAAAATTCTAGTCCTAGATAGAACAGAAGGAACAGAACCCCGATCCGTCCAAGGAAGGAAATGACACTTGCACTTTCAATAAACTTGAAATCGATAACACCTATTGTCGGCGCATGTGGTCCCACTAACATCCCAAGAACAATCAGAAACGGAATTACTGAGAATTTAAACTTTCCAGCAATTACTGCCGCAATTGCAACTAATACTAACGCTGTACCAACTTCAAAAATTAACGTATCCATCTAGTCAGTCCCCCTATTCGAAAGTAACTCATTAATAATTTTTTTAATTTCTTCTCTCTCACCAGAAACAACAAGCATATCGCCTTCTTCAATTGCTGTTTCTGGCCCTGGATTAAATAGCTTTTTCATATTCTTTTTCATAACTGCAATGATTGTTACGCTATATGTTTTTCTTATTTCCAGATCACCGATTGTTTTTCCGATTGCTGGAGCTGCATTCTCCACTTTGAACCACTCAATCGCTAAACCTTCAAAGACCATCTCAACATTTTCTAACGCTCTAGGCTTATATACCATTCCGCCTAATATTGCTGCAATTTGTCTTGCCTCTGAGTCACGTAATGAAATACTTGAGATACTTTCTTCATGGTCTGAATCAAAATGATACATTTCTCTACGCCCGTCATCATGAATGACAATCACCATCTTTTCGTTACCTTTCGTAACGATTTGAAACTTATAACCAATACCCGGAAGTTCACTTTCTCTAATATTCATGTTTAGCTCCTCCACAACATTTTTTTATTTGAATTTTCTGTTTTTCTGTCTTTTATTCATCCAATCAACTTCAGAAATTCTAACCATTCAGGATACATGTGAGTTGGAAATCTTTTATTGTAATAATAAGTGGCTCCTAAAAAGATACTGAAAGATGTAATGATAAAAAGTATATTACTTCTCATTTTCAAACTTTTAAGGCTTACTTTCAATAAAGTCTCTTCTTTCAAATTATCCCCTCTTTCTTGCTTTACATTTAGTTTTTTAAAATGTAAATAATTCTAAAAATATTATTATGTAACATAATCATAACACATAATATGTTTAAGTAACATAATTTTTTAGAAAAATTGATTCTCGTATATTTTTTGCATATAATTTTCTTATTACGGAAAAAAGGAAGTGTATTATATGGTTGATATCTTTAGCAGATTCCTTGAGGTAACGAATAATATTTTATGGTCATATATTCTTATTGCAATGCTAATCGGCTTCGGTCTTTATTTCTCTTTTAAATTGAAATTTGTCCAAATTACTCATTTCGGTGAGATGGTCGGTTTAATTAGTAAAGGATTTAATCGAAAAGAGAAAAAGAAAGATAGCATCTCTCCATTCCAAGCATTTTGCTTAAGTGCAGCAGCACGTATCGGTATCGGGAATTTAGCTGGTGTAGCATTAGCCATTTCAATGGGTGGACCCGGTGCAATATTTTGGATGTGGTTTATCGCTATCCTTGGAGCAGCTACTAGTTTCGTAGAATGTACGCTCGCGCAAATTTATAAAGTAAAAGATGGAAGCAGGTTCCGTGGTGGGCCAGCATATTACATGGAAAAAGGATTAAACAAACGTTGGATGGGTGTTTGGTTTTCGTTACTTATCACAGTTGCGTACGGATTAATTTTCAATTCTGTACAAGCAAATACAGTAACAATAGCGTTTGAAAATGCTTTTGGACTAGAGCGAACAATTGTAGGAGCTCTATTAGCTTTATTAGTGGCAGTTATTATTTTTGGTGGTATTAAGAGCATTTCACGTATTACAGAAATAATTGTTCCTCCAATGGCAATCATTTATATTGGTGTGGCAATTTTTGTCGTTATTAACAACTTCACTATGTTACCAAGCATTTTTTCAGAAATTTTTAACAGTGCATTCGGTTTAGACCAAGCTATCGCTGGTGGTATCGGTGCAGCAATCAAGTTCGGAATTCAGCGCGGTTTATTCGCGACAGAAGCAGGTATGGGTAGCTCTCCTAACGCAGCAGCAACATCAGATGTATCTCACCCTGTAAAACAAGGACTTGTTCAAGCATTAGGAGTGTTCGTAGACACATTCTTAGTATGTACATCAACAGCATTTATCGTATTATGTTCTGGACTGTACAAAGGAACAAACTTACAAGGTATTGAATTAACACAGCAAGCACTAAGTTCACAAATCGGACCGTGGGCAAGCACTTTCTTAGCGATTATTATTTTCCTATTCGCATTCAGTTCTTTACTAGGAAACTACTATTATGGTGAAACAAACATCGCATTCATTAAAGAAAGCAAAACATGGTTAATGATTTATCGCGTCGCAGTTGTCGGAATGGTATTCTTCGGATCAATCGCTGCCCTTCAAACAGTTTGGAGCTTAGCTGATTTATTCATGGGACTAATGGTATTCACAAACTTAATTGCCATCTCATTCCTTAGCAAATTCGCCTACGCAGCATTAGTAGACTATATTAAGCAAAAGAAACAAGGAAAAGATCCTGTTTTCGTTGCAAGTTCTATCCCTGGCTTACAGAATACAGAGTGC
>NZ_MACF01000130.1 GCF_001884045.1 Bacillus mobilis | reverse complement strand
CCTCGTGTCGGCGGTTCGATTCCGTCCCGAGCCACTCTCAGGATATTAAGTGGGCCCACTTAATATCCTTTTTATTTGTGTAATTTTACAAAATTGAGTAGTTATTTTAAAATAGAATGAGGAGCCTCTAGCAGTTGAAGCTAGAGGTTTTTCTATAGATCGTATAGGATTCCGTGTAAAAGTGGATCATACATGAGTCTGTGAGAATAGAGGAGAAAGTACTTAAGCAAAAGATGCGGTCATATAGGGACATACTATGTAGACATCAATGTGTTTAGGGATATTGACCATATTTTTACCCGCTATTTACCGGGCAGTAAGCCCCCACCTTAAAATTCAACGAAAGCAAAGAAGTTAGGTGTGGGATCAACTTCCCGTAAAAGCCCGATTAGTGAGGGCTAATAATCAGTGGATGATGAAGAAAACACCCACTGATTAAAGTTTCACTTTATAAGGAGGAAATAGACGATGATGGGAAAGAAAATTTTAGTAGTTGATGATGAAAAGCCGATTGCGGATATTTTGAAGTTCAACCTAGAAAAAGAAGGTTTTGAAATTGTAATGGCGCATGACGGTGATGAAGCGATTGAAAAAGCGAATGAAGAGCAGCCAGATATGGTTTTATTAGATATTATGCTACCAGGTAAGGATGGCTTAGAGGTTTGTCGTGAAATACGTAAAAGCTCAGAAATGCCGATTATTATGCTTACAGCAAAGGATTCTGAAATTGATAAAGTATTAGGGCTTGAGCTTGGTGCAGATGATTATGTAACGAAGCCATTTAGTACGAGGGAATTACTTGCTCGTGTGAAGGCGAATTTACGCCGCCATCAACAAGGTGGTGCTGCAGAAAAAGAAGAAAATACGGAAATGGTTATTGGACCAATTGTTATCAATCCAAATGCGTATAGTGTAACGAAACGTGAGGAAAATATTGAACTTACGCATCGTGAATTTGAGCTACTGCATTATTTAGCAAAACATTTAGGTCAAGTTATGACTCGCGAACATTTATTGCAAACGGTTTGGGGTTATGACTATTTTGGAGATGTACGTACAGTGGATGTAACAGTACGTCGTTTACGTGAAAAAATTGAAGATAATCCGAGTCATCCTACTTTAATTGTAACTAGACGTGGAGTAGGGTATTACTTGCGTGACCCAGAGCAGGAATAGTATATGAAGAAAGTCGGTTTTTTTCAATCTATTCATTTAAAATTTGTACTCATATATATGCTATTAATATTAATAGCTATGCAAGTTATTGGGGTATATTTCGTAAGGGAATTAGAAAAGAGTCTTGTACAGGGCTTTAGAGATTCTTTAACGCAGCAAACGAACTTATTAGCGTATAACTTGAAACAAGAGTTTAAAAAAAGTCATACAAAAGCAGAAACAGAATCAACAGATGAAACGATTAAAACTTCAATTCGAAAATTTGCCTCTGATCGAAAGAAAGATATCCAAGAAGTAAGAGTATTTGATTCGAATAGAAAGTTACTTGCTATTTCAGATGAGTCAAAGCAAAACAAGGTAAATAGAACATCAACTGATATAGCTGTTCAGCGGGTATTGGTACAGAAAAAGCCAGAAGTGAAAATTGAGAAGGATGGTCGTACAGGCCATCGTGTACAAGTTATGATTACTCCTATTCTAGATGATAACGGCAAAGATGCACTTGGTGTTATTTACATTGTTGCATCTATGGAAGATGTTTATAAACAGATGAAGGATATTAATCAAATTTTTGCGACTGGAACCGTTATTGCATTACTCGTAACAGCTGTACTTGGAATTTTGTTAGCTCAAACGATTACGAGACCAATCTCAGATATGCGAAGACAAGCGATTGAAATGGCAAAAGGGAACTATTCAAGAAAAGTAAAAGTGCATAGCCATGATGAAATTGGACAATTAGCATTATCTTTCAATAATTTATCAAAAAAATTACAACAAGCTCGTTCTTCAACGGAAAGTGAAAGACGTAAATTATCATCCGTTTTATCACATATGACAGATGGAGTAATTGCTACTGACCGAAAAGGGGACATTATTTTATTAAATGATCCTGCGGAAAAGATGCTAAATGTTTCGCGTGAAACGGCGCTCGATCAATCTGTTTTAGAAGTATTAGGGATACAAGAAGAATTTACGCTTGATCATTTATACGAAGAGCCTGATTCTGTGTTATTAGATTTTAGTACGAGAAATGAACCATATATTTTACGTGCTAGTTTCTCTGTTATTCAAAAAGAGACAGGGAAAGCAAATGGTTTAATAGCCGTATTATATGACGTAACTGAGCAGGAGCGTATAGAAAGGGAACGCCGTGAGTTTGTAGCAAACGTTTCCCATGAATTAAGAACGCCATTAACAACGATGCGCAGTTACTTAGAGGCACTTACGGATGGTGCGTGGCAAGATCCGAATATTGCACCGCAATTTTTAACAGTTACACAAGAAGAAACAGAAAGAATGATTAGACTTGTAAATGCGTTATTGCAACTTTCTAAACTCGATAGTACAGAGCATCGTTTAATGAAAGAATGGGTCGACTTTACTGACTTCTTTAATAACATTATTGATCGTTTTGAAATGTCTAAAGAGCAAAACGTAAGTTTCAAACGATCTTTCTCTAAGAAATCCCGATTTATTGATATGGATACGGATAAAATTACGCAAGTATTGTATAACATTATTTCGAATGCATTAAAGTATTCACCAGAAGGTGGAACAGTAACATATCGCTTACGTGATCGCGGGGAATTATTAGAGATTAGTGTAAGTGACCAAGGAATGGGTATTCCAAAAGAAAACGTCGATAAAATCTTTGAACGTTTTTATCGCGTAGATAAAGCACGTTCAAGACAAATGGGTGGTACAGGACTTGGATTAGCAATTGCGAAAGAAATGATTGAGGCACATGGTGGCTCGATTTGGGCGAAGAGTGAGGAAGGAAAAGGGACAACTATTTACTTCACATTGCCAATGGCAGCGGATGAAGAGGACGATTGGGAATGAGTATGGAAAATGTTAAAACGATAGTTTTAATTAATTTAGTTGTAATTAGTCTATTTCTTACTTTTAACTTATGGACGTATGTGCCAGATTCCACGTCTATGCAAAACGCAAAATTTGTGCAGGGTAATGAAGGAACTACTCAAACTAAAATCGCTGATGTTGTCCGTCCTACTTCTATCATCGTGCATAAAGATAAAAATCATTACGGGAGCAAAAGAGAGGGAGATATAGAATCAATCTATAAACCTTTGGAAGCAGGGGAATTATATGATTTCAAAGAGATATCGATTGCTAAAGCTGATTTCCTTTCTTATGTGCATGGTGAAGGGAAAATTGAACTTATTTTTCCTACCAACATCCCATTTGATGCAGTTAAATCTATGTTTAATATGAAAGGAAAAAGTATAGATAAACCTAAACATTTTAATCGAATTATTCTTGATCCGTCTAGAAGTAGAGATCAAGAAATTAAAATTAATTTTGTTTCTGATGGTGATAACTCTAGAATATATGAAGCAAAATTAAGTGGTGTGTATTTAAAAGATATTGTAAATGCACAAAATCAATTTATAGTATCGGCAAAACCTTATTTTGACTATCAAATTAATGATATGAAAAAGCTATTTTTACCAGATGGAACGACAGAATTAAGTAATATAACATATATTTCATCTAATTTAGCGGTGGATACATTTAAGAATGCCCTTTTTAGTGACCCACGTTATTTAAGCCCTATTACTGAGAAATCAAAAGAAACATTTACAGATGGTATTAGATCCATGGAGATTGAAAACGATCAGCATATGTTAAAGTATAAAAATTCTTCTGTTTCAAGTGAGAAAACGACAGATAATTTAATGCTTTTACAAAAAAGCTTTGATTTTGTAAATGGTCACAGTGGGAGTTTGGATTCATATCGTTTGGACTATATGAATAAAGGACAGACCGTATTCCGTTTACACGAAGATGGATACTCCGTATTCAATACAGATGGATTAGCTGAACTGAGACAAGTATGGGGATCAGAAGAAGTAATGGAATATGAAAGACCGTTGTTGTCTTTAAATACGAAAGGCATAGAACAGAAGGTTACTCTTCCATCAGGTCACGTTGTAATGGCATCCTTAGAAAATAATGCCGCGGTAGATAAACGATTCATTAAAGACGTTGGTATTGGATACAAATTATCACTAGATGGGCAAGTAGCTAGGCTACAGCCAATTTGGTATGTAAAGTTTGTTGAAGATGAAGCTGGCAAACAAAAAATATATGAGTGGAGTGAGGGAGGACTAAATGGATTGGGATCGGATTAAAACCATATTTATTGTGACCTTTTTTGTTTTGGACCTCTTTCTCATTTTTCAATTCATTCAAAAGCAAGATAGTAATCAATTGGAGCTTATTGCAGAAACAAAGATAGATCAAGAATTAAAAGCAAACAAAATTACTATGGGTAATTTCCCTAAAGAACCGAAAAAAGAGTCATTTATTAGGGCGGAAAACAAGGCATTTAAAGAAGAAGATGTACAGTCTTTAAAAAATCAAACAGCGCATATACAAAATATGTACAAGATAGAAAGTAAGCTAAAAGAGCCCTTTTTGAATACAAAATCATTATCCAAAGATAAGTATAGTGATTTTTTGAAGAACTATGTATTGGATGGACAAAAGTATGAGTATGGGGCGATGAAAGACTCTAAAATCTACTTCTTCCAAAAGTATAAAGATAAGCCTATTTTCTATAACGATCAGGCAATGATTGTTGTGGAATTAAATGAAAAAAATGAACTTGTTTCGTACACACAGACGATGCTAACTGATTTAAAAGAAATGGGCGAAAGTGAAAAAACGAAACAGCAAGAAATTATTACTGCTCAAACGGCTTTAGAGAATCTGTATTTAAAAAATAAAGTTCATGGGAATACACATGTAAAAGAAGCACAAATTGGTTATGCCACCCTTACCGCAGCTACTTCTAATAACCAAGTACTTGCTCCGACGTGGAATTTAAAAACGGAGCAGAAGCAGGACTTCTTTGTAAATGCAATTGAAGGACAAGTTATGGAATTAGGGGAAAGGGAAAATCAAGTGGTTGATGAACATACTGGAGTGAGAAAGAATGGGGTTGCATTTTAGCGTACTTGCAAGTGGAAGTACAGGGAATATGCTATATGTAGGAACAGATGAAAAAAAATTACTTGTCGATGCAGGTTTAAGTGGTAAAGCAACAGAGGCTTTATTTAAACAGGCAGAACTAAATATAAATGATGTATCAGGTATTCTTGTAACACATGAACATAGTGACCATATTAAAGGGTTAGGTGTATTGGCACGTAAATATGATTTACCTGTTTATGCAAATGAGAAAACATGGAATGCAATGGAACATTTAATTGGAAATATCCCAACTGAGCAAAAGTTTATTTTCTCAGTTGGGGATGTGAAAACATTCGGTGATATTGAGGTCGAGTCATTTGGGGTTTCTCATGATGCGGCAGAGCCGATGTTTTATGCTTTTCATAACAATAATAGAAAGTTAGCCCTTATTACGGATACGGGATACGTGAGTGACCGTATGAAAGGTGTTATTAAGGGTGCGAATGCTTTCGTGTTTGAAAGTAATCATGACGTGGAAATGCTTCGTATGGGACGTTATCCATGGAGTATTAAGCGACGTATTTTAAGTGATGTGGGGCACGTTTGTAATGAAGATGCTGCATTAGCGATGGCGGATGTAATTACAGATGAGACAAAACATATTTATTTAGCCCATTTAAGTTTAGATAATAACATGAAAGAACTAGCACGTATGTCAGTATCACAAGTATTAGAGGAAAAAGGATTTGGAGTGGGAGAAGCCTTCGAAATTCATGATACAGATCCGAAAATGCCTACAAAAATTCAATACGTATAATTCTTCATTTTAGTAAACAATAAAGGTGAATATAGTTGTTTTCAGGAAGATAGGTGAACAAATATGTCCTTTATTGATGAAGAAAATTATCGTATGAAACGTGCAAGAAAAAAGAAGCATAAAGGTATTGTTATTTCTAGCATAGCAGGAACAATTGTAGGAGCTTCGTTATTTGCATTTGGAGCTCCTTTATTTGCGAATGATGCGGGCGCGCTTCCGCAAGCTGAAGCAAGTGGAAGTAATATGGCCGAAGCTCAAGGAATTAAACAGATTAGTTTTGTTGATGCTGTTGATCGTGCGTCTGAAGCTGTTGTTGGCGTTATTAATATTCAACGAGATAATTTTTCAGAGGCAGATTCAGAAGCTGGTACAGGATCAGGTGTAATTTATAAAAAAGCAGATGGCCAAGCTTATATTGTAACGAATAATCATGTTGTTGCTGGAGCAAATCGCATTGAAGTAAGTTTAAGTGATGGTAAGAAGGTTCCGGGAAAAGTATTAGGAACGGATGTAGTCACAGATTTGGCTGTACTAGAAATAGATGCAAAGCATGTGAAAAAAGTAATTGAGATTGGCGATTCTAATACTGTTCGTAGAGGGGAACCAGTCATTGCGATTGGAAACCCACTCGGGCTACAATTTTCTGGAACCGTTACACAAGGCATTATTTCGGCTAAGGAACGTATTGTTCCTGTAGACTTGGATCAAGATGGACATTACGATTGGCAAGTAGAAGTATTGCAAACAGATGCAGCAATTAATCCAGGTAATAGTGGTGGTGCACTTGTAAATGCGGCAGGTCAATTAATTGGCATTAACTCAATGAAAATTGCAGCAAAAGAAGTAGAAGGAATTGGACTAGCTATTCCAGTTACTAGGGCTGTTCCAATTATGAATGAATTAGAGAAGTACGGAAAAGTAAGGAGACCATATGTTGGAATTGAACTTAGATCGTTAAATGAGATTCCAAACTATCATTGGTCAAAAACATTGCATTTACCGGGCAATGTAACAGAGGGAGTTTGCATTTTAGATGTGAAAAGTCCTTCGCCAGGTGTAGATGCTGGTTTACGAGAACACGATGTGATTGTAGCAGTAGATGGAAAACCGGTTCGCGATATTATCGGATTCCGTACGGCCTTATATGATAAAAAAATTAATGATAAAATGACTCTTACGTTTTATCGTGGTACAAAACGAGCAACAACAACGGTTAAACTAGGCGTTCAAAAGTATTAAAAACAGGAGGGCCTACCTCCTGTTTTCTATTGTAGAAAAGTGAGGTGAAGAATATGAATTTACCTTGTTGTTTAGAACATGTGGAATTAGCTTTAGATATTATTGTGGATGAGTGTGAAGTTGCGCCAGTTATTAACAATGTGGATAACTCGGAAAAAGAGAAAAAAACATGTGAATTTTGTCAAAACGAGGCGACATATGTTGTATCGAACACAGATTCCCACACAATATGTGGGTAACATTTGTGGATATGTGGATAAGTTATGTGGATAACATGTTTGTAAGGTGGGGAATACGTGTGAATATCTCGATTATTTCAATTGGGAAATTAAAAGAAAAATATTTAAAACAAGGTATAGCAGAATACTTAAAACGATTATCTGCATACGCAAAAGTAGAAGTAATTGAATTGCCAGATGAAAAGGCACCAGAAAATTTAAGTGAAGCAGAAATGTTAATTGTAAAAGAAAAAGAAGGTATACGTATACTGGATAAAATTTCTGACGATACGCATGTCATTGCGTTAGCGATAGAAGGAAAGCAAAAATCATCAGAAGAATTTGCAGTAAGCTTAGATCGTCTTGCTACATATGGAAAGAGTAAAGTTGCATTCGTGATTGGTGGATCACTTGGACTAAGTTCAGAAGTAATGAAGCGTTCAAACGAATCTCTTTCTTTTTCAAAGATGACATTACCACACCAATTAATGCGATTAGTATTGCTTGAGCAAGTGTATAGGGCATTTCGTATTAATCGTGGTGAACCGTATCATAAATAGTAATAGTACATTCAAACGGCTACAGATGTGGCCGTTTTATATATTTCCTAAAATAAGTATGTTTCTATTTCTAAAAAAGTGTGATGTAATATGAAGAGGAAAAAAGTATAAGTAGTCATAGAAGTGAGGAATTAAAGGTGAAGAAGTTTAAAAAGTTTTACTTGGAGATTACGAGTGTATGTAATCTTGCGTGCAGCTTTTGTCCGCCGACGGAAAGGCAGAAGCAGTTCATTTCTGTGGAGGATTTTGCGAAAAGATTAGACCAAATTAAACCTCACACAGACTACATTTATTTGCACGTGAAGGGTGAGCCATTGCTCCATCCAAAAATAGATCAATTGTTAGATTTAAGCCATGAAAAAGGGTTTAAAGTTAATATTACAACGAACGGAACGTTAATTAATAAGAGAAGGCATAGACTGTTAAATAAACCTGCGTTAAGACAAATGAATTTTTCATTACACAGTTTTGATGGACATCCAGGTTCGCAAGATAAAGAGGGTTATGTAAGAAGTATACTTTCCTTTATTAGAGAGGCGACAAGTCAATCGGATTTAATTGTTTCACTACGATTATGGAATTTAACTCAGGATAATAAAACGAATGCTGAAATCCAGAAAAATAGAGATTTATTATCCATTATTGAAAATGAGTTTGGTCTATCTTATCAAATCGAAGAGAAGCTTACACCAGGAAAAGGTATAAAAATTGCGGAACGTGTCTTTATTAATCAAGACTATGAATTCCAGTGGCCGGCATTACATGAAGAAGAGGATGATGGAAAAGGATTCTGTCATGGTCTTCGAAATCAAGCTGGTATTTTAGCAAACGGGACAGTTATTCCTTGCTGTTTAGATGGTGAGGGGATTATTAACCTTGGGAATATTAATAATGACTCATTTTCTAACATTATAGAAGGTGAAAGAGCAACAAACATTGTCGATGGATTTTCGAAAAGAGTTGCAGTCGAAGAGCTATGCAGGAAATGTGGATACCGTAAAAGATTTGGAAAATAAATATGAAACAAGCCCTCATCAAGCGAGGGCTTGTTTTTTATTCTTGATAAGAGCGCTCCAATTCATCAATTAAGGAACCAACGTAAGAAACAGCTTTACGTATTGCATCTGGTTTTGACATATCGACTCCGGCATGTTTCATTAATTCAAGTGGTTTCATCGTACCACCAGCGCGAAGTACATCTAACCAGCGATCAACGGCGGGTTGTCCTTCCTCTTTAATCATTTGAGCTACCGCAGTAGATGCAGTGAGGCCTGCAGAATAGGTGTAAGAATACAAGCCCATATAATAATGAGGTTGACGCATCCAAGTTAAGCCAGCGCCTTCGTCAATTTCTACAGAATTTCCCCAGAATGTCGAAAGTACATTTGTTTTTATTTCAGTTAAGGTTGTAGCTGTAAGTGCTCCTCCTTCTTCTGCTAGCGTGTATACTCTTCTTTGATATTCTCCCTCAAGTAAGTGAGTAACAAAGTTATGATAATATGTGCCGAGTAGTTGCAGAATCACCCATCTGCGCATTCTCTTATCGTCAGTCGTCGCTAATAAATGCTGGGCTAATAGTAATTCGTTCATCGTAGATGGTGCTTCGACAAAGTACATAGATGGACGTACATTCATAATACGCTGGTTTTTATTTGCTAAATAAAAATGACCAGCATGCCCAAATTCATGGGCTAATGTGAAGCATCCACGCATCGTATTTTGCCATGTAATTAAAATGTATGGATGAGAACCATATGGACTTGAACAAAATGCCCCTGTTGATTTCCCTACATTATCTGCAAGATCGACCCATCTCTCTTTAAATCCCTTTTCGATAATGGAACCATATTCATCGCCCAATACTTGTAAAGAGTCTTGAATGAGTTTTCCAGCTTCTTCGTATGTGATGCTTGGATTAAATTCGGGATCTAAAGGTGCATGTAAGTCGCAGAACAGCATTTGATCGAGTCCTAGTACTTTCTTTTTTAAATCTGCAAAACGGCGCATATGAGGTGCTAATTCCTTGTATATAATATCAAGTTGATTGTCATACATTTCAAGTGGAACTTTTTGAGGTTCCAAAAGCATATGAGTAACAGATTCAAATTTGCGTAAACGAGAGAGTGTTACTTGTTTTTTTACTTCAGTCGCATATGTTGTTGCCACTGTATTTTTATATCGTTTCAAGGTGGAAACAAATGATGAGTACGCTTTTCTACGTATGTCTACGCTTGGAGAAAACTCATATTTACTTTCAAATAATGCAAATGATACAGGGAGTTCGTTTCCTTGTTCGTCTTGTATAGAGGTAAAATCCATATCGGCTAATTTAGTCATACCGTAAATTTTGTATGGAGAACTATGTACTTCGCCAAGTGCAGCAAGAGCTTCTTCTGTTTCAGGAGAGAGCGTGTGCGGCCTTTTTTGTAGGATGTCTAGTAATGATTTACGGAAAGGTTCAAGTTTTGTTTCTTCAGCTAAATATTTCTCAATTGTGTCTTCGTCGAATGAGAGGATTTCATTATGGATAAAGGATAATGCAGTATGTACTTTCGTCCATAAAGCAGCAATTTTGGAAGAGTTCGCTTGAACAACTGGATTTGTACGGTCAGTAGATTCTTTTAAATTTGCGTAGGAGTATAGTTTTGTTAACTTCATTAAAAGCTCTTCTTCTAAAAGTAGCCCATGTAATAAGGTAGTGGAGCTAGTGTGTAATTGTCCTTTAAACGCATCAAGTTTTTTTATATCATCTGTTAATACACGTAATGCAGTTTCCCACTCTTTATCAGATTCGTATAAATCAGAGAGGTCCCATGTTAGTTCAGTAGGGACTTCCGCGCGAATATGGCGTTTCTCAATTATATTTTTCATTTATTGTATCCCCCTTATTATAAGTATCTAAAAACATGATACTAGAAAATTCAGTAAAATAAAAATATTTCGCATTTCTATATATAAAAGAAGGACAAGCATAAAAATGCTTGTCCTTCGAGTTAAATTTAAAAATTAATATACTTTATCGCCGTTGAAAATAGAGTTTTTCACTACTACATAATCTACAGTACGAATTGAGTCTAATTTTGTTCCACCAGCGTAAGAGATAGAAGATTGAAGATCTTGTTCCATTTCGATCAAAGTGTCTTCTAAAGAACCTTTATGCTCAACGAACATTTTCTTACCTTCAACGTTTTTCTTCTCGCCTTTTTGGAATTCAGAAGCTGAACCGAAGTACTCTTTATAAAGTTTGCCGTCTTTTTCGATTGTTTCCCCTGGAGACTCTTCATGACCAGCGAATAGAGAACCGATCATAACCATAGTCGCCCCAAATCGAATAGATTTAGCTACGTCGCCGTGTGTACGAATACCACCGTCAGCGATAATTGGCTTACTTGCAGCTTTTGCACACCAGCGAAGTGCAGCTAGTTGCCAACCGCCAGTTCCAAAGCCTGTTTTAATTTTAGTAATACAAACTTTACCAGGTCCAATACCGACTTTTGTTGCGTCAGCACCAGCGTTTTCTAATTCTCTTACCGCTTCTGGAGTTCCAACATTTCCAGCGATAACGAAGCTTTCTGGTAAATGCTTTTTAATATGCTGGATCATGTTGATTACAGCATTAGAATGTCCGTGTGCGATATCAATCGTAATGTATTCAGGTGTAAGTTGCTCAGCAGCTAATTGTTGTACGAATTCATACTCGTCCTCTTTTACACCAACGCTGATAGAAGCGATTAATCCACGTGATTGCATATCTCTAATGAATGAGATACGTTTCTCTGGTTGGAAACGATGCATGATATAGAAGTAATTGTTTTCAGCTAAATAAGTTGCGATTCTTTCATCAATAATCGTTTGCATATTTGCAGGTACGACAGGTAATTTAAATTTATGTTTACCTAAAGTGACAGTTGTATCACATTCAGAGCGGCTGTTCACAATACATTTTGCAGGAATTAATTGAATATCTTCATAGTCGAATACGTTTTCCATCATTTACACCCCTAAAATACGAATATTTTATTTAGTTTTTTAAAAAATGTTCGTCCAAAGGATAATTTACATTATTTTCACTCATAAGTCAAAGGTTTTCATGTTTGTATTTAAAAATTAAGTTTATTTAAGTAAATTATAGGTTTTTATTGTTGAAAAAATGTTTTAATATGGAATTTTCTGATATAAAATTATGTGTGGCAAAGAAAAAAATTAAATATACAAATTTGGGAGAGATTTTAATGAAGCGATTAATGTATATGGACTGGTTGCGAGTATTAGCGACAATCGCGGTTGTTACAATTCACGTTTCTGCTGGTTATGTTGCGGTTTTAGATGCAAATAATGTTTCACGCTGGATGGCTGGTAATCTATTTGAATCGATTTCACGTGCGAGTGTTCCGATTTTTGTAATGATTAGTGGAGCCTTATTGTTAAAGGGGACAAAAGATATTTCAGTCGGGGAATTTTTACAGAAGCGTGCAAGTAAAGTGATTATACCTTTTGTAGCTTGGAGTGCTATATTTTATGTATATGGAGCATATGCAGGATATTTCCCGGCATCTTTAAAGCAAGGGATAAAGCACTTTTTAACGGATACTATAGGGGGACATTTATGGTTCTTATACATGATTGTAGGGATATATTTAATTACACCTCTACTGAAAATTTTTGTGAAGAACGCTAACAAAAGGGAGATAGAATACTTTTTAATTTTATGGTTATATGCGTCTGTTATAGTCAATTTAGTTAAATATTATTATCCTATCAATTTTAATATTGAATTATTTTACGTTACAAATTATGTAGGGTATTTCCTACTGGGCTACTATTTATCTAATTTTGATATTTCAAAAAAGTGGAGAAGTATTTCTTACATTGGAGGACTTGTAGGATTTATTAGTACATTCTTTATTACTTATTACTATACGGTAAAAGCAAATGGACAGTTAGAGCAGTTTTGGTACGGATATTTTGCGCCAGGCGTTGTGCTGATGGCGATTGGATTATTTGTATTTTTCAAATACGCTTTCCAAAAATCAGAAAGAGAATTGCCATTGTTATTCCGTTTTATAAATCAAGCAAGCCTTGGAATCTATATTCTTCACTTCTTCTTATTAAATAACTTGTTGTACATGGTTTTCCCTAAAGTAAATGAACGTGTACATGCAATATTGGCAATACCTATTAATGTAACGATTACAATTGTTCTTAGTCTGATAATCACGTTAGTATTGCAAAGAATACCAGTTGTGAAAAAATTGGTTCCGTAAAAAATGAATATGGTATAGATAGGGCAGACTTATAATTAAGGCTGCCCTTTACTATTTTAAAATTATCTTTAAATAAATTTAGATATAAACGAATTAAAAACAGTGGATTAATATAGTATCTTACTATAGTCTAAAGTGAGGCATGAAGAACAGAATAAGTTAAATATAAAATCAAATGAGGTTAATATATGAGTAAAAAAAGCTTTAGCAATTATGCATTAAGTAAAGAAGTAAGACGAGCACTTACTGGTTTAGGATATGAGCATCCAACAGAAGTACAAGGAGAAGTTATTCCAGTTGCATTGCAAAAGAAGGATCTTGTTGTAAAGTCGCAAACGGGAAGTGGAAAAACGGCTTCGTTCGGGATACCACTTTGTGAAATGGTAGAGTGGGAAGAGAATAAACCACAAGCATTAGTTTTAACACCAACGAGGGAACTTGCTGTTCAAGTGAAAGAAGATATTACGAATATAGGGCGATTCAAAAGAATTAAAGCTGCTGCAATTTATGGTAAATCTCCATTTGCGCGTCAAAAATTAGAGTTAAAGCAAAAGACGCATATTGTAGTAGGGACTCCAGGACGTGTGTTGGATCATATTGAAAAAGGGACTCTGTCTTTAGAGCGATTGAAGTATTTAGTGATTGATGAAGCAGATGAAATGCTAAATATGGGCTTTATCGATCAAGTAGAGGCAATTATTGATGAATTACCTACAAAAAGAATGACAATGCTATTTTCAGCAACCTTACCGGAAGATGTTGAAAAGTTATCCCGTACATATATGAATGCACCAACTCATATTGAAATTAAAGCAGCTGGGATTACAACAGAAAAAATTGAACATACCCTTTTTGAAGTAAGGGAAGAAGAGAAGCTTTCACTTCTTAAGGATGTAACTATGATTGAAAATCCAGACAGTTGTATTATTTTTTGTCGTACACAAGAAAACGTAGATCATGTATATAGACAGCTAAAACGAGTTAATTATCCTTGTGACAAAATACACGGTGGTATGGTACAAGAAGATCGTTTTGAAGTTATGGATGATTTTAGAAAAGGAAAGTTCCGTTATTTAGTAGCAACTGATGTAGCTGCGAGAGGAATTGACATTGATAATATTACACATGTTATTAATTATGATATTCCATTAGAAAAAGAAAGCTATGTACACCGTACGGGAAGAACGGGACGAGCTGGTAATAGTGGAAAAGCTATTACATTTATAACGCCTTATGAAAATAGATTTTTAGAAGAGATTGAGGAATATATTGGATTTGAAATTCCAAAGGAACTGGGACCCTCAAAAGAAGAAGTTATGAAAGGGAAAGCAGTATTTGAAGAAAAGATATATGCTAAACCAATTATAAAGAAAGATAAAAATGCAGATCTAAACAAAGGAATTATGAAATTGTACTTTAATGGTGGAAAGAAAAAGAAAATTAGAGCCGTAGATTTCGTTGGGACAATTGCTAAAATTCAAGGTGTTTCTGCCGATGATATAGGTATTATTACAATACAAGATAATGTTTCATATGTTGAAATATTAAACGGAAAAGGACCGCTTGTTTTAAAGGTTATGAGAAATACAACGATAAAAGGTAAACAATTAAAAGTTCATGAGGCAATTAAATAAATGAAAATATCCACTTTAAAGGTGGATATTTTTTTGAGGCTTATTTATAGAGCGGATAATTTGAATGGACCTCAACTAATACGTGATTGACGATGTTTTTTTTGTATGTTAGTATATTCATTTGATTTTTTATACCATTGAATGGGAATTTATTAATTCGTTTAGGGAGATGTTTTTATATAAGCAATTCGATTTTTAATTCAATTGTTGTAAGCTATAAAAAGTAAGGACGGTGTTTTGTTTAATGAATTTTACTCAAGATAGGTGGAGTTTAAAATGGCTTCATTTCTATTTGGTTGTAGTAGTTGTTGCATCTCTGTTATTACGTTTATATTTAGCATTTTATTTAGAAGGATATGAACGAGATCAACTATTTTTTGTGGATTGGATGAATACAGTAGGTAAATATGGACTAGGTGATGTGTATGCACATGGGGATTTAGTAAACTATCCGCCATTTTTCTTAGCTCTTTTAGGTATTTATGGAGGGATATTGTCGTTTTTTAATACATATGTGGAAGCCGCGGGTGTTTTAATTCGAGTCCCATCCATTGCATTTGAAATAGTAGCCATAATTATTTTTGCTATAGTTTCTAAAAGGATAGACAATTCGATTGTGAGAGCAGCATTAGTGACATTTTTTGCATTTAGCCCAGCGATTATAGTGGATGGGACTATTTGGGGTCAAGTAGATATGCTACATAGTATATTGATGGTTAGTTCTATTTTATTACTAATGTCTAAGCCAACTTGGTCTGGTGCTATTTACGCTATAGCGTTACTAGCTAAATTTCAATCAATTGTAATTGCGCCTGTATTTGCTATGTATTTCCTAAAAGTCATTTTTGAAAAAAGGGAAGGTAAGCAATTAATTAAATTTATAATAGGGTTCTGTATCCCGTTATTACTATTCGGTCTTTATTTCGCAGCCCATGGAACATTTATTACTATGTTAACACAAGCATATTTAAATGCGGTGGGTACTTTCCCAACGGTAACTGTATTTGCTATGAATATTTGGTATTATGCGATTGGTACGGATCCTAATATGGTGGATACGATTCAAGTTGTACCACATATTACATTGAAAACAGTTGGGTTAATACTCTTGTCTATTGCAGCGGCATTAACTTGCTTATATGTCTTTTTCCATCGTCATATGAATACGGCAGTTCTACTGAAAGCCGCGACTTTTATAAGTTTTGCGTTCTTTATGTTACCTACGCAAATACATGAGAGATATGCTTTCCCAGCGTTAGTATTTGTACTCTTTTTACTGCTATATGAAATGAAATGGACAGGAATAGCTTTAGGATTAACGTTAACAATCTTTTTAAATATAGTAATGGTCTTGTATGCGGGCTTTAATACGAATATGGGAATGTTTATCGTTACTATTAATGTTTTTATTTTTTATGCTATGTGTAAATTATTAGTAAAAGAGTATTGTGATCGCTTTGAATTGCTAATAAAGAAACAATAAAAATTATAATGTTAGAAAAAAGTACATTTTGCCAGTATGCAAAATGTACTTTTTTTTTTGAAAGAGTAAAATCTAAATAGAAAATAATACAATCATATCGGATAGTGGAAGTTCATTTTTATCCCGCTTTAATGGGCAGTAAGCCCCCCACTGATTAAAGTTTCACTTTATAATTATTAGGCTTCTTCTAAATCATCAATCAACTTCTCAGCTAAGCGCCTATACATATTACTCATCGACACAAATGATGTTAGTAATAAAAACTTCTCTAGGTTCGGATCTTCTAAAGAAGAAATTTCACTTACTTCTGAAACACGGTTATTTACGTCTTGTGTAAAGCTTTCGACGTTATTTTCGGTAAGAGAAAGGTAATCTTTATATAGCGTATTTAATTCGAATGAATCCTCGCTTAATAAGGATTCATTTATATTTTTTAAGGAGCTTTTTATGTCATTAATGGAAAGGGCCCCTTTTAATTGATAAATTAAGCTAATTAAAATCATATGATCTTTTGAGTATTTTTTATTTTTGATTGGAATAAACAGTTTACCTTTTGCGTAATTGTTAATCATTGTTTTTGTTAATACTTTTTCATCATCGGTTCTTGTTGTATCCGCATAAGTATTTTCAAATAGTTGGACAACCTGGTCTACATACAAGTCGACATTTGGAATATCCTCAAGCGTAATATTTTTTTCTAAATGTAATGCTTCAAGTAATTTATTTATATTTTCCACGTAGAACCCCTCGCTTTTATAACTTAGTGGAGCATAATGTTTAGTTTATCTTTAAATATGGTATTACGAAACAAATGAATTGTAAATGTTGACCTATAATAATGATGTGTATATAATTACATGTAGTTATCAAAACTACATGTAATTATATAAGGGGTGTTTATATGAATGCGTATATAAGAGAACCGGTTAATGCTTTTACCCATTTGGGAGGAGCTGTATTATCATTTGTTGCATTATTAGCTATGCTTGTAAAAGTTTCTATTAAGACGCCATCTTTTGCGGCAATTACAGCTGTTATTTTGTTTGGCATCGGAATGATGGTTCTGTATACAGCATCAGCTGTATATCATAGTGTTGTAGCCAGTGAGCGTGTTATTTATTTCTTTCGGAAGCTTGATCATTCTATGATTTTTATATTGATTGCAGGTACATATGCACCATTTTGTTTAATTACATTACATTCCGCAAACGGTTTATTATTATTTTGTTTAGTGTATGCAACAGCCATTTGTGGTATTGTTTTTAAAATGTTTTGGTTTAGTTGTCCGAGATGGTTATCAACAGCAATTTATATTACAATGGGCTGGTTAATTGTTCTGTTCTTTGCACCGTTAGCTGCTAACTTAAGTCCAGGAGGTATCGTGCTTCTAGTGCTTGGGGGCATTTTTTATACGATTGGTGGATTTATTTATGGAACAAAGCCAAAATGGTTAGAGTTTAAACATATGGGGCATCATGAAATTTTTCACGTGTTCGTGTTATTGGGAAGCCTTGCCCACTTTTTAAGTGTATATTATTACGTAATTTAACAAGATGAAATTTCTGAGTAAGTTTTATTTTTCTTGATTAATAAATAAAGATATAGACACATATGTATGTTAAAGAGTTGCATAATGTAAAGGTTATGCAACTCTTTTTTATGAATAATAATTAAAAATAATTTTTTGAAATTATCAGTCTATTTTGTGATAGGATAGATATGTATTGAGGTTATAAAATTTTATAATTAATAATTAGTGGGGGACTATATATATGGCGATACTTATAACGGGTGGAGCAGGATATATTGGTAGTCATACGTGTATAGAATTATTAAATAGTAATTATAAAATTATAGTCGTAGATAATCTTTCAAATAGTTCAATCGAGTCTTTAAACCGAGTAAAAGAGATAACAGGAAAACAATTCGAATTTTATAAAGAAAGTGTTTTAAATCGTGAAAAAATGAATGAGATTTTTTTGAGAAATAACATTGAAGCGGTTATACATTTTGCTGGATTTAAAGCGGTGGGGGAATCAACTACAATTCCTCTTACATATTATTATAATAATATAATAAGCACGATCATACTATGTGATGTGATGCAGAAACATAATGTTAAAAAATTTATTTTTAGTTCATCTGCAACTGTATATGGAATTCCAAAAACATCACCAATTACAGAAGAATTTCCGCTGAGTGTGACAAATCCATATGGACAAACAAAATTAATGATTGAGCAAATTATGCGTGATGTAGCAAAAGCTGATGATGAATGGAGTATTGCGTTACTTCGTTATTTTAATCCATTTGGAGCACATAAAAGTGGCCGTATTGGAGAAGACCCAAATGGAGTTCCGAATAATTTAATGCCATATGTAACGCAGGTGGCGGTAGGTAAGTTAAAAGAGCTAAATATATTCGGAAATGATTATCCAACGAAAGACGGGACAGGTGTCCGTGATTATATTCACGTTGTTGATCTTGCAAAAGGACATGTAAAGGCACTTGAGAAAGTACTTGAGACGAAAGGAATCGAGGCATACAATCTTGGCACAGGTAAAGGATATAGTGTATTGGAGATGGTAAAGGCTTTTGAGAAGGTTTCAGGTAAGAAAATACCTTATAAAGTAATAGGGCGTCGTCCTGGTGATGTAGCAATATGTTTTGCTGATGTATCTAAAGCGAAACGGGAATTAGGATGGGAAGCGGAATATGGGTTAGAAGAGATGTGTGTAGATTCTTGGAGATGGCAGGTAAATAATAAAAACGGCTATCAAATGATTTAGGATAGTTAGCAAGGTATTCCCCTATTATATTGTTTGAAATCAGTAATATGTTCACTTTAGTAAAGAGAACATATTACTGACCATAGCGTTTAAATAGCAACTGCTTCCATAAAAGAAAACCCCTTAATAAATGCGGACAAGTTGTTTATGATACACAGTATTACCTTCTTGGCTTGTATAAGGTGGCAAGCTTCGTCCAAAACAATTTGCAATAATATTGGATTGGGTAGGGTAAGAAATACAAATTTCATACAAATCACTAGATTCACCTATATCAGCATAAAATACTGCTAGGTTGTTGCCTTTTAAAAGATATGGGAATTCTACTGGTATATCTTCACCAATTAATACAGGTAATTTTACCGGATTAGAATAGTTAGACCAATCCCACACTTCTATATTTACATATTGTGTGCCATATGCATCTAAATTTACAATGTTTATTACTGCTGAGACCGTTGCAGGTTCTCTTGTTAATACACCTGTGGAATGAAGAACGGATGGCTTTGAACAATGAGGGGACATAAATATCAAACCTTTCTAAATTAATATGGTTGTACGATATTCTATGCGAACTATTAATAGAAGGAGATAGGGAGGATGCATCATTCTATCAATTTTTTATAGAAATAAAAAATGTAATATGGAAGAGTATTCTAGTACTTGTATCATTGTTAAAGTACGTTTATAATCAAATAATCCTATTAGCTTTTAATTGAGTCACGCATTATTGAAAGCGTTTTTATAACGCGATGCATTTTGATTGATATGATTACTGTATGGTATGTATTGAGGGGATTTTTTTATTGTTTTTTAAGGTAGGAAGTCTGACTTATTCGGATGTAAAATTATGTGTGTAGTTTTAAATAGGAAGAAAAATAATATAGGTATCACTTTATAGTGCGGGGAGGTTAAAGGTGTGAAAGGGAAAGATTTTCACACGAATATATATGGGATATGTAGGATTATTACTTTCGGGTGCAGCTTTATTTTTAAATAGTCTTGTTATATTAGGAAAAGCAGAGATGAAAAGTGCGGGTGTTTTTAATTTATTTGTAGGTGCACTACAAATTATTATTCCGTTCTATTTGATCATGATTTCTGACCAAAGTAATTGGACAGTGTATTCATATGCAGCTACTTTCTTATTTGGATTAACCTATTTATATGTAGGTGTTACCTTTATAAAAGGAATGGATAGTAGCGGTCTAGGCTGGTTTTGTATGTGGGTAGCAATTATTGCTTTATTCTATATGGTTGTTTCATTTGTTCAATTCCACGATGTTGTGAATGCATTAACGTGGTTTATGTGGGCATTACTTTGGTATTTATTCTTTGTATTAAATACACAAAAAAAGAATATCAATCAATATCTTGGAAGAATTGCCTTCGTACAGTCATGGGTAACATTGACGTTGCCTTCACTCTTTTATTTTATGGGAGTATGGGGTGAGGGATTTGTATATGATCTATGGGTTTATGTATCCGTAATTTCTATTTTATACTTCTGTTATTGTATTTATAAATACCGAGTACGTTAATATATTTTCTGTAGCAAAGCATGGAATCGTTAAACGAATTCCATGCTTTTTATATATGAGCATTTATAATAGGGAGGTAGTATTTTACATTTTATCAAAATGGGGATGATGAAGTTGAAAAAAGTATTGGTACTAGGGGGAACAAGATTTTTTGGTAAACATTTGGTAGAAGCACTTTTGCAAGATGGACATGATGTGACGATTGCGACGAGAGGGATTACAGAAGACCCTTTTGGAAGTACAGTAAAAAGACTTATTGTAGATAGAGAAGATGAAAAGCAATTAGCAGAGCGTCTAGAAGATAAAAGTTATGATATCGTATACGATAATTTATGCTATAGCTCAAATGCAGCGAAGATGGTATGTGAAGTGTTAAGAGGAAAAACGAAGAAATACGTTATGACATCTTCAATGGCTGTTTACGAGCCAGCAATAAGCTTGTTAGAAGAGAACTTTAATCCGTATGAGTATGCTATTACGTATGGGGATAGGAAGGATTTTAATTATGGTGAAGGCAAGCGATTAGCTGAAGCTGCTGTATTCGAACAAGCAACATTTCCAGTTGTTGCAGTACGTTTTCCAGTTGTTATTGGAGAAAACGATTATACGAAAAGGTTACAATTTTACGTTGAGCATATTGTGAAGCAAGAGCCTGTCGCGGTGAAGCATTTAGATGGAGAGTTGTCATTTATACATGAGAAAGAAGCAGGAGAATTTTTAGCTTGGTGCGGGATGAAGGATATAGAAGGGCCAATTAATGCTTGTAGCAACGGGGTAGTTTCTACTGGCGAAGTTATTCATTTCATAGAAGAAAATACGGGAATAAAAGCACTCGTTCAAGAAGAAGGAGATAATGTAGCACCTTATAATGAAGTGATTAATTGTACATTACATAATGGAAAAGCTAGTAAATTAGGATTCCCGTTCCGAGAGTTGAAAATAGACATAGAACAAGTATTACGTTATTACATACATGCAATGAAATAATCATAAATCCCCCGGTGGCAATCCGGGGGATTCTGGAGGATTTCGACAATACTAATTTTACATTACCAAACTTACCTTATACGCACGACTAATGTTTTTGTGATTGAATTGCTTGTAAATACTTTTCATTTACCTGGTCCCAGTTCACTGTATGCCACCAATTGGTAACAAATTCTGGGCGCCGATTTTGATACTTTAAATAATAGGCGTGTTCCCATACATCGATGACGAGTAATGGAATCTTACCTTCTTGCAAAGGTGTATCTTGATTTGGTGTACTCATAACGGAAAGTTCTTCACCATCCAGGACAAGCCATCCATAGCCACTTCCAAAACGACTAATAGCTGCTTTGGAAAGTTGATCTTTTAAGTTGTCAAAGGTATTGAAATAATAATCAATGACTTTTGCAACGTCTCCATTAGGCTCACCGCCACCTCGTGGGCTCATTACTTCCCAAAAAAGACTATGACAATAGTGACCACCACCGTTATTTCTTACAGCTGTAACAATTTCCTTTGGTAAAACGTCTAAATTACATAGTAACTCTTCTAAAGACTTATTATGTAATTCCGTATAGTTTTCTAAAGTAGCATTTAAATTGTTTACGTATGTCGCATGGTGCTTTCCATGATGAATGGAAAGCGTATTGCTATCGATATATGGCTCTAGTTCATCATAGTCATATGAAAGTTTTGGCAATTGAAATGAAGACATAACATTACCTCCTTTCTTTTTAAAAGTTGGTCTAGGTAAAAAAACTTTACCTGAGTCAAAAATACACCTATTTTTTATGTAAGTCAATAGTAATGTCTTTAATTTTCTGAAAAATATTACAATAAAAGTAACACTTCCACTTTCATTTGTGACTCTTATTCTTTTTGCTTATACTGTAAAGTAGAACGTTTTGTTGAAATAGAAGGAGATCGTTTATGAGTAAAACGAAACAATTAATAGAGGAAGCGAGTCAGTTTATTACGATTTGCTATAAAGAGCTTAATAAAGAGAAATTCATAGAAGAACGTGTGAAAGAAATTCGAGTTGAGATAGAGAAGACGGGGACGTATGAGCATACATTTGAAGAACTTGTTCATGGATCACGAATGGCATGGCGCAATAGTAATCGATGTATCGGAAGACTATTTTGGAGTAAGATGCACATATTAGATGCACGTGAAGTAAGTGATGAAGAAGGTGTATATAATGCATTAATTCATCATATTAAATATGCAACGAACGATGGGAAAGTGAAACCGACAATTACGATTTTTAAGCAATATCAAGGTGAAGGAAATAATATACGAATTTATAATCACCAATTGATTCGGTATGCAGGATATAAAACAGAAATGGGAGTGATCGGTGACTCTCATTCCACTGCGTTTACGGATTTTTGTCAGGAACTTGGCTGGCAGGGGGAAGGTACGAATTTCGATGTATTGCCGCTTGTATTTTCTGTCGATGGAAAAGAACCTGTATATAAAGAAATTCCTAAAAGAGAAGTGAAAGAAGTACCAATTGAACATCCAGAGTACCCAATCTCATCTTTAGGAGCAAAATGGTATGGGGTTCCAATGATTTCAGATATGCGCTTAGAAATTGGCGGTATTTCCTATACAGCCGCTCCGTTCAATGGATGGTATATGGGTACGGAAATTGGGGCTCGTAATTTAGCGGATCATGATCGCTATAATTTACTTCCGGCAGTTGCGGAGATGATGGAGTTAGATACATCGAGAAACGGTACGTTATGGAAAGATAAGGCACTCATTGAGTTGAATATTGCTGTATTACATTCCTTCAAAAAACAAGGAGTTAGTATTGTGGATCACCATACAGCTGCACAACAGTTTCAACAATTTGAGAAGCAAGAAGCCGCATGTGGACGGGTTGTCACTGGCAATTGGGTGTGGCTTATTCCACCGCTTTCGCCAGCTACCACTCATATTTATCATAAACCGTATCCGAATGAAATTTTGAAGCCGAATTTCTTTCATAAATGATATTTAGTATAGTTTTTTTATGTAAAATATAATTTTTTTTAATTACTGTTACGTAGCAAATGGAAGCCTTTACTATCGGTTATTTTTGGAAGGGGCTTTTTGAACCAAGGAGTTCCTTATGTTATAATCAAATTTCTGTTTCGAAGACCTTATAGAAATATAAGGTCTTTTGTTTTGCTTTTTTATGTAATAGGAATAGAAATTTTCTTTTAAATAAGGGATTTAGCATGTTTTTAGGGACAACATAAGTGTGTAGAAAATCGATGAATTATTATGCTTATATAATCGTTATGTTTTGGTTGTAAACAGTAAAACATAATAAAGTTGTTTTTTTAGATTGCTGAGGAAGGAGGAAGTGTAAATGAGAATGAAGAATCGAAAAACAGATTGGCCTGTATTTCTTATTAGTGGTGGCTCACTTTTATTATTTGTAATTGCAGTTATTTTAAATAAAAGTTATGTAGAGGGAGTCATTAATAGAAGTTTTGCAGCTTCGATTAAATATTTTGGTGCCTTTTGGCAGGTTTTATTAATTGGTACGTTTATTGTGGCAATGTGTATGGCGTTTTCAAAATATGGAAGAGTTAAACTTGGGGGGCTAGAAAAACCTGAGATTAGTACGACAAAATGGCTCGCTATTATTATGTCTACATTACTTGCCGGAGGTGGCGTTTTTTGGGCAGCCGCAGAGCCGATGTACCACTTGATGACGGTGCCACCAATACATGAAGGTATAACTGCTGGAACGCAAGAAGCAGTCATGCCTGCTTTAGCACAAAGTTATATGCACTGGGGTTTCCTCGCTTGGACGATTTTAGGTACAATTAGTGCGGTAGTTATGATGTACGGACACTATCATAAAGGTATGCCGTTAAAACCTCGAACGCTTTTATATCCTATTTTTGGGGAGAAATTGCGAAAGAGTTGGCTTGGAACAATGATTGACGTATTTGCCATTATTGCGGTAGCTGCAGGGACGATTGGTCCAATCGGATTTTTAGGACTACAAGCAAGTTATGGATTACAAGCATTGTTTAACATTCCTGATGTGTTTACTACTCAATTAGCCATTATTGTTTGTGTAGTAGCTGTTTCTACTATATCTGCGGTAACGGGAATTGATAAAGGGATCCAAATTATAAGTAATTTAAATGTTAGGCTAGCAGTTTTATTAATGGCATTCGTATTACTGTTTGGACCAGGTGGATTTATTATTGATTCATTTGTTTCTTCATTTGGATTTTATATAAATGAATTTATTCCAATGAGCACATATCGTGGTGATACAACTTGGTTAGGATCATGGACAATCTTTTTCTGGGGATGGTTTATTGGATACGGACCGATGATGGCAATTTTAGTGAGCCGTATTTCAAGAGGAAGAACAATCCGAGAAATCATCGTTGCAATTGGAATTATTGCACCTATTATTACAACGTTTTGGTTTACGATTTTGGGGGGATCAGGTGTATTTTACGAGTTAATGAATCCTGGTTCTATTTCGACCGCATTAAGTGAATCTGGTATGCCAGCGGCTATGATTGCTATTACAGAGCAACTGCCACTCTCTCATATCATTGGACCTGCATTTCTTTTATTAACAATCTTATTTGTAGTGACAACAGGAGATTCAATGGCTTATTCGATTTCAATGGCAGTGACTGGAGATGGAGATCCTAGAATTAGTTTGCGAGTGTTTTGGTCGCTTATTATGGGAACAGTTGCAGCGATTCTTTTATACATGGGTGAGGGAAGTATTAATGCATTGCAATCATTCATCGTAGTAACAGCTGTCCCAGTATCTATTCTGTTATTCCCAATGCTATGGCTAGCGCCTAAAGTTGCAGGGGAATTAGCTTTAAAGCAAGGTATTGTAAAAGAAGAAGAGAAAACTTCCTTCTTGTTTCAAAAAGCTAGTAAATCAAAATAAATAATTGTATTTATATAAAAAGAGGAAGCATCTCATTTGAGATACTTCCTCTTTCTTATTTATCCAACTACTTTTCTTGAAGGATACAGTTTCAATCTATTCTAATACTTTATCTTTCGTCTCTGGGACACATAATAGCATTGTAACTAAACCGATTGGATAGATAATGAAGATGAGAGATAGTGCTCCCATTAAATTGCCACCTGCAGCAAGTAAGCCGATAATAACAGGTCCAAATCCAGCTAACCCACGTCCTGTACCGAAAATAAAGTTCTCTGCTGTCGAGCGAGCTTCAGCAGGATAGTTTTCAGCTAAAACTGCTCCGAATCCTCCCATCATGCCATTTGCAAAGAATCCAAGCAATGCACTTCCCCATAACAATAATGTTGAATCTGTGAATAAGAAGAAGTAAATGAGACAGTATATAGTACCACCGACATAATAGATTGTAAAAGTTTTACGGCGGCCAATTTTATCGGCTAGAATACCGAAAGTTGCAATTCCAATTAGCATGCCGATCGTAGAGATGAACATCCAACCGCTCGCTTTTGCTAACGTGTAGTTATATTTATTTGCCAAAATAGTTGGCATCCATGTAAAAATTCCATAATATCCGAAGTTTTGGATGAATGACATAATAATAAGACCGATTGTTGTTATCGTTACTTTTTTATTGGCAAATAACTTTCGAAGTGGGAACTTTTTCATTTGCTTTAGTTGTTCTGCCTCGGTAGTTGTTAAATTACCTTCAGCTTCTTTTTGTAACAACTCTTTTTTGTATCTTTGTTTTTGTTCCCATATTTTCGGTTCACTTAAACTTTTGCGTACATAGACAGCTAGTAGAGCGGGAATGAGCCCAAATAAGAAAACAGCTCTCCATCCGAAATGCGGGACGATAAATGCTGGAAGGAGTGAAGCGACTAGTACGCCAAATTGCCATCCAAGTGCAACAACGGATGTTGCCTTAGCGCGCATTTCTTTAGACCATGTTTCAGTTACGATGGCCATCCCAATCCCGAATTCACCACCAACTCCCATTCCAACTAAAAAACGAAGAATTAATAATTGCCAATAATCTGTTGCGAAATAAATAAGTGCTGTTGCGAGTGAGAATAGTAAGATTGTGAAGGCCATCGTACGGATACGACCAAATAAATCAGCGATAAATCCAAATAAATAAGACCCAATTAGCATTCCTATTGTGGTAGCTAATGTTAAGTTTCCACCTTCAACTGGGCTTAAATGAAATTCTTTTAAAATGTAGACGAGTACGAAAGATAAGAGCAACATATCTAAACCTTCTGCTGCATATCCTAGCGCAGAACCAAACAATGTTTTATATCTTTTTTCTTTCGTCTCCTCTGTTGTTGATTGTACATCAGTAGTAACGTTCATCATTACTCCTCCTTATTTTCTTCTACAGTCGCTATGGAAGAATAACAAAAGGCCTTCTCACCTGATATGATGAGAAGGCCAAAAAAGCATACGTATCCCTAAAAAAGACCATACGTATAGTATATTCCGACTTCCTTCTCAACCTCACGGGGTTGGGTTAAAGGACTGTATTATATTACCTTATTTTTAGCACTCTTCTATTAGATTGTCAAATAAAGAGTGAATTGTTATGTGTAAAATGTTTCAAAAGATATTTCATTCTTCTTGACGCCTACTTCATTATTTTCCCATAATAAAACTAACTCATATAAAAAGGAATGAATCACAGATGCTAAATTTAGTACTTATGATGATTGAACGTGTCGGACTTATTGTTATTTTAGGATTTTTACTTTCTCATATTAAAACGTTCAGGCGCCTTCTTCATAGACAAGATGGGTATGTAGATAAGCTTAAGCTTATTTGTATTTTTTCAGTGTTTACAATTGTAAGCAATTACACAGGAATTGAAATTGCCGGGAATACAATTATGAAAGAAAATTGGCTACAAGGTGTTTCGTCATCTAGTACAATTGCGAATACACGTATTATGGGTGTTGGAATTAGTGGATTGCTTGGTGGGCCTATCGTCGGAATTGGAGTAGGATCGATTGCTGGTATTCACCGTTATATGCTTGGCGGGACAACAGCGCTAAGTTGTGCAATCTCGTCAATTTTAGCAGGTGTTATAACGGGTTATATTGGATACATTTTCAAAAAATATAATCGTGCAATTACGCCTAAGTTTTCGGCAGTTTTAAGCGTGTTTATCGTTTCTTTAGAAATGATTATGATCCTATTAATCGTAGAGGATGGAATTAGTATCGTGAAAACAATTGCGATACCAATGATCCTTGTAAATAGTTTCGGAAGTTTTATTTTACTTTCTATGATACAAGCTATTTTGCGCCAGGAAGAAAATGCGAAAGCTTTACAAACGCATAAAGTATTACGAATTGCTGACAAAACATTGCCGTATTTTCGCAGAGGATTAACAGAGGATTCTTGTAAACATGTGGCACAAATTATTCACCGCTTTACGGGAACAGATGCGGTATCCTTAACAGATACAGAGAAAATATTAGCTCACGTTGGATTAGCATCAGATCACCATATTCCTTCACATAGTTTAATAACGGGTTTATCGAAAGAAGTGTTGAACACAGGAAAAATAATGAAAGCGAAATCGCGTGAGGTTATTAATTGTCAACATGAAGGGTGTCCATTACAAGCGGCAGTTGTTATTCCACTAACTTCACATGGAAATACGATAGGAACATTAAAGCTTTATTTTAAAAACTCTAATCAATTAAGTCGTGTGGAAGAAGAGCTAGCGGAAGGGCTAGCGAAAATATTCTCTACACAGCTTGAATTAGGTGAAGCAGAGTTACAAAGTAAGTTATTGCAAGATGCCGAAATAAAAGCGTTACAAGCACAAATCAATCCGCATTTTTTATTTAATGCAATTAATACTGTATCGGCTTTATGCCGAACAGATGTAGAAAAAGCGAGAAAATTATTATTGCAGCTTAGCGTGTATTTTCGTTGTAATTTGCAAGGGGCACGCCAATTGCTTATTCCATTAGAACAAGAGTTAAATCATGTACATGCATACTTATCGTTAGAACAAGCGAGGTTTCCGAATAAGTATGAAGTGAAGATGTACATTGAGGAAGAGTTAAAGACGACCTTAGTTCCACCATTTGTACTGCAGCTATTAGTTGAAAATGCATTGCGCCATGCTTTTCCGAAAAAGCAACCGGTGTGCGAAGTTGAAGTACATGTGTTTGAAAAAGAGGGAATGGTGCATTTTGAAGTCCAAGATAATGGACAAGGAATTGAGAGTGAGCGTCTAGGACAATTAGGAAAAATGGTAGTTCCATCAAAGAAAGGGACTGGAACAGCTTTATATAATATTAATGAACGACTTATCGGGCTATTTGGGAAAGAGACAATGCTTCAAATTGAAAGTGAATTAGAGCGAGGGACAAAGTTCCTCTTTGTAATTCCGAAAAAAGTAGGGGAGGAAAAACGGAGTGTTAAAAGTATTAGTAGTTGATGATGAAATGTTAGCGCGTGATGAATTGAAATATCTATTAGAGCAAACGAAAGAAGTAGAGATAATTGGTGAGGCGGATTGTGTAGAGGATGCATTAGAAGAGCTAATGCAAAATAAACCAGATATTGTGTTCTTAGATATTCAGCTATCTGATGATAACGGATTTGAAATCGCAAATATATTAAAGAAGATGAAAAATCCACCTGCAATTGTGTTTGCTACGGCCTATGATCAATATGCGCTGCAAGCATTTGAAGTAGATGCGTTAGATTACATTTTAAAGCCTTTCGATGAAGAACGTATCATACAGACATTAAAGAAATATAAAAAGCAAAAACAAATAAAATTAGAAACAAAACAAGAAGTAAAGGGTGTAGACGTAACGACCGAGATGCATAAATTAGCATTACCAATTGAAGAATCGATTGTACTTGTGAATATTGAAGATATTATATATGTAGGACTTGTGGACGGAAAAGTGACAGTAAAAACGATGAGAGAAACATATGTAACACATGATACACTTGTCATTTTGGAAAAGAAGTTGCCGCAGGCAAGTTTCATGCGTGTTCATCGCAGTTTTATTGCAAATATTAATCATATTACAGAAATACAACCATGGTTCAATTCTACATATAATTTAATTATGAAAGAAGGATCAAAAGTACCTGTTAGCCGTACATATGCAAAAGAACTCAAAAAGCTGCTTCGTATTTAAGAAGTAGCTTTTTGTATTTCATCTGCCTATTTCTGTAATTAATTTTGTATATTTGACGTTCTGTTGTGTAAACGCTTACAGTTTTGTTTGTATCTTATACAATTAAGGTACCAAATCGAAAGAGGTGGCCAAAATGAGTACGAAAAAAGTATATAGTTTCTTATCACAAGCATTCATATTTTCAGCTATTATGTTAGTTTCTAATATTATTGCAACACATTTACCAATTCCGATGCCTTCATCGGTGATCGGATTAGTTATTTTATTTAGCCTATTATGTTTAAAAGTTATTAAATTGGAACAAGTTGAATCACTTGGAACAGCTTTAACAGGTATTATCGGATTCCTTTTCGTCCCATCAGGTATTTCAGTTATTAATTCTCTCGGTGTAATGGGACAATATTTTGTACAAATTTTAACTGTAATTGTTGTAGCAACAATTATTTTACTTGCTGTAACAGGATTATTTGCACAATTTATCTTAGGAAAAGATGATAAAGAAATAGAAGATACGAAAGAATTGAAAGTAGTAAATAAAGGGCGCAAGCACGGAAAAGTTGCATAACTAATTTAGTATATATTGTTAGGAGGGAATGAACATGGCAAGCACAATGACTCCATATTTCGGAATCGTCGTTTCATTAATCGCATACGGAATCGGAACATTATTATTTAAGCATTCAAAAGGCTTCTTCTTATTCACACCATTATTTGTAGCGATGGTGTTAGGGATTGTCTTTCTAAAAGTAGGTAATTTTACTTTTGAAGAATATAATACTGGCGGAAAAATGATTAGCTTCTTCTTAGAACCAGCAACAATCGCGTTTGCAATTCCATTATATAAACAAGTGGACAAGCTGAAAAAATATTGGTGGCAAATTTTATCGGCTATCGTAGTTGGATCCATTTGCTCAGTAATTGTCGTGTTCATTGTTGCCAAAGCAATTGGTCTAGATACAGCGGTAATGAATTCAATGTTACCACAAGCAGCAACAACAGCAATTGCGTTACCGATCTCCGAAAGTATTGGTGGTATACCAGCAATTACATCATTTGCAGTTATTTTTAACGCGGTTATTGTATATGCATTAGGAGCATTATTCTTAAAAACATTTAGAGTAAAACATCCAATTGCAAAAGGCTTAGCTCTTGGAACAGCAGGTCACGCATTAGGAGTGGCAGTAGGAATTGAAATGGGTGAAGTAGAGGCAGCTATGGCAAGTATTGCTGTAACAGTAGTTGGGGTTGTAACTGTAGTTGTCATACCGATGTTTATGCCATTCATCGGCTAGGAAAACTTACTTAAAAAATGAGAAAAGCAAGCTATTTGTAGGACAGATTTCTACTGATAGCTTGCTTTTTATGTTACAGTAGTGGTAAGACCTATTTAAATAAAATGTAAGTTTCCTTAAATCTTCATTAATACTGTGTAGAATACGTTTTGAATTAGGTCATTGTATTGTAAAATAAGAAGTAAGCTACTATAGGATCTACTAAGGGAGATATATAATAAGCTTATAAAGATCTTCATATGAATAAATAATTAAAGGTAGAGAAGAGAGAAAAAATCTACTTATTAACGTTTTACTTTATAGGACAGGAGAGAGTACTCGTCGATTATGCAAATAAAAAACCTGTTTCAAAGCAAAGGATTTCAGAGGTTACTCGTATTAGTAATACTTGCTCTCGTGTTATACGGGCTGCAAAGTATGTTGAATTTAATTTTAATTACGTTTATTCTCACGTATTTAATGGATCGATTCCAAAAGTTTATTTCTCGTAAATTAGATCATTTCATGCCCATTAATCGAAAAATTATTATAGCATTTCTATATGTCATGTTAATTGGTGGAATTGCTATTACGCTATTTAAATATTTACCAGTATTAACGATACAAATTTCACAATTGATTTATCAATTTAACGTATTTTTAAGAAACCCACCAGATAGTGAATTAATTAAGTATGCAGTTAATGCTGTCAACCATATGGAACTTTCAAAATATGTAGGACAAGGCGTCGACATTTTGTATAAATCAATTACGAATGTTGGGAAATTTGGTCTTCAAGTGTTACTTTCTTTAATTTTAAGTTTATTTTTCTTATTGGAAAAAGCTCGTATCGTTGCTTTTACTGCAAAATTTAAAGAAAGCCGACTGGCAATTTTCTATACTGAAATTGAGTACTTCGGTAAGAAATTTGCACGTTCATTCGGAAAAGTAATCGAAGCACAATTTTTAATTGCAGTTGTTAACTGTGTTTTATCCGTGATTGCACTATGGATATTAGGATTCCCGCAATTATTAGGTTTAGCGTTAATGATCTTCTTACTCGGCTTAATTCCAGTAGCTGGGGTTATCATTTCGTTATTCCCGCTTTGTATGATTGCTTACAATATCGGCGGTATTATGTACGTTGTTTATATTTTAGTTATCGTAACAGTCATTCATGCGCTTGAAAGTTACGTGCTAAATCCGAAGTTTATGTCGCAAAAAACAAACTTACCAATTTTCTATACGTTTATGGTATTAATCTTCTCAGAACACTTCTTAGGTGTATGGGGATTAATTATCGGTATTCCAATCTTCATTTTCTTATTAGATGTCTTAGATGTGACAAGTGATGAAATGGAGAAGGATGTTGGAACAAAATAAAGTGAAGTAAAGAAAAAGCATCGATGTTCGGTGCTTTTTCTTTTATAACATGATGTTCCTTATGCCATACTGTAAGAAGAACATAGAATAGGGGTGAAAGAATGGCTGTAAATGAAAAGGTAGAGCAAGCTACATTTGCTGGAGGATGCTTCTGGTGTATGGTTTCGCCATTTGAAGAGATGGAAGGGATTATACAGGTTGTTTCTGGCTATACGGGTGGTCATAAAGAGAATCCAACGTATAAAGAAGTATGTTCAGAGACGACGGGACATTATGAGGCAGTACAAATTACATTTGATGCAAATAAAATGCCGTATGAGGAGTTATTAAATATATACTGGAGACAAATTGATCCGACTGATATAGGTGGGCAATTCCACGACCGCGGACAGTCTTACGAAACAGTGATTTTTTATCAGAATGAAGAACAACATAAAAAAGCAAAAGCTTCAAAAGAAGAGCTTGCAATGAGCGGACGCTTTTCAAAGCCGATTGCGACAAAAATATTACCAGCTACTACGTTTTATCCGGCTGAGGAATATCACCAAGGATATCATAAGAAAAATACATTCCGCTATGAGTTATACCGTAAGGGCTCAGGACGAGATGCGTTTATTAAACAACATTGGCCAAAAAATAATGATCATTTAAAAGAAAAACTAAATGAGATGCAGTTTTATGTAACGCAGGAAAATGGAACTGAGCCACCATTTCGAAATGAGTATTGGAACCATAAAGAAGAAGGTCTTTATGTAGACATCGTTTCAGGAGAACCGTTATTTACTTCTTTAGATAAGTTTGATAGCGGGTGTGGATGGCCTAGTTTTACGAAGCCAGTTATGTCAGCTAGTGTGAAAGAAAAAATGGATGTGAGTCATAATATGACGCGCACAGAAGTGAGAAGTAAGGAAGGAGATTCACATCTTGGGCATGTGTTTCCAGACGGTCCAGGACCGAATGGACTTCGTTACTGTATTAATTCCGCAGCCCTTCGATTTATTCCAAAAGAGGAATTAGAGAAAGAAGGATATGGTGATTTCCTAATCTTATTCGGAAATAAAAAATAACCTCGCAGTTTGCGAGGTTATTTTTTTGTTATTTTGCTTTTTTCTTTTTGAACTTGCTTAATACTTCATAAACGATTGGAACAATAAGAAGTGTTAATAACGTTGAACTTGTTAATCCACCAATTACTGTTACACCAAGTCCTTTAGAAATTAAGCCGCTACCTTCAAATCCTAATGCAAGTGGGATAAGGGCCCCGATTGTTGCAATGGCAGTCATTAAAATCGGACGAAGGCGTGTTGCACCAGCCTCTAATAAAGCTTCACGTGTTGATAGACCTTCATTTTCTTTATGAATAACGCGGTCGATAAGCACGATAGCGTTTGTTACAACGATACCAATTAACATAAGCGCCCCGATCATTGCAGATACGCTTAATGTCTCGCCAGAGATTAATAAGGCGACAAGAGCTCCGATAATTGTAAATGGTAGCGAGAATAAAATTGCGAATGGTGCAAGGGCACCGCCAAATGTAACGACAAGAACGAAGTATACAATGGCAATCGCAGCTAACATCGCTAAGCCAAGTTGCTTGAATGATTCTTCAATATCTTTTGTAACACCGCCCATAGAAACATCTACGCCAGAAGGAAGATCCATTTTATCTACTTCTTTTTGAACAGCGGCAGATGCTTTTGAAACGTCATCAGATATTAGTTTTGCGCTTACTTCCGCATAAACACGGCCATCGCGGTGTTTTACTGTATTCGAAGTTTCATCTTCTTTTACAGTCATAACATCTTTCACAGCCACTTCAGTACCAAGTGGTGTTGTAATTTTTCGATTTGTTAAGTCATCGATTGTTTCATAATTTTGTTTTTCAGCTTCTACATATACATTGACATCTTTACCGTCTTTTTTAATTGTTGTCAGAACAGGGCGATCATGTTGATTAGAAAGTCCCATTCCAATTTGCGCAGCCGTTAGACCCATTTTACTTAGTTTTTCCTGATCTGCGACTAAAGTGTACTCTGCGTACGTTTTAGCAATACTAGAGTCTATATCTTTTAAGTCTTTATTTTTCTTCATGATATTTTGAATATCTTTTACGACAGGCTTAATGTCTTCCGAGCTATCTCCGTAAACGTATAGTTTAATTTCATTACTACCGCCACTTGCTCCGAAATCTTGGTTTTTCCATTCGCCTTTTCCAGACATCTTCTGTAAATCTTTAACGACTTGTTCTTTTTCTTTTTCGAAGTTTTTCGTGTCGTTATCATATTGCACGAAGAACATTGCCTGGTTGGATTGACCAGGACTCATTGGGTTTTCTCCACCTAATGAGAATTGAATTGTTTTGACGTCTTTATTATCTTGGAAGTGCTTCTCAGCTTTCGTTGCAATTTTTTCAACATCTTCTAACGTTTGCCCTGGTTCAGGGTTGTACGTTGCAATGATCATTTTTTCTTCTTCAGATGGTAAGAAACTTACACCGATAACTGGAACAAGTGCAAGACTACCAACTAATAGAAGGACAGCGATACTTGATGTAATGATTTTATGATTTAAAGCCCATGCAAGTATGCGTTTATACCCGTTTGCTAATTTACTTGGTTTTTCTTCATGATGTACTTCTTTTTCCCTCATGCTCTCTTTCTTAAATAAAGAGTGAGCTAACATCGGCACGATCGTAACTGCTACTAGTAACGATGCTAATAAAGCGAAGACGATAGTTAAGGCAAATGGTAAGAACATTTCACCAATCATACCTTTTACTAGTCCAAGCGGTAAGAATACAGCAATTGTTACAATGGTAGAAGACATAATTGGAATGAACATTTCCTTCGTAGCTTCACGAATTAAATCTTTTCCGCGCAGTTTCTCTTCTGATAAGGACATTCGTCGGTAAATATTTTCAATAACAACAATGGAGTCATCAACAACGCGTCCAATAGCGACTGTCATTGCTCCAAGCGTCATAATGTTAAGCGTAATATCCATTTGCTTTATGACTAATACAGCAATTAATAAAGAAAGTGGTATGGAAACGACAGAGATTAATGTTGTTCGGATATTTCGTAGGAACAGCATAATAATAACAATCGCAAAGATAGCACCAAAAATGGCTTTGCTCAGCATTGTTTCTACTGATTTTTCAATCGGTGCACCTTGGTCGAATGTTGAAATAATCTCTAAGTCTTTATATTTTTTTTCAAGTTCTTTTACTTTATCTTTCACTGCATTGACAACATCAACTGTATTCGCGTCAGCAGCTTTTACAATTTGAATTCCTATTGCTTCTTTTCCGTTTGTTCGAGAAATTGACTCTGCTTTTCCGACTTCTTTAATGTCAGCGATTTCGTCTAATGTAACTGTCGGAATTCCGTTCATGGCGGCTGGATTCATTTGCGACGTTTGTGCACCGGCTCCAGCGTTTGCACTACCTTGACCGCTCGGTGATGAAGGTATAGCCGGGATCTTTAATTCTTTTAATGCTTTAATTGTTGTAATATTTCCATCTACAACAACTGATTTTTCTGTGTCTTTAAATGTATATAAGCCAAGTGGCAAAGATACGTCCGATCCTTTAATTACATTTTTTACAGTATCTTCACTTAAACCTAATTCTTTCATCTTATCTTTCTTGAAGACAAGTTGAACTTCATCTACTTGTTGACCTGAAATTTGAACAGATGCAACACCATCAAGTCCTTTTAATCCTGGTACCACATTCTTCTCTACATTTTCAGTCAAGGTAGCTAAAGATTCATTTTTACTTGCGACGCTTAATGAAATAACTGGAAAGGCATTAAAGTTTACACGTGAAACTTTCGGGTCTTTTACACCTTCTGGCAGTTTCACATTTGCGAGAGCTTCTTTAATTTCTGTTTCAGCCTTTTCCATATTTTTATCAAAATCATATTCTACCTGAATAGAAGATGCGTTTTGAAAAGATGATGAACTAACAACGTTTACACCACTTAAATTTTGCAGTTGCTCTTCCATCGGTTTTGAAACTTTGTCAGCTACTTCTTCTGGTGTAGCACCAGGATAAACCGTGGTTACTGTTACAATCGGTGTTGTAATATCAGGAATTGTTTCCAGCTTCATGTTCAGCCCAGAATAAATACCTGCAATGGTAACAATAATGGTTAGTAGCCAAACTGCGAACTTATTTTTTAACGAGAAATTAATGATTTTGTTCATGTTTGCGCTCCCTTTGTATTGTATTGACCAACTGGTCAGTCTAATACATAATATAACTGACTGATTGGTCAGCCGTCAATGAAAAGGGATGGTATAATAAATTCATAATAAGATGCGAGATTAAATTTAGGAGAGACATGATATGAAAGAAAAAGAGCGTTTAATTATAGAAATGGCTATGAAGTTATTTGCGACTAAGGGTGTAAATGCGACATCAGTACAGGAAATTGTGACCGCTTGTGGCATATCTAAGGGAGCTTTCTATTTATACTTTAAATCGAAAGAGGAGCTTTTATTAGCAACACTTCGATATTACTATGACAAGATTCAAAATAAAATGATGGATATTGAAAAAGAATCGTTATTGCCACGTGAAAAATTTGCAAAACAATTGCATTGCCAATTTAATGATATACAAAAGCATAAAGAATTTATTATTATGCATGCAAGGGAAAATGCTATTCCTTTTAATAAAGAAGTGGAAGAGTTTATGATGCGGATGAAGTTAGAGTCGCATGCATTCTATCGGAATAGTTTACTGTCTATTTATGGTGAAAAGGTTATGCCTTATTTATTAGATTTAGTCATTATGGTAGAAGGCATATGCCGTGGATACTTAGAACTAATCATTTTACAAGCACCAGAAATTGACTTATCTTATGTTTCTGCTTTTATTTTGAAAAGAGTAGATGATTTAGTAGATGGATTGGTAGAATCTTCGGAAGAACCTGTGTTACATGAAGAAAGGCTGGGAGAATTCCTTTGCAAATCAGAGCTTATTAAAGAGCAGGTTAAGGAACACTTTTTAAAAGAAATTATCGTTTTTAAACGCACATTAGCAGATCAATTAGAAGATGAGGAATTACTTGTTACATTAGATGTTTTGGAGGCGGAAATGAGGTTGCAAAATCCAAGAATTCCGGTCATTCAAGGGATGTTATCTAATTTAGAGATATATCCAAATTTAAAAGAATTTCGTTTGAGGCTTATGGGGTATTACAATATAAAAAGGTAACAATGATAGTTTTCATTGTTACCTTTTTTATTATGCATTCACTTTTTCTTTTGTTTGTGTAGTCTCTTCTTGCTCGATATTGATTGTTTCTTTCACAATATAAATCGGACGATTTTTGCTTTCGTCGTAAATACGAGCAATATATTGGCCAACGATTCCAAGACCAAGTAACTGAATACCGCTAAAGAATGTAATAGCAACCATAATAGATGCCCAACCCGTTTGCGTACCAGAGCCAATAATTTTCACAGTAATTGTATATAGTAAGACAATTATTGAAACGAGAACTGATAATAAGCCTAAAGTCATAACGATACGTAACGGTTTTGTTGAAAACGCAATAATGCCGTCAGATGCAAATTTAATCATTTTCTTCAATGGATATTTTGTTTCACCAGCAAAGCGCTCATCGCGTTCATATTCAACATATGTTTGGCGGAAGCCAACCCAAGACATCATACCGCGGATGAAGCGATTACGCTCAGTCATTTGATTGAAAACATCAGCTACTTTACGATCGATGATTCGGAAATCACCAGTATCTTTTGGGATATCGATATCAGACATGTAGTTTAAGAATTTATAGAAATATTTAGCTGTTAAAAGTTTAAACCAAGTTTCACCTTTACGTTGTTTACGTTTCGCATAAACAACTTCATATCCTTCTTCCCATTTTGCAATAAGTTCAGGAATAACTTCAGGTGGATCTTGTAAGTCTGCATCGATAATTACAATAGCGTCACCTTTTGCAGCAGCAATACCAGCTGTAACGGCTATTTGGTGTCCAAAGTTACGTGCGAAATTAACGATTTTTGTACGGTAATCATTTGCTGCAATCTCAGACAAGATTTCCATTGTACGGTCTGTGCTACCGTCGTTTACAAAGACAAACTCGTAATTAATATCATTTTGAAGCATAACGGACTTTAAACGGTTATAGCATTCCTGTGCTACTTCTTCCTCGAAGTACATAGGAACTACAACCGAAATTAATTTTTGCATGTTGTATCCTCCGTAGTTTTAATAAGTTGTTTAAGTTTAATTAGTAGCTTTTTCTGTTTGGTTGAATGTCCAAATTTTATTAAGGACAAAATTGATAACCATTCCGACACCAATTGCGAAAATCTGTGCGATTGACGCATTAAAGGTAAGTTTAGTTACTAATATAAATAAACATAATGTATTAAAAGCAAATACAATTAAATTTACAGTTAGAAATTTAAAGAACATTGACGTGCTTTTATTATTAGGTTTAAACACCCAATTTTTATTCCAATAGTAGCTATTGGCAACACCAATTGAATAGGCAATGGTATTCGCAATAAGGTAGTTCATCCCAAATTTTAATAATATCCAAAAGCTAATAATTGTAATGAGCGTATTAAAGATTCCTACTAAACCAAACTTTAAGAGTTTCTCCATAATAGTATCCTCATCTTTATAAAATATATAAATAAAACAGGAAATGTAGAAAAGTTATTCGTACATAACAACTATCAATTATAGCATAGTTTATATTGAAGTGTTAATGAAATTGAGTAAATCCAATGTTTTTGTAATTTAAACGTATAATCGGATATATATGTATAATAGTTTATTCAACTGATTAAATGTGAAGAATTGAATATGGAAATATCAACCTGATTCATGTATAGTGATGTGTGATGTGGTTTGTACGTTATTATCGGGGATACGTGAACATTTATTAAGATAATAAAGTTCTTCAGTTTTATACAGTATATAGCGGTATTTTTGTACCAATGTTTAAAGGAGTAGATTGTATTGAAATTATTTTTAAAAGGGTTATCGACTCTTTCTACACGTGCAGTATACATGATATATGTCTTTTTTGCCTCAATATTAGTTGTGGATTATTTTTCCGATACGCAAAAATATAATTACACAATGATAGTAACTGGGGTCGTATTTTTATGTACAATTGGGTTTTATGTACTTAGAAAAAGTTCTTTATATCTAGAAAAATTAAATGAGAAAAAATGCTTTTTTGTGTTAGTAATTATTTGCTTAGCAGTTAAATTAACGTGGGTTCTTACATACAAAATTCAGCCATTAGTTGATTACGCTACATTTTATTATACTGCAGAAGCATTGAGTAAAGAATTTGTTATTGATAATAATTATATTGCATTATTTCCACATATTTTTGGTTACGCCTCATTTTTAAGTATTTTCTTAAAAATATTTGGAGCTAGTCATATGGTAGCGCCTATCGTAAATGTTGTTTTAACTACAATATCAATGGGATTAATATATGTTATAGCTAGAAAAATTGGTGGAGTTAGAACAGCCATAACAGCTAGTATTTTATGGATAGTATTGCCTTCACAAACGATTTATAACATGTTTGTATTGTCAGAGCCGTTGTATTGTACACTACTATTATTAATTTGGGTAGTTATGATAAGCGTTCATGAGAAGCTTCACAATATAAGTATAAAAAAATTACTTGTGTACTCGATTTTATTAGCGGCACTACTTGCATTAATGAATATGGTACGACCAATTGCAGCTGTTCCAATTATAGCTCTAGTCATATGGTTATTTATTATTAACACGAAGCACATAGGAAATAAAAAAATATTATTAAACAAGGTAGTATATGTAGGCGTTATCGTTATTGGGTATGTTATTTTTTCTTCGGCGATCAATCAGTATATAACATTACGTTTAGGTGAGGAGATAGCATCAGCGCCAGGCTATAACGTTTATGTAGGGTTCAATCAGGCTGAATCTGGAAAGTGGAATATGCCAGATGCAGAATTGTTGTTTGAGTATAATAATAAACCAGGGTGGACTGCTGAGGATTCTCAACAAAAAATGCTAGAAGAGGCGAAGAACAGAATACTAAACGACAATATCGATTTTATGAAATTATTTTCGGATAAATTCTTTGTCTTTTTAAGTGAAGATAGTGCGGCAGTTTCTTACGCCGAGCCTGCACTAGATAATGTAGTAAGGTATACCGTGGCATCTAATATTTTTTATTACTTCTTAATCGTGACTTCAATATTAGGTGTATTAATAATGATAAAAAATAAAACTAAATCTGTCCTATTTATGATTTGCTTATATACAATAGGGTTAACAATGGCGCAGTTATTAGTAGAAGTGGCATCAAGATATCATTATTCGGCTACAATACCGATGATAATTTTGGCTGCCTTTGGTATAAATTACGCTTACAATAAAAAAGAAAATATAGATATAAATAAAAAGGCATGAGTTCGGTATTGCACCGGGCTCATGCCTTTTTCTATTTTATTTTCATTTATACTTTTGAAGTCTTTCTGTTCGATATAAATCGATAGCATAAATATAGACCGTAGCTTTGAAGAATTGTAAAGCTAGGAATGATGAAGTATCGGTATCTTGTTTGGTATTCGATTAAGAAATGGACAGTGACGTAACCAATTATCAGTAATAAAAATAGTGTATAATGCGTGTTATTTTGCTTAGTCAATATGAGATAAAGAAGCGCTAATGTGCTAAAGAGCATAGCTGTAATGTACATATACTTTTCATATTTCGTAAGGTCATCTTTTAAAGTAATCATATCATTATCTGTGTCCCCTAGTGTCAGCAAGCTCCATAATGGAGCGGAGTCGTAATCTGCCCACATGAGTGTGAACTTATCACCAAATAAGGATAAAACTTTTTGTGGATCAGCCAGTCGCTCTTGAATCAGCTTCTTTTCAGCAGCTTTACGTTCTTCACCGAGTTCAAGGGACATAATATATTCTGCATCTGCTGCAGAATAGCCACCCTTTGTTTCATGGTTAAACCCTACTGTGAATTTCCAGAGAGGGTCACGGTTAGATAGTGGATATTGTGTAATTCCGGCAGATATAAATGAATAACTTATAATGTAATGTACAAGGTAAAATACGACGAAAATTCCACAAAGTTTTTTAATGGAAGTGAAAATATCTTGTTTTGATTTCCCTAATATACCTTGTAAAAAGACATAAATAGTTACTGCAATTAGGATGATAGCACCAAGCGGGCGCATGATATCACCTAAAGAAAGCGAAATCCCTATAAAAATCCACATATATTTATGGCTCAAGCCTTTTGTAATTAATAAATAAAACCCAAGATAAAATAAGAATGTAGCCAAATGTTGATTTGTTAGGACTGAGCTTAATACGATGCTTGGGATATATATTGCATATAGTAAACCAGCCACACGTCCGGACCACTCATTAAATATGTGAGAAGTTATTTTGTAAACGAGTAATGTTGTTCCTGTGCAATATAATACGTTTAAGAACTTTAGAAGGAAGGTTCCTTCACCAAATAAATTAATAATAAAGGCTTGGTACATTGTAAATCCAAGTTGGTAAACCCATGAAGTATAATATGTGCTTTGGGCAAAACTAAAATCTCCTTTAGTTGCTTGCACGGCTCCATTGTACATTATAGCAAAATCCGATTCGACAGGAGTTTGGATATTAAGAACCCAGATGCATCGAATAGAGAAAGCTAAAATGATAAGTAAAATAGTGAATATTAGTTTTGACATATATTTGTTGGAAATATAGCCGATTAATAAAAATAGAAGGCCAATTAGAATAATAACTGGGACTATAATAAGTAAACGAGTTTGGGATTGTCCTCTAACTATGTATACGGATTGCCATGTAATAGCTGCAGAAATAATGAGACATAGTACTAACAAGGACTTTACACAAAATGTATTGAGTTTTAGAAAAAATGGACTTTGCATTATAATTAAAAACTCCTTATTGAATTTTATTGCTATTTTAAGGGGAAATCCTTTTACACACTAAGTGTGTAAAAGGATGATTTCAGGTGATTAAGAATTTTCTTGGGCCCATTTTTCTACATCCCAAGTTTTTGTTATCCAATCTTCATAAAAGTCTGGTTCGTGACATACAAGAAGAATTGTTCCTTTGTATGCTTTCATCGCTTTTTTCAGCTCATCTTTTGCTGTAACATCAAGGTGGTTTGTTGGCTCATCAAAGAGTAGCCAGTTACTTTCTTCGCCCATTAGTTTACATAAACGAACTTTTGCTTGTTCGCCACCGCTTAATTGATTCAGTGGACGAGAGATATGTTCGTTTTTTAAACCGCATTTCGCTAACATTGCACGTACTTGATGTTGGTCCAAGCTAGGGAATGTATTCCAAACATCATCAATTGGTGTTACATTATCAGCTTTTACTTCTTGCTCGAAGTAGGATGGGTTTAAGAAGTCACCAAGACTTGTTTTTCCGCTTAATGGTTTAATTTTACCTAAAATCGTTTTTAATAGTGTTGACTTACCGACACCATTACATCCAACAATTGCAATTTTTTCACCGCGTTCAATTGTCATTGTTAATTTCGGTAATAATGGATGTGTATATCCAATCTCTACATTTTCTCCTTCAAAGACGAATCGACTACTTGCACGACTTTCTTTAAATGAGAATTCAGGTTTAATTGCTGTTTCAGGACGATCGATACGTTCCATACGATCGAGTTGTTTTTGACGACTCTTTGCACGACCTGTCGTTGAGTAACGAGCCTTATTTTTCGCAATAAAATCTTCTTGTTTTTTAATAAACTCTTTTTGTTTTTCGTAAGCATTAATATGCTGATTTTTATTAATTTCCGCTAGTTCTAGGAATTTTTCATATGTCGCTGTATAACGCGTCATTTTTGTAAACTCTAGATGGAAAATAACATCGACACATTTATTCATAAATTCCGTATCATGGGAAATTAATAGGAATGCATGTGGATATTCTTTTAAATAATTTGTTAACCAATGAATATGTTCAACGTCTAAATAGTTGGTAGGTTCATCTAATAGTAATACTTCTGGTTGTTCAAGTAGTAACTTTGCAAGTAATACTTTTGTACGTTGTCCACCACTTAACGCCGCAACATCACGATCTAGGCCAATTGCGTCGATTCCAAGACCACGTGCTGCTTCTTCAATTTTCATATCTAATAAATAGAAGCCACCTGCTTCAAGGGCATCTTGAATTTCTGCCATTTGCTCAAGAAGTTCCTCTAATTCTTCCGGTGTGGCAGTTCCCATTTTTTCTGTAACTTCATTTAAAGCTTTTTCTTTTTCAAATAAAGGTAAAAACGCATCTGCTAATACATCACGGATCGTGCGACCAGGTGTTAAAATAGTATGTTGGTCTAAGTAACCGTAATTTGTACCAGGTGTCCATTCTACACGACCTTCGTCATGGATAAGCTGACCAGTAATTATATTCATAAATGTTGATTTACCAACACCGTTTGCTCCAACTAATCCAACATGTTCTCCTGCGAGTAAGCGCATAGATACATCTTTAAATAATGTACGATCACCAAATGTATGACCTAATTTTTCAACAGTTAATAAGCTCATAATGTCCTCCGTTCATTTCTAAATAGTGTCTTGAATCATGATACTAAATTCTTTGATATAATGCTATCATTTCAAAAATGTATATTTTTGAAAATGAATTTTTTGTATTATTCTGGAGGTATATGTAGGCATTCAGTCTAAAATTCCATATTTATGAGGGATTAAAAGAAACAATTTGATATACGAATAATAATAGTAAATAAAAAGTCGCTTTCTTTCTCATAAATTCGAGGAAGAAAGCGACTTTTATCTCGCATTAACAAGCTGTAAAATTTCCACTGATTAAAGTTCCACTTTATGCTATGTTTTTGCCGAGCTTTTTATTTACAAACCCTAAAAGTAACGCGCGTATTTGTGGATCAATGGCAAGACCGATAATGCCATACAATATACCAGTAAGCGTTAAAGCTACTAGTGGTGGCAAGCTAATTAATATTGTACGGTATAGAACGAAACTAATTATAAATGCGAGACTATTAAATATAATTCCTTTAAATAATAGCCCGAAACCTTTACGGACAAATAAAGTAAATCCAATTAGTAAAGTAACTTCAGTAAGGACAGCTGCTATAGAAGCTCCCATCACTCCAAATTTGCTACCTAAGATGATGTAACTTACGATGGCAACAGCCAATCCAATTCCCATTATTGTCGCGCGCTTCCACTGTTGTCCAATTGTTGTTAAGTTATCGGCAAGTGGATAGTTGATAGATTGTAAAATGACCATAAAGGCTAAAATTGCAAGAGCGTCACCAGCTGGTGCATATTTTTCACCTAATAAAGTAACAATCCAAAAACTCGGATCAGCGATAAATGGGATAGCAATTCCCATACCTAAGAAGGACATAAGTTTTAATTCAAACTGAGATAGCTTTCTATGTTCTTCAATATTTTTTTCATTTCCGAAAGCGAATAATTTTGGATAAAAGGCTGCTGCAATTACACCAGGTATTTGATAAAGTACGGCAGGTATTTTATAGGCAGCCCCAAAGAATCCAACTTGCTCATTCGCTGAAACTTTTTCTAATATAATAGGACCTAACTGCGGTAAAAGCATAATAATAATGCCATTGATTGTGAAAATAAGCAGTTGATCTAAAATTCCTTTGTCCCAGCCTTTATGAACTTTTGTATGGCGGAGTACCATTAAGAAAGCGATAAGCCCTGTTACAAGGCTAGATATTCCGTACATAGCAGCGACCATCATAAGTGACCATTTAAATGACATCCCTAGCATAAGAGCGGCAGCGGCTGTCACACCTTGTAGTACAGAAATAATTGCTGTAAATTGCATACGCTCTGTTACTTGGAAATAAGCCATCCCAACACCTTGTAAAGTGGCTCCAAACATCGTCGGTAGTACGACCCAATATACCATGGCACGTAAGTAGGCATCCGTATAGAAGAACTGAGCAAAAATAGCGAAGAGTACAGAAATTACGACAGCTAATACGAAACGAATACGTAAATAACTACTTATTAGTACGCTAATGTTAGCACCGCTTCTTGTTCCTTCACGCATAAACGTATGTGTCAAGCCTGCATCTGTAAAATAACAAATGACAGCGGAAACTGCTAATGCAACTGTAAACATCCCATACTCATCTGGTGAAACATATCTTGCAAAGAGGATTGTCGCAATAGCAAGTACAAATCTAACTGTAATATTTCCTACAAAGAGGTAGGAGGCGTTTTTAAGGATTTTGTTTGTTTTCATGGAAAAAGACCTTTCTATTCGTCAGGACATACTTGTCCTATTTGTAAATTTAATTTGTTTACGGCAAAAATGTTTAAAAGCATATACTTTTATTTAAGAAAATAAAAATTTGATGCGTACAAACCAAAGCATAGCATATAACTTCTTACTTCGTTTTCCATTTTTCGAATAGATTTTGCGACAATATTTCTTTATATCGCTTTTAATTAACTGAACCTTGGATTTATCTAGTTTAGGGTGTCCTTTAATATATATACAAGCATTGTTAATGACTGTATATGGGAATAGGTAAGTTTCAAGGATCTCAATCAATTCTGTAGAATCATTTGTGATTAAGTCTTTTGATTTATGATGAATCCAGTCTTTCATTCGATTAAATACTTCTAATTCTTTTGTTGTTTTTAATTCATAATCTTTATAATTTGAAGAAAGACTTCCTCCAGATAGGATTCGATAATACGTTAAATATTCATCCACATAACATACATTTGTTACACTCATTAATTTAAAAAGAAATTCTAAGTCTTCTCCCCAACTACATCCTGGTGTAAAACGAATATTATGATTCATCACGATTGATTTTTTGAAAATCCAAGTACTTGTTTGGGCAAAAACTTGATGTGTTAAGAAAGCCTTTGTCATATTCCCTTTTACAAAGTTTGTCGTGTTTTCAACTTTTTCACCAGTTTCCTCGTAAAAGTTCATAAATCCACAATAGCAGGCGTTCATATTGTTTTTGTGCATACTTTCGATTTGCTTTTCAATTTTTGTTGAATGCCATAAATCATCACTATCAAGAAAAGAAATATATTCTCCATTTGCATTTTCAATTCCTGTATTACGAGCAACGGAAACGCCTTGATTTTCTTGTAAAATATATTGTATTTGTTCAGGGTATTTTTTCTTGAAATTTTTAACGATAGAAGATGATTGATCTTTACTTCCATCATCAACAATTACAATTTCAATATTTTTATATGTTTGATTCAGTATTGATTCCATCGTCTCTTCAATGTATTTTTCCGCATTATACAGCGGGACAATAACGGAAACGAGTTGAGTTTGTTCCATCATATAATTATTATCTCCTCAAATTTTTTATGTTGTAGATTATATAGGCCTTTTGCAAGGAAGAAGATTACAAGAACATCTGTATAAGTTTACCGCATATAAACTTTGTAAATCAACACTATGTATTTTATATAAAAAAACCTTCCTTTTTGATTTGTAAAAAGGAAGGTAAATCAATTATTACATATTCCAAGGTTTGCTCAATGTTAATACTTCAGCCATTTCTTTGCTCTTTAAGCGTCCTTTTTTTCTATTTTCTGCACGCTCAGAACCAGTTGTGTGTAGCCAATGTTCTTCTTCCGTTTCCGGTAGTACTTGTGGAACAGATGAAGGTTTTCCATCTTTTAATGCAACGAATGTGATGAAACATGTTGCAGCTATTCTACGCTCGCCTGCTAATAAATTCTCTGCAATTACTTTTACGAACACTTCCATTGAAGATTTTCCTGTATAACATACGAATGCTTCGTAACAAACAGAATCCGCTTGGTGAATGGGAGTTAAGAAATCAACAGAATCGATAGATGCCGTTACACAATGTTTACGGCTATGTCTTGCAGCTGCAATTGAAGCGATACTATCAATTTCTGCTAATAATTTCCCTCCGAAAAGTGTTTGATGATTATTTAAATCATTCGGAAAAACACGTGTTGTTTTAATTGCTTTGGATTCTCGCATGAATTTCTTTTCCATATGGTCAGCCCCTATTTTCTGTTTTCAATCAGAATGACATGTATTGTAAGTGGAGTACAAAAGTATTAAAAATCTATAGATATTTAACGAAGTAAAGAATTCCAGAAGAGGGTTAGCAAAACTTCTGTATTTGTATTCATGTAACTGAAAGAAAATTTATCATATATAAAATGTAGTGTAAAAGAGGATTCGCTTACATTGCAAGTGAAAAAATTAGGCCCCTGTATTTGTCATAGAAATTCCCTATCAGCTGTGTACCTATTCATGATAGAATCGTTTTGTTATGAATGGAAATAGAGGTGCAATAGATATATGAATCATATACAAACAAATTTTTCATCTTTCTTTAGTAAAATAATGATTGGTGCGATGCTCGCATTTTTTGTTTATAGTTGTTGGTCTGCGTTTGAAACAAGTAAACAATTTTTTGGCGATAGTACAACAAGTGTATCAATCGTATTAGTTATTTTTGTTATTCTCATGCTGTTAGTGGCATCGATTTTACAGTATCGTTTTACAGATAAACAATTTCTTATTTTTCTTATAAGTACATCTATAGTTGTGAGACTTAGTATGGTTCTATTTGTAGATGTTCCGATAATCGGTGATATGAAAGCAATGTTTGAGTCTGCAAAGCAGATTGCAATTGGTAATAACGTAGAGAATGTAGCGCAGTTACCTTTTATTATTTATGAATCAATTATTATTCGTGTATTTGGCGATACAGTATTCGCATTACAGTTATTTAATATTTTATTTTGCACAGGGACTGCATTTTTCATTTATCGTATTGCAGCAATGATTTTTGGAGAAGAATGCGGCCGTATTGCGTCTGTATTTTACGCTTTATATATTCCGAATATATTTATGAGTTCCTTATTAACACCGGAATCACTCGCAATATTTTTATTTTATTTGGCTTGCTACATACTTTTATATAAAGGTTTAGATCACCCTTATATGTGGGTACTTTCAGCAATTTTATTTGCATGCAGTAATATGATTTTCCCAATAGGATTATTTCTTCCTATTTTTATTGCTGTATATGTGTTGTTAATTGAACTCTTTCAATCAGCAATGAAGCAAAAAGTACTATTAAAGATGATAGGGATACTTATTCTATTTTATAGTGCTCATTTTGGTGTGAGTTATGGAATTCAAACGATGGGAATGTCACAATATACAATTTCAAATGAGACGTATGTTCAATCTGTTTTAATTGGAAAAGGTAAAAATGAGGAAAAAATAACAAAAAATCAAAGCGTAACAGAGCATATTGATCAAAAACTAAAAGAGATTGAAGAAGAAAGATTTAAACTTTTAAAGCCAGTAATTAATCAATTTTCAGGTGAGGGAATACATTCTATTCTATTTAAATGTGAAAAACTTATATATATAGCGGTAACGTTATTTATGTCTATAGCTTTATTACACTTTCTTATTAAGAAACAACAAAACGAAGGATATATGTTGTTCGTATTGTTAATTAGCGGATACGTATTGTTAAGGCTCTTCCAAGTAAATATGGCATATTACAACCTTATGGTGCCAGCTTTGTTTATTTTACAAAGCTTTGGTGTTTACATGAGCTATGTGTATTGTCAAAAAATATTCTTCAGAAAATAAAAAGAATCCAGTTTGGATTCTTTTTTGTATGAATGGAAGATGAGGACTAAGAGTCAGCAGAGATGAAGAACCTCTACTGACATAAGCTTCACTTTATCGATTCAGTTCTAGTTGTAAACTATCAGCTGTTAGAGCCATTTTTGAGGAATCGTCTTGAATTCCTTTCATTACTTGTGAAATGGTTTCTAGCTCATTTTCAATTTTTTTATTCTGTTCTTTCGAGTTAGACATGTCTTTTACAATTTCTTGGAAATATTGATCTGTTGCAGACATACTATCCGTTCCTTCAGATACGAGGGAGCTAATCTGCTTCACTGAAGAAGAGACACGAATAATTTGTTCATTTGTTTTTTCAACGAGCTTTGTAACGTTGAATATGGATTCTTTCGTTTGCTCTGATAACTTTCGAATTTCTCCAGCTACAACAGAAAAGCCTTTACCAAATTCGCCAGCACGCGCAGATTCAATCGCAGCATTTAGTGCGAGTAAATTTGTTTGCTCTGCAATTGATTTTACAATATCTATAATTTCGTTAATTTTGTTAGAAATATCGAGAAGTTCATGAGTATCTGTAATAATCGTTTCCATGTTTGTTTGAATGTATTCCATTCGTTTATTTTGCTGATTTAATTGTTCTTTCCCTTTATTCGCTTTTTCTTCCGATGTTGTAGCTAATGATGTACCTGTTTTGGCAATTTCTACAATCGTTTCAGATTTAGCGGTTAACTGTTGAATAGAAGCGCTCGTTTTTTCAGATACAGATGCTAGTTCTGTTGCAATATGTGTAATTGTCATAGCTGTTATTTCTTTTTCTTTTTCATGTTCTTTTTGTATTCTTTCATATTCAGATTCATAAGCCGCAATAACGAGTTCTTGTTCAAGGGTGAATAATTTATTTATTACGTTTATAGAATAAGAAAAATCATCAATTGTTGTGATTTTCGTTTTTAAAATCTTCATGATAGAGCGGAATAATTCTTGATAAGCAGCTGTATACCACTTTCTATGTAACCCAATTTGTACATGCCTTTTTGCAATTCTAACGCGTTGTTCAATAAAGTCTTCATGCATATCTCCGCTGAATAATTCTTTTATATGCGTTTTTAAAGTTTGCTTTAGTTTTGGAATAGAGCTATAACGTTCAATAATAGTAATTAAATTAGGCTGTTTTGTAATATTGGCATAGAATTTTTCCGTAATCCAATCAATTTCTTCATAAATAAAGGGCTGAAGTACCTTTACGATTTGTAAATCTTCTTTTGAAATATGCAGCATATCCATTTGAATTTTTAGTTCAGAATTAGTAGGCACGTTAAAAGTGATTTGTTGATCCTTACTTAATTCAAGTATACTGGCGTTTGTTTTATTTGTATGTTTTTTAAAAACCCCAAGCATTGTTCTTCCCCCTGTTTGTAAAGCGTTTTCAATTTTTGGTTCTGATATAATTATATATTTTTATATACAATTACTCTACATTAGTGTGTAGAATAGTATATAAATTAAGAGAATTCTATGCAGAATTCTCTTAATGGCCTTTATTAATTTTAGCATGTGTTTTAAAGAAAACTGGGAAATGTACATTATATATTACAGTGACAACACGAATAATGAATGTTACTAATAAACAGACATAGAAAGCTAATACGTGTGCCCCCATTGCATATGTGATTAGGAAACTAATTGCTCCTAAAATAGAAGCGATTGCGTAAATCTCTTTTCGGAATACGTAGGGGATATCTTGAGCGCAAATGTCACGCAAAATACCGCCTCCAATACCTGTAATGACTCCCATTGAAACAACTAAAAATGAGGCGTCAACATGATGTGACATTGCCGCATTTGCACCAATAGCAGTAAAAACACCTAAGCCAACAGCATCAGAAAGCATAATAACGACTTGCAGTTTATTGATACGCTCAAAAAACATACAAGTAAATAATGCTGATAATACACTTACGAAAAAGTAAATGGGTTTAACAAATGCGACAGGAGGCAGGTTACCGATCATAATATCACGAATAATACCGCCGCCGAGCGCAGTGGCTACAGCTAAACAAAGGACACCGAATAAATCTAAATCTTTTTTTAAACCAACTAATGTACCAGAAATAGCAGCGGCGATAATGCCAAGAAACGTAAATATATCGATTAATAACATTGCTGTAATCCCTTCCTCCTAAAGATGTTCCAGAGAAAAAATATACACTAAAGTTATGTAAATAACAATGCATTTTCTTTACATGTAGAAAAAAAGAAAAAATGAGGAAAGAAAGCGCTTGAAAATGCAAATATGCTTTTTTCTATAAGGTAAGATTGGGGAGAAATGTGAGACGTTTAATTAAAAAATATATGTTATAATAAATATTTGAGATAAGAAAAAATATTAACAGTATAGATTGAAATTAGGTAATAGTTATGGAGGTTCTAGATGTTAAGCGAAAATAGTAAAGGTAATAAATTTGAAAATTTTCTATTAATCTTTATTTTGTTGCAACCAATTTTAGACTTGCTCACGGCATTCTGTATCATGGTTTTAAAAATTGATACGACCATTGGAGTTATTACACGCTTATTCGTTATGTTCCTAAGTGGGATATATATTTTAATTCAAACGAAGAAACAAGGAAATATAAAATATATATTGTATATAATCTTAGTAGGAATAGTCTTCACCATTGGATTGGTAAATAATAAGCTTACAAAAGATCCTATGGTACTTTCAGAGGAAATTAAATTTATAGCAAAAGCTTTATATCCGTTTGTTATGCTTACTTGTTATGTATTTGTATTTAAGTCCTTAAAAGAAAAAGGTCATTCAAAAATGCGTGACTATATTACGTATGCATCATTAATTATTGGAATAGTAATGGTAGCTTCGATTGCAACTGGAACAGATTACAATAATTATGAATGGTTAAAATTAGGATCACGCGGTTGGTTTTATGCAGGTAATGAGTTAGGATCTATTTTAGCCATCATGTGTCCGATTGTTATTTTATATTCAATTGAAAAAACAAAAAGTATGAGCAAAATATACTATTGGATTCCTTCTATTTTAGTTGTTTTTTCATTATTTGCAGTTGGTACGAAGGTTGGTATAGGAGCAATCTATGCAACAATGGCTATTGCAGTTGTTATGTGCTTTATTCAAGGTTTTATACAAGGTAAAAAAGGAAAGAAAAATATATACTTATTAAATGGTTTTATTGCAATGACTGTTTTTGTAGGAATCATGGCATATACACCTTTTTCACCATTTCTAAAAAATATGGGGATTCATGTTCAATTAATTGAAGAACAACAGACAGCGAAAAAGGAAGAGAAAAAGAAAGAGGAAGCTAAAGAGCATAAACCTCCTGTTACAGAAAAAGAAAAAGTGAAAGAAAAAGAAAAAGAAAAAGTTGCAGAGAAAAAAGAAGAAACGCAAGCTATTATTTTTAGTGGGCGTCAATTATTTGAACAAATGTATAAAGATTTCTATAAAGAAGCCCCAATGTCTCAAAAATTATTAGGTATGGGTTATGCTGGTAACTATAAAGCAGAGCCGAAATTAATTGAACGTGACTTTCACGATTGGTTCTATTCTTTCGGAATTATAGGGTTCATTTTATTTGTAATTCCATTCCTATACTTTGGCATTAGATTTATTGCATGTATATTTACTAAATTTAAACAAATATTCACCGTGAAATATGCAATGGTGATTGCAGCAATACTTCTTGGATTAGGTATCTCATTTATAGCTGGTCATATTTTAATGTCACCTGGAGTGAGTTTCTTCTTAGTATTAATCATGGCATATTTAATCGTTGACTTGGAAATTGAATGATAGAAAAATAAAAGCTAGCATATGTTAGCTTTTATTTTGTTATAGTAAATAAAAAGAAAAAAATGGGGGATGTAAGAAATGAAAGTGTTGCATATGAATGCTGGTGCAGAAGAAGGTGGGGGGAAAACACATATTATTTCACTTTTATCTCAATTTTCAAAGGAAGAAGTGGAATTAATGGTATTTGAAGAAGGTGCAATTGCTAGAGAGGCGAGAAACCTTGGTATTCAAGTGCATGTTTTTACCCAATCATCTCGGTACGACCTATCAATTCTTTCAAAAATAAAGGCATTTATTAATGAAAATCAATTTGACATTGTGCATACACATGGCGCACGAGCAAATTTCTATCTCTCCCTCTTGAAAAAAGGTATAAAAGCGAAATGGATAATGACTGTCCACAGTGATCCAACTTTGGATTTTATGAAGAGGGGATTAAAAGGATGGGTATTTACGAAGTTAAATTTACGTTCTTTCAGGAAGGTAGATTTATTCTTTGCAATTACGGAAAACTTTAAGAGAAACATAATAAAACTAGGTGTACCAGAAGAGAAAATTTGTACGGTTTATAATGGAATTGAGTATGATAGTACTCCAGCAAAACCTTATGATAAGAGTGAATTTGGCATCGATGAAGGAGTATTTACAGCCGTTCAAGTAGCACGTCTTCATCCTGTCAAAGGTCATGATATTTTATTTGAAGCATTACAAAAAATTAAAATTCCAAATATTAAGGTGCTCTTGCTGGGTGATGGGCCTATAGAAGCAGAATTAAAAGAGATGGTGAAACAAAAGGGCTTAGAGGATAAGGTGATGTTTCTAGGTTTCCGTACAGATTCAAAAGAACTATATGCATCTGCACACATTAATTTGTTAACCTCTTATAGCGAAAGCTTCCCCCTTGTTTTACTAGAAGCGGCTAATCAACGTTTAACATCTATTGCAACAAATGTAGGTGATATGAAAAAGTTAATAGTTGATGATACGTATGGATGGATTGTACCAATTGGTGATGCAAACTCGTTAGCAAACGCATTAGAAGATGCTCATGAAAAATGGTTGAATGGTGAATTAGAAGCGATGGGAAATCGTTTATATAATCACGCATCTACTCATTTCTCGCTAAAGAATTTGTATGAAGATACTTATAATGCATATAAAAAACTTTTACTGAAATAGAGAGGATAGTTAATCATGGAAGTAAAAACGGTTGATATTCTAGGTGTTCCTTTTTCTACAATGACAATGGATGAAACAGTCCAATATTTGAAGGGACAACTAGAATTGGAGCACGCTCATACTTTTCAGGTAGTAACAGCAAATCCTGAAATTGTTATGTGTGCAAAAAAGGATGAAGCATTCCATCAAACATTATTAAATACAGATTTAATTACACCTGATGGTATTGGAGTTGTAAAAGCAAGTGGGATGTTAGGTACACCTGTAAAGGAACGTGTAGCAGGTTTTGATTTAATGTGTAATCTATTTGCAAAGTTATCAGAGGAGAATAAACCGGTATCTGTTTTCTTACTTGGTGCAAAACCGCATGTTGTACAAGCTGCAGCCGATCATTTAACGAAGACGTATGCAGCTGTATCTATTGTGGGTACACAAGATGGTTATTTTAAACAAGACGAAGAAGAGAATATCGTTTCTCGTATTCAAGAAGCAAAACCAGATCTATTACTTGTCGCACTGGGTTTCCCGAGACAAGAAAACTTTATCCAAACTAACAAGCATCGTTTAGAAACGAAAATGGCTGTTGGAGTGGGCGGAAGTTTAGATGTATGGGCTGGAGAGGTAAAACGTGCACCAAAATGGATTCAAGCGATTAACTTAGAGTGGTTTTATAGATTGTGTAGTAATCCAACACGCTGGCGTCGTCAGTTAGTATTAGCGGAATTTTTAAAAGAAGTTATGCGTTCGAAAAAGTAGCGGAATATCGCTACTTTTTTATTTGTCCATTTTTGATAAAGTGGGGTTTTACTCATCCACCACTGATTGTTAACCTTCACCAATTGGACGTTTAACGGCAGTTGATTTTCCATCTAACCTCTTTGCTTCAGCTAAATTTTGAAGTGGAAGTCTTACATCCCTCAAATAGTGTGATAAGTATTTTACTTTTGGGGAATGATGAAGGAGAATTTTTTGAACGAAAGTATTTTACTTATACAATTCACACATGTAAAATGATGTGTAAAGACAGCTGTGTAAGGAGGACTTCTTGTGGGCAAGGTGAAAGAAATTTCGAAGCGAAAGCTACTTGGAATAGCGGGACTTGGATGGTTATTCGATGCAATGGATGTTGGAATGCTTTCATTTGTAATGGTGGCATTGCAAAAAGATTGGGGATTAAGTACGCAAGAAATGGGCTGGATAGGCAGCATTAATTCAATTGGTATGGCAGTCGGAGCGCTCGTTTTTGGAATACTATCAGATAAAATAGGGCGGAAATCAGTCTTTATTATTACATTATTACTATTTTCTATCGGTAGTGGTTTAACTGCTTTAACGACGACACTTGCGATGTTCCTTGTGTTACGATTTTTAATTGGTATGGGGCTTGGTGGAGAGCTTCCAGTTGCTTCTACATTAGTATCAGAGAGTGTTGAGGCACATGAACGTGGCAAAATAGTTGTGCTATTAGAAAGCTTTTGGGCGGGTGGATGGCTAATTGCAGCTCTTATCTCGTATTTTGTAATTCCGAAATATGGTTGGGAAGTTGCAATGGTGTTGAGCGCGGTTCCGGCACTATATGCTTTATATTTAAGATGGAATTTACCGGATTCACCGAGATTCCAAAAGGTTGAAAAAAGACCATCCGTTATTGAAAATATAAAGTCAGTTTGGTCTGGAGAATATCGTAGGGCAACAATTATGTTATGGATTCTATGGTTTTCTGTTGTCTTTTCCTATTATGGGATGTTCCTTTGGTTACCTAGTGTAATGGTATTAAAAGGATTTAGTTTAATAAAAAGTTTCCAGTACGTACTTATTATGACGTTAGCTCAATTGCCGGGATATTTCACAGCGGCTTGGTTTATTGAACGGCTTGGTCGTAAGTTTGTTTTAGTTACGTATTTAATCGGTACAGCGTGTAGTGCTTACTTGTTTGGAGTGGCGGAGTCATTAACAGTATTGATCGTAGCAGGGATGTTACTATCCTTCTTTAATTTAGGTGCTTGGGGTGCCTTATATGCTTATACACCGGAACAGTATCCAACAGCTATTCGTGGTACAGGTGCAGGGATGGCAGCAGCATTCGGTCGTATTGGTGGTATTCTTGGGCCGCTATTAGTAGGATATTTAGTTGCTTCACAGGCTTCATTATCACTAATATTTACGATTTTCTGTGGATCAATTTTAATTGGTGTAGTTGCTGTAATTGTACTTGGGCAAGAAACGAAGCAACGAGAATTAGTATAAGATGAGGGGCTATCTCTCACTGATTATTAGCCAGCACCAATTGTGTTTTTGAGGCAGTAAAATTTCGCATTCAGTGAGTTTTACTACCTACAAATAATGGAATAAAAGGGCAGGGGGGAACCGTCGTGGTTTCCTTTTTTCTGTTTTTTTAGATAAATAATGGTATAGTAAGAAAAAGGGAATGTTTCTTATAAAAGCGAATGTATACAACAGGACATATGGACAAAAGAATTAGGTGGTTGAGGAAATGAAAATTTTACTGATCATGGAAGAAGTAGAAGAGCGAAGAAGTTTAGCTGAAAAATTCACTGAAAATATAAAGAATGTAGAATGTTTTGAAGCAAATACGGGAACAGAATCATTATTTATCATGAAAAAGCATACACCAGATTTTGTTTTCTTGAATTCAAAATTACTAGATGGAACTGGTTTTGAATATGCGAGTTTATTACGGGAAGTAAATTGTTATACGAAATTGATTTTTATGGGTGAAGATATAGAAGAGTCGATTACGGCATTTCGTTTTCAAGCATTCTATTATTTACTACGCCCATTTCGTGAGGAAGATTTGCAATTCCTTTTATATAGAATGTGTAAAGAGCACGGCGAGAAAGCAAAGAGTTATTTGCGAAAACTACCGATAGAAGGTCAAGAGGGGATTAGATATATTTTCCCTGAAGATATTGTATATATAAGCAAAAATAAGGAGAACAAAACGGTTTCAATTTATACAACGAATAATCAGTATATTTCAACATATACACTTCAGGAGCTGGAAAATAAGTTAAATGCATATGATTTTTTACGCGTACATAAAAGTTATTTAATTAATATGTCATATGTACAAGAACTAAAACCTTATTATAATGGCACATATAATTTGTATTTAGATAAATATGATGAGCAACCGATTCCAGTTAGTCGGAATTACGTGAAAAAACTTCGAAATAAAATAGAATTATAGTAGATAATGCGAAATTTTTAACATGATAAACTAAAAATCCTTCATGATAAGGAGGATTCAAATAAAATATTCAGAAAATTTAGTACAATCCCACTAAGCAATAGTATTGGGGGGATTGTATGTGAAAACATTGAAGTCGATTTTACTTTGGGGAGTTATTGCAGCAGTAGGAGCAGGTGCTTTTGGTGTAATAGCTTTATCACAAGGTGAAACTATTAATGCCGTGTGGCTCTTAGTAGCTGCGGTATGTGTGTATGCAGTTGCTTATCGCTTTTATAGTAGATTTATAGCGAGAAAGGTATTCGGTTTAGATAATAATCGGCAAACGCCAGCCCATACTTTAAATGATGGAAAAGATTATGTTCCGACAAATAAGTGGGTATTATTTGGACATCATTTTGCGGCCATTGCTGGGGCAGGCCCTTTAGTAGGACCGATTTTGGCGGCGCAAATGGGGTATTTACCAGGGACAATATGGATTATTGTTGGGGTAGTTGTTGCTGGAGCTGTGCAAGATTTTGTAATTTTATTTGCTTCAATGAGACGGAATGGTAAATCTTTAGGGGAAATGATTAAAGATGAGATTGGTCCTGTTACAGGGCTTATTGCAATGATAGGTATTTTAGGCATTATGATTATTTTATTAGCGGTATTAGCATTAGTAGTAGTAAAGGCGCTTGTAGGAAGTCCTTGGGGAATGTTTACGATAGCAGCAACGATTCCTATCGCTATTTTAATGGGAGTGTACATGCGCTACATTAGGCCTGGACGGGTTGGTGAAGGGTCAGTAATCGGAATTATTCTACTTATACTGTCTCTTATTGGAGGACAGTATGTAGCAGAACATCCAACACTTGCAAGTATGTTCACATTTAGCGGTGAAACGATTGCTATTATGCTTATTGTATATGGGTTTATCGCATCGGCATTACCAGTTTGGATGCTTTTAGCACCACGTGATTATTTAAGCACATTTTTAAAAGTCGGGACAATTGTTGGATTAGCAATCGGTATTTTAATTGTAGCACCAGATTTACAAATGCCAGCAGTTTCGAAATTTATCGATGGAACAGGTCCTGTTTTCTCTGGAAACTTATTCCCGTTCTTATTTATTACAATTGCTTGTGGTGCGGTGTCTGGATTCCATGCTCTCGTTTCATCAGGTACGACACCAAAGATGATTGAACAAGAGGGACACGCACAACCAATTGGTTATGGAGCAATGTTAATGGAGTCATTTGTAGCCGCGATGGCGATGATTGCAGCTTGTGTATTAACACCAGGAACTTATTTTGCGATTAATAGTCCCGCAGCACTTATCGGTACGGATGTCTCGCAGGCAGCTCAAGTTATTTCTTCATGGGGGTTTGCTATTACACCAAATGAACTAAAAGATCTCGCTGTAAACGTTGGAGAGCAAACGATTTTATCACGTACAGGTGGCGCACCGACGTTAGCGATAGGTATGGCATATATTTTCTCACAAGTAATAGGTGGAACGGCCATGATGGCCTTTTGGTATCATTTTGCAATCCTCTTTGAAGCACTATTCATTTTAACAACAATTGATGCTGGAACGCGTGTAGGCCGATTTATGATTCAAGATATTTTAGGACATGTATATAAGCCATTTGGGAAAACGGATTCTACATTAGCAAATGTAATAGCTACAACGTTATGTGTATTAGGATGGGGTTATTTCTTATATCAAGGGGTAGTAGATCCGCTTGGTGGAATTAATACATTATGGCCACTATTCGGTATTGCAAACCAAATGTTAGCAGGTATTGCATTATTACTTGGAACGACAATTTTGTTCAAAATGGGGAAAAAGGCATATGTGTGGGTGACACTTATTCCAACTGTCGGATTGCTTATTGTAACGATGACGGCGGGTTATCAAAAGCTATTTCATGAAAACCCTAAAATAGGATTTCTATCTCATGCAAAGGTATTTCAAGGTGCATTAGATGAGGGGAAAGTGTTAGCACCAGCTAAAAATGTCGCTCAAATGAAACAAATTATTTTCAATGATTATATTGATGCAGCACTTTGTGGGATTTTTATGATAGTTGTAATTGCTGTATTAATTTCTGCAATTCGAATTTGGATTCAAGTATTAAGAAATAAGCCAATGAAGCTAAAAGAGGCACCATATATACCTAGAGATGAAAGTGGGTCGAGAAACTATTATGCTTAAACAACTAAGGAAAGTATGGGGGAAAAGGAAACACTTTATTAGTTTACTCGTTGGGGTACCAAGCTATGAAACATATGTAGAGCATATGAAAAAGCATCATCCAGAAGAAGAAGTGGTATGTCAAAAACAGTTTTTTGCAGAAGCGCAAGAAGCTAGGTTTAATGCAAAGGGCGGAAAGATATCACGATGTTGTTAGTGAAAAGGGCGAATTTTCGCCCTTTTTATTTTTGCTGTTTCACGTGGAACAGCAAAAAATAAATAAAAAGCTTTGGGAATTATAGGTATCTCGTATACAATAAAATAAGGAAAGGGATAGATAGAAAAGTAGGGAGATTATTTTATGTTAAGGGACTTATTTGTAAACACAACAATTATTCTTTCCTTTATTTTTGTTGGAGGTCAGATTTTAAGAGATAGGCCGTTAAAAGAAGAGTTTTCTCTTTGGCAGAAATGTGTAGTAGGTATTCTTACTGGGATATTAGGTATATTACTAATGTATTTCGGTGTTCATGTTGGTACTATCCTATTGGATTTACGCTACTTAGCGGTTATTCTAGCCGTTATAATTGGAGGCCCAATAGCGAGTACTATAGCTGTTAGTATGATTTTAGTAACTAGGTTAGTATTTATGGATTATTCATTAGCTTCTCAAGTAGCTTTTTATACAATTATTGCGATAGGAGTAGGTAGTATCTTTATTTCGCGTCTAAACCTTTCTCTAGGAGAAAAGTGGGCATGGTTACATACTTATATTTTATCTATTCTAATTCCCTCACTATATATATGGTTAATTAAAGATATTAACATAGTAGGATTATATTTGATTTCTAGTATGATTACAGGCTACATAACGTTCATAAGTGCAAATTACGTTTTACAATCCAATGAGCTATTTCAAACGATGAAGCAATATGCAACGATAGATGCGCTGACAGGTTTAGGAAACGTAAGACAGTTCGATTTAGAAATGAATCGTCATATTGGGAGTAAGCGTATGAAAAATGATTCACTTTGTTTACTACTTATAGATATTGATCATTTTAAGTGTGTAAATGATACGTATGGACATCCTGCAGGAGACGAAGTGTTAAAACAAATTGGATGTATTTTAAGAGAAATTTCACCATTTCCAGATTTGGCCTTTCGAAAGGGTGGAGAGGAGTTTGCACTTTTGATACCGAAGAAGGGATTAGCTTATGGAATACGTACAGGGGAACAAGTTCGCACAGCTGTTGAAAACCATCCATTCCAATTATTAAATGGAACAAAAATAAAAATTACAGTTTCAGTAGGCATTTCAGTGTATGAAGAATCACCAGAGCAATTTATTCAAGCTGCTGATGATGCATTATACTACTCCAAAAGAAATGGCAGAAATCAAGTTAGTTCTGCATCTTAAAGATACGATGACCAGAAGAGCTTATAAAAAACACCCACAGAGAGAATATATAAACTCTGTGGGTGTTTTCATTTACAGGTTAGACAAGTTCTTTTGATACAACGAATTTACGATATGCACCGTGATGTGTTGGGCCTACGTATTCGTTAATCTTGAACGAATAACGGATAGCAGCTGTGATAAATTCTTTAGCAGTCTTTACTGCTTCTTTCACAGGCTTTCCTTTTGCAAGTTCTGCTGTAATTGCAGCAGAATATGTACAACCTGCGCCGTGTGTATTTGTTGTATCGATTTTTTCTGATTCTAAAAGATCGAATGTTTCTCCGTCATATAGGACGTCGATTGCAGTTTCTGTACCAAGCTTGCTACCGCCTTTAATTAGGACGTATTTCGCACCTAAAGCGTGGATTTTTTTCGCTGCTTCTTTCATGTCTTCAAGAGAATTGATCTTTACACCACTTAATTGGTAAGCTTCAAATAAGTTTGGTGTTACAACTAATGCTTTTGGAACAAGAACGTCACGTAAGCAATCATTCGTTTCAGGATGTAATGCTTCATCAGCGCCCTTACATACCATAACAGGATCAACTACTACATTTTTGAAATTATGTTTTTCGATTGTTTCTGCAACCATTTCAATAATTTCTACTGATCCAAGCATACCTGTTTTTAGAGCATCTACGCCAACACCTTCAATTGTTGTTTCTAATTGTGGTTTTAATGTAGAAGCTGGGATTGGGAATACGTTATGTGCCCAACCGTTATGTGGATCCATCGTTACGATTGTCGTAAGAGATGTCATTCCGTATACACCAAGTTCTTGAAATGTTTTTAAATCTGCTTGTATACCAGCACCGCCACTTGTGTCAGAACCAGCGATAGTAAGTGCTTTATTTAATGTCATTATGAAAGCCCCCTCAAGTGATATAATGAAAACTATGTTTTCACCATTATATCAATGTTACGAATAAGTACAAAGTGAAAAGTAGATGATTTATTTTAGGAGCTATTGAAAATCTTGTATGTAGGAGACGAGTTATGTTTCAAGAAAATCGTACAAATGAATTAGTTATATTAAAAGAGATTGCAGAGACGTTGAACACTTCAAATGATACATATCATGTGATGCAAGCTGTATTGGAAAAACTATTGCATGTAACGGGTTTAACGACAGGATGGATATTTCTTGCGGATGAAAATGGTAGATATACAAAATTAATCGATTATCAATTGCCAGAGGGATTGAGATTTGAAAATAAACGACCGATGTGTGAGGGGAATTGCTGGTGTTTACACCGATTTGTGGAAGGGAAACTAGAGAGAGCCGTTAATATTATTGAATGTAAGAGGATTAATAATGCGATTGAATATAACTGGGGAGATACAGAAGGAATCGTGCATCATGCGACAGTGCCGCTAAAAGCGGGAGAAGATGAATTTGGCGTATTAAATGTCGCTAGCCCGGGTAAAACACATTTTTCTGAAGAAGAATTAGTGTTATTACAATCAGTTGCTTTCCAAATTGGAACAGCGTTAAAACGTACAAAATTGTATGAGAATGAAAAGAGAAGGGCTCATTATTATGTAAAGTTAGAACGTTTTATTCAAGCTTTAAGGACGATTCATAAATTTAATGCATTGCCTGAGGAGATTGTAAAACAAATAGGGAAGTTATTTCTATGGGAGCAAGTTGTATTCTTTATTAGAGAAGAAAATGAACTTGCTGTAAGAGCTTCGTATAAGATAGATGAGTTGCAAGAGGATTTGAATTCAGCGGCACAGGAAGCGCTGAAAAAAGAAGAACCTGTTTTGTTAAAGAGTCAGGTTGGGAATATCGTACATCCTAATCGTGCAGTTATTGCCATTCCCATACACATTCAAGATCATATATTTGGCGTATTAAGTGTAAGTTCGAATAATGGAGAATTTGATATAAATACGATAGATGTAGTACAGGCGTTAGCAAACCATATATCTTTAATGATAGAGAACTTAAGGTTAAACGAAAAGCGCCGAGAACTTGTACGAATGGAAGAACGTAATCGTTTAGCAAGAGATTTGCATGATTCTGTTTCCCAAAAGTTGTTTTCATTAACTTTTATGACGAAAGGTGCCGAAGCTGTCTTAAAGGGGAGAAATGAAAAGGTAGATCAATCTTTGCATGAGATACGTGAGTTATCGCAAGGAGCTTTAAAAGAAATGAGGACGTTAATTTGGCAGCTACGTCCAGCGGGATTAGAGAAAGGATTATTACCAGCTTTAAAGCAATATGGCGAAAGTTTGGGATTGAAAATTCGGGAACAAGTTACAGGTGTTCGTGATTTGCCGCGCGTAGTAGAGGAAGCGCTATGGCGAATTGGACAAGAAGCTTTAAATAACGTAAGTAAACATGCGAATGTCAGAGAAGCTGCGATTTATTTCAAAGTGACGGAGAAGAATGTATCATTAGAAATAGTCGATCAAGGGAACGGCTTTGTAGAAAAGAATATAAAAGAGAAGAAATCACTCGGTATGACTACGATGCGTGAAAGAGTAGAATTAGTTGGTGGAACAATTAAAATCGTAAGTGATAAGAAAAGAACAAGTGTAAAAGTAAACGTACCATTATGATGTGAAAATGAGGGAAGTTTGTGAAAATAAAAGTATTGTTAGTTGATGATCATACAGTCGTTTTAAAAGGGTTAGCATTTTTCTTGAGTACACAGGAAGATTTAGCGTTAGTTGGAGAAGCAAATAATGGGAAAGAAGCATTAGTGAAAGTAGGGGATACAAATCCTGATGTGGTACTAATGGATTTATATATGCCCGAAATGGATGGTGTCGAGGCGACGGCGTGCATCAAAAAAGAATATCCAAATGTGAAAGTAATTGTATTAACTAGTTTCTCTGATCAGGCGCATGTTTTACCAGCGTTAAGGGCGGGAGCAAGCGGTTATATTTTAAAAGATGTAGAGCCGGATCAGCTTGTTGAAGCTATTCGAAGCGCATATAAAGGTAATATTCAATTACATCCGGATATAGCAAATGCTCTTCTCTCTCAAACATTACCTATGGAAGAAAAAGAAGAAGAACCTTCTATTCAAGTGGATGTGTTAACAGCGAGGGAAAATGAAGTGTTGCAGCTATTAGCGAAGGGGATGAGTAATAAAGAGATCGCCTCCGTTTTAGTTATTACAGAAAAAACGGTAAAAGCTCATGTAAGTAGTATTTTGAGTAAGTTGAATTTATCTGATCGCACGCAAGCGGCATTGTATGCAGTGAAAAACGGAATTGTATAAGACAAAAGTCGTAAGACCTAGTTCGCCTTTAGAAGGTGGACTTTTTTTATGGAAAAATACGTCTATGTGAGGACGAAATTGTCTTGATATAAAGATAAAATATGTTTGTAAGCAACAAAACAACAATTACAAGGGATACCTTTTTTGAAAGCATATAACAACAGAAGAGTGAGTACTAGGAGGAAAAACAATGGCAACAGTTTTATTTGTAAAAGCAAACAACCGCCCAGCGGAACAAGCAGTTAGTGTGAAATTATACGAGGCATTTCTAGCAAACTATAAAGAAGCACATCCAAATGATACAGTAGTAGAACTTGATTTATATAAAGAAGAATTACCATATGTAGGCGTAGATATGATTAACGGTACATTCAAAGTAGGTAAAGGATTTGATTTAACTGAAGAGGAAGCAAAAGCAGTAGCAGTTGCTGATAAGTATTTAAATCAATTTTTAGAAGCTGATAAAGTCGTTTTCGGTTTCCCATTATGGAACTTAACAATCCCAGCAGTATTGCACACATATATTGATTATTTAAACCGAGCTGGAAAAACGTTTAAATATACGCCAGAAGGTCCAGTTGGTCTAATTGGAGATAAGAAGATTGCATTATTAAACGCGCGCGGTGGTGTATATTCTGAAGGTCCAGCAGCAGAAGTAGAAATGGCTGTTAAATACGTAGCAAGTATGATGGGCTTCTTCGGTGCAACAAACATGGAAACAGTAGTTATTGAAGGACATAATCAATTCCCAGATAAAGCAGAAGAAATCATTACAGCGGGTCTTGAAGAAGCAGCTAAAGTAGCAAGCAAATTTTAATTGAAAATAGAATCGTCACTCGCAAAAAGCAGCATTAACATATAAACGTTAATGCTGCTTTTTTATATTTTAAGTTCATCAGCTAGTGTTTCTAATTGAATTCGATCTTGTATGTAATAGGTTCTTCCGTCCTTTTGTAAGTAATTTTGTTGGCAAAACTGGTTTAATACATATAAAAGATGACGATAGCTGACATTTAAGTATTCCGAAGCCTCGGTATGTTTCTCTGTATAACTGTTATTTTGTTCTGTTAATAGAATAAATGCCGCTAACCGGTTTTCGAACGGATAACTATTATTTTTGGCGTAACTTTCTGTTCGGGTAATTGTTTTTTCGCCGATAAATTTACATAGTTTCTGTAGAAAGATAGGATCTTGCAATAAAAGATGCTGACAATCTTTAAGAGGGAGTGCCAAGCACATACAATCTTCAATCACTTCCACCGTTTTCGTAACGGATTCAACGCCGATTAACCCTAATTCCCCAATGAACGAAGGTTCTTGAATAAAGTTAATTAAGGAGACCCTCCCGTTTTTGTGACTCATATATATTTTTGCTTTCCCGGAAATTAAGTAATAAAGATAAGGAACATCAACGCCTTCATTACATATCCTTTCTTTCTTTTGAAAGGAGTGTAGTTCAACATATGGTAAGACATTAAAAGAAAAAAGGGTATGGAAGTTGGAAGTTTGCATGTAATGAGAGATTTCTTCGCTATTTTTGCTAACTTTCATGTTTTCACCTCCTGCTTAGTATGAGATATCTCCTATTATGTTTACAAGAAGGAATGATACGATTTACGTAAATTTATTTTTGTAGAAAAGAGGGTGTGAAGTGCTTATGAAAAAATATAAAACATTGTTATTCGATGTAGATGATACATTGTTAGATTTTCAAAAGGCGGAGAAAGTGGCGTTACGTATGCTGTTTGAAGAGAGAGGGATTAATCTAACTAGAGAGGTTGAAGCGCAGTATAAAAAAATTAATAAACGCCTTTGGGAGGCTTTTGAAGAAGGGGAAATAAATCGTGATGAAGTCTTAAATACACGATTTTCGATTTTGTTGAAAGAATATGGGGAAGAGGTAGATGGGATATTATTCGAAAATAATTATCGTAGCTACTTAGAAGAAGGAAATCAGCTCATGCAAGGCGCATTTGAATTCATAAGTCAAATTCAAAGTGAGTACGATTTATATATTGTGACGAACGGTATTTCTCAGACGCAAGATAAACGTTTACGTAATGCAGGATTACATGCCTTGTTTCAAGATATTTTTGTTTCTGAGGATACAGGATTCCAAAAACCGATGAAAGAGTATTTTGATTATGTTTTTGAACGAATTCCTAATTTTGCTCCAGAAAAGGGGCTTATTATTGGGGATTCGTTAAGTGCTGATATTAAAGGCGGATATGCAGCGGGAATTGATACTTGTTGGTTTAATCGAGAAAAGAAATCAAATCATAGCGAGGTTGTGCCAACATATGAAGTGCAAAATTTTGAAGAGTTATACACACTATTGAAGCAACGTGTGTAATAAAAATAGGCAGTGGAACTTTTGTCCCTACTGCCTACTTTTATTCGCTTGTAGCTTCGTTGTTTTTAGGAAGTGGAAATGCATTACCAATCGCTGCTGCTCCAAGCATCGGTAGTAGTAAATTGAGCGGGAAAAACATGAGTAATAGTAATGTTATAGCAATTGGTTTTCTTAATGCATAGCTTGAAATTGCTGTTGTGACGATGGCTACCGAAGCAATTGGATCTATAGGGATAATGGACGCTATAGCATATCCGATACTAGATCCAGCAAATATAATTGGGAAAATGTGTCCACCGCGCCAACCTGTATTCAAACAAACGGCAGTAATACATAATTTTAAAACCCCTGAAAGAAGTAGTACCCAGAAGGATAAATGGCTCCATTCAACGACTAAATCTTTTAATTGATGTTCTCCTGAGAATAACGTGTAAGGGAGAAAAGTTCCTGTAATTCCTAATAAAATACCACCGATAATTCCAAGTGATAGTTTATATTCTTTTAAGGGATGGATTAATTTCTCTAATGTGAATTCTAATTTGAAATAAAAGAAGCCAACTATAGCACCAATACTAGCAAGTGGTAGAAAGGCAATCCATTCATTAAGAGAAAGGGAACCTTCTCCAAAATCAACGATAAAGGATCCACGATTATCGAATTTACTAAGTAATAAATAAACGGAAAAACCAGCGAAAGTGGTAGCTAAATATACAATTGCTTTTTTTCCTTTAGAAAATTCGTTAATTTGCTCACCCTCATTTTCATTTGGAGCTAAATAACCGAATAATGGCGCGTTAAAAATTACACTTAAAGTAGCACCAATTCCAACCTCTGTTAGTTCATTCATTCCTTTTAAGGCGAATGTAAAGCGATCTCCTATCCATGTACAAAGTCCACCGATAATGCCAACAAGTGCTGCTTCGGGACCTAAGCTAGCTCCAAATATTAAAACGATAATCGCAGTTAAAGTAGCTTTATGTACGAAACGATATTCAATTCTACCTGTTTTTTTATATTCACCCATTACTTCCGGCATAAGACGTGGATATGTGCCGAAGTATTTTTGAGTTAAACCGACGAGAATACCACCGACAGTTGTTACACAAATAGTGTAATACGGGGGAGAAGAGAAAATAGTAGGCAAGTATCCCCAAATAAAGTGAATGCCGATATTTATTGTAACTAAAAATAGCCAGACTGTTGCTCCTACTATAGAGCCTAAAAGAATGCCGTATAGGACGAGTATATAGTGCATGTCTTTTGTGTTTGTCATGTTTACCTCCGTTATGTAAGTTGTAATGTCGAAAGGATTAAATATGCTCCTGCGAAATGAAATGAATATGTATAGTATCTTTTTGAGAGGTTGGCTTATTCAATATATTGGGGTCTCGTGAGAATTTGAAATGTATACAGTTAAACTACTTACTTAATTCTATATAGTAATCGTGGGTTTTAAAAGGTCTTTTTCAAAGGGATATGGAATATATTTCTTTTGTTATGTATGTCAAATCCTTTGTAGTTAATTTAGAACATTCAGAAAAACTGATTGACATTAGGAAATTATTGCTATAAAATCAACGGTAATTGCATAGTCTTATCAAGAAAAGGTGGAGGGACAGGCCCGATGAAACCTTGGCAACAGCCGTATAACGGAATTGTGCCAAATCCTGCAGGTAATAAATCCTGAGAGATAAGAAAGAGCCTTTAGAGCGTGTTTTCAAACTGCTCCTTTCTTGTTTTCAGGAAAGGAGCAGTTTTTTTATTTTGCATAGAAGAAAGGAGAATGAGAGATGGGAGAATCATGGGGAAAAGGAACAATTTGTGTGCAAGGTGGCTATACACCAAAGAATGGTGAACCGCGTGTTTTGCCACTTTATCAAAGTACAACGTATAAATATGATACTTCGGATGATTTAGCAGCACTATTTAATTTAGAGGCAGAAGGATATATATATACGCGTATTGGAAATCCTACTCTAGCTGCATTTGAGCAAAAATTAGCGGAGTTAGAGGGTGGTGTAGGAGCTGTTGCGACGGCTTCTGGGCAGGCTGCTATTATGCTTGCTGTTTTAAATATTTGTAGTAGCGGAGACCACTTGCTTTGTTCTTCCACAGTTTACGGCGGGACGTTTAATTTATTTGGGGTGAGTTTGCGTAAGCTTGGTATCGATGTTACGTTCTTTAATCCAAATTTAACTGCTGATGAAATCGTGGCTCTTGCTAATGATAAGACGAAGCTTGTTTATGCAGAATCGCTAGGAAATCCAGCGATGAACGTTTTAAATTTCAAAGAATTCTCAGATGCAGCGAAAGAGTTAGAAGTACCTTTTATCGTGGATAATACATTAGCGACACCTTATTTATGCCAAGCATTTGAGCACGGGGCAAATATTATCGTTCATTCTACGACGAAATATATCGATGGTCATGCAAGCTCTTTAGGCGGTATTGTCATTGACGGAGGGAACTTCGATTGGACAAATGGGAAATATCCTGAACTTGTTGAACCGGATCCAAGTTATCACGGCGTAAGTTACGTTCAAAATTTTGGTGCAGCAGCTTATATTGTGAAGGCACGTGTTCAATTATTAAGAGACTACGGAAACTGTATGAGCCCATTCAATGCGTATATTAGCAATATTGGCTTAGAAACGCTGCATTTACGAATGGAGCGTCATAGTGAAAATGCTCTTGCAGTTGCTAAGTGGCTTGCTAACCATGAACGTATTGAATGGGTGAATTATCCGGGACTAGATAGTAATGAAAATTACTCGTTAGCACAAACGTATTTGAAAAAAGGTGCTAGTGGTGTTTTAACATTTGGCATTAAGGGCGGATTAGAATCTGCGAAAGAATTTATCGCAAATGTAAAACTAGCAACTCTCGTAACGCATGTAGCGGATGCACGAACTTGCGTTATACATCCTGCTAGCACAACGCATAGACAATTAAGTGCTGAAGATCAGCGTCTAGCTGGCGTTACATCAGATTTAATTCGTTTATCAGTTGGTATAGAAGATGTTTCTGATATTATTGCAGATTTAGAAGCAGCGCTAGTCGGAGGCAAAGAACATGCCGATCATAATTGATAAAGATTTACCAGCTCGCAAAGTGTTGCAGGAGGAAAATATCTTTGTAATGACGAAGGAGCGAGCAGAAACACAAGATATCCGGGCATTGAAAATTGCTATATTAAATTTAATGCCTACAAAGCAAGACACAGAAGCGCAATTACTTCGTTTAATTGGCAACACGCCGTTGCAATTAGATGTTCATTTACTTCATATGGAATCACATTTGTCCCGTAATGTAGCACAGGAACATTTAACGAGCTTCTATAAAACATTCCGTGATATTGAGAATGAGAAATTTGATGGATTGATTATTACGGGAGCACCAGTTGAAACTCTTTCTTTTGAAGAGGTAGATTATTGGGAAGAGCTTAAACGTATTATGGAGTATTCAAAAAAGAATGTAACATCTACGCTTCATATTTGCTGGGGGGCACAGGCTGGTTTGTATCATCATTATGGCGTTCCAAAGTATCCTCTTAAGGAAAAAATGTTCGGTGTATTTGAACATGAAGTCTGTGAGCAACATGTGAAATTGTTACAAGGGTTTGATGAATTGTTTTTTGCCCCGCATTCTCGTCATACAGAAGTGCGAGAGAGTGATATTAGAGAGGTGACAGAATTAACATTATTAGCAAACTCTGAGGAAGCGGGTGTTCACCTTGTTATTGGGCAAGAAGGAAGACAAGTGTTTGCGCTCGGCCATAGTGAATATAGTTGTGATACGTTAAAAGAAGAATACGAACGAGACCGCGACAAAGGGTTAAATATTGATGTGCCGAAAAATTATTTTAAGCATAATAACCCAAATGAGAAACCGCTTGTAAGGTGGAGAAGTCATGGGAATCTATTATTCTCTAATTGGCTGAATTATTACGTGTATCAAGAAACCCCTTATGTATTATAAAAAAAGATTGTGTAACACGTGGCAACGTTTTTTTTGTAAAAATTAACTTATATTTTTCCGAATGTTCAAAAAACATTGTTTTTCAGATTTTTTACTCATATAATTTCATCTAAACACGATTTTTGAGGGGTGGACAGTATTATGAAGGAAATTCAAGTTGGCTTATTAGGTCTTGGGACAGTTGGTAGCGGTGTAGTTCGTATTATTACAGATCATCAAGAGAGACTCATACACCAAGTAGGTTGTCCCGTGAAAGTAACGAAAGTACTAGTACAAAATATTGAAAAAGAGAGAGAAGTAGAGGTACCTTCTACTCTATTAACACAAGATGCAAATGAAATTTTAGATAATCCGAACATTGACGTTGTCATCGAAGTGATGGGTGGCATTGATGATGCAAAAGCATATATTTTGCAAGCTTTACAAAGTGGAAAGCATGTTGTAACTGCCAATAAAGATTTAATGGCGTTACATGGGGCGGAACTCTTAGCGGTAGCAAAAGATAATAAAGCAGACTTGTTTTATGAAGCAAGTGTAGCCGGAGGAATCCCGATTTTACGAAGTATCGTAGAAGGACTTTCTTCAGATCTTATTACGAAGGTAATGGGAATTGTAAATGGAACGACAAATTTTATTTTGACGAAAATGTCAGATGAAGGGAGAGCATATAACGACGTGTTAAAAGAAGCCCAACAACTTGGATTTGCAGAAGCAGATCCAACATCAGATGTGGAAGGTTTAGATGCAGCAAGAAAAATGACGATTTTGGCTACCCTTGGTTTCTCTACAAATGTGGAGCTTGGAGATGTGAAGGTAAAAGGAATTACTTCTATTACAGAAGAAGATATTGAATACAGTAAGAGTTTAGGTTACACGATTAAATTAATCGGTCTTGCGAAGCGAGATGGTGAAAAATTAGAAGTTACAGTTGAACCAACGCTACTTCCAAATACACATCCTCTTGCGGCCGTACAAAACGAATATAACGCTGTATATGTGTACGGTGAAGCGGTCGGGGAAACGATGTTTTATGGACCGGGTGCAGGAAGTTTACCAACAGCAACAGCTGTTGTTTCGGATTTAGTAGCTGTCATGCAAAATATTCGATTAGGTGTAAACGGAAATAGCGCGGTATCCCCGCAGTATAAAAAGGTATTAAAAGAGCCAGACGAAATTGTTGTGAAGAAATTTTTAAGACTTCATGTAAAAGATGAAATTGGTGTATTTGCAAAAATTACTTCATTGTTCTCTGAGCGTGGTGTTAGCTTTGAAAAGATTATTCAAATGCCACTTGAAGAGAAAGGAAAAGCTGAAATTGTAATTGTAACGCATCGTGCATCTCTTGCTGATTATGATTATATTCTACATACGTTGCAAGGGTATGAAGAAATAGATTGTCTGAAAGCAAATTACCGAATTGAAGGAGATGCAAAGTAGCATCTCCCCTAATAAAAAACCTATTAAGCAGCCTGCTTAATAGGTTTTTTTCTATTTAAAATTTGCGTACCAACTTGAATAAATGCTTGGATAATCCAGCCTGTTGTAAAAGATAAGATGATTGTTCCAAAATAGATAGGTCCATCTAATAGGAAGCTTAATGTTAAAAATAAAAACGCTAACGAAATTTCTGTTCTTCTAAATGTCCACTTCTTTTTCTCAGCAACCGTCAAAACGAAAGCTTCTTGAGGCGCCGCGCAAAGGTTTGTAGAGACGTAAAGACCAATCCCAGCTCCAACAAATAGATTTCCACAAATAAGTGTTATATATTTTGGAAGAGAGCGGATAGCGTCCATAATAGTTGTAATGGAACCAATCCAATCAACAAAAAGCGAAATAAGAACCATCGTTACAATGGTACCAATTGTTATTTGTTTTTTATTCCAAAAGAGTACGATAAGTGTAAATGCAAAATTAATCATGAAAATCCAAAAACCGATACTTATCCCGAAATTTTGATATAGTGCAATAAAGAAGGAATCATAAGGGCTAAGTCCAAAGGAAGTAATTGTCGTCATCATATTAATACCGATGGCGAGAGTAAGTAGACCACCAATGAAAAATATATATTCTAATCTGAATCGAAGCATAGTTGTATATCCTTTCAAAATGTATTTGCTAGGAAAGGATATATTGTGGAAAGCTTACCAGGTCAAGGGAGAATTTTTGCAGAGAAGGGGAAAATGAGATGACGAATATAAGAAAGATTGCTGAACTTGCTGGGGTATCTGTTTCAACTGTTTCACGTGTACTGAATAATCATCCATATGTGAATGAACAGAAACGAAAAGAAATTTTAGCAATTATAGAAGAATTAAATTATACGCAAAATGTGAATGCAATTCATTTAGTGAAAGGAAAAACGAATGTCATTGGCGTTTTATTACCGCACGTAAATGATCAATATTATAGTGCTATTATCGAGGGAATATCAAAGGAAACAGCAAAAAATAATTATAATATGATGCTTTGTCAGACGAATTATAGTGAGGAAAGAGAATTAGAAATTTTGAATATGTTAAAAATGAAAAAGCTTGATGGGGTTATTATATGCTCCCGGGCGAATAGTAAGGAAAAGCTTGAAGAATATACGAAATTTGGTCCAATTGTTATGTGTGAAGAAATAGATTCGAATTTCATTTCGAGTGTGCATATTGATTACTATAAAGTCTTTTCGCGCGGGATGAAGAGCTTAATAGATGCCGGCCATACAAGTATTGGGTATTGCATTGGAAGAAGTAATAGCATTAATAGCCAGAGAAGAAAACAAGCATATGAGGATTCGCTTCAACCGATTGCTGTAACACCGATAGAGGACTGGAAGTTTAAAGGCTGTTTTACGGTGGAGGATGGGCGTAATGTAATTAGGGAATGGGCCCGTATGTCAGTAAAACCGACAGCGTTTCTTGTATCTTGCAATCACATTGCAGCGGGAATGGTAACGGAAGCAAAAAAACAAGGCATTCGTATTCCAGAAGATATTACGATTATTGGTTGTGATGATCAAGGTGTGGCAGATATTTTAGGCATTACGACGATTTCGTATTGTAGTAAAAATGTTGGTGTGAAGGCATTCGAATTATTATATGAAAAGATTAATGATGAGAAAATAGATGTAAAGCACGTAGAGTTATTGCCAGAATTAGTACATAGGGAAACAACATAATAGACAAGGTGTGAAAATCGCTTTTCAAAATTGCGTTTGGTATAATTATGGACAATCTATGAGGGGTAAAAGGGGTTTTGATATGAGATCAAAAGTAGTAAAAGTAATTCTACTCATCACAATTGCATCTTTCTGTTTATTTGCATATGGCTTTGTTTCAGGTGTAAATGATGTGTTAAATCCGAAAGCTTCAAATTTAATTAAAAAGACCGATGTAGTGGCAAAAGAGAAAAAGAAAACGGGAGCGTTACAAATTGTTAGTCTAGGTGATTCATTAACACGCGGTGTTGGTGATAAAGAAGGAATTGGCTATATTGGACGGATGAAAGAAGATTTACAAAAAGATTATAAGCAAAAGGTTGCTTTAACTAACTTAGCTGTTAGTGGTGCAAAAATGCCCGACTTATTAAAACAAATGGAGAGTAGTGGCGCTCAATATTCAATTAAGCAAGCAGATGTAATCGTTTTAACGATAGGAGGAAATGATTTATTTCCAGGATGGGAATCACTCGGAAAGATAGATTTAGAAACATACCGTCCTGATACAGAAACGTTCCAAAATGAAGCGAAGAAAATTATAGAAGAAATTCGGAAGTTCAATACAGATAGTCCTATTTTTTGGCTTGGTTTATACAATCCTTTTGAAGATGTAGAAGATTTAAAAGGATCATCAAACATTGTTGTAGACTGGAATGCATCTCTAGAAAAGTTAGCGCTAAATAATAAAAGTGTTTATATTACACCGACATTTGATTTATTCCAAAACCGCGGGAAAGATTTATTATACTCCGATCATTTCCATCCGAATGAAGTAGGGTATACATATATGGCGGACCGATTAGTTCAAAATGTTGCGAGTAAATTAAAACTAGAACAAGGAGGGGTAAAATGACGACGATACTTTCTGTACGAGACGTGAAGAAGGTAATTGGAAAGAAGACTATTGTAGAGAATATTTCCTTCGATGTAAAGCAAGGAGAAGTGTTTGGCTTCCTAGGACCAAATGGCGCTGGAAAAACAACTACTATTCGGATGTTAGTTGGATTGATTAAAGAAACAGAGGGTACAATTTCTATCGGTGGTTATTCTATTAAGGAAAATTTCAGAGAAGCGATGCGTCAAATTGGGAGTATCGTTGAAAACCCTGAACTGTATACATATTTAACGGGATGGGAGAATTTAAAACAATTTGCCCGTATGTTAGGTAATATATCAGATGAACGTATTATTGAAATTGCTCAAATGGTTCATTTAGATGAAAGAATTCACGATAAAGTAAAAACGTACTCACTCGGTATGAAACAGCGCCTTGGCATTGCGCAAGCGCTTCTTGGAAATCCAAAATTGCTCATATTAGATGAGCCAACAAATGGTTTAGATCCAGCTGGAATTAGAGAACTTAGGGAATTTATACATAAGCTTGTGAAAGAAGAAAATATGAGTGTGTTTATTTCAAGTCACTTGCTAAGCGAAGTACAAATGATATGCGATCGGGTTGCGATTATTCATAAAGGAAAAATGATAACAGTTGCCAAGATTGAAGAGTTAATTAAAACAGCAAGTGATCGTGTAGAATGGATTGTTACACCGATTTCTAAGGCGAAAGATATGCTAGAAGATGCTGAGGAAGTAAGAGAAGTAGGCATAGAAGGTAATCGATTACTATGCCGTATGGATATCAAATCTATAAGTAATTGGAATAAACATTTTGTAGAACATGGGGTGGATGTGCATAGTGTTAAAGAGCTTGTATTTACGCTAGAAGATTTATTTATTGAACTCACAAGGGGTGAGCAGCATGCGTGAATTTGCGAATCTAGTTTTAAATGAATCGGAGAAAATTTATCGTAAGAAACGTATTTTTGTTGTCATGCTTATTTTAGCCATCTTAATCCCGCTCTTTGTGTATGCGCAGTATCGTGAAATAGAAACGACACAAAAAAGGCTAGGTACAACGGATTGGAAAGTTTCGTTGCAACAACAAATTGTTGATTCTCAAAACCGCTTGAACAATTCTAGACTACCGGAAGAATGGCGGGATTGGCTGAAGGTAAGAGTGGAGCAGCAACAATATTATTTAGATCATGATATTAACCCGATGGCACCGGGCGCACCGACTTTTGTAAGGGCGTTTATTGAGCAAGGAATTACATTGTTTATTCCGCTGCTTGTAATGATTGTCGCTATTGATATTGTTTCAGGAGAACGAAGTGATGGAACGATGAAGATGCTACTTACGCGGCCGATTCGGCGCTGGAAAATACTTCTTAGTAAGTACGTGACGATGTTATTTTTCATTTCACTTATACTGCTCCTTGTCGGTTTGTTTGCTTACGTATTATCAGGGCTTGTATTTGGATACTCGGGATGGAATTTACCTGTTTTAACAGGGTTTGTTATTGATAAGGAAACGTTAAATACGAATTTTGTACATCTTATTCCGCAGTGGCAATATATCTTGATGGCATATGGATTAGCTTGGTTTGTTGCTATCGTTGTCGGAACTATCTCGTTTATGGTCTCTGTTTTAATTCGAAATACACCAGCTGGTATGGGCGTTATGTTAGCGGCATTAATCGCAGGTGGTATTTTAAGCTCATTCGCAACATCATGGGAAGGCGCGAAATATATTTTTAGTGTGAATTTATCATTAACAGATTATCTATCAGGGAAATTACCTGCATTACAAGGGTTATCGATGGGGTTTTCTTTAATGAATTTAACTGTTTGGGCTGTTGTGTCCCTTATTATTTCGTTTGTAGTATTTACAAAGCAGGATATGGTGAATTAATTGGACAGGAAGTGAACGCATGAAAAATGATTGGGGTTCTTTATTGGCGCCAGAATTTGAGAAAGAATATTATCACAAGCTGGCTGGTTTTTTGAAAGAAGAGTACAGTACACATGTTGTGTATCCGAAGCTAGAAAATATTTTTAGTGCTCTAGAGTATACAAGTTATGAAAATACAAAGGTCGTTATTTTAGGACAAGATCCATACCACGGACCGGATCAAGCGCATGGTTTAAGCTTCTCGGTACAACCCGGTATTAAAACGCCACCGTCATTGTTAAATATGTATAAAGAACTCCGAGATGAATATGGTTATGAAATCCCGAATAACGGTTATTTAGTAAAGTGGGCAGAACAAGGAGTTTTATTATTAAATACGGTATTAACAGTTCGTCAAGGTGAGGCGAATTCTCATAAAGGGAAAGGATGGGAGCATTTCACAGATCGTGTAATTGAGCTATTAAATGAACGTGAAACCCCAGTTATTTTCATATTGTGGGGACGTCATGCACAGGCGAAGAAAAAGTTAATTACGAATACGAAGCATCATATTATCGAATCTGTACATCCAAGCCCACTATCAGCAAGACGTGGTTTCTTTGGTAGTAAACCATACTCTAAAGTAAATACGATTTTAGCTAATATGGGTGAGAGAGAAATTGATTGGGAAATTCCAAATCTATAAATAGAAAAGGTAGTTAACAGTTGTTAACTACCTTTTTGTTATTGTTGTTCGTTCTTTAATTTTGCATCTAGTACAAACGTGCCAAATGGAATAATTGATGAAACAAATGCCCCAAGTGCCCATGCAATTGATTTGCGGTGTACGATTGTTACTTGAATTACCGCAAAGATGAATAGAATAAATAAAACACCATGAGCCATACCTGTAATTTTAACGGCTGTTGCAAATCCTGCGAAATATTTTAATGGCATTGCTACAAATAATAGTAATAGGAAAGAAATCCCCTCAATTAAGCCGATTGCTCTTAATCGTCCGATCGGTGTAGATAACATGAAATAGCCTCCTTTAACGTATGCTTGTATATAGTAAATTTGTATTCTTTTTCAAAATAAAATAGTCTATTTTGTTTCATTATATACAAAAAGAAAGTTTACACTACGAGAATAGTGCAAAGTTCAAAATATAGTCACAAAAACGTGGTAATTTAAATAAAAACCTATTTGAAGTATTTGACTTCAAATAGGTTTTGTGAATGAAAATATTAAACAAGTACTTCGGTTTTTAGTACAAATTTCTCAACTACTTTTGCAACGCCATCGTTCATATTTGTATCTGTTACGTAGTTTGCAATTTCTTTAATATCATCTGGTGCATTTCCCATTGCAACACCAAGACCAGCAAATTCAATCATCGCTTGGTCGTTATAGCTATCACCCATTGCGATAACTTCTTCACGCTTAATGCCAAGTTTTTGGATCAGTTTGTTTAAGCTCGTTCCTTTTGTAACACCGGCTTCAGTAAATTCTAAGAAGAATGGTTTCGAACGCATCACGCTTAATTGGCCTTCTAGTTGTTTTTGTAGTTTCTTTTCTACTACAACAAGGCGTTCGGCCTCTTTATTCATTAATACTTTTACTACAGGCTCTTGAACAGCAGTTTTAAAGTCATCTACTACAACAATTGGCATACCAGTAATATCGCCCTCAATTTCAGTATAAGGATTATTTTCTTCCGTTACGATATCATCGCCCATATAAGTATGAATCCATACATCTTCAGTTTTACTAATTTCAAATAGGTTGTGAACGATTTCAGGAGATAGCGTACTACTAAAGATTTCTTCGTTTGTTTTACAGTTAATAATTTTTGCGCCATTAAAAGATAGAATGAAACTGCCGTATTCTTCTAAACGAAGTTCTTTCGCTACATTGCGCATACCAAACGTTGGACGTCCAGAAGCAAGTACAACCTTTACACCTTGCTCTTGTGCAGTCATTAGAGCCTCTTTCGTACGAGGTGAAATAGTATGGTCGTCACGTAATAAAGTATCATCTAAATCTAAAACAATCATTTTATAAGTCATATTGAAAATTCCTCTCTTTGTTGAAATAGAAATAAAGTTTTATGAAGATATTGGGGAATATATAGTAAGACATCGAACTTCTTCATATGAAGTTAGGAAAAGTTCTATATTGTTAGTATAAATTACCATGAGCATGTTGCCCATGATAATTTATATCGCTAACGCCTGATTAGCTTTCACTTTATCATTATCGTAACAACTCTAAAGATAGAGTGCAATAATGGAAGTTTTCCAATTTACGATGGTTGTTTTTCTGTTGAACGAGAAAATAGTATTTCAAGTAAAATTGCCATTACAGATCCAAGAACGAGACCGTTACTTAAAAACGATGCTAAAAATGGTGGGAGCGTAGAAAATGCCCCTGCTGGAACGAACATAACCCCGACTCCTGTAAAGATTGAAAGACCTGCTACTTTAAACAATCGTTCTTTATCTTGTACTGTTTCATATTCGCGAAAGGCAAGACCAATCATGCTTGCAAATACAGGATAAATGGCAGCATATCCGACTGCGACAGGGATTGCCGCAAAGAATGAAGTAATCTTCGGGAATATACTAACGAGAATAATAAAGCTTGATCCTAACATAAATGGGAGTCGCTTATAAATATTAGTCGTTGCGATAAAGCCTGCTGATCCAGAAATGGCGACAGGTCCAATAGCTGAAAAAAGACCCCCTAGCAATTGATTGATTCCTGTTATAATGCCGGCTTGTTTGAAGCGATCTGGTGCTGCATTTTTTTCATACTTAGAGACAATCTTTTGGACAACGCGAATACTTGCCAACATATTTGTTAGAAGTAATAGTGTAACGAAAACTACCGTAATTGCCATGTTCCATTCAATACGAGGCATTCCGAAAACAAACAGAGACGGAAAACGGATTATATCGGTCACAGGCGTTACTGGATTAGATAATCCGAAGCATGCGAATAATATCCAGCCGCAGACGATACTGAAAAGAACGGAATATTGTCCAATAATAGGTAGCTTCATGATGAAAAAGGATAGTAAAATAACAATGAGTGAAAGAATAAATACGTTAGCTTGTACTTCTGTATGTTGTCCGTCAAGGCCGAACATTCCTTTTAGGAAGGAACCGCTAAGTTGCGCGACAAGAAGAAATAAATATGTTCCAATGACTGTCGGTGTAAAATAGCGAACTAGTTTATCGATGAGTCCAAAAACGCTAAGAATAATACAAATGATTCCACTTAATAGGAAGGCATACTGAAGGACTTTCAGCGTTTCATTGCTGGATCCAAATAATACGACACCTAAACTTGCATAAAGGGAGAAAATCCCCCACCAAAGGCCTGCTGGACCTTCTTGAATAGGAAGTTTATGCCCAAATATAGCTTGCAGTAGGCCAGCAAAGCCAAGAACAAATAATGTTCTTTGTACGAATGCAATAGCTTCAGCGCCATCGAGACCATAATTAGTTGCGACGCTAATTGGTACAATAAGGCTCCCAGCTAAAATAAATAGCGCCCATTGTAAGGCGGAAAGAAATGTTTTCATTATATCAACCTCTTTCATAGATTCCGTATCTAGTATATATGTATTTCATTTGCACTGGCAAAGATTGTAGATAGAGAAAAGAGTTGAAACACGATATGAATGCACGTAAGCAATTATGGATAGCCGTTATATGTATGACCTTCGTTGTAATTCTAGGAACGTTAGGATTTATGGCGATCGAAGAGATTAGTTTGTTTCAAGCATTTTGGATGACGATGATTACTGTATTAACTGTTGGATATGGAGATGCTGTTCCTGTAACAAAGGCAGGAAAAGTTTTTGCGCTTCTTATCATACCGGTTGGAGTCGGCATTGTTACGTATGCGATTGGTGTAGTGGCAGCTATGATTATTGAAGGGAATTTATTTCATGCAGTGCGGAGGAAGAAGATGGATAAGCAAATAGCACAGTTACAAAATCATATTATTGTATGTGGTTGTGGTAGAGTAGGGCTTCAAGTTGTACATGAATTGCAAGAAAAGAAAATTCCATTTGTCGTTGTGGATAAAGATGAAAGCATATTAGAGAAGGAAAAACTTTTGTATGTACACGGAGATGCAACGGAAGACGAAGTGTTACATCATGCTGGAATTTCGAAGGCAGCTGGTTTAGTTGCCATCGTAGCAAATGATGCTGAAAATGTATTTATTACATTAACGGCAAGAGGATTAAACGATGCAATTAAAATTGTGGCAAGAGCAGAAAAACCAGAAACTGAAGACAAATTGAAGCGGGCTGGGGCAAATAAGGTGATTAATCCATCTAGCATGGCAGGAATTCATATTGCAAAAGGTATTGCGAATCCACTAACAGTTCATTATATTGATACAGTACTGTATGGCGTGGAGCAGTCATTTGTAATTGAAGAAATTGCAGTTGGCGAGGGCTCTATTTTAGCTAGTAAATCGTTACTAGAGAGCGATGTGAGAAATCAATTTGATGTAACAATTTTAGCGATTTTGAGAAATGGGAATGTTATACATAATCCGACTGGGCAGGAAAAACTACAAGAACATGATATGATAATAGTGTTTGGTTCAGTAGAGAAGCTGGGACAATTTGAGAAAGAACTACAAAGTATGAGGTGACAAGGAATGCAAATATCGAGCGATAAGATTTTAAATAAAATGGCGAATGAAATTGCAAAGGCAAAAAGCAGTGAAGGACAACAATCAAAAGCGCATTTATTAGTTGTGCGAGCGTTATGTGATTTATTATTAGATGAACAAGCTGAGCCTTCTATGTATAGAGAACCTGAGATTCCATCGCAAGTAATTGGATCTCAGCCTATGACGACAGTTCAACCAGTTATGCCGGTTTCTGGAGAGCCTGTTTATATAAAAGAAGAAGGTGCAAACGGTAATTCTTTATTTGATTTCTAGAAGATAAATCGTTTGGCTTATATGAAAAAATTGCTTATGATAAAGGTAAAAAAAGGGGAATTAAGATGAAAATTTTCTTTTTACTAGGTTGTATTGCAGCAGGGCTATCTGTTGCTTTAGGGGCTTTTGGAGCACATGGTTTAGAAAATAAAGTTTCTGCAAAAATGTTAGAAGTTTGGAAAACAGGTGTTACATATCAAATGTTTCATGCAGGTGGACTATTCGTAGTTGCTTTATTAATGGATAAAATTCAATCATCACTTTTAACTACTGCTGGCTGGCTTATGGTAGCTGGGATTATTATGTTTTCAGGCAGTTTGTATGCATTAAGTACGACAGGTATTAAGTTCTTTGGCCCAATTACACCTCTTGGTGGTGTAGCTTTTATCGTAGCGTGGATCTTAGTCGGAACTGCAGTTGTAAAAGGGTTATAAAAAACAAAAGCTGGCATATGCCAGCTTTTTTTATGGTCTTGGAGCATAAGTTGCTTGTTGACTAGGTAAATACGTAATTTCTTCTGGGAATTCCACATAATCTAAGTAAATCATTAATAGTAAAAAACGTTTCCCTGATTGTGGCTCACTAATTACAATATGATCACGACCAGCTGCTTCGATAATACCTGTATACGATTGGGTACCGAGTGAGCTACCACGTTCATAAGTCATTACAACCGTAGCTTGCTTACCCTTGTTTAAACGAAGGATATTTTCAATATAGGATTGTTCTAATGGTAACATGCCTTGAGAAACAGCATATTGAGCTTGCGCCGCTTGTTGTTGCATTGCTTGCTGTTGTTGCTGTTGTTGTGGAGTCATTTGCTGCGGTTGTACATAAGTTCCAGATGGTTGATAGAAACCTGTTCCGTAATACGGGTTTTGTTGCTGTGCCATTCAAAAATCCCTCCTCATTATCAATCCTTAATATACGCTAGGACAATCTTCGCCAGATGGCTGGAAGAAGCAGTGCTTTTTGAAGCGACCAGAGTTTTGTTGATTATACCAAGTTGATGGACAAGGGCCTTCCGGTCTAAAAAACCATAAAGCAAAATTGGCAGGCCAAAAACGTTGTCCTTGAATCGTTCGCCTTGCTAAAGCGATATCTTGTTCCCTTGCACGTTGATAAAAATACCCTTTTTGTGTTGCCTCAAAACCACCAGGATTTTGATAAACCATTTGACGTAAATTACGTATTTTTTTAAAGTCTAAACAATTTCCGCGGACACGATTTACCCCAACATTTCCGACCATCAACATCCCCTGTTGACCTTCTCCTTCAGCTTCAGCACGCATCAGCCTAGCTAACAACTTTACATCTTCTTCGTTATAAGCAATAACGCCCATTATGTGTCACCTCTCTTTTTGGAATACCTTGTGGAAAGAGGTTTATCTCTAGATGGAGTGTGTAACAATTACTAGTTCATACGTATGAGAAAAAGGACTCAGATATGACAACCAAACGAAGTTTTACATGGAGGGAGGAAAATAAAAAAAGCTAGCGTGAGCTAGCTTTTCATCATTAAAATACTTTAGACCATAAGTTTGAGAAGAAATCTCCAATAGAGCGCATTGTTAATACGAACCAATTTGCTTTTTCAACTTCTTCTGTCGTTTTTGCAGTAACTTTCATATTTTTATTTCCATCTAAGAATCCATATTTATCAGTCGGTTCTAGAACGATGGAACCTACCTTTGCATCCTTCTTAACAGGAGCGACTAAATGTCCATCTTCAGCGAGTGATTTATCCGCTTCAGTAGAAATTTTGTAAGGTGATTTGTCACCCTTTTTCGCAATGACTGTTATTTCTTTTTCAGGTGCAACAGTTACTTGATCTTCTTTACCTTTTACTACAGAGATTGTATTGTGCTTATCAACTTTTAATTTTTGTTTTTCAAAGTTATTAAATCCATATTCAATTAATGCACGAGATTCAGTGAAACGTTCGTCCATTGATTTTGTTTTAATAATTACTGAAATAAGGCGTAAGTCGCCACGTTTTGCTGTAATAGTGAATCCGTATCCAGCGGTATCAGAACTACCAGTTTTTAAACCATCTGTTCCTTCATAAGAGAAAGCAGCACCTGGTAACATCCAGTTCCAGTTTTCCATACGAATTGGTTTCGGATGATTATCTGGAAAGTTTCTAAATCTTTGTTTTGTATCCTCTAGCATTTCTGGATACTTTGTAATCATTGCTTTTGAAAGCATACCCATATCGCGAGCTGACATGGAATTTTCTCCATTTGGATCTGTTCCTTCAGGATGTTTTCCCTTTAAGTCAGCGTTGTTTAACCCCGTAGCGTTAACAAATTTATATTTCTTTAACCCTAGTTTTTTTGCATGTTCATTTGCAAGATTTAAGAAGTTTTTCTCACTTCCTGCAAGAAGTTCTGCTAAGGCAATACTAGATCCGTTTGCAGAGAAGATAACGATTGAATGATATAATTCTCTTACAGTATACTGACGTCCCTTTTCAAACGGAACGTTAGAGAATTCATTATTACGTGAAACTTCATAAGCGTAATCAGAAATGTTTACCTTTGTATCCCAAGTGATTTTTCCTTCTTTAATTGCTTCTAATACAGCATAAACAACAATTAGTTTTGACATACTAGCGATAGCTAGCAATTCATCTGGATTTTGTTCATGCAGTATTTTTCCTGTATCTGCATCAAATAGAAGTGCAGCAGCGGCCTCAATGTGTATTTTTTCTTCCGCATGGGATGTTGTTACTCCTAAGGAAGAAATTGACAATAAAAACACTAGTAAAATAGACAAGATTTTCTTCATATAGATTATCACCTTCGCATCGTTATTAGCATGTAGCTCGTACCATTTTAGCATAAATTTGGATATAGAAAGGTTACAATTTTGTAAGGAATTTGAAAGGAATTTGTCGATTTTTGTTCAAATTTGCGGAGAAAAGCAGTTTTTTGAAGAGAAATATAGAAGGTAATAAAAAAAGGAACGAATTTCGTTCCTTTTTCACGATTTACCCCGCATTAACGGGCAGTAAGATCCCCACCTCAAAATTAAGCGAAAGCAAGGAGGTTAGGTGGGCGATCAACTGCCCGTAAAAGCCCGATTGGTTCAACTAATAATCAGTGGGGATGAACAAAATCCCCACTGATTAAAGTTTCACTTTATATGTGTAAAAATTTCTCTACCTTTGCGTCTGGTAAAATGTTTCCAACGAAAAATGTTCCGAATTCACCATAACGAGCACTTACTTCATCGAAGCGCATTTCATATATAAGTTTTTTAAATTGAAGAACATCGTCAGCGAATAATGTTACGCCCCACTCAAAATCGTCGAATCCAACAGATCCTGAAATAACTTGGCGTACTTTACCTGCGTACTGGCGACCAATTTTACTATGACTGTACATCATTTTTTTACGTTCTTCCATCGGAAGCATGTACCAGTTATCATCACCTTGGCGGCGCTTGTCCATTGGGTAGAAGCAAATGTGATTTGCTTTTGGTAGTTCTGGATATAAGCGAGCTAAGATTTGTGGGTTTTGATATGGGTCTTCATCAGCTGGAAGGTAGTTGCTTAGTTCAACAACAGATACGTAAGAGTATGCAGGAACCATATATTCAGCTAATGTTGTTTTATTCAATTCTGTCTCAATTTCATTTAACTCTTCCATTGTTGGGCGTAAAATCATAAGCATAATATCAGCTTTTTGGCCAACAACTGTATACATTGCATGACTACCTTTTTTCGCAGTAGATACTTCGTTCCATTTTTCAACGACATTTAAAAATTCAGACACAGCTTGTCCGCGTTCGTCGCTAGATAATGTTTTCCATGCAGCCCAATCAATAGAACGTAAATCATGTAAACAATACCAGCCATCTAACGTTGTTGTTGCTTCACTCATTCTATTCACCTCAGTTAATGATAGTTTTACACGTTAACTATAGCATATATAGTTTTAAAATCATCTATATAAAGCTTTGGCGCATAAAATTGTCACATTTAAGTTTATTTGAAAATAGGAGGGGACAAGGCTTAAAGGGGCGTTATTCCTAGGCTGAATTTTATGAAAATATAATCATTTTTATTTTATCTATTTTTTGGGAGCTATAAGTTTAAAATAGAGAGGAAAAGCAGTATTCTTAAAGATAGAGTTTTTTTAACATAAGTAGGAGGGTTTATTCGTGAGCAACTTATTTACAACAGTAAAAGAAAAAGTTCAAGGAAAAGGCATTTCTATCGTACTTCCTGAAGGAACTGATGAAAGAATTTTAGGCGCTGCAGAGCGTTTAGCAAAAGAAGAGTTAGTACAACCAATCTTAGTTGGTAATAAAGAAGAAATTAGCGCAAAAGCTGCTAGCATGAATTTAACATTAGCAGGCGTTGATATTTACGACCCAGCTACATACGAAGAAATGGATGCAATGGTAGCATCTTTCGTTGAACGCCGTAAAGGTAAAGCAACTGAAGAAGACGCTCGCAAAATCCTTAAAGACGAAAACTACTTCGGTACAATGCTTGTATACATGGGCAAAGCACACGGTTTAGTAAGTGGTGCAGCTCACTCTACAGCTGATACAGTTCGTCCAGCACTTCAAATCATCAAAACAAAACCAGGCGTTACAAAAACTTCTGGCGTATTCATCATGGTACGTGAAGAAGAGAAATATGTATTCGCTGATTGCGCAATTAACATTGCACCAAACAGCCAAGATTTAGCTGAAATTGGTATCGAGAGTGCGAAAACTGCTGAACTATTCGGTATTGATCCACGCGTTGCTATGTTAAGCTTCTCTACAAAAGGTTCTGCGAAATCACCAGAAACAGAAAAAGTTGTAGAAGCAACTCGCATTGCAAAAGAAATGGCTCCAGAATTAACTTTAGATGGAGAATTCCAATTCGATGCTGCATTCGTACCATCTGTAGCTGAGAAAAAAGCTCCAGGTTCTACAATTAAAGGTGATGCTAACGTATTCGTATTCCCAAGCTTAGAAGCTGGTAATATCGGTTACAAAATCGCTCAACGCTTAGGTAACTTCGAAGCAGTAGGACCAATCTTACAAGGTTTAAACATGCCTGTAAATGACCTATCTCGTGGATGTAACGAAGAAGAAGTGTACAAGTTAGCTTTAATTACAGCAGCTCAAGCACTTTAATTCTATAATGAATTGAAATAAAGACCGTCGCTATAATAGCGACGGTCTTTATTTTTCTAAGCCAAGTGCTTTATTGTTACGATCAATAATACGTTGTAAATTCATCTCATATAAAGGTATTTCATCTATTGTTAATTGAGATGGTGTTAACTTTGGAGCGAATTGCTGCAATGTTTTTAAAAGGCGCATCATTAAATCTTGTACTGTAATGGTTTCGCCAAGTAATTCTGAAAGTGAAGCCATCGTGCTCGGTACAATTTCAGGATACGTAAAGCGCGTTTCTTCTCCTTGAATGGCTAGGTTGTAGAAATCACGAACGAGTGCGGCACGCTCAGAGCCACTTCCTGTAGCACATAAATAAATTTGGACAGCGACACCGCCGCGAATACGGCGCTGTGAAATGCCAGCGAATTTTTGATCGCGAATACTTAAATCGTAGCTACCAGGACAGTAAGAACCAACAATTTCTTTTGCCTCGATTGTAACATCGTAATCTTTTAACATTTCTTTAATTAAATGCCACATTGTATCGTATCCAAGATCAATATCGATACCTTTTTCCGTCTCTTGGAATAAAAGCGATACGTTTAAAACACCTTCATCCAGTACGACTGCAAGTCCACCGGAATTACGAACGATAACATTGAAGTTGTTTTCCTTTAAAAAGGAAATACCTTCTTCTAAGTGTGGTAGGCGTGAATCTTGAATGCCAAGAACAATTGTATTGTGATGAACCCAAGAACGCATTGTTGCAGCTGATTGACCGTTTCCAATACTTGTGCATAACGTGTCATCCATTGCGAATGACTGCAATGCATGGAATGTTGGTCCCAAACTAGACTGATCTACAATACGCCACTCTGGCTGAGATAAAATGGAACGGGAATTGCTCATATAACTAACCCCTTATCTTTAAAATGACAATCTCTATTATAGCAAAAATATAAAAAATAGTTTTAGGGAGAAATCTTACTAAATTGTAATGTTGTTGTAAGGAAAGTGAATTGGTAAAACGAGCTACTGTCGTTAAACTAAGAGATGCAATTATGATTTTAGGAGGCATACAAATGAAAAAAGTTAAATTAGGACTCGTAGCGATTATGTCAGCTGCCGTATTTAGTGGCTGTTCGATTATGGATATGATTGCGCCACAAGCAAAGGGCGTTGTTATGTACGGAGATGAAACAGGCGTTCAAAAAACAATGGACCAATATAAAGATAAAATTGAATCCCAAAGTAAATTCGAAGCAAAACTAGGTACGGTTAATGAGAAAAAGGTTTTAATTATGAATAAAACAACAGCTGAAAAAATGGTAAAAGAAAACATGCTGAAAAAGGTAGTAAAAGAAGATGTGGAACCAATTAAAGCATTGCCATCTGTTTCAGATGAAGTGGGAATCGTATTTGCTAAAGAGGAACAAAAAGATGTAGTAATTGATGGAAAGAAAATGAAATATGAAGGTAATGTAGTAATCGGTGATGCGCGTAAATATACAGATATGTATGCAGTTGTTAGTGATGCTGAATATACAAAGATAAATGAACCAGTAAAAACGATTGGATTAGCAGCCTTTAAAGAAAATCCAAAGGAAAAAATCTTCCCAGATATAAAGAGAGGTTCTAACGTAGAAGAAGTGCATATGGTTGAAGTGAAATAACAAAAAAGGATGCATGCAATGCATCCTTTTTATTCTGCAATTTTTTCTAAATTACCGTTTCGATCCATTCGGAAAGATGTTTGAGAACGTTCCTCGTCATCCATAACTGCTAACTTACGAGCGCGGTTCATAATATTCATAAGTGTTTCGTAATCTTCTTGTACAGTATGAGATTGTTTTTCTAATTTTTCTAGTTTCTTTTCTAGTTCTTCATTTCGAAGAATTTGTGATTTGATTTCTTGTTTCAATCTCGTATTCTCGTTTTCAAGAGCTGTCACTTTTATATTTGAAGATCCGACTGTTTGTAAAAAATAAATAACATCTTGCATTGTCATAGAGCCTTTTGCAGCAGGAACATTAGATTCTTGATATGGAATAGCTTCTTTATATTGTACAATTGCTTCCTCTTGTACGAATTCTTCATAATCAGTTATCGTCTCTGAAGCTGGTGGTGTATAAAGTAAACGTTTTTTCGCTTGTTCACCGCTTGCAGCACGCATTTTATCTTTACGATGTTTTTTTGCTAGTTGAAGAGCTTGTTCATAACTATAGCGAACAACAGCATTCCAACGGAAACCACAGGCAGCCGATGTACGATTTAATTGATCTCCTACTTCTTCAAATGCATTTAATTGAGTACTTCCTTCTCGAACGTGACGAAGTACAGTTTCAGCAAGTAATAAATCATCCTCATCTGTCCAAGCATCTTGTCTTACTTTCATAGATTCAACTCCCTTTCTTTTTATGAACTTCCTATTTTTATAATGGGCAAAAAAAGGAGCTTTTATACAAAGCTTTTAAAAATATGGTAGATTTCGATGAAAGGTATAAAGTGAAACTTTAATCAGTGGGGGTTTTCTTCATCCCCCAATGATTATCATCCCTCACCAATCGGACTTTAATGGGCAGCCCGCCCCCCTAGATTCTTTGTTTTCGCTGCATTTTGAGGTGGAGGTCTTACTGCCCGTTAAAGCGGGATAAATTTTGCCAAGAATGACGGAAACTTCTGTAGGAGAACATATAAATATGTAGCATTATATGAAGAAAGAGCTTTATAGGGAAACTTGCAACGAGCTTCAAAGAGCGGTAAAATACCATTTAGTGTTTATTTTTAAATGTACTTGTGAAAAGTTTAAAATAGAGGAAGTGTTATATATAATGGGAAACGAATTTCGTGTGTGCGATGATTGTCAGGCAACGAACGTTAAAACGTTAATTCCGAAGTTAAAAAAAGTAGATTCATGCGCAACGATTGAAGTTGCATGCCAGTCTTACTGTGGGCCTGGTCGTAAAAAATCATTCGCATTTGTAAATAATCGTCCAGTTGCGGCTCCAACAGAAGATGAATTAATTGTAAAAATTGAAGCAAAATTAAAGAAGTAAGAAAAAGAAGAGTGAACAGATTACTCTTCTTTTTTTATGCCCATAAGAGGAAGGATTTATTCTGTGGAAGCTTAAATGGTGAGGATAATAGTTAACGACAGATGGTCATTATCTATGTATTAAGGTCTCGACCTATATGAATTTGTATTTCAAAATAATAGTTGACAGTCTTTGGAAGCGATAGGTAGAATAGAAGGTGTCTGATTCTGATAATCATTATCAGGAAAAGGCCGATTCGCTTATTTTTTTATTACTATTTGAGAATAAATTTCATTTCAATAAATATATGTTGTTGGTTAGGATGGTTGAGGGATGGAAGCGAGCGCAAGGAGTATAGAACAGCAAGATGTGAATGTTAAAGAGATTAAGAGCAGACCGCTCATTGCTTCTATTATTTTAATAGTAGGTACAATTTTGTTAGCTTTAAGCATGGCAGTTTCTATTTCGTTTGGAGCGGCAGATATTAGTTTGAAGACTGTATGGCAAGCTGTGTTTCAGTTTGACGGTTCTATTACGCACCATAACGTAATTCAAGAACTTCGCATGCCTAGAGCGATAGGGGGCGTAGTTGCTGGTGCCTTTTTAGCGGTATCAGGGGCAATTATGCAAGGTATGACACGAAATCCACTTGCTTCTCCATCATTAATGGGGATTACAGATGGGGCTGTATTTGGGATTGCGATTATGTATGCATTCTTCCCTAATTCACCTTATTTAATGTTCGTTATCGCATCTTTTATTGGAGCGGCGTTTGGAGCGGCTATTGTATATGGTGTTGGGTCTTCTTCACCAGGTGGATTAACGCCTGTGAAGTTAGCTTTAGCGGGAGCGGCAATTAGTGCTTTATTAGGGGCCATTTCATCTGGAATTGCGTTATATTTCAACCTCGCCCAAGAAGTGAGTATGTGGAATGCAGGCGGAGTTGCTGGAGTGAAATGGGAAAGTATTAATATGTTAGTACCGATTGGTCTTGTTTGTCTCTTTATTGCAATAATAATGTCGAGGTATATTACAATTTTAAGCTTCGGTGAAGAAATTGCGATTGGACTTGGTCAAAATACGACATTAATTAAATTTATCGGAACAGTACTTGTTCTTGTGTTAACAGGTTCTGCAGTTTCTATGGCAGGATCGGTTGGATTTGTTGGTCTTGTAATCCCGCATATGACTCGTTTCCTTGTAGGCTCGGACTATAGATGGGTTATTCCATGTTCTGCGGTCTTAGGCGGACTGTTAATTGAATGTGCAGATATGTTATCTCGCGTTATTAATCCGCCGTTTGAAACGCCAATTGGAGCCATTACAGCGCTAATTGGGGTTCCATTCTTCCTCTACTTAGCACGTAACGAAGGGAGAGGGAAAATGTGAGGACAAGTGTCTTAACAAAAAAGAACGTTTCGGTTTTAACAATTTTAGTAGGATTAATTGTTACTGTATTTTTAGTAAGTTTAAATACAGGGACATTTAAAATACCACCAATGGACGTATTAAAGTCATTGGTTGGACTTGGGGCTGAAGATCAGTCTGTTATTTTATTTGAATTCCGTATGCCACGTATGGTTATTGCTATATTAGTTGGATCTGCTTTAGCAATGTCAGGTGCGATTTTGCAAGGGTTATCACGAAATCCCCTTGCTGATCCAGGTATTATCGGTATTAACGCTGGAGCGGGATTAACAGTTGTTATATTCGTCTACTTTTTCTTCGGGAAAGTTGGGACTGGTACATTTTTATCTGTGTTTATCCTTCCATTCTTCGCGTTAGTTGGTGCGATATTAGCAGCAGTTATCATTTATTTACTAGCATGGAAAGACGGCGTTTCATCAACGAGATTAATACTTGTCGGTATCGCTGTTGCAGCTGGGTTTGGTGCTGTTAGTTTAATTTTTTCTATGAAGATGACATCTAACGATTTCCGTTTTGCAACGATTTGGTTAGCAGGAAGTTTGTGGGGCACAGATTGGAAGTTCGTATTAAGTGTACTTCCATGGATGGTTATTTTCTTGCCACTTGCTATTAGTAAGGCGCACATATTAAATGTAATGAACCTAGGCGACTCTACAGCTGTTGGCCTTGGTGTAAATGTAGAAAAAGAAAGACGTAAATTATTATTTATTGCCGTTTGTTTAGCTGGTGCATCTGTCGCTGTTGCCGGAGGAATTGGTTTTATCGGCTTAATGGCTCCGCATTTAGCGAGGCGTCTTGTTGGTGGTAAACATCAAATTATGCTGCCTACGGCTGCACTAATAGGGACGTTTTTACTTTTATTCGCAGACGTAATTTCAAGAAGTGTGTTAACAACTTCAGAAATACCGGTCGGTCTTGTTATTTCTGTAATTGGTGCACCGTATTTCATATACTTACTTATGAGGACAAAATAAAGGGAGGCTTTTTGTATGGCAACTTTAGCAGTTGATGCGGTATCTGTTGGCTATAATGAAGGGTTAATTATTGATGGATTAACAGTTGAAATTCCGGAAGGGAAAATTACAACAATTATTGGACCAAATGGTTGTGGGAAGTCCACATTATTAAAAACGGCTTCTCGTATTTTGAAGGCGAAAAAAGGTACTGTTTATCTTGACGGAAAAGCAATTGAGAAACAACCAACGAAAGAAATCGCAAAGAAAATGGCAATTTTACCACAGACTGCAGAAGTGCCAACAGGCCTTACTGTGTTTGAGCTTGTTTCATATGGACGCTTTCCTCATCAAAAAGGATTTGGAACGTTGAAAGAAGAGGATTATCGTTACATTCATTGGGCACTTGAAGTGACGGGAATGACAGAATTCGCAAATCGTCCAGCAGAGGCGTTATCAGGTGGACAACGTCAACGCGTATGGATTGCGATGGCTCTTGCACAAGGAACAGAATTACTAGTATTAGATGAACCGACGACGTACTTAGATATGGCGCATCAATTAGAAGTATTAAACTTATTGAAAAAGTTAAATGAAGAAGAAGGTAGAACGATTGTTATGGTTATCCATGACTTAAACCATGCTTCTCGTTTCTCAGATCATATGATTGCATTAAAAGCGGGTAAGTTAATGAAACAAGGAACGCCAGATGAAGTGATGACGAGTGAAACACTTCGTAACGTATTTGAGATTGAAGCTCAAATCGTTCCATGTCCAGTAAACTGTAAACCAATTTGTTTAACGTATGATCTAGCGATGATTAGTAATCAATTGCGTAAAAAAGCATAAGTAGAATCCCCCTCGTAAAGAGGGGGACTTCTAATGGACGTTGAGCTTCTTATTAGTAAATAGGAAGTTGAACACCCGTTAGAACGGGGCATAAGCAACAATTAATCGATATATATTTATTAATTGTTAATCTTGTTTCTTATAGTTCATTGTAACTTATAAGAGAAATACAGCTAGAAGGAGTGGGAACATGAAGAATTTTAAAATGGCACTATTAGCAATGGTACTAGTCGTTACTTCTGTACTATTTGCAGCTTGTTCTAACAAAGAAGAAGAGAAGAAAGCAGATGCGAAGGATGCGAAAACTGAAGAGCGCACTGTACAACACGCAAAAGGGGAAATTAAAATCCCTGCAAATCCAAAGAAAATTGCTGACCTTAGTGGTTCAACAGAAGAATTATTAATTTTTGGTATGAAACCAATTATTACTGCTAATACATCTCAAGAAAAAATTGATGCACATATTGAAAAGAAATTAAAAGACGTAAAACCAGTTGGCTCTGCTTGGGGCGATAAAATTAACATCGAAGCAGTAGCTGCTGCAAAACCAGACTTAATTCTTGTAAACAATCGTCAAGAAAAGATCTATGATCAACTATCTAAAATTGCACCAACAGTTATGTTAAAAACTCCATTAGACCAATGGCGTCCAAAATTCGAAGAAGTAGGTCAAATCTTCGGTAAAGAGAAAGAAACAAAAGAATGGTTCAAACAGTATGAAGAAAAAGCAAGCAAATTACATGACAAAATCGTTGCGAAAACTGGCGATGCAACATTCATGAAAATGGCTGCATATCCAAATGCTTTCCGTGTATACGGTGACTACGGTTACGGTAGCGTAATCTTTAATGACTTGAAATTACCAGCAGTTAAAGGTACACCAACGGATAAACCATTAGTACAAGTACAAAAAGAAGCTTTAATCGATTACAACCCAGATTACCTATTTGTATTTACAACTGGTGACGGTTCTCAGCGTCTAAAAGAATTCCAAGAAGAATCAATTTGGAAAAACATGAACGCTGTTAAAAATAACCACGTATTTACAATTAAAAACGAAGACTTAAACAAAGGTTACTTCCCTCTAGGTAAAGAAATGATCTTAGATGAAGTTGCTGAATTCGTTTTAGGTAAATAATATATAAAGAAAAAATCACTTTTACTTCGGTAAAAGTGATTTTTTCTTTATATACGGGCAATTAATATAGTCTTTCATTTCTTTCTGTTTCCTATTTCGTTTATAATATATAGTAAGAATGCAGTAAAGAAAGGGGGATGTCGGAAGGTGGTATATTTAAACGACAAACTCAGCGAAACAAAAGTGTTTAAAGACCCGGTACATAAATATGTGCACGTACGCGATCGTGTTATTTGGGATTTAATCGGAACGAAAGAATTTCAACGCTTGCGCCGTATTAAGCAGCTTGGAACGACATTTTTTACATTTCACGGTGCAGAGCATAGTCGCTTTACTCATTCGTTAGGTGTATATGAAATTATTCGTCGTATGATTGATGATGTGTTTGATGGCAGGCCGAACTGGAATGCTGAAGATAGATTGTTATGTTTATGTGCGTCATTACTTCATGATGTCGGTCACGGCCCATTTTCTCACTCGTTTGAAAAGGTATTTTCATTAGATCATGAGAAATTTACGCAAAAAATTATCGTTGGAGATACGGAAATTAACCGTGTATTAAGCCGCGTGGATAAAGACTTTCCGCAAAAGGTGGCCGATGTAATCGCAAAAACATCTACTAATAAATTAGCGATTAGTATGATTTCCAGCCAAATTGATGCAGATCGTATGGACTATTTATTAAGAGATGCGTATTTCACTGGCGTAAAGTATGGAAACTTTGATATGGAACGTATACTACGTGTCATGCGTCCGTATGGGAATCAAGTAGTCATTAAAAATAGTGGTATGCATGCTGTTGAGCATTATATTATGAGTCGTTATCAAATGTATTGGCAAGTATATTTCCACCCGGTAACGCGCAGCGCCGAAGTTATTTTAACGAAGATTTTACACCGTGCAAAATCATTGCACGAGAAGTATTATACATTTAAAAATCATCCGGTTCATTTCTATTCTTTATTTGAAGAAGAAGTAACCGTAGAGGATTATTTAAAGTTAGACGAGAACGTTATGTATTATTACTTCCAAGTATGGCAAGACGAAGAAGATCCAATTTTAAGTGACTTATGTCGTCGTTTTATGAATCGAAACCTATTTAAATACGTAGAGTTTACAGATAAACACGGTTTAGATAATTGGATGGAATTAAGTAGCTTATTCAAAAAGATTGGACTTGATCCAGAATACTATTTAGTAGTTGATTCAACATCAGACTTACCGTACGACTTTTACCGTGCTGGTGAAGAAGAAGAGCGTCTGCCAATCTTACTTCTTATGCCAAATGGAGAGCTTAGAGAGCTTTCACGTGAATCGGATATTGTTGAGGCGATTACTGGTAAGAAGAGAAGGGATCAAAAATTATTCTATCCGCATGATTTAATCTATGAAGATGGAAGAAAAGGAAAATATAAAGAGAGAATCATCGAGTTACTAGAAGGAAAAAAATAAGAAGCAGCTAAGGGCTGCTTCTTATGAAAGAACTTGAAATTATTTGTCGCTTAAGCGTTTTCCGCCAACTGCATAATGGTTTTTAGACATTTCTTCGATGAAAACAACGATGTTTTCTTCAGGAGCACCAGTTGTTTCGCTTACTGCTGCTGTTACTTTCTCAGCAAGAGCTTTCTTTTGTTCCTCTGTGCGTCCTTCTAGCATTTTCACTGTTACGTATGGCATATATAATCGCTCCTTTTATGTAAGTTACACTCTTATTATAGCGGATTATGGGGAAGAACAATCGAAAAAACAAATATTTTCTTTTTTGGACATATTGAAGAGGAGTTGGAGTATGGATCAGTTATTTAGATATCCATTGCAAGAAATCCCGTTGGTAGCAATGGCAATTGTTATTGCATTATCAGTGCATGAATTTGCGCATGCATATGTTGCATATAAATTTGGAGACGATACAGCAAAGAGACAGGGGCGCTTAACTTTATCACCGATGGCACACTTAGATCCTATCGGGATGATTGCGGTATTAATTCTTGGTTTCGGTTGGGCAAGACCAGTACCAGTTAACCCATATAATTTTAAAAGACCACGTCTTGCGGGAATATTAGTTTCGATTGCAGGACCGATTAGTAACTTTATTTTAAGTGCGATTGGTTTAATTATTTTATATAGCTTAACGGTATTCGGAGTATTTGATGCAATTCCAGTTGCAGTAGCCGAAACATTAGGGAAGTTCTTTGAAATCTTTATTATGTTAAATATCGTTTTACTTGTATTTAACTTATTACCAATCCCGCCACTTGATGGATATCGCGTAGTGGAGGATCTAGCACCAGCAAATATTCGTGCGAAAATGACACAGTATGAAAAATATGGAGCAATCGCGTTATTAATTCTTGTTATTACACCGCTTAGCAATTACACGATTCAACCTATTTTCCAAGTAGTTATTCCGCATGTATTAATGTTTTTACAAAATATCATTGTGCCTATTTTTAGGCTTTTCTAATCAATAAGCGAGGAGGAGTTTACATATGACAGAGAAAAAGAAAAAAATCGGTTTTAATATCGTGAAAAATGATTCAACAGATGGACATGGTGGTTTTGGTGTTGGAGCATTAAGTCTAGAAAACATTTCACCTGTATTTGTCGATGTACTAGAGAAAACAGCATTTGTTGATATCGGTGCGATGCATGCTCGTAGTACAGTCGAAAAAGGTATTAAGTTTTTAACAAATAAAGATGAAGTTCCAAACGGAAAACCATTTTGGCTTGTGTGGGTAACGATTGAAAGAACGGCGACAGGTGCTTATTATGCAGGTGTAACAGCTTGTGAAATGACAGTTGACCGTGAAATTCGCCGCGGATATAAATCACTTCCAGAGCACGTAAACAAAATGGATAAATCAATGAAGCGTCACATTATGGTTGACCATATGGATGAATCATCTAAAAAAGTACTTGGTACGTTCTTGAAAGAACATAATGAAGCGATTTGGAACGAATCTAGTGAAGAATTGCGACGTGCATTATTAAGCGAATAAAAAATAGCTGACGGATGCCCGTCAGCTATTTTTTTACCAAGGAAGATATTTTTTCCACCAACTTGTTTTTTTCTTTTCTTCAGTTGTCTTTTCAAATTCTTCTTTATCATCAACATGATCCATACAATATTCAGTTGGTTCTGTACCTTTTGCGAAATACATTTTAACTGAAATGGGACAGTTTTTTGTAGCGATTTTTCCGTTTTCAGGGTTAATATCGACTGCAACGACATCACTTGGTTGTTTAAACTCTTTTTTAGGTTGTCCATCTAAGCCTTTTTCCATCGTATCGGTCCATATTCTTTTTGCATATCCTTGTTCTGCTACATTTGAAATTGATTTAGGTTGATCGTATCCAACCCATACACCCGTTACGATTTGTGGGGTAAATCCAATCATCCAGCTATCCGTTTCAGTAGAACCAGATTTTCCGGCATATGTTCTTGATAGTTTTGATAACATCGATTGACCAGTTACAGCAGCATAACTGCTTAGTTTTTTATTAAACATACCCGTCATCATTTCTTCCATCACAAACGCTTTGCTCTTATCAAGAACTTGCTTACTCTCCAAATGAGCATCGTATAACATATTTCCTTCATGGTCCATAATGCGGCGAATAAACACTGGTTTTACTTCTTTTCCACCGTTTGCGAACATGCTATAAGCGTTAACCATTTCAATTGGTTTTACAGGAGATGTACCGAGAGCAAGAGACGGAACATCCTTTAATGCGGTAGTAATACCGAATTGCTTCGCTGTTTTTGTAAGAATGTCTTCGCCTAAAAATAAATTGGTCTTCACGGCATATACGTTATCAGAGACCGCAAGAGCTTGTGCCATTGTTACAAAATCGTCTGCATAATAGTCTTTATAGTTTTTCGGTTTATACTTTGAAACACCGTCACCTAAAGTGAAAACAGTATATTCGCTTTTTAAGCGCGTAGCAGGGGTGAATCCTCGTTCTAATGCCGCATAATATAGGAATGGCTTAAACGTAGATCCAGGCTGGCGAGCAGCTTGTGTAGCCCTGTTAAATTGACTTGTATTATAATCAGTTCCACCAACAAGGGCAGCTACTTCACCTGTTTTCGGATTCATAGAAACGAGTGCCGTTTGTATGTTTGTTGTGTCAGGTATATGATCTTTTACAGCTTGCTCTGCGACCGATTGTAATTTAGGGTCTAGCGTTGTATAAATACGCAAACCACCTTTTTGTAATGCTTGTTCATCTAATCCGATATCACGAAGAAGAGAAGCTTGTACAGCATCTTGGAAATAAGGCGCGATTTCTGGCACTTTTTTCGTATCTAATGAGGCAAAGGTTAATGGCTCTTTCTTCGCTGAAGTTGCTTGTTTCTTCGTAATATAACCTTGTTCTACCATTTCGTCTAATATGAGAGATTGTCGTCCTTTCGCACGATCCTCTTTTAAAAAGGGAGAGTAGACACTAGGGCCTTTCGGAATACCTGCGAGCATACTAGCTTCCGCTAATGTTAGTTCTTTTGCTGTTTTATCGAAATATAGACGAGACGCAGCTTCGATTCCGTAAGCACCATGCCCATAATAAATTGTATTTAAATATCCTTCTAAAATATGATTTTTATTATAGTTCACTTCAAGGCGAATTGTGTACATCGCTTCTAATAGTTTCCGTTTCCATGTTTTATCATGATCTAAGTATAGGTTACGAGCATACTGTTGTGTAATCGTACTAGCACCTTGGACTTTTGCCATCGCTTTTAAATCGGCAACAATAGCACCAGCAATACGCTTCATATCAAAGCCGTGATGTTTGTAGAATCGTTGATCTTCGATAGATAGTGTTGCCTCTTTTACATAAGGAGAGATTTCATTGAGAGATACATTGTAACGTTTTTGCATTTCATTACTTTGTCCGATAACAGTGTCATCATTAGCGTAAAAGACACTCGTTTGCGGGACGGCAACAGGAGGAGGTCCCATAATTTTTGCAACTATAATAATAACAAAAAAGGAAAAAACGAAAAAAAGAACAGAAGAAAACATTACGGTGAAGAAAAGACGTTTATATTTTTTAAGTTTCGGATTCATAGTTTGATTCATCTTTTTCAGCCCCTCAATACTAATACAAACATTATTGTATTAGTATTGAGGGTTTTCGGTTATTTTAAACAATGAAATTTCAAAAACAAAAAGCTCCTTCAATTAAGAAAGGAGCTCAAAGGCACGTGCTGGCCAGTCGGTAATAATGACATCTACGCCGTAGTCAATCATAGTTTGTAAATCTTTGTATTCGTTAATTGTGTAAGGACGGAAAGTGTACCCTTGATTTTGTGCAAATTGGACAAATTCTTTTGTTAATAATTGAAAGTTAGGGTGTAAACCAGTTGCGTTTCTATTTTTTGCTTCAGCAATCGGATCAGCAAGTGGTGTATCATATAAAATTGCTCTTGGGATTTCAGGAGCTATTTCTGCTAGTAATGAAACAGAGTCGTGGTTAAACGATGAGAATATAATTTGATTAGATAGATGATATTCACGAACGAGAGCGACAACTTTTTCTTCAATATTTGGATAGTGAATGACATCTGTTTTTAACTCAATGTTGAGCTGTAACTTTGTTGTAGATAGCCAAATGAATACTTCGCGTAACGTTGGGATTTTTGCTTCATGGAAAGAAGGGTCTTTATGGCTGCCGGCATCTAAAGCTTGTAATTCCGCTACCGTTTTTTCAGAAACAAGACCTATGCCATTTGTTGTACGATCTACTGTTTCATCGTGAATCACGACGAGTTCACCATCTTTTGATAGGTGTACATCAAGTTCAATGCCATGGGCACCAATGCGTTCAGCTTCTTGGAAGGCAATCATCGTATTTTCTGGATGTGTTCCTTTTACCCCGCGATGAGCGAAAATAAGTGGTTTATTCATACGGAAATCTCCTTATCGTTTCTTTTCTTTCATTATGAAACTGCTTTTGGAAAAATACAATTGAATAGGATAAACATTTACAAAAGTCTAACAGTTGCACAAAAGTTAACGTTAACGTAAAATGTAATAATTGAGTGAAGGGAGGAATAAACATGTATAAAATTGATGAAGTCACAAAGCAAGTTGGTTTAACAAAACGTACACTTCGTTATTATGAGGAAATTGGTTTAATTCATCCCCCTGAACGTAGTGAGGGGAACATTCGCCTGTATACAGACGAGGACATCGCTAGAATTAAAAGGATTGTGGAAGCGAAAGAAGTGCTAGGAATCACGCTTCAAGAAATGCAACATTTCTTATCATTAAAAGAAAGAATGGAGCAAAGAAGAAATAGTGAGAACCCTCGTGACCGCGAAGTGATTCAAGAAATTAAAGAGATGCTTGAAAAACAAGTGCAAACGCTAGACGAGAAAATGGAGCAAATGCAGCGCGTAAAGGCGGAACTCGAAGATAGTTTACATCGTGCAGCGACATTTTTAGAGAATACAAAAGGAGAGTAATCAAAATGGAGAGCAAACAAAAACTAGGGAGATTGATTACAGTGGTGGCTACCTTCCTTGCCTTTTCAGGTATAGGGGTAGTCGATCCAATCTTGCCGATTATTGCTGAAAAGATTGGTGCATCGCATTGGCAAGTAGAGATGTTATTTACAGCATATATTTTAACGATGGCAATTATGATGTTACCAGCTGGAATATTCGCATCGAGATTTGGTGATAAAAGAATGATGACGATTGGTCTCGCGATCGTAACTGTATTTGCGTTTATATGCGGTATATCGCAAACGATTGCTCAATTATCTCTTTTCCGCGCTGGATGGGGATTAGGGAATGCGATGTTCTTTGCAACGGCGATGACATTATTGATTGCATTAAGTAAAGAAGTTCATGAAGCAGTAGGATTATATGAAGCAGCTATCGGTTTAGGGATGGCAGGCGGACCATTATTAGGTGGGATATTAGGTGGACATTCTTGGCGTTACCCATTTTTTGCGACGAGTATTTTAATTTTCTTAGCATTTATTTTAGTTTTCTTTTTTGTAAAAGAACCGGAGCGAAAAGTGAAACGTAAAGCGGCAGGCGTGGGAGAATTAATTAACCTGGTGAAGTATAAACCGTTTATGCAAGGTGCAATTTCAGGAATGTTATACTACTACGGATTTTTCGTTGTATTAGCATATTCACCACTTATTATGCATTTATCTGCGATTCAATTAGGGTTTGTATTTTGCGGATGGGGATTAGCGTTAGCTTACGGTTCTGCAATTTTGGCTCACAAGTTAGAAGGTAAATATGAGCCAAAAGCATTGTTGAAAGGTAGTTTACTCGTATTTGCGCTTTTCTTAATCGGACTATTCTTTGTGAAAATTATGTGGTTACAAATTGTATTAATTGTTCTATCAGGATTAGCATCCGGATTAAATAATGCACTATTTACAAGTTATGTAATGGATATTTCACCTTATGAAAGATCTGTTACATCAGGTGTTTATAACTTCGTTCGTTGGTTAGGTGGCGCAATTGCACCAATCTTATCCGGAATCATCGGTCACACTGTTTCACCGCAAAGTCCGTTTTTAGTTGGTGGAATTGTTGTGCTAGTCGGTTGTGTAATGATTTTAATTCCGGTTCGAAAGCCGGTAGAAGTAGAGACAAAAGCCCTTTCTTAAGAAAGGGTTTCTTTATACATATATATTAGAACCCTCTGACTAAAATATATTTTCGGTATTTTTGTACTTTTAACTATACTTTTTGGATGTTTTGTTTTATTTTTGTTAGGGGACATTAATGATGTCCCTATTATAAATTTGCATTGAGAGGCGTGATTGTACGATGGAACTATGGTTCACTGAAAAACAAACAAAACATTTTGGGATTACGGCGCGTATTAACCGCACATTACATACGGAGCAAACAGAATTCCAAAAGCTTGATATGGTTGAGACGGAAGAGTTCGGAAACATGCTTATTTTAGATGGCATGGTTATGACAACAGAAAAAGATGAGTTCGTTTATCATGAAATGGTAGCGCACGTACCTTTATTTACACATCCAAACCCTGAAAACGTATTAGTTGTAGGTGGCGGCGATGGTGGTGTTATTCGTGAAGTGTTAAAACACCCAAGCGTAAAGAAAGCAACTCTTGTTGAAATCGATGGAAAAGTAATTGAGTACTCAAAACAATACTTACCATCAATTGCAGGCGCATTAGACAATGAGCGTGTAGAAGTAAAAGTAGGAGACGGTTTCCTACACATCGCAGAAAGCGAAAATGAATATGACGTAATTATGGTAGATTCTACTGAGCCAGTAGGACCAGCAGTAAACTTATTTACAAAAGGATTCTACGCTGGAATTTCTAAAGCGTTAAAAGAAGACGGTATTTTCGTTGCACAAACGGACAACCCTTGGTTCACACCAGAACTAATTACAACTGTGTTTAAAGACGTAAAAGAGATCTTCCCAATTACTCGTTTATACACAGCGAACATTCCAACTTACCCAAGTGGTCTTTGGACGTTCACAATTGGATCTAAAAAACATGATCCATTAGAAGTAAGTGAAGAGCGCTTCCACGAAATCGAAACGAAATACTACACAAAAGAATTACACAATGCAGCATTCGCATTACCGAAATTTGTTGGCGATTTAATTAAGTAAGAGAATCGTATTGAACAAATAAAGTGTAAGTAGCTCATTTAAGGTGTTTGTCCAGAAGACTTGAACATGCTAGCTACTTACACTCCTGTAAAGAAAATCGTCTTCTTGTTATGAAACAGAAGACCCGGTAAATCGAGAAAGAGGAGCAACTCGCTCCAAATTTGAGAAATAATGAAAGGTTGGGATACCTTAAGTTCCACACAAGGAGGAAAAGAGTATGCGTTTTGATGAAGCTTATTCAGGTAAAGTATTTATTAAAAGTCATCCAAGTTTTGAAGAGTCAGAGGCAGTTATTTATGGGATGCCTATGGATTGGACAGTAAGCTACCGTCCAGGTTCTCGTTTTGGCCCTGCACGTATTCGTGAAGTATCAATCGGTCTTGAAGAATATAGCCCATATTTAGATCGTGAACTAGAAGAGGTAAAATATTTTGATGCGGGTGATATTCCATTACCATTCGGAAACGCACAACGCAGCATAGACATGATTGAAGAGTATGTATCAAAACTTTTAGATGCCGGTAAGTTTCCACTAGGTCTCGGCGGAGAGCACTTAGTGTCTTGGCCAATTTTTAAGGCAATGGCAAAAAAATATCCGGATTTAGCAATCATCCATATGGATGCTCATACTGACTTACGTGAGTCATATGAGGGAGAGCCTTTATCCCACTCTACACCTATTCGTAAAGTGTGCGATTTAATTGGTCCGGAAAACGTATATTCTTTCGGTATTCGTTCTGGAATGAAGGAAGAATTCGAATGGGCAAAAGAAGTAGGTATGAACTTATATAAGTTTGACGTATTAGAACCGTTAAAAGAAGTATTACCGAAACTTGCAGGACGCCCAGTCTATGTCACAATCGACATTGACGTATTAGACCCAGCTCATGCTCCTGGGACAGGAACGTTAGAAGCTGGAGGTATCACATCTAAAGAATTATTAGATTCCATCGTGGCAATTGCAAATTCAAATATAAATGTAGTTGGAGCAGACTTAGTAGAAGTAGCTCCTGTCTACGACCATAGTGATCAAACACCAGTCGCAGCAAGCAAATTCGTGCGGGAAATGCTGCTCGGTTGGGTGAAATAAAAGTGAAGCGGCTTGCTCAGAATCGCAGGTCATGGAATGCTCGACAGAGAAGCGCTTTTGGCGCAGGCCGAGAGTGTGAAATGGTCGGAGATTCTAGCTGCCGTAGCTGGATAAAATAAGAGCCCCCTATATGAATAGGGGCTCTTATTTTGTCGTTATGTGTCGGTAAGTCGATATATTCGAAAAATCGCCGATATAATTTGAGTTACGGTCGATATATTTAGAAAATCGCCGATATAATTCGAGTTACGGTCGATATATTTAGAAAATCGCTGATATAATTTCATTTACTGTCACGCAACATCAAAAAGAGCTATTCTCAAACGATGAGAATAGCTCTTTTTCTTATGCAACCTTCTCTTCAGAAGTAATGCCACGAATTTCATCAGCAGAACGAATTGGATATTTACGGAATACGATTGATCCGATATATCCAACAATTGTGGTAACGATTCCACATAATACAGCAGCAATTGTTACTTTTACAACGTCATTAAATCCGAATAAGACAAGAAGTCCTGGGATTGGTGATGCTGTTCCTGGCGCATTATTAACGAGCTGGAATAGAGATGTAATAATACCAGCAAGTGCACCGCCAACGAAGTTTGTCGCATAAATTGGAATTGGATTTGCTGAAACAACATCGGCTTGTGTTAAAGGCTCGATTGCTACAGCGATTGTGTCTTTCTTTGAGCAAATTTTTAGTCGCTTAAAGAAAATAAAGTTCATTGGGGCTGAGGCTGCTACGGCAAGACTACCAATTGCCATTGGTAAACCTGTTAATCCAAGCATTGCAGTTAGTGCCATAGAACTTAATGGAGAGGTAGAAATAACTGTTATTAATCCACCAAGCATAATACCCATAATGATAGGACTTTCTGTAGTTGCAACTGAAATCATAGAACCGATTTTACCGAGCGTTGCGTTCACGAGTGGATCCATAAGCATTGCCATGCCGCGCGAGATTGGTGCAGCAATAAATAAAATTGCTAAAAATTCTACACCAGCCGGTAATTTCTTTTCGAGAAATTTCACGACGAAAGCGCAAATGTATCCAGCGAAAAATCCTGGTAAAATACCGAATCCACTAGTAGCGATACCGATTAAAACAGCATATACGGGTGAAACACCGATTGCTAGTGCGACTAAAATTGCCGCTGCGACACCGCTCATACTACCAGAAGCTTCTCCTACTGATTGTAAAAAGTCATTATGAAACATTTCCCCACCGATATAACGGTGAAATGCTTCAATAAGAAAACTTGCGATTGCTGCATTAGCTAAAGCACCCATTGCTTTCATGCCGTAAGGAGCACGGTAACTAAAAAGTGTAAATAGACAAAGTACAACAAGTAATAGTGCTAAACCTTGCAAGATAGCCATTTGAAAACTGTCTCCTTTGATTTTTGTAATAAAAATTCGTATCATTCAATAATAATATAAAAGTTTGTTAAACGGAAAAATTTTTTGATGGGAATTTGCTATAAAGGGAAAAACTCTTACAATAATGTAAGGAAAGTGTAAGGCGTTTCGATAGAGTATAGTATGTTGTTTTTCGTATAATACATGTATAGACATAAGGTTAGTGAGAAAGAAGTGCAAACAGGAGGCGCATTTATGAAATTGGTAATTAAAGTTTTAGCTGTGTTCGCCATTATTTTAGGGGGGACGGCATATTATTTAAATACAAAAACAGAAGGTGTACATGCTTTTGTAGACAACTTCTTTTCAAATAAAGAAATACAAGATTATTATGCGGTTATAGATAAAGGTGAGAAAAAAGATGGAGAATACTTATACACTTTTAAAGGGTATACAGAAGACGGAAAGTTACAAGTTGTGAAAAGAATGATGAACCGCGAATTGCATACGGGAGCATTTATAAAAATTTATGCAAAAGGTATGCAAGGAAAAGGATGGGCTGAAATCTCAAAAGAATCAATTCCACAAAAAGCGTTGGAAAAAATAGAAAAACCATAAAAGGAGCGACTCTTTCGCTCCTTTTTTTAGTGCGTTAAAATGGTGATAGATGTCTTATCTTTGTTAGAAATGATTTTTGCATGTCCACCAATTGGGAAAGTGAAAATCGGAGTTGTATGCCCGAAACTTGCGTTTGCAATGATAGGGATATGTGCAAGTTCAGGTTTTGAAGCGATCATTTCTTGAATGTCTTCTATCGTACATTCTGCACCTTTTTGCATCTTTCCTATGACGATTCCCTTTACGCACTCAAAATCTGGTTGCTGCATAAGGGAGTGTAAATAACGATCAAAAGTTTTAAGGGTAGATGTTCCGGTTAAACTATCCTCTTCAAGAAATAAAATTTTATCCTGTAAATTTGGCATATATGGTGTACCTTGTAGTAAATTCAATGTGCTCATATTACCACCAATAATCTCTCCAGTTGTTTCGCCTTCATGAATCGAAACATATCCTTCATTTTTAATGAATTCTCGATTTTCCTGATCGACGTACCAAGAATCATCGCTCCATGTTTCAGATGGCAGGACTTCAATAGGCTCATTAGAAGTTAAGCATTTTAAAAAGTAATCGTTCGTATACTCGAGCCCTTTCTCCATTCCAAATGAAGAGAAATGGGGTCCTGAATATGTAACGAGTCCTGTTTTGGCGTAGATAGCATTATTTAAAGCGGTAATATCAGAATAGCCACAGAAAAACTTTGGATTTTCTCGAATTAAATCATAATCGAGATGTTTCAATAAACCATTAGAGTTGTATCCGCCAAGTGTCGTTAAAATGGCTTTTACATTCGGGTCTCTAAATGCTTCGTGGAGATCTTGAATGCGTGAAGAAATAGAAGAGGAAGCAAATCGATCGATCTCATCAGCATATGTTGAGAATGTAACTTGAAAGCCCATGTCAGTTAATCTTTTTATAGCAAGCTCTTGGTTCGTATTTGAGACAATACTTAAACTACAAGATGGTGAAATAACTCTAATTTCATCACCTTTTTTCAATTTTGTTGGTAGCACTTAACTCACCTCTTTAAATGAAAGAATATTTAGATTTAAAAAATATTTTATCATATGAAATAAAGGGAAAGTGAATTATTTTTTGAAATGGAGTTTTCCTGATTTTTCAGCAGACAGACAGAGGTTTTTTTTGATATGATAGGAAAAGTGATTTATTATATACATTATTTAATATCTATAACATGTGAAGGGTGTGCAAGACGTGGAGAAACAACTTGCAGGCTTGCCGGTACACGTTCATTTCGTAACAGAAATCCGTGAAGGGGCGAGGAAGGAAACCGTTGCTTTTGAAGCAAATGGTCAATACTATGTAAAAGGTCAAGGTACATACGTAACATTCCAAGAGCCGAACGAACAGGGCGAAGTGAAAACAATTATTAAAATTCAAGATGAACAAGTTCTCATTATGCGTTCAGGTGCTGTTTCAATGCGTCAAACGCATGTGAAAGGTGAATGGACAACTGGTACGTATACGAGTGAACTTGGTACGTTTGCATTGCAAACGAAAACTGATAACGTTCTTTTTAAATGGTCGGATGAAAAGAAAAAAGGACAACTCTTCTTAACGTACGCATTGCTTCTAAGTGAACAAGAAGCTGGCAGATATACAATTACACTTAATTTGAAGGAGGCAAAATAATGAATTCTTTAGAACAAGTAAAAGGATTAATTAAAGAAGAAATTCAAGCTGCTGTATTAAAGGCAGAATTAGCGACAGAAGAACAGATTCCAAACGTTGTATTAGAATCTCCAAAAGATAAAACAAACGGTGATTTCTCTACAAATATGGCAATGCAACTTGCACGCGTTGCGAAAAAAGCACCTCGTATGATTGCAGAAGAATTAGTTGCAAACTTCGATAAAGCAAAAGCTTCTATTGAAAAAATTGAAATCGCAGGTCCTGGTTTCATTAACTTCTACATGGATAATAGCTACTTAACAGACTTAATCCCAACAATCGTTAACGCTGGCGAAGCTTACGGTGAAACGAATACTGGTAAAGGTGAAAAAGTACAAATTGAGTTCGTATCTGCGAACCCAACAGGTGACCTTCACTTAGGACATGCACGTGGTGCGGCAGTGGGTGACACTTTATGTAACGTATTAGCAAAAGCAGGATACGATGTATCTCGTGAATACTACATTAATGACGCTGGTAACCAAATTCATAACTTAGCTCTTTCTGTTGAAGCTCGTTACATGCAAGCTTTAGGCCTAGAGAAAGAAATGCCAGAAGACGGATACCATGGTGCGGACATCATTGGAATCGGTAAGCTTTTAGCTGAAGAATTTGGTGATCGTTATGCAAAAGCTGATGCAGAAGAAAGCTATGAGTTCTATCGTTCATACGGTTTAAAATATGAGTTAGCAAAACTTCAAAAAGACTTAGAAAGCTTCCGTGTTAAATTCGATGTATGGTTCTCAGAAACATCATTATACAAAAACGGAAAAATCGATGCTGCACTTGCAGTGTTAAAAGAGCGTGATGAGATCTTTGAAGAAGGCGGCGCAACTTGGTTCCGTTCTATGACTTACGGTGACGACAAAAACCGTGTATTAATTAAAAACGACGGTTCTTACACATACTTAACGCCAGATATTGCTTACCACCGTGATAAATTAGAGCGTGGTTTCGATAAGTTAATCAACATTTGGGGTGCTGACCACCACGGTTACATTCCTCGTATGAAAGCTGCTATTCAAGCACTTGGTTACGATAAGGAAACACTTGAAGTAGAAATCATCCAAATGGTACAACTGTACCAAAATGGTGAAAAAATGAAGATGAGTAAGCGTACAGGTAAAGCAGTTACACTTCGTGAGCTTATGGAAGAAGTAGGCGTGGACGCAATGCGTTACTTCTTCGCAATGCGTAGCGGTGATTCTCATTTAGACTTTGATATGGACTTAGCTGTATCAAAATCTAATGAAAACCCAGTATACTATGCACAATATGCTCATGCTCGCGTATGCAGTATCCTTCGTCAAGGTGAAGAGTTAGGATTAGCTACAGGCGGAGACGTGAACTACAAACTTGTTACTTCTGAGAAAGAAGTAGAGTTACTGAAAAAACTTGGTGAATTCCCAGCAGTAGTTGCGGATGCAGCGCAAAAACGTCTGCCACACCGCATTACAAGCTATGCATTTGAATTAGCAGCAGCATTACATAGCTTCTACAATGCAGAAAAAGTATTAAACCAAGACAACTTAGAATTAAGTAAAGCTCGCTATGAGTTAATGAAAGCAGTACGTACTACACTTCAAAACGCATTAGCAATCGTAGGAGTATCTGCACCAGAAAAAATGTAATTAAGAAAAGCGAAAGCGGCTCGTTCAGAATAGGAGGGGGATGGAGCTCCTGACAAAGAGGTGTACTTTACCTCGGAGGAAGGCGCGAAGTCACCGAGTATTCTAACCGCTGGAGCTGGACAATAAAGAAAAGCGGAGCCGATTTTTCGCTTTCAGTAAAAGGCAATCACACGATGTTGTGATTGCCTTTTTGTATGGAGATAATAAAAAAATAAAATTTTATCAAACAAAAGGAGAATTTGCGTCGTCTTATATAAATGACAGGAGGTTTAAGATGGAAGAAAAGGTAGAAGAATTAATTGATATATATAAGCAGCAAATATATTCCTTATGCTATAAATTAGCGAAAACGAAAGAAGATGCAGAAGATATTTTTCAAGAGACTTGGATAAAAGTTTTTTCCTCTAGGCACCAGCTTTCTTGCGTGGAAAATTATAAAAAATGGATTACTACAATTTGTGTTCGTACGTTTTATGACTTTTATCGTAAGAAGAAAAGGTGGAAAGATCGCGTATTAGATTTGTTTCATAAAGAGGATAGTGGAGAAATCGATTTCGCAGATGAAGTGAATATATCAGAAGGATTTATTCAAAAAGTGGAAGCGGAAATGATACGGGAAGTTATACAGTTATTGAATGAAAAATATAAAACCGTGCTCGTACTCTACTATTATGAACAATACTCTTATAAAGAAATGAGCGAAATATTAAATATACCGATTGGTACGGTGAAATACCGCCTTAATTATGCGAAGAAGCAAATGCGGGAACATTTGGAGGTGTTCGTTTATGACGGAAGATAAGTTTGATCAGAAGATAAGGAGCAGTTTAGCTGAAGACATGATTCCAAGCGGAGAGCTGATAAATAATACGAAACAGATTGTGCGAAATGCTCAAAAGATAGAGAAGAGATGGGCTATTTGTATTCATGCTATTTGGATTATTTTATTAACAATCGTTACGGAGCAGTTTGTCACTCATTTGAATCATACAGTCCCTATGTTGATAGCAAGTGTGATTATGATGCATCTATACGTTCCTATATATGTTGTCATACAGTCATTTTTAAAGAAGGAGTATAAATTACATGATAGAGTTCGCTAATCCATTTGTAGTATTTGAGATAGCTGGGATTACAATGCTTTTGACTTTTATAGCACTTTTAGTATGTGTAGCATCATGGGTGTATACAGATGCGAAAACGCGTGGAATAAGTAAATGGTGGAGTGTTATAGCGATTGTATTGCCATTTTTTATTGGAGTTTTGTTATATATGATACGAAGAAGTAACAAGAAAATAGAAGGGGAACATACGATGAAGGCTATGAAAAAACAAAAGATAACATTAGTTGTCATATTTGCAAGTGTGATGTTTGTATTATTGAGCGGCTTTGCTTTCGTTCAAACGTTAGATGATATGTGGAAAGCTGGTGATATATATTTAGAAAGTGAGAAGCAAGGAGAGACAAGTTATGAAGCAAAATTCTCATCATGGGATATTGCTGGTAAAGATATTGAAATTCAGTACGAGAAAGATACAGAAGTGACATTTTCTTATGAGACAGACGCAAAACGCGGCAATTTATGCTTTAGTTTGTATGAAAGACAAGGGGAAGGGATAAAAGAGTTAAAGGAAATTTGTGAATCGAAAAAAGGTACTTTCAAAGCTACATTAAAGGCAAATGAAAAGTATGTATTTAATATAAGTGGTGTAATGGTGAAAGATGGATTTGTGAAAGTGAATTGGGAAGCAAAATAAAGAGCCTTGAGAAAGGCCCTTTATTTTATTGGATAGTATAAGTAACAGAAAAGCTAACAGGACTATAGTAAACGAAAGGTGCATGAAATTGAACATACATATTTCCATCTGTTTTTGCAGTGAAAATTCTGCCGTACCCATCAGAATAACGCCCGATAAGGTTATGATTTGAGTCATACACACTGTAACTAGGAGTTTTGCTATTAGGTTGAATTGTTAACTCTTGTCCCTTTTGAAGGAAAACAGGTTCTTGTTCAGAACTACTTCCAGTTTGCAAGGAATAAAATTTTGTAAAGCTGTTTTCTTGAACGGCAGCAGCGACCTTTGTTTCGGGAATAAACGCGGTAGCACCAGTAGTTCCTGCTAAAGTTAACGCACCGGCTAAGATCATTTTTTTCATAGTAGAAAAAGCCTCCTTATTAGTTGTAATCATTTTTGTTACAGTTAATATTGTATATGATAATGAGCAGGAGGAAATATGCTTTTATGCATATATGTATTTTCTCAATAAAAGACCACTGACAAAAATCAGTGGTCTTTTAAATGGTTAAGCAGCTTTCTGTTCAGTTTGAGTAACAGGTTTTTGAAGTGTATTATAAACTCCTGTTCCGATAACTTCTAATGCCATTTTCATACGTTCAGGCGAAATGTTTTCTAACACATTATCTTGAGGTGTATGGTATACCTTCTCAATGTGATAGATTAATGGATTCCAACTATCGACTCCCATCCAAATGAATAGAGCGGCAGGGATACCAACTTCAGCAAATGGAACGTGATCACTAGAACCGAATTTCCCTTGCAGTACGAGGTCATTATTTAATTGTTTACCTGCTTGTAAGGCCGCGTCTGTTACAAGGTTTGGGGAACCGTTAGGCGTCATAGCATATAAATTCTTTGCTTTATCGTAATTTGTTGCAACCATGTCTGCATTAAAGACACCTAAAATTCGATCGCGTTCTTTTTGAGGCAGACTATTAACGTAATAATCGGAGCCAAGTAAGCCAGTTTCTTCAGAACCAAAAGCAATAAAACGAATTTCTTTATCAGTTTCTACATTTTGAAAAGCACGAGCTAACTCTAATACTAATCCTGTACCAGAAGCATTATCGTTTGCTCCAGGTGCTCCAACTACGCTATCATAGTGCGAACTTACAACGACAGCTTTTTCATTACCTGTACTATTTTTTGGTTTCTTTTTAGCGATGACATTTAGTGATGTTAAGTTAGATTCATGTCTCGCCTTTAGAGAAAGAATTGTTGTCCCTTTTTTAGCGATTTCCTCTTTAAATGCATTTCCTTGCGCATAAGCAAGACCAAAGACAGGGATAGATTGCTTTTTCGTTAGGCGGGGATTGAAGGTTTGTCCATAATTTCCGCGTCCGCCAATTAAACTGTATAAAAGGACACCTTTTGCTCCTTTGCTAACAGCATTTTCAACTTGTTTATTATAGTCTGTAACTGTTGTTCCTCTTTCAAATAGAACAATTTTTCCGTTTACTTCATTTGGGATATCCTCTAATTTTGTCCCACCTTGAACAAAGATAAGGGGGGCTGTAACAGCTTCTGTAGAAATTAGTGCGTTAGGGGCAACGCCAGCTTGCCAATTACGCTTTGTGGATAATGGTGAATCAATAAATCCAACGTATTGATCAGGCACTTGAAATGGTTGATATTCTACTTCATAGCCCATTGATTTAAGTTGCATACCAACGTAGCGAGAGGCCCATTCTTCTGATTTTGTCCCACCAGGGCGAGGACCAATTGTTTCGGATAAGAAACGAATGTGTTCGATGGCGCGGCTTGCATCAACTTGTTTTGTGATAGGTGAAGTCTGTGTGATTTCTGACGTGGAATCAGCTTGGGCTTGTCCGATTGGAGCTAAGCTAACAGCGAGTGATACAGCAAGCAAAGAGCTTACTATTTTTTGTTTCAAAGTTTTTTTCATTTTTTCCTCTCCTATTCTTCTATTCTCTATGCCTGACAAAAGAAGACGGATAACGACTTTATTTTACCGTTATCTTCATTATTTTTCAATATTCTGACATTGAGAAATAAAAAAACGCTATATGCATATTTGCATATTTTTGATGGAGATATGTATGCTATCATTTTAAATGAAGGTTCGCTTTCTGCTTGGAAAGCTCCTACATTGCATGAATCTAGTGTACCCAAACTTTAGATTATGTAGAGAAAAGAATCCTATAGGGTTCTTTTCTCGTGTTTGAATCATGTGATGATAAATATGTTTCCGCATTTCATATTTATCATCAGTGATATATGTAAGGCATCCATATGAAAATACGAGGCTGTTCAAAGGTTTTCCGTACTTTTGGGCAGCCTCACCCCGTTAAAAGGACGATACTCTACGTATCGTCCTTTTTGCATAAAAAAACACCCAATCAAATGTTTACTTGATTGGGTGTGAAAACTATTAATAATATTTTTTGCGTTTTGTAGCTAAAATACTTAACAATCCAGCTAGTAGAAGTACGATGCCGGCTGTTTGAGTAGGATCATTTTTGTGACCCGTATTTGGAAGTTCTTTACCCTTATTCCGGTCATCTTGCTGTTTGTTTATTTGTGTTTCAGGGTTTTCTTTTTCTAGTTCTTCAGAAGTTCCCTTACCATGTGTTTCAGGATTTCCTTTTTCTAGTTCTTCGGAAGTTTCTTTCCCATGTGTTTCAGGATTTCCTTTTTCTGGTTCTTCAGAAGTTTCTTTCCCTGTTTCCTCTTCTTTATTAGGAGGAGTAACTGGTTTATCATCTCCACCTGATGAAGAATCGATTTTTTTATTTGAAACTGTAAGTTGTAGTGGTGTAGCTTGAGCTTTTTCAATTGTAAAGTTTATCGGTGATGCATCCAATTGATAGCCAGCAGGAGCCTTTGTTTCCACTAATTGATAATTACCAGGTTTCAAATCATTTACGATTAATTTACCATGCCCATCTGTTTGTAAACCTTCTCTTACTACTTTTCCGTCTGGATCTAAAATATTGAAAATGGCACCTTCAAGTGTTCCATGGTGATCCATATCAACTTTAGTTAACTCCATTGCACCTGTCGTTAAACTATTTAAAGCTGTAACAGAAGTAACTTGAGATTGCCCTTTCGTAATTGTGAAAGGAATTGGCTTAGCGCTTAAATCGTATCCAGTAGGAGCCTTCGTTTCAACGAACTGATAGTCTCCCGGACGTAAATCAGAAACAGAAATTTTTCCATCTTTATCAGTAGTTAAATCAGAACGAACATCATTGCCGTTCATATCAACAATTTTAAATACCGCACCTTCAAGAGTAGAATTGTCAACGTCGTCAAGCTTAATTAATTCGACAGTGCCTTTAGTTAAGCTATTCGTAGCTGTAACAGAAGCTGTAGTTGTTTGACTCTTTTCAACAGTAAACTTGATAGGGTTTTGATTTAAGTCGTAATGAGTAGGAGCCTTTGTTTCAACGAACTGATAGTCTCCCGGACGTAAATCAGAAACAGAAATTTTTCCATCTTTATCAGTAGTTAAATCAG
>NZ_MACF01000129.1 GCF_001884045.1 Bacillus mobilis | reverse complement strand
CTTGTCCCTGTGAGAGTAGGACGTCGCCAAGCAACTAAAAACACAAGTCTTTTGACTTGTGTTTTTTTGTGTTTTCAAACAGTACGTAAAAAGAAGTAATCATAATACAAACACGTTGCCCAAGGATTAATCATATTATATAAGAGATTGATGTATATTTTTCTGTAAATTGTTAAGGAATAGGAGTATAAAATATGTCCATTTAAATAGGGAGGGAAGGATATGAAATCGAAAAATGAAGTTTGTATTGTATGTGAGACAGAAAGAAAAGAAGGGATATATGTTTATAATAATTTAATATGTTATGAATGTGAAAAAGATATGGTGAATACGGAGACAAATGATCCGAAGTATATATATTATTTAAAACAGCTTCGGAAATTAGAAGTATCATATTTTTAAATAGGCATATGCCTATTATTTTTTTTGTTCTGTATAATAGAGAAAGAATGAAATAATAAGGAAGAGATATAGATGAATCAAAATCGCATACCTTTATATGAGGCATTAATAGAGTTTAAAGAAAGAGGGCCGTTGTCCTTTCATGTTCCAGGTCATAAAAATGGTTTAAACTTCCCTCAGGAGGCTGTAGAGGAGTTTAAAGATATACTATCTATCGATGTAACTGAGTTGTCAGGATTAGATGATTTACATAGTCCGTTTGAATGTATAGATGAGGCACAACAATTATTAGCTGACGTATATGAAGTGGAAAAAAGTTATTTTTTAATTAATGGTTCAACAGTAGGGAACTTAGCAATGATTTTGTCTTGTTGCGGGGAACATGACATTGTTCTTGTACAAAGAAATTGTCATAAATCGATTATTAATGGCTTAAAATTAGCGGGAGCAAATCCAATTTTTTTAGATCCATGGATTGACGAAGCTTATAACGTACCAGTGGGAATTCATGATGAAATTATTAAGCAAGCAATTGAAAAATATCCAAATGCTAAAGCACTTATTTTAACGCATCCTAATTATTATGGTATGGGGATGGATCTAGAGGCAAGCATCGCTTATGCACATGCACATCAAATCCCTGTTTTAGTAGATGAAGCACATGGAGCCCATTTTTGTTTAGGGGGAGCATTTCCAAAGTCAGCATTAGCATATGGTGCAGATATTGTAGTTCATTCTGCACATAAAACATTACCCGCCATGACGATGGGATCCTATTTACATATAAATAGTCGCCTAGTGAAAGAAGAAAAAGTTTCTACTTATTTAAGTATGCTACAATCTAGTAGTCCATCGTATCCAATTATGACTTCTCTTGATATTGCACGCTTTACAATAGCGCGTATAAAGGAAAAGGGCTATGATGAAATTGTCGAGTTTTTACGGGGATTTAAAGAAGAATTGTGTTCTATTCCACAAATAGCTATTTTACAATATCCATTACAAGACGAGTTAAAGGTAACCGTACAGACACGTTGCCAGTTATCAGGATACGAATTACAGTCTGTATTTGAAAAGGTCGGTATATATACAGAAATGGCGGATCCATATAATGTCCTATTTATTTTGCCCTTGCAAGTAAATAAGGAGTATATGAAGGCTATAGAGATGATCCGAGAGGCATTGCAATATTATGAGGTGAAAGACAAGAAGGAATCTATTCGTTATACTTATAAAGGAGAAATTTCTCCTTTACCGTATACATATAAACAACTGGAAGGATATGAAACAAAAGTAGTATCTGTAGAAGAAGCAGTTGGGATGATAGCGGCAGAAATGGTGATTCCGTATCCACCTGGAATTCCATTGATTATGTATGGAGAAAGAATTACTTCAGAACATAAAGAGCAAATTATGTATTTAGAGAAAGCAGGCGCTCGTTTTCAAGGCAGTGCGAAATATATGAAAGTGTATGATATAGAAAGTGGGTTTTAGGATGAAGGGATTATTTGTAACAATTGAGGGTCCAGAAGGTTCTGGTAAGACAACGTTAATTCAAAGTTTATTGCCATACTTTGAACAAAAGGAACAGAAGGTAATGGCGACGAGAGAACCAGGTGGTATTGCAATTTCTGAGGATATTAGAACGATTTTACATAAACAAGAATATACGATGATGGAAGCACGTACAGAGGCGCTTCTGTATGCTGCTGCACGTAGACAACATTTGGTGGAAAAAGTTATGCCAGCGCTTAACGAGGACTACCTTGTATTATGTGACCGTTTTATAGATAGCTCTTTAGCGTATCAAGGATATGCAAGAGGATTAGGTATGGACAAAGTATTTGAAATCAATCGTTTCGCAACTGAGGACTGTATGCCTAGTCTAACGATTTACTTAGACATTGAACCAGAGATCGGTTTAGCCCGAATTGAAAAAGATGCAGGACGTGAAGTGAATCGATTAGATATGGAAGATATCTCTTTCCATAAACGTGTGCGTGAAGGATATTTACAAGTTGTAGAACGTTTCTCAGATCGTATTGTATTAGTAAATGCTGATCAACCAATGGAAAAACTTATAGAAGAAGTTGTTCAGATTATAGAAGATAAATTGTTATAATAGAAGGAAAGAATGAAATAAGTGAGGTATGCATTATGACGAAGACGTGGGAGCAGCTTTCTGCTATACAACCCATCGGTGTAAAAATGTTGATGAATAGCATTGCAAAAGAGCGTATATCCCACGCTTACTTGTTAGAGGGAGGGAAAGGGACAGGAAAGTTTGCGACGTCAATTCAAATGGCAAAGAGTTTCCTCTGTTCTCAGCGGAATGGGGTAGAGCCTTGTCATGTATGTACAAATTGTAAGCGAATTGATTCAGGTAACCACCCGAACTTACATATTGTAAAACCAGACGGATTATCTATTAAGAAGCAACAAATTCATGATTTACAAGAAGAGTTTTCAAAAACAGGATTAGAGGCAAATAAAAAAGTATATATTATTGAGCACGCAGACCGCATGACAGCAAATGCAGCGAATACACTCTTGAAATTTTTAGAAGAACCGAGCAGTGATACAACAGCTATTTTACTTACTGAACAAAGTCATCAAATTTTAAATACGATTTTATCTCGCTGTCAAGTTGTTACATTTAGACCATTACCTACGGAATCTTTAATTAGAAGATTACAGGATGAAGGTATTACGGCATCTTTATCAACACTTGCTGCACAACTCACGAATAGTTTTGATGAAGCTTTAGCTTTATGTAGTGATGAATGGTTTGCACAAGCACGAGCTTTAGTGATAAAATTATGTGAAGCGCTCGAAAAGGATAAAGCCTCTATTTTTTTTGTACAAGAAAAATGGGGAAAACACTTTGGAGAGAAAGAACAATTACAGCAAGGTTTAGATATGTTACTCCTTATTTATAAGGATTTATTATATGTTCAACTTGGAGAAGAAGATCGTCTTGTTTTTCATGAGCAGAAAGAGATGTTTGAATCTTTCTCCTATGCTCAGAAGCGCATTGTATCAGCTCTCTTTAATATATTAGAGGCAAAAAATAGAATCAACGCTAATGTAAATGCGCAGCTTGTGTTCGAACAGTTAGTGTTGCGGTTGCAGGAGGGATGACCGTTTTGTATGATGTAGTAGGTGTTCGCTTTAAGAAGGCCGGAAAGGTGTACTATTTTGATCCGAACCAGTTCGATATCTCTGAAAATGAGTTTGTAATTGTAGAAACGGTAAGAGGTATTGAATACGGAAAAGTAGTTATTACCAAAAAGCAAGTTGATGAAAACGACGTTGTATTACCGCTAAAAAAGGTTATTCGTATTGCAAATGAAAATGATCGTACCATTGTTGAAGAGAACAAACATGCTGCGAAAGAAGCATATCAAGTTTGTCAGCAAAAGGTAGTAGAGCATAATCTTGATATGAAACTTGTAGATGTAGAGTATACGTTCGATCGTAATAAGATTATTTTCTACTTTACTGCGGATGGTCGGATTGATTTCCGAGAACTGGTGAAGGACTTAGCAGCAATTTTTAGGACAAGAATTGAACTAAGACAAATTGGTGTTCGTGATGAAGCGAAGATGCTTGGTGGTATTGGTCCGTGTGGTCGTATGCTTTGTTGTTCTACTTTTTTAGGTGATTTTGAACCTGTATCTATTAAGATGGCAAAGGATCAAAATTTATCATTAAATCCTGCAAAAATCTCTGGTTTATGTGGTCGTTTAATGTGTTGCTTAAAATATGAGAATGATGAATATGAGGCAGCAAAGGAACAACTTCCTGATTTAGATCAACGTATACAAACCCCGCATGGTACTGGCCGTGTTATCGGATTAAATATTTTAGAAAGATTAATTCAAGTGGAACTAGTAGACAAGGAACGGATAGTAGAATATACGTTAGATGAGTTAGTGAATAAAGGGGTCGTTTCGAGTCAAACCACAGATTAATGAGGTGGGTGCTTGTGGAGAAAAAAGATATTTTTGCATCGGTTTCTAGTATGGAAGAGCAAATTGGACATTTATACAAACAGTTGGGAGAATTAAAACAACATCTTGCAGAGTTGTTGGAAGAAAACCAACATATAAAAATGGAAAATGAAAATTTGCGACACCGTTTTGAAGAAGTGCAGATTAAAGAAAAACAAAAAACTCAAAAACGTAAAGAAGTGAAGCCGAAGACAGCTGATATTGGTGAAGGCTACGATAATTTAGCAAGACTATATCAAGAAGGTTTTCATATTTGTAATCTGCATTATGGAAGTGTACGTAAAGAGGGAGATTGTTTATTCTGCCTGTCATTTTTAAATAAAAAGTGAAATTACCTTTCCAATGATAATTGGAAAGGTAATTTTTTATACATGAGAGTAGAATGAAATATGTTTTTTATTAGTAGAAGATGAAATAGGGTAGGTTAAGTGTAAGAAAAGGAGTAACATATGAATTTATATGAAGATGAACGTTTAGATTACTTATTAGCGCAAGATATGAAGATCGTACAAAGCCCATCAGTATTTAATTTTTCGTTAGATGCTGTTTTACTTGCAGATTTTGCTTGGGTACCAATTCAAAAAGGTAATTTACTTGATTTGTGTACAGGTAATGCAGTTGTGCCTCTTCTATTAAGTACAAGAACGAAAGGGAATATTACAGGTGTGGAAATTCAAGAACGTTTATATGATATGGGAATCAGAAGCGTTCAATACAATAAGTTAGAAGAAAGAATTCACTTAATACACGGGGATTTGAAAGATATGCCGGAGAAACTTGGACGTCATCAGTATGATGTTGTCACATGTAATCCGCCTTATTTTCAAACACCTGCAACGTCTGAGAAAAATATGAATGAACATTTAGCGATAGCTCGTCATGAAATTATGTGTACATTAGAGGATGTTGTATCTGCAAGTAGTCAGCTAGTAAAGCAAGGCGGGAAAGTAGCATTTGTACATCGTCCAGGCCGTTTACTTGATATTGTTACATTAATGCGTAAATACAAAATTGAACCAAAACGTGTACGGTTTGTTTATCCAAAGGCAGGGAAAGAAGCAAATACGTTGTTAATTGAAGGCATTAAGGACGGAAACGCAGATTTAAAAATATTGCCACCTCTTTTTGTATATGAAGAAAATAATGAATATACAAAGGAGATTCGTTCAATTTTATATGGAGAAGAATAAGCATTGTTTTTATGTAGTAGTGTGCTCTGATGGAAGTTATTATGCTGGATATACAAATCATATAGAGAAGCGGATTCAGACACATAATAGTGGAAAGGGAGCTAGGTATACGCGTGCTAGACTTCCAGTTGTTTTAAAATATGTAGAATTTCATGAAGATAAGCGTACAGCTATGCAAGCAGAGTACTATTTTAAGCAATTAAATAGAAAACAAAAAGAAGAATATATGCAAAAAGGAGAACGCTATGTGGCAACAAAAAAGCTTTCAACAAAATGAAAAGGGAGTTTTATATTTAGTACCAACTCCTATTGGAAATTTAGAAGATATGACATTTCGTGCAATCCGAATTTTAAAAGAAGCTGATTTAATTGCTGCTGAAGATACGAGACAAACGAAAAAACTTTGTAATTACTTCGAAATTGAAACACCTGTTATGAGTTACCATGAGCATAATAAGGAAGTAAGTGGGAAGAAAATATTAGATAAGTTAGACGAAGGAAAGACAGTAGCGCTTGTTAGTGATGCTGGTATGCCTTGTATTTCCGATCCAGGTTACGATATTGTTGTAGAGGCTGTAGCGGAACAGTATCATGTTATCCCGCTTCCTGGGGCAAACGCAGCCCTTACAGCGTTAATTGCGTCAGGTCTTGAAACAAAACAATTTTATTTCTATGGATTTTTACAAAGAAATAAAAAAGAAAGAAAAATGGAGTTAGAAAAGCTTCGTTATGTACAAACTACAATGATGTTTTATGAAGCGCCTCATCGTTTAGATGATACTTTAATCTCGATGCAAGAAGTGCTGGGAAATAGAGAAATTGTATTATGTCGAGAGCTAACGAAAAAATTCGAGGAATTTATTCGTGGAACAGTCGAGGAAGCAATTGAGTGGACGAAACAAAATGAAGTTCGTGGCGAGTTTTGTATTTTAGTAGCTGGCTCAACGGAAGAACCTGCTCCAGAAGAACAATGGTGGGAATCTATTTCGGTATATGATCATATTGAACATTATATAAACGAAAAAGGTATGAATTCAAAAGAGGCGATAAAAACAGTCGCTAAAGATCGAGATTTGTCGAAACGCGATGTATATCAAATCTATCATGTCGATAAAAAATAAGCTTCTCATAATTGAGAAGCTTATTTTGCTGTTTCGATATAATCTTGAAGTTCGTTTAAGATTTGCTCAGCGCCTTCTTTGCTTAAGATAATTTTACCTTCAGCTAAAGATAGGTTACCATCAGATACTTCACCAGTTACTTGGCAAGTCATGTTTGGCTTATATTTTTTTAAGATGATTTTCTCGTCATCAACGTAGATTTCAAGAGCATCCTTTTCTGCAATACCTAAAGTACGGCGTAATTCGATTGGAATTACTACACGACCTAATTCATCAACTTTACGAACGATACCAGTAGATTTCATAATTCTTTTCCTCCTAAAGAAATAGTTTATAAGTTTCGAGTCTATTTTCTAGATTCGTCATTTTTCGACAAAATACCCTATGGACATATGATACCAATCATTTACATTTCCGTCAATTCTTTAATTCTATATTTTTTAAAAAGATTTATAGATTTCTTACTTCTTATATATAATAGAATGTGAGTAATTTCTACTATTATTTCAATTTATTTTCAGAAAATTTATAAATTGTAAGTAAAGACTGTATATTTTCTCGAAATATGAGTAATAGATGATAAAGGTACTAGGTATTAACTCATTTTTTATCCCGCGTTAACGAGCAGTAAGATTCCTATTTCAAAACTCGATTGGGGGAAAGAGGTCAAGTGGGGATCTGGCTGCTTGTAAAAGCCCAATTGGTGCGGGCTAATAATCCGCGGGAGTGAATAAAAGCCTACAGATTAAAGTTTCACTTTATATATAAGTTTTTGATATACTGTTTATAAATACATATGAGGTTATTCGGGAGGTCCAAAACAATGACAGAGGAAAACAAGTCCTTTTATATTACTACCCCAATTTATTATCCAAGTGGAAAATTACACATTGGACATGCTTATACGACAGTAGCAGGAGATGCGATGGCACGATATAAGCGTATGCAAGGATATAATGTTCATTATTTAACAGGAACTGATGAACATGGACAGAAGATCCAAAAGAAAGCAGAAGAATTAAACGTTACACCACAAGCATATGTGGATAACATCGTTGCAGGAATTAAAGAACTTTGGGAGAAGATGGATATCTCTTATGATGATTTTATTCGTACAACTGAAGATCGTCATAAAGATGTTGTTGAAAAAATCTTCAAGCAACTAGTAGATCAAGGTGATATTTATCTTGATGAATATGAAGGTTGGTATTCTGTACAAGATGAGACATTCTATACAGCACATCAATTAGTAGATCCAATTATGGAAGGTGAAAAAGTAGTTGGAGGAAAAAGCCCAGATAGTGGTCATGATGTAGAACTTGTTCGTGAAGAATCGTATTTCTTTAGAATGGGTAAATATGTCGACAGACTATTAAAATTCTATGAAGATAATCCACATTTCATTCAGCCAGAGTCTCGCAAGAATGAAATGATTAATAACTTCATTAAACCAGGCTTAGAAGATTTAGCTGTTTCTCGTACTTCATTTGACTGGGGAGTTCGTGTTCCAGGTAACCCAAAACACGTTATTTACGTATGGGTTGACGCATTATCTAACTACATTACAGCATTAGGTTATGGAACAGAGAATGAAGAGATGTATAAGAAGTTCTGGCCGGCTGATGTGCACTTAGTTGGAAAAGAAATCGTTCGTTTCCATACAATTTATTGGCCAATCATTTTAATGGCATTAGATTTACCTCTTCCGAAAAAAGTCTTTGCTCATGGTTGGATTTTAATGAAGGATGGAAAGATGAGTAAGTCAAAAGGAAACGTAGTAGATCCAGTTACATTAATCGATCGTTACGGATTAGATGCATTACGTTATTACTTACTTCGTGAAGTTCCATTCGGATCTGATGGCGTATTCACACCAGAAGGATTCGTGGAGCGTATTAATTTCGATTTAGCAAATGACTTAGGTAACTTATTGAATCGTACAGTAGCTATGATTGATAAGTACTTTAACGGAGAAATCCCTGCATTTAAAGCAAATGTAACGGAATTCGATGAAACGTTAGTAACGTTTGCACAGGATACATTGAAAAAAGTAGAAGAAGCAATGGAGAATATGGAATTCTCCGTAGCGTTAAGCTCAATTTGGCAATTGGTTAGCCGTACGAATAAATATATTGATGAAACACAACCTTGGGTATTAGCAAAAGATGAGAATGATCGTGAAAAGTTAGCTTCTGTAATGGCCCATTTAGCAGAAGTACTTCGTCAAACAGGTATTATGCTTATGCCATTCTTAACAGTAGCACCAAGCAAGATGTTTGCTCAGCTTGGCCTTACTGATGAAGCGCATAAGTCTTGGGAAAGTCTATCTACAGTTGGCTGTATTCCAGCTGGAACAAAAGTAGAAAAGGGACAACCAATTTTCCCACGTTTAGAAATGGAAGTAGAGGTAGAGTACATTAAAGAACAAATGAAAGCCTCTGCTCCTAAAGTAGAAGAGAAAAAAGAAGAAGAACCGAAGGCAGAAGAAATTACAATTGATGATTTCTTTAAAGTAGAATTACGCGTAGCTGAAGTATTATCTGCTGAGCCTGTGAAAAAAGCAGATAAGTTGTTAAAAATCCAGCTAGATTTAGGTACAGAAAAGCGTCAAGTTGTTTCTGGAATTGCAAAATTCTATTCACCAGAAGACCTAAAAGGTAAAAAGGTTATTTGTGTAACAAACTTAAAACCTGTAAAATTACGCGGTGAATTATCACAAGGTATGATTTTAGCGGGTGAAGAGAATGGCGTATTGTCATTAGCAACAATTGACCAAAATCTACCAAATGGTACAAAAATTAAGTAATTAAGACAAGAAAAGAGATGTTTCACGTGTAACATGTGTGAAGCGTCTTTTTTCTTTTTACACTCTCAATTTTTGCATTAAGATTGTAGTATTGTTATCGTTAAGTTAGTAAAGGGCTTATTTGTGTAGAATAAACTTGATTTCAATATAAAAGGAGTTATGTATGATGTTGTTTGATACACATTCACATTTGAATGCAGAGCAATTTGAAGAAGATTTGCAAGAAGTTATTGCACGAATGAAAGAAGCGGGAGTTACTTATACAGTTGTTGTTGGTTTTGATGAAGTAACGATCAAAAAGGCGATTGAATTAGCTGAAACTTATGATTTTATTTACGCTGCAGTTGGATGGCATCCAGTTGATGCAATCGACATGACGGAAGAACATTTAGCTTGGTTAGAAGAACTTGCTTCCCATCCTAAAGTTGTTGCACTTGGAGAAATGGGCTTAGATTATCACTGGGATAAGTCTCCAAAAGAAATACAGAAGGAAGTATTCCGTAAACAAATTGCATTAGCCAAAAAGGTGAAATTGCCGATTATTATACATAACCGCGATGCAACTCAAGATATTGTTGATATTCTAGAAGAAGAGAATGCGGCTGAAGTGGGAGGCATTATGCATTGCTTTAGTGGCAGCGTAGAAGTAGCAGAGCGATGTGTTGATATGAACTTTTTAATTTCGTTAGGCGGACCAGTTACATTTAAAAATGCTAAGAAACCGAAAGAGGTTGCTGCGGAGATTCCGTTAGAGAAATTGTTAATAGAGACGGACTGTCCATATTTAACACCACATCCATTTCGAGGGAAACGAAATGAACCGAGTTATGTAAAACTTGTAGCAGAAGAAATTGCGAACTTAAAAGGAATTTCTTATGAAGAAGTAGCAGAAGTAACAACAAAAAATGCAAAAGCTTTATTTGGTGTTGAATAAAAAGGAGTGGGAGAACCCATTCTTTTTTTATTTTTGTGAAAAATGAAGGGCGAATGAGGAAGTGTTACAATAAGGAGAGAGAAGAAAGTTTTGGACATTCTATTTTTTAAAATGTAAGAATGGGGAAAATAATAATGGAAAAGTCGTCATTTTTTTGTTTTACTAAGTAGAGACGAAACGAGTGTGGAGGCAAGCATGAAAATTAAAGAGATTATCGTTGTAGAAGGTAAAGATGATACAGTGGCGATTAAGCGTGCTGTTGATGCGGATACAATTGAAACGAACGGTTCAGCAATCGGTGATCATGTTATTGAGCAAGTTAAATTAGCGCTGCAAAAACGAGGCGTTATTATTTTTACAGATCCGGATTATCCTGGAGAACGTATTCGAAAAATTATTTCTGATAAGGTTCCTGGATGTAAACATGCTTTTTTACCGAAGGAAGAAGCACTTGCTAAAAGGAAAAAAGGTGTCGGAATTGAGCATGCTTCTAATGAATCAATTCGCCGTGCTTTAGAGAATATACATGAAGAAATGGAAGCTTACACAAGTGAAATTAGTTGGAGCGATCTAGTCGATGCAGGCTTAGTGGGCGGAGAAATGGCAAAGAGTCGCAGAGAAAGAATGGGTAAGCTATTAAAGATTGGTTATACAAACGCAAAACAGTTACATAAACGTTTACAAATGTTTCAAGTTTCAAAAGAAGCATTTGCAGAAGCTTATAAGCAAGTCATACAGGAGGAAAGAAAATGAAGGATATCGCAACGCCAAATCGTACGAAAGACATTGTTGAAAAGTACGGATTCTCATTCAAAAAAAGTTTAGGACAAAATTTTTTAATTGATACGAATGTATTAAATCGTATCGTTGATCATGCTGAAATTGGTTCAGAGAGTGGTGCAATTGAAATTGGACCAGGTATCGGTGCATTAACAGAACAATTAGCGAAGCGTGCTAAAAAAGTAGTAGCTTTTGAAATTGATCAGAGATTATTACCGATTTTAGATGAGACGTTAGCTCCATATAGCAACGTTACAGTTATCAATAAAGATGTATTAAAGGCAGATGTCCATGAGGTGTTTAGTGAGCAATTTGAGGAAGGGCAAGATGTAATGGTAGTAGCTAATTTACCGTACTATATTACAACGCCAATTTTATTTAAATTGCTGGAAGAGAAATTACCGGTTCGTGGATTTGTTGTTATGATGCAAAAAGAAGTGGGAGATCGTTTAGCTGCTAAGCCTGGAACGAAAGAGTATGGTTCTTTATCCATTGCTATTCAGTATTATACAGAGGTAGAAACGGTTATGACTGTACCGCGTACAGTGTTTGTGCCACAACCAAATGTTGATTCTGCGATTATTCGTCTTCTGAAGCGTCCGAAACCAGTTGTAGAAGTAACAGATGAGACATTCTTCTTTGAAGTAGTACGAGCAAGTTTTGCACAGCGTCGTAAAACTTTAATGAATAATTTATCAAATAATCTAAATGGTTTCCCGAAAGATAAAGAGCTGTTGGATCGAATTTTAACAGAAGTAGGAATTGATCCGAAACGAAGAGGCGAAACGCTATCTATCGAGGAGTTTGCAACATTAAGTAATGCATTAGTTCTTCATAAATTGTCATAAGAATACAAAAGGGACAGTTCAACTTGAACTGTCCCTTTTGTCACCTTTCCTCTCCTACATTCATACTTTAAAAACAGGTAAGATGGCCTAACGAGTTTGGAGGTAGGAGAATGGCTTTACATGTTGGAGAATTAGTGGAACGATATTCTCATAAGAGGGATATTCTTTTTCGTATTATAGAAATAAAAGGCGAGATAGCTATATTATTTGGAGAGGAAATTAGACTGGTGGCAGATGCGCCACTTGAAGATTTAGTTAGTATAGATCAACGAGAACATAAAAAAAGAGCAAAGCGTGAGAAGGAAACGATGGAGCGTACGTATCGTTTGTTTCAACAAGATTATGTATTAATGAAACAAAGGCATGAACACACTTCAACGGGTGGATACACAAGTGAGGTGAATTATTTTCAAATGCCAGGACGTGTATTGCATATCGATGGAGACCCGTTATATTTGCGCAAGTGCTTAGATTTATATAATAAAATTGGTGTTCCTGTACAAGGTATTCATTGTAAAGAAACAGAGATGCATGAAAAGGTAGTAGATTTAATAGATCATTTCCGCCCGGACATTTTAGTTATTACAGGGCACGATGCATATACAAAATCAAAAGGGGTAAAGGGAGATTTAGCAGCATATAGACATTCAAGGCATTTTGTACAGGCTGTTCGAGAAGTGAGAAAAAAATATCCATCATTGGATCAACTCGTTATTTTTGCCGGGGCATGCCAATCACACTTTGAAGCATTAATTCGAGCTGGCGCTAATTTTGCTAGTTCACCATCTAGAATTAATATTCACGCACTAGATCCTGTATATGTGGTGGGTAAAATTAGTTTTACGTCATTTATGGAGAGAGTCAATGTATGGGATGTTGTACGTAATACGATTACCGGCGAGAAGGGACTTGGCGGAATTGAAACGAGGGGAATTTTACGAACCGGATTACCCTTTCAACATTATGAAGAATAAGCAAGGTACATATGTATCTTGCTTTTTTGTATGGGAAGGATTTAAATCAGCTTGGATAAAAAGAGAGAAGAACGCACAGACTACATAATGATACTTTTTCAATATAGTATTTCTTCTATCTATTCGAACGCATAATGCTTTTATAATGATATTGTCTGTGAGTTGCGGTTAATAATTGGGATAGATATATCGTGTTTTAAGTGTTCAATCTAAATTACAGCGAGGTGTAACGAAGTATATGTCAAAACGTTTAGATGAAATTAAAAGCGAATTAGATCACCATCTTGGAGAGAGACTGATGTTAAAGGCAAATAGTGGGAGAAGAAAAACAGTAGAACAATCAGGTGTACTTGCAGAAACGTACCGTTCTGTTTTTGTTGTACAATTGGATCAGCAAGAAGATGCGTTACAACGTGTATCATATAGCTATGCGGATGTTTTAACAGAGACAGTAGAGTTAACATTTTATGGTGAATCTCATAATGAAGTGATTTTATAATTGATGTATCGTTACATATATTCCCACAAATGAAAAGCTATATTATTTTGCATACTAATTATACCGTAGCAAAATAAGGAGGGACTCTGCATTGAGTAGACGAAGAGGTGTCATGTCAAATCAATTTAAAGAAGAGCTTGCAAAAGAGCTAGGCTTTTATGATGTTGTTCAGAAAGAAGGATGGGGCGGAATTCGTGCGAAAGATGCTGGTAACATGGTGAAACGTGCTATAGAAATTGCAGAACAGCAATTAATGAAACAAAACCAGTAGTTATAAGATACTTTCTATGCTACGGTAGCCGAGGAGTGATTCCTCGGCTTTTTGTACTCTAAAAGGTGCCATCATTTTACATAAGTAGTTTCATTCTGAATGCTTTTCGTTATAATTAGGGAAGTGTCATCGTCTTACTATAAATTTATGGTAAAATAAACGATAAAAGATTGAGTACATAGAGTGGGTGAATAGATTGAAGCTACTAGTGAAAGCACCAGCAAAGATTAATCTGTCGTTAGATGTACTGGGAAAAAGACAAGACGGATATCATGAAGTGAAAATGATTATGACAACAATTGATTTAGCGGATCGTTTAGAACTAATGGAATTAGCAGAAGACCGTATTGAAATTTTATCCCATAATCGGTATGTCCCAGACGACCAAAGAAATTTAGCTTATCAAGCAGCGAGATTATTAAAAGAGAAGTTTAATGTAAAAAAAGGCGTATCTATTACTATTGAAAAAACGATTCCAGTAGCAGCTGGATTAGCAGGTGGAAGTAGTGATGCAGCAGCGACATTACGTGGCCTTAATAAATTATGGAATTTAGGGCTTACAATTGACCAGTTAGCAGAGCTTGGCGCAGAAATCGGATCAGATGTATCGTTTTGCGTATATGGTGGGACAGCAATTGCCACTGGAAGAGGAGAGCAAATTGAGCACATAAAAACTCCACCTTCTTGTTGGGTTATTTTAGCAAAACCCCATATTGGTGTATCTACTGCTGATGTGTATGGAAATTTAAAGTTAAATCGAGTTACACATCCAAATGTAGATAAAATGGTTGATGTCATAAATGCCGGGGATTACAAAGGGATTTGTGATACTGTTGGTAACGTTTTAGAAGATGTAACGTTTGCGATGCATCCTGAAGTTGCACGTATTAAGGCACAGATGAAGCGATTTGGGGCGGATGCCGTATTAATGAGTGGAAGTGGCCCAACCGTATTTGGCCTTGTGCACCATGATTCGCGAATGCATCGTATATATAACGGATTAAAAGGATTTTGTGAACAAGTATATGCAGTACGTTTATTGGGAGAGCGAGAAACGCTTGAATAAAGACGTATAATACGGTATGATTTGTTTAGAATATTCGTGATTTGAGGTGGGAGTATGAAAATTAGACGAAGTACAAGATTAGTCGATATGACGTATTACTTGTTACAAAATCCTCGTCAGCTAGTTTCTCTCACTTTTTTTGCTGAAAGGTATCAATCAGCTAAGTCTTCCATTAGTGAAGATTTAGTTATTATTAAGCAAACGTTTGAACAACAAGGGGTCGGCACATTGCAAACGATACCAGGAGCAGCAGGAGGAGTGAAATATATACCATATATAAGTGCGGAAGAGGCAGATCTCATTATTGGAGAGCTTTGTAGCCTATTTGAAAATCCAGGTCGTATTTTACCCGGTGGTTACTTATATATGACAGATCTTTTAAGTAATCCTCGTCATATTAATGGCGCAGGTCGTTTGTTTGCTTCTGTTTTTGCTAGGCAACCAATTGATGCGGTTATGACGGTGGCAACGAAGGGGATTCCACTTGCTTATGCGGTGGCAAATTACTTAGATGTACCGGTAGTAATTGCAAGAAAAGATAATAAGGTAACAGAAGGCCCAACTGTTAGTATTAACTATGTATCAGGTTCTTCTAAGCGAATTCAAACAATGACGTTAGCAAAGCGTAGTCTTCCAGAAGGATCAAATGTTTTAATTATTGATGACTTCATGAAAGCTGGCGGGACAATTCAAGGTATGATGAGTATGTTAGAAGAGTTTAAGACTAATGTTGTTGGTATTGGTGTATTAGTAGAATCCACGGATATCGAAGAAAGACTAATTAATAATTTTGTATCATTAATTCGCCTATCAGAAGTTGATGTGAAAGAAAAAGCGATTCAAGTGGAAAAGGGAAATTATTCACTGGCACCATTTGATGAAGGGCTTGTAGAGGCTGAGTAAAAAGGTAAAGCAGATCGCTTTATCTTTTTTTTATTCTATTTATAAATTATAAAATAGATGGACAAACTGCTTTTCGTGCACTATTTTTAAAGAGTAAAAATAAATAATAAAAGGGTGGAAAAATATGAAAGTTGTTCAAACAAGCAATGCACCACAAGCAATTGGACCATATTCACAAGGGATTATTGTAAATAATATGTTTTACAGTTCAGGACAAATTCCATTAACTGCAAGCGGAGAGCTTGTAGCAGGAGACGTGACAGTACAAACAGAGCAAGTATTTCAAAATTTACAAGCGGTATTAGAAGAAGCAGGTGCTTCATTTGATTCAGTAGTAAAAACAACAGTATTCTTAAAAGATATGGATGATTTTAATGCTGTTAATGACGTATACGGCTCTTATTTCTCTACTCATAAGCCAGCTCGTTCTTGTGTACAAGTAGCAAAATTACCGAAAGATGTTTCAGTTGAAATCGAAGTAATTGCCCTAGTTAAGTAGTTCTTTGTAAGCGATAACCTCCACTAATCTCTATATTCAATTACATTAAAAATTTTTATCTTAAAAATTTTTAAAAAATTAAAGGGAAAATAGAAAATTTGTGGAATTTATACAAATATATCGCTTATTTAGAAAAGGGTGGTGAACACAAGATGGAAGTGACTGACGTAAGATTACGCCGCGTAAACACAGAAGGCCGCATGAGAGCAATTGCCTCTATTACTCTAGACCATGAATTTGTTGTTCATGATATTCGTGTAATTGATGGTAATAATGGATTATTTGTAGCAATGCCAAGTAAACGTACTCCAGATGGAGAATTCCGTGACATTGCACATCCAATTAATTCTGGTACACGCTCTAAAATTCAAGATGCGGTTTTAACAGAGTATCATCGTTTAGGCGAGTTAGAAGAGGTTGAGTTTGAAGAAGCGGGTGCTTCGTAAAATTCGAATGAAAAGGGCTTTTTAAAGAAAGCCCTATAATTTTGCAACAAACTCCTGTAAGCATTTACAGGAGTTTGTTTTTTTTTTGTGGTTTTATACATTTTATGTGCGGAAAATTCGGAATTCATTAAAATGAAGAAGAAAACTTCTAATTTTTTCAAAATCAATTTAAATAGTATAGCTTATTTCTTAAAAAAGATACTAAAGAGTAAAACATCGTATGAGAATTATGGTAAAATTTAATAGTTAAAATGTGTTTCTTGAAATATATGATGATTTAGGATAATATCGTTAATGGATAAATAGGTTGCGATGGAGGGTCTATATGTCAAACAGATTTGCAGTGATTCTAGCTGCAGGTAAAGGCACACGTATGAAGTCTAAGCTATACAAAGTGCTTCATCCTGTATGTGGAAAACCTATGGTACAACATGTTGTCGATCAAGTATCTCAATTAGGATTGCAGAAACTTGTAACAGTCGTAGGACATGGTGCTGAAATGGTACAAGAACAGCTAGGAAACGTAAGTGAGTTTGCATTACAAGCAGAACAACTTGGTACAGCGCATGCTGTAGATCAAGCTGCAAGTGTACTTGCAAATGAAGAAGGAACAACTTTAGTTATTTGTGGTGATACGCCGCTAATAACTGCTGAAACGATGGAATCATTGCTTCAGCAACATAAAGAAGCAGGGGCAATGGCAACGGTGCTAACAGCTTACATAGAAGAGCCTGCTGGATATGGTCGTATCGTTCGTAACGAGAATGGTCATGTTGAAAAGATTGTTGAGCATAAGGATGCAAATGAGAAAGAATTAGCTATTAAAGAAATCAATACAGGTACGTATTGTTTTGATAATAAAGCTTTATTCGCTTCGCTTTCTAAAGTTTCAAATGATAACGTACAAGGTGAATATTACCTGCCAGATGTTATTGAGATTTTAAAAAATGAAGGTCACATTGTATCGGCTTATCAAACAGAGCACTTCGATGAAACGTTAGGTGTTAACGACAGAGTCGCTCTATCGCAAGCGGAAATTATTATGAAAAACCGTATCAACCGAAAGAACATGGTAAATGGTGTTACGATTATTGATCCGAGTAACACGTATATTTCTGCTGATGCAATTATCGGTAGTGATACAGTTCTTCATCCAGGAACAATTATTGAGGGGAACACTGTAATCGGTTCTGATTGTGAAATTGGACCGCATACAGTAATTCGCGATAGTGAAATTGGAGATCGTACGACAATTCGTCAATCTACTGTACATGATAGTAAACTTGGTACAGAAGTATCGGTTGGTCCATTTGCACATATTCGCCCAGATTCAGTTATTGGAGATGAAGTACGCGTTGGAAACTTCGTGGAAATCAAAAAAACTGTTTTTGGTAATAGAAGTAAAGCTTCACACTTAAGTTATATCGGGGATGCACAAGTTGGAGAAGACGTGAATCTTGGTTGTGGTTCAATTACGGTGAACTATGACGGTAAGAATAAATTCAAAACTGTGATTGGTAACGGGGTATTTATTGGATGTAATTCAAACCTTGTTGCTCCTGTAACAGTTGAAGATGGTGCTTATGTGGCAGCAGGCTCTACAATTACAGAGAATGTTCCATCAAAAGCATTATCTGTAGCACGTGCACGTCAAGTTAACAAAGAAGACTATGTTGATCAATTGCTGAATAAGAAAAAATCATAATGTGGAGGGTTAATCTAGATGTCGACTCAATATCTAAATTCTAATTTGAAAGTATTCTCTTTAAACTCTAATAAGGAACTTGCTGAGCAAATTGCAAAGCACATTGGAGTAGGACTAGGAAAATGTTCTGTTGATCGTTTTAGTGATGGAGAAGTTCAAATTAACATTGAAGAAAGTATCCGTGGTTGCGATGTATTCATTATTCAATCTACAAGCTTCCCAGTAAACGAACATATCATGGAATTACTTATTATGATCGATGCATTAAAGCGTGCATCTGCAAAAACAATTAATATTGTTATTCCTTACTATGGTTATGCGCGTCAAGACCGTAAAGCGCGTTCTCGTGAACCAATTACATCGAAACTTGTAGCAAACTTGCTTGAAACAGCAGGTGCAACTCGTGTAATCACTCTAGATTTACATGCTCCACAAATTCAAGGGTTCTTTGATATCCCAATCGACCACTTAATGGGTGTACCGATTCTTTCAGATTACTTTGAAACAAAAGGTCTTAAAGATATCGTAATCGTGTCACCTGATCATGGTGGGGTAACTCGTGCTAGAAAAATGGCGGATCGCCTAAAAGCACCAATCGCTATTATTGATAAGCGTCGTCCTCGTCCGAACGTATCAGAGGTAATGAACATTATCGGTAATATTGAAGGTAAGACAGCAATTTTAATTGATGACATCATTGATACAGCTGGTACAATTACATTAGCAGCAAACGCTCTTGTTGAGAACGGTGCTTCTGAAGTATATGCTTGCTGTACACACCCAGTATTATCTGGTCCAGCAATTGAGCGTATCCAAAACTCAAATATTAAAGAGTTAGTTGTAACGAACTCTATCGTATTACCGGAAGATAAGAAAATCGACAAAGTACATGAACTTTCAGTTGCTCCATTAATCGGAGAAGCAATCATTCGTGTATACGAAGAAGAATCTGTAAGTGTATTATTCAATTAATTGGATAGAATGAGACGTAACCAAGATTGGTTACGTCTTTTCGTATCGAAAAAAGAAAGTAGTGGTACAAGAATGAAATTGATAGTAGGACTTGGGAACCCGGGTAGAGAATATGAATTAACAAGGCATAATATTGGATTTATGGCAATTGATGAACTTGCAAAGCGTTGGAATATTTCTTTGAATGAACAAAAATTTAAAGGAGTATTTGGTGCAGGATTTGTTAATGGGGAAAAAGTAATCTTATTAAAGCCACTTACATATATGAATTTATCTGGGGAAAGTATTCGTCCGCTCATGGATTACTATAAAATTGATGTTGAGGACTTCGTTGTTCTGTACGATGATTTAGACATTCCTGTAGGTAAATTACGCCTTCGTATGAAAGGTAGTGCTGGTGGACATAATGGTGTGAAATCAACAATTTCACATTTAGGAACACAAGAGTTTCAACGCATCCGCATGGGAATTGATCGTCCGAAAAATGGCATGAAGGTAGTAGATTACGTATTAGGACGTTTCACATCGGAAGAAATTCCTGATGTGGGTCATTCTATTGAAAAAGCAGCGGATGCATGTGAAGAATGGTTAAATAAACCTTTCCTTCAAATCATGAATACCTTCAATAGTTAAGGGTATGATTGGGAATATTTTGTTTTATTTTTACCCATACTAGTAGTAATTGGATTTTTAGGAGGCTAGTATGGAAGGTTATTATCATTGCAGACATTGCGGGAGTAATGTAGGCTCCGTTACTGCAGAAAAAGTATATAGCGACGTTTTATTTCAACTAACAGAGCAAGAAGTAGTAGAGATGATTCATTTTCATGAGAATGGAAATATATATATACAAACGATTTGTGAATCGTGTCAAGAAACGCTCGCATCTTATCCTGAGTATTATGAATATGAAAAATTTCTGCAATAAAATGTTGTCGCTTTGGCATGTCCAAAGCATTTTTCTGTTTTCTTTTTCCGAAATATTTGCATAAAATGTAGTGGCTTGCTCTTTATGTTGAGAGGGGTTTTGAAAATGATAGGTTTATTAGAGCAATTTTATAAAAATGAAGAGATCCAATCGGTTATTAATGGATTAGAAGATGGTTTAAAAGAACAGCTTGTATCAGGTATGGCAACCTCTTCTCGTTCGTTATTAATGGCGGCCTTATATAAAAAAACAAAAAAATCACAACTTATTGTGACGCATAATTTATATCAAGCGCAAAAAGTACATGAAGATTTAGTGGCGTTACTTGGTGAAAAAGATGTGTGGCTATACCCAGTAAATGAATTGATAGCATCAGAAATTGGTGTTGCAAGCCCAGAATTGAAGGCGCAACGTATTGAAGTGTTAAATCGTTTAGCTGCAGGAGAGAATGGGATTATTGTAGCACCGGTTGCAGGACTACGCAGATTTTTACCAATGAAAGAATTGTGGAAGCAAAGGCAAATCGAAATTAATCTAGGGCAAGAGATTGATTTAGATACATTCTTGCATACTTTACATCATATTGGTTATGAGCGTAAGTCGATGGTAGAAGCTCCTGGGGAATTCAGTTTGCGCGGAGGAATATTAGATATTTATCCATTAACTGAAGAGTTACCATTTCGTATTGAATTTTTCGACACAGAAGTTGATTCTATTCGATTATTTGATGTGGATGAACAACGCTCTCAAGATAAAAAAGAAAGTGTTAGATTTGGCCCAGCAACAGAGTTTTTATTTTCACAGGAAGAATTGAAGTCGGGAATTAAGCGTCTTGAGGAAGGCTTAACTAAGACGATGCAAAAACTTTCCGATGATAAATTGAAGACTACAGTGCTTGAGACGGTAAGTCATGAAATTGAGATGTTAAAAAACGGGCAAAGTATAGAACAGATGTTTAAATATTTATCTATTTTCTATAACGAACCTGCTAGTCTGATAGATTATTTACCAGAAGATGGTATTGTGGTTTTAGATGAGATTTCCCGTATTCAAGAAACAGCATCACATCTTGAAACGGAAGAGGCGGAATGGTATATCTCACTTCTTGGTGAGGGAACAATTATTCAAGATTTATCTTTCTCACACTCGTTTGAGGAATTTCTTCATCATAAAAAAAGAAGTTTTGTATATTTAACGTTATTCTTACGTCATATAGCACATACACATCCGCAAAATATTGTGAATGTGACATGTAAAACAATGCAAGATTTCCATGGGCAGATGCAGTTGTTGAAAACTGAAATTGACAGATGGAACGAAGGGCATTTTACGACTGTTGTGCTCGGAACTGATGATGAACGTGTGAAAAAATTACAACATATTTTAAGTGATTATGATATTGAGGCAGATATCGTAGAGGGCACAGATATATTATTGCCTGGAAGGTTACAAATTGCTGTAGGTGATTTACATGCAGGATTTGAAATGCCGATGCAAAAGCTTGTTGTTATTACTGAAAAAGAGCTTTTTCATAAGAAAGTTAAAAAATCACAACGTAAGCAAAAGTTATCTAATGCCGAACGTATTAAAAGTTATTCGGAATTAAAAGTTGGAGATTATGTAGTTCATGTTAATCATGGTATAGGTAAATTCTTAGGTATCGAGACGTTAGAGATTAATGGCGTTCATAAAGATTACTTGAATATTAAATATCAAGGTAATGATAAGTTATACGTTCCAATTGAACAAATTGACCAAGTGCAAAAATATGTAGGATCTGAAGGTAAGGATCCTAAAGTTTATAAATTGGGCGGAAATGACTGGAAGAAGGTCAAAACGAAAGTTGAAAAATCTGTACAAGACATTGCGGATGATCTCATTAAATTATATGCTGAACGCGAAGCCTCAAAGGGTTATGCATATACACCAGATACGGCAGAACAACAAGAATTTGAATCTTCTTTCCCGTATCAAGAGACAGAGGATCAATTACGTTCTATTGAAGAGATTAAGAAAGATATGGAACGTGGACGTCCGATGGATAGGCTTCTTTGTGGTGATGTAGGATATGGAAAAACGGAAGTAGCTATCCGTGCGGCATTTAAGGCAATTATGGATGAAAAACAAGTTGCCATTTTAGTGCCGACAACGATCCTTGCACAACAACACTATGAAACAATTCGAGAGCGTTTTCAAGATTATCCAATCAATATAGGATTATTAAGTAGATTCCGTACGAGAAAACAGCAAAATGAAACAATTAAAGGCTTAAGAGATGGTACGGTAGATATCGTAATTGGAACGCATCGTATTTTATCTAAAGATGTTACTTATAAAGATTTAGGTCTCCTTATTATTGATGAAGAACAAAGATTTGGTGTAACGCATAAAGAAAAAATTAAACAATTAAAAGCAAATGTTGACGTATTAACATTAACCGCAACTCCGATTCCGCGTACACTCCATATGTCTATGCTTGGTGTGCGTGACTTATCTGTTATTGAGACACCACCAGAAAATCGTTTCCCAGTTCAAACGTATGTAGTAGAGTATAATCCAGCGTTAATGCGAGAAGCGATAGAACGAGAGCTTGCAAGAGGTGGGCAAATTTACTTCCTATATAATCGTGTGGAGGATATCGAAAGAAAAGCAGATGAAATTTCGATGTTAGTTCCAGACGCACGTGTAACTTATGCACATGGGAAAATGAACGAAAGTGAATTAGAGTCTGTTATGCTATCGTTTTTAGAGGGACAGCATGATGTTCTTGTAAGTACAACAATTATTGAGACGGGTGTAGATATTCCGAATGTAAATACGTTAATTGTATTTGATGCAGATCGTATGGGATTATCGCAGTTGTATCAGCTTCGTGGGCGTGTCGGACGTTCTAATCGTGTTGCATATGCATACTTTGCATACAAACGAGATAAAGTGTTATCAGAAGTTGCAGAGAGGCGTCTACAAGCCATTAAAGAGTTCACAGAGCTTGGATCAGGTTTCAAAATTGCGATGAGAGACTTATCTATTCGTGGTGCAGGTAACTTGTTAGGTGCCGAACAGCATGGGTTTATTGATTCTGTCGGATTTGATCTATATTCTCAAATGTTAAAAGATGCAATTGAACAGCGTAGAGGAACAGATGGGGTTGAAAATACAGTTAATGTTGAAATTGATTTAGAAGTAGATGCATATTTACCAGATGCTTATATTTCAGATAGTAAACAAAAAATTATGATGTATAAACAGTTTAGAGGCGTTTCTGCAATGGAGGATATTGAAGAGTTGCAGGAAGAGATGATAGATAGATTTGGTGATTACCCGCAAGAAGTTGGTTACTTATTACAAATTGCAAATATTAAAGTATTGGCAATGAAAGAACAAATTGAGTTAATTAAGCAAAATAAATTTGAAGTAACAATTCTGTTCTCAGAACAAGCAAGTCAAAATATTGATGGCGGAAAATTATTCATGCTTGGAAATAGTTTTGGACGTATGATCGGTTTAGGGATGGAAGGATCACAATTGAAAATCGTTATGAAAACAAATGGCTTAGAGACATCGAAGTGGTTAACAATTGCTGAAAATTTATTAAAAGGTCTACCAGATGTAAAAAAAGAAGTCATAAATGCCTAATATTAGATAAAAAAATACAATTCGGCGTGCATAGAAGAACTAATGTGTAAAATACTATGTCTAACAGTTGGTGATTTTTACATGAACAGGTAAATTCACCACTTTCATCATCAGTAGAAAGTGAGGCAGCATTAGAATGAAAGCAACTGGAATCGTACGTCGAATTGATGATTTAGGTAGGGTAGTAATCCCGAAGGAAATTCGTAGAACTTTACGTATCCGAGAAGGAGACCCATTAGAAATATTTGTTGATCGCGATGGAGAAGTGATTTTGAAGAAATATTCTCCGATTAGTGAACTAGGTGATTTTGCAAAAGAATATACGGAAGCTTTATACGATAGCTTAGGACATAATGTGCTTGTATGCGATCGTGATTCTATTATTGCGGTAGCAGGCATATCTAAAAAAGAATACTTAAATAAAAGCGTTGGCGATTTAATTGAGAAGACAATGGAAGATCGTAAGTCTGTAATTATGACGGATGAAAGCGAAATTTCAATTATTGATGGAGTAACAGAAAAAGTTAGTTCTTATACAATCGGCCCGATTGTTGCGAATGGGGATCCAATTGGAGCTGTTATTATCTTCTCTAAAGAGGCCATTATAAGTGAAGTAGAGCATAAGTCAGTAAATACAGCTGCGAGCTTTTTAGCGAAACAAATGGAGCAGTAAGGCCATATCGAATTTTAGAAGTAGCAATCTTTCCTAATTATGATATTTCTTCTTGAGAAATCAATTATTTGGAGATATATGTATATTGAAAAAAGGTAGCGCTTTGCTACCTTTTTTCGTTGAACATTTCTAGCGTTGCACGAACGTATTATTACTCGTGTAGGTAAGGAAGCTTGTCCTTTTCTTTATGATATAATACGAGGGGTGAGAATAGAAAAAGGAGTTTTCTTGTATGGAATCGAAGAAGTATCAAGCCTTTTGGCGTGGGGCTATTATATTAACAATCGCAAGTTTTGTTACAAAGGTATTAAGCGCTTTTTACCGTATTCCATATCAAAATATAGCGGGTGATATTGGTTTTTATATTTACCAACAAATTTATCCGTTTTATGGATTTTGTTTAATTTTAGCTACTTATGGATTCCCCATTATAATTTCAAAAATGGTTGCGGAACGATTAGAGCGAGGGAAACAAAAAGAAGCAGAAGAAATTATTTGTGTATCTTTTTGGTTTTTATTAGGAATTGGTTTCATAGGCTTTTTTACATTGTTTTTTGGTGCCGAAGCAATTGCAACAGCTATGGGCGATATACACTTAGATAAGTTATTACGTGTTATTTCATTTTCATTCATATTGATGCCGTTTCTATCTGTAGCAAGAGGATATTTTCAGGGGTTCAATAATATGATGCCAACAGCTGTTTCGCAAGTGATAGAACAAACGATTCGTGTTTCTATTATTGTATTTTTATCTCTATTCCTAATTGCTCACGGATTTGATTTATATACAGTCGGTGCAGGTGCTATGTTAGGTTCAATCGCAGGTGGACTGATTGGGATTATCGTACTTGTACTTTATATGCGTCATGACTTTCGTTCTATATTCTTCAAAAGTGTAAAGAGAATTAAGGGCAAAAAGAGGATCATTAAAATTCTGTTTTGGCAGGGATTGGCGATTTGTGTTAGTAACTTAGTACTTATTTTTATACAAATGGCTGATTCGGTTTCCTTCTATTCCTTACTTATTGGAGCAGGAGAGCCAGCTGAAAGTGCAAAGGTATTAAAAGGTGTGTATGACAGAAGTATCCCGCTTATGCAATTAGGGACTGTCGTGACAACTTCTTTCTCGTTGTCGCTTATTCCAATCATTACAGCGGCGAAGGAAAGAGGAGATCTTTCCTTTATTCGAGAAAAGGTAAAGTTAGCAATGAAAATAACATTTGTTATTGGATTTGCAGCGGCCATTGGATTAACTTGTATTATTCAGCCTACGAATATTATGCTGTTTGAAAATAGTGATGGGTCAGATGTTTTATCCATTTTATCTTTATCTATTTTATTTAGTTCATTGTCGATTACAACTGCTTCTATTTTGCAAGGGTTAGGACAAACATTAAAACCAGCAATATTCGTTATATTTGGGAGTTGTTTAAAGTTAGCTTTAAATTATATATTAATGCCGTATTTTGGTGTGAAGGGAGCTGCAATCGCAACACTAGTTGCGTTACTTGTAATTTCTGTGTTAAATAGTGCATTACTTATGCAAGCCGTATCTGAATCGCTCATCGATAAACGTAATATGTTAGGTGTAGTTATTAGTGGTATCGGTATGGGATTTGTATTAATAATGTTTATGCGTGTGATGCAAATGTCTGGATTAGTAATTGATACGGAACATAGAGGAATCGCGACAATTGAGGCGTTGTTAGGTGTAGCTATCGGCGGATTGGCATATATGTTTTTAATTTTAAAATTACGTGTATTTACAAAAGCGGAAATAGGAACCGTTATGAAAAAAGAGAAAAAAGAAGGTTCTTTGAAGAAGAGTGGATAGAGGTGGCAGGTTGTGAGTGGAATCATTACTATTTTAGGATTAGGTGCTGGTGAGTTAGATCAGTTAACGATGGGTGTATATCGAAAAATAAAAGAAGCAGATCACATGTTTGTTAGAACGAAGGAACATCCCGTTATAGAAGAGTTGGAGAAAGAAGGTATACAATATACAGCCTTTGACAGTGTGTATGAAGCACATGATACGTTTGAAATTGTATATGAAACAATTGCGAATACATTGTTAGAACAAGCTGAAGGCGCAGAAATCATCTATGCCGTGCCAGGGCATCCGCTTGTAGCGGAAAGAACGGTTCAGCTATTATTGGAAAAAGGCGAAGTAGCGAATGTTGAAGTGCGCATTGAAGGTGGACAAAGTTTCCTTGATCCTATGTTTGCAAGTCTAAAGATTGATCCGATTGAAGGATTCCAATTAATTGATGCTACATCATTTGAAAGAGGGCAATTAGAATTACGTCAACATTTAATCTTTTGCCAAGTATATGACGCATTCGTTGCATCTGATGTGAAATTAACATTAATGGAGATGCTGCCAGATGATTATGAAGTGTATATCGTAACAGCTGCAGGGACTTCATTTGAACAAGTTAAAAAGGTGCCGTTGTACATGTTAGATCATGAAACGGAATTAAATAATTTAACGAGTGTATATGTACCACCAGTTCAGGAACGTGCGTCCTTGTATCAACAGTTTGACGTGCTTAGAGAAATTATTGCAGACCTTCGTGGACCGAATGGTTGTCCGTGGGATAAAAAGCAAACACATCAATCTTTAAAGAAGTATTTAATTGAGGAAGCTTATGAAGTGTTGGAAGCAATTGATGAAGAGGATGATGATCACTTAGTAGAAGAACTGGGTGATGTATTATTACAAGTTATGCTGCATGCCCAAATCGGAGAGGATGAAGGTTGGTTCTCTATAGATGATATTATTCGAACTTTATCTGAGAAAATGGTTCGTCGCCATCCGCATGTATTTGGGAATACAGATGTAAATAGTGCCGATGAAGTACTTGCTAATTGGGAAGAAATTAAAAAACAAGAAAAAGGATTCGTAAAAGAATCTGTTTTAAATGGAGTTCCAAAAAGTTTGCCACAGTTACTACGCGCTTATGAAATCCAGAAAAAAGCTGGCAAGGTTGGCTTTGATTGGGTTGATGTACAACCGATGATAGAAAAAGCTTTAGAAGAATGGCAAGAGTTCCAGCAAGAAGTTACAAACATGGATGAGGCGAAGATGTTAGGTGAATTCGGCGATTTACTATTTGCATTTGTGAATATTGCTCGTCATTATAAAATAGATCCCGAAGAAGCGTTACATTCAACGAATGAGAAATTCGTCGGTCGTTTCTTATACATGGAAGCAAAAGTAGCTGAAATGAATAAAGAGATGCAAGATTTATCATTAGAGCAGTTAGATGTTTTATGGGAAGAGGCAAAACAAACAGAGCGTTAATAGGGGGATTTGATATGCGTCTAGATAAGTTTTTAAAAGTATCACGTTTAATTAAAAGAAGAACATTAGCGAAAGAAGTAGCTGATCAAGGAAGAATAGCAATTAATGGTCAAGTGGCAAAAGCGAGTTCGGATGTGAAAGTAGCTGATGAATTAACAATTCGTTTTGGTCAAAAAATAGTAACTGTAAAAATAAACGAATTGAAAGAAACGACTAAAAAAGAAGATGCAGCAAATATGTATAGCTTAGTTCGCGAAGAAAAAGTAAAGGCTGAAGAAGGCTTGTTCTAAAATCAATTATCCCTTCATACATTACTATTAGCTAGTATAAATGTATGGGGGGATTTACGTGAATAATGGTTACTCACCTATGTCTTCTAATCAACAAAATGTTTCTGTAGAGCATGATATTATTATGCGTGGCAGGCGTGTAATTGATATTACCGGTGTAAAGCAGGTAGAGAGTTTTGATAGCGAAGAGTTTTTGCTTGAGACTGTAATGGGCTTTTTAACAATTCGTGGTCAAAATTTGCAAATGAAAAATTTAGATGTGGAAAAAGGTGTTGTATCGATTAAAGGGAAAGTTCATGAGATGCTGTATATTGATGAGAATCAAGGGGAGAAAACTAAAGGATTCTTTAGTAAGTTGTTTAAATGAGCCTAACAATTCAGTTGTATACGATGCTCTCAATGATCGGAATGGGTGCTTGGGTTGGGGCATCTTTAGATACATACCAACGATTTTTAAATCGTCAGGAACGTAAACGTTGGCTTGTATTTATATATGATATACTATTTTGGATTGTCCAAGCATTATTCGTTTTTTACGTATTGCTTCTTGTAAATGAAGCTGAACTACGTATATATGTATTTTTGGCATTATTATGTGGTTTTGCGGCGTATCAAAGCTTATTGAAAGCAATATACATGAGATTGTTAAATTTTCTCATCTATATTTTTATGCAAACAACACACTTTTTTGTTCAAATTATAAAGCTACTCATGATAAAACCTGTTATTATTATAGCGCAGCTATTTATTGCATTTATATTATTCTTATTTCGTATACTGCTTTCAATTGGACATGTGTTATGGAAAATGGTGATTTGGATATTACTTTTCATATGGAAAGTTTTTTTCTGGCCTGTTCGATTTATTGCTTCGCTCATATGGAAACTTCTCCCTAATCGTGTTAAACTTTTTATAATGAAACATGTAGGGTTCCTGCAATATATAGCAAAATTAAAGGGACATATCTTCCAATTATGGGAGCGTATAAAAAAGAAGTTAGGGGGACCTCGGAAATGAGGGAACTGAGACAAAGAACAATCGAAAAACAGAGTCCAAATCCTGTTAAAGAGCATATAATACAAACGGATGAGAACAGGAAGCGACTTTATCGCCGTTTAGCGGTTTTTCTTGTCTTTGCTTTTACAATTATTGCGAGTATTAGTGTAACGTTTTATCAACAAAACAGTTCCATTAGAGCAAAAGAAGCAAAAGTTAAGGACATGAAAAAAGAACTGGATTCATTAACGAATAAAGAAAAGAGTCTAAAAGACGAAGTTCAAAAGTTAAATGATGAAGAGTACGTATTAAAGATTGCTAGAAGGGATTATTTCTTCTCTGGAAAAGGGGAGATAATTTTTCCTGTTTCTAAGTAGAGTATGTCTTATTGACACTATATTTTAGGATTATATATAATAAAGTAAAATTTGACTTTTTAACCACTAAGGAGGAGCATTTTTTTTATGTCAATCGAGGTAGGCAGCAAGTTACAGGGTAAAGTAACAGGTATTACAAATTTTGGGGCTTTTGTGGAGCTGCCAGAAGGCTTAACGGGTCTTGTTCATATTAGTGAAGTTGCTGATAATTATGTGAAAGATATTAACGATCACTTAAAAGTGGGCGACCAAGTAGAAGTAAAAGTTATTAACGTTGAAAAAGATGGCAAGATCGGTCTATCTATTAAAAAAGCGAAAGAGCGTGAAAAAACAGAAGGAGATCGTCCACGTGGTGAATACCAACGCGGTGGTGGCGATCAACAACGTTCTGGACGTCCACAACGTAATAATCGTTCTTTCAACAGAGATAACCGTGGCGGCGGTAACGAACGAGCTCCAAAAGAAACATTCGAGCAAAAGATGGCACGTTTCTTAAAGGATAGTGAAGATCGTTTAACTTCTTTAAAGCGTAACACAGAATCTAAACGTGGTGGCCGTGGCGCACGTCGCGGATAATAAGAACGTTTAATTCTTAGCATATAGAGAGGTACCCAGGGCGATTGCTCAGGGTGCTTTTTTATATGTGAAAATATATTTTTAAAAAAGTTTTCAAGATGTGTTGACTTTAAATTATATCTGAGGTAAGATACTAATTGTCCGTTAAATAAGACGACATGGCGGTGTAGCTCAGCTGGCTAGAGCGTACGGTTCATACCCGTGAGGTCGGGGGTTCGATCCCCTCCGCCGCTATATTTAATTTAACGGCCCGTTGGTCAAGTGGTTAAGACACCGCCCTTTCACGGCGGTAACACGGGTTCGAATCCCGTACGGGTCATCCTAAAAAGATCATGCAAATTTGCATGATCTTTTTTTGTTAAATAAATTAAGACATACAACACTTCTACAAAATCACCCTATATTTTCTGAATGTTCGATTAAAATATTAAGGATACATTACATACCGTGTATATATGTAGAGTTATTTCGAATAAAAAGTCGAACGATTATAAAAGTGAAAACTGTTGTTTTGACAAAAATCCCAATAATCATCTTTTATAATGACAGTAATTAAACTATGCAGGTGGTGTTAAAAATATGCCTAAAGCAGGAAGGAATACTATGAATACAAGTGCATTGGCAATGAATGAGAGTCAGCTTGGAGCAGGAAAGTGGACAAGTAAGTTGCGAATGAAGTTTGAACAAGTTTTCTTTAGATGGGGATTTATTATTGTTGTTATTGGTTTTCTTTTGGGACGAGCATATATATTAACAAACATTTTACCGTTTGCACTGCCATTTTTTGCTGCTGTTTATGTTATGAAGCGGGATAAAATGCCGCTCGCGTTCTTGGCTCTAATGGGGGGCGCACTTTCAGTTTCGATAGATAATTTATTCTTTACCTTTGCATCTATTTTTACTTTCTTCATTTATAATATCTTCTTTAGTCGGTTTACACGTAAAACTGTCGGACTTGTTCCATTCCAAGTATTTATCTCCGCATTAACCGCACATTTAGTTGTCGTATATTTTGCGCAACAAACTGTTACCATGTACGATTTACTCGTTAGTACGATTGAGGCAGGGCTTAGCTTCGTATTAACTATGATATTTTTGCAAAGTGTTCCGCTTTTAGTCGAACGAAAAGGTAAACAACAAGCGCTAGAGACAGAAGAAATTGTTTGTTTAATTATATTACTAGCTTCTGTTTTAACAGGTACAACAGATTGGTTTGTATATGACGCTTCTATTCAACATATTTTTACTAGGTATTTAGTGCTCGTGTTTGCATTTATCGCGGGGGCGGCTACAGGATCTACAGTGGGGGTCGTCACTGGATTAATATTAAGTTTAGCGAATGTCTCTAGTTTGTCTCAACTTAGTCTGCTTGCTTTTTCTGGGTTGCTTGGTGGTTTGTTAAAAGAAGGAAAGCGTTTAGGTGTTAGTTTAGGTTTATTAATTGGGACGAGCTTGATTACGCTATATGTAGACAAACAAACAAACATTGTGACAACTTTAATTGAATCTGGTGTGGCGATTGCGTTCTTCTTATTAACACCGAAACTTGTTATGGATCGTATTGCTAAATTCATGCCAGGCACACAGGAACATTCGCAAGATCAACAACAGTATTTAAGAAGAATGCGTGATGTTACAGCGAATAAAATTAATCAATTTGCCAATGTATTTGCTGCTTTATCTAATAGCTTTTCTGTATATGGATATGTGGAGGAGGAAGATAAAGAGACGGAGGCAGATTTGTTCTTAAGCACAATTACTGCAAAAACATGTCAAACATGCTTTAAAAAGGACCAATGCTGGGTAGTTAATTTCGATAAAACGTACGACTATATGAAACAAATAATGAGTGAAACGGAAGAGGGGACGTTGCAGCATAATCGAAAGTTAGTCCGTGAATGGGACAAGCATTGTGTGAGAGGAAAGAAAGTGACGGATTTAGTAGCTGGTGAATTAGATCATTTCTATGAGGGACAGAAATTACGAAAGCAAATGAAAGAAAATCGTAGAATAGTAGCGGAGCAACTATTAGGTGTATCAAAAGTTATGGAGGATTTTGCTAAGGAGATACAAAGAGAACGAGAAAATCATCAAGTACAAGAAGAACAGATCTTGCAAGCGTTTCGTGATTTTGGTGTAGAAATAGAGCACGTTGATATTTATTGTTTAGATAGAGGAAGTATTGATATTGAAATGCTAATTCCCGTTGCATCTAATGAACATGGAGAGTGTGAAAAATTAGTTGCACCGATGCTTTCTGATATTCTAAAGGAAAATATAGTTGTTAAACATGAAGAAAAGTCTTCTTATCCGAACGGTCACAGCTTAATATCATTTGGTTCGGCAAAAACGTATTCTCTTGATACTGGGTTGGCTACAGCTGCAAAAGGCGGTGGGTTCGTTTCGGGTGATTCTTATGCGATGATGGATCTAAGTGTCGGTAAATATGCGCTTGCAATTAGTGATGGTATGGGAAATGGGCAAAGAGCTCATATGGAGAGTAAAGAAACGGTGAAATTATTACAAAAAATACTTCAATCAGGCATTGATGAGGAAATAGCGATTAAGTCTATCAATTCTATTCTTTCTTTAAGAACAACAGAAGAGATGTTTACGACGTTAGATTTAGCCATGGTAGATTTGCGAGATGCGAGTGCGAAGTTTTTAAAGATTGGATCGACACCGAGTTTTGTTAAACGCGCAAATAATATTTTGAAAATTGAGGCAAGTAATTTACCGATGGGGATTATTGAGGATGTTGAAGTTGATGTAGTAGGTGAACAATTAAAAACGGGTGATATTCTTATTATGATGAGCGATGGGATTTTTGAGGGAGCACAACATGTGGAGAATCATGAACTATGGATGAAACGAAAAATTAAAGAATTACAAACCGAAGATCCGCAAGAAATTGCTGATATCATTATGGAAGAAGTGATTCGCTCTTGTGATGGTTATATAAATGACGATATGACTATTGTTGTGGCGAAAGTGAAGAAAAATATGCCGAAGTGGGCTACGATTCCAATTGTAGGAATGCAGGCACAATAAAGCGAAACTTTAAGTGTGATATTTCTTTCTAAAAACCTAGGTGGATGCCTAGGTTTTTTTGCTTTAAAAGATAATGGTATTATTTTTGTGAATATGTACGGATGATGTAAGATAAAAATGTAATTTTTGTATATCTTTTTTTTGCACAATGTTTGTAAAAGTTGTACCATTATAAACAAGGTAACTAACGTTGCTGTTCTTGTTTAATGAAAGGTGATTACGAAGTTGAAAGATACATTTGTTGAAAAGGTAGATGACTTTGTAAAGCAGCATGATGTATTAAAGGAACATTCAACAATTGTTGTAGGGGTTTCTGGTGGTCCTGACTCTTTGGCTCTTCTATATTATTTGTTAGAAAAAAGAGCAGCAAAACAGTTTAAAATTGTAGTGGCGCATGTGGATCATATGTTTAGAGGTGATGAATCTCATGAGGACCTACAGTTTGTGCAGGACCTTTGTAAGGGACTGGGAGTTATTTGCGAAACGATAAGGATTAATGTGTCGCAATATCAACAGCAATACGGGTTGAATGCACAAGTTGCTGCTAGAGAATGCAGATATGCATTTTTGGAAAGAATAATGAAGAAATATGATGCGAGATATGTAGCTCTTGGACATCATGGTGATGACCAAGTAGAGACGATCTTAATGCGCCTTGTGCGAGGGAGTACTCCGAAAGGATATGCAGGCATTGCAGTGAAGCGTCCTTTTCATAATGGATATTTAATTAGGCCGTTACTTGGAGTAACGAAGGAAGAAATTGTTGATTACTGTAATAAGCTAAAAATAATTCCTCGTATAGATCCAAGTAATAAAAAGGAAGTATATACAAGGAATCGATTACGTAAATATGTCCTTCCGCATTTGAAAGAAGAAAATTCACAAGTGCATGAGAAATTCCAAAAATTTAGCATGCAGATGCAAGAGGATGAGGCGTATTTGCAGGAATTAGCTTTTGAGAAAATGAATAAAGTAATTACAAAAAAAAGTGATAAACAAATTAGCTTATCAATTCCTGCCTTTGAATCCATGTCTATGCCTTTACAAAGAAGAGGGATTCAACTAATATTAAACTATCTTTATGAATATAAGATTCCATCTTCTCTTTCCTCTATACATATTGACAAAGTGATTGAGTTTTTTAAGCGGACACAACCTTCGGGTTCACTTGATTTCCCAGGTGATTTAAAAATTGTTCGCGCATACGAGGAGTGCAACTTTGGATTTAAACAAGAAATTGTTTCTCCTTTTTTACAAGATTTATCAATGCCCGGGACAATTACGCTATCGAACGGGGATAAGCTTGTAGCAGAGGTGAGCGAAGATATACCAAGTAACATGAATGAAACAGTATTTGTTGCTAAGTATAATGATATATCATATCCACTTCGTATTCGTTCTAGAGAAAATGGAGATCGTATGTCAATACAAGGTATGAATGGCACAAAAAAGATAAAAACTATTTTTATCGAAGCAAAAGTACCAAGAGAAAAAAGAGAAGAATGGCCGGTCGTTTGTGATGCAAGTGGGAATATTATTTGGATACCCTTGTTGAAGCGATCTGCATTTGCTATCTCGAAAGAGACGGCAAAGAAGGATAAATATATGATTATTCACTACAAAAGCAAGGAGTCTTCCGGGAGGATAATGAAATGATGAATCAAGATATCGAAAAAGTATTAATTTCTGAAGAACAAATACAAGAAAAGGTGCTCGAATTAGGCGCAATTATTGCAGAGGATTATAAAAACACAGTACCTCTTGCAATCGGCGTATTAAAGGGTGCAATGCCATTCATGGCAGATTTATTAAAGAGAACAGATACATATCTTGAAATGGACTTTATGGCTGTATCTAGTTACGGTCACTCTACTGTTTCAACAGGCGAAGTGAAAATTTTAAAAGACCTTGATACTTCTGTAGAAGGTCGCGATATTTTAATCGTTGAAGATATTATTGATAGCGGTCTTACGTTAAGCTACTTAGTAGACCTATTTAAATATCGTAAAGCGAAATCTGTAAAAATTGTTACGTTATTAGATAAGCCAACAGGCCGCAAAGTAGATTTGAAAGCGGATTATGTTGGATTTACTGTACCGCATGAATTTGTTGTAGGGTATGGATTAGATTATAAAGAGCAGTACCGTAATCTTCCTTATGTAGGAGTATTAAAACCAAGCGTTTACTCAAATTAATTAAATACAGGCGTCACAATTGTATAGGAAATTTTTTCTATGTTACGATTTACTATAGTGTTTATGCCGTGAGAGGAGGTTAGGAATGAATCGTATCTTCCGTAATACCATCTTTTATTTACTGATATTCCTAGTAGTAATTGGAATCGTGAGCTATTTTAATGGTTCGACACAAAAAACGACATCAGTTAGCTACGATAAATTCATTACTAAACTAGAAAAAGGTGAAGTGCGTAATGTGCAACTTCAACCGAAAAATGGTGTATTTGAGGTAAAAGGACAATTTAACAACTCTAGCCAAGGAGAACAATTTGTTACTTATGCACCAAATACTGAGGAATTACAAAAGAAAATTAATGACAAAGCGCAAGGTGCTGAAGTTAAGTATCAACCAGCAGAAGAAACAAGTGCTTGGGTAACATTCTTTACTTCTATCATTCCGTTTGTTATTATCTTCATTTTATTCTTCTTCTTATTAAACCAAGCTCAGGGCGGCGGTAGCCGTGTTATGAACTTCGGGAAAAGTAAGGCGAAGTTATATAATGACGAAAAGAAAAAAGTTCGTTTCAGAGATGTTGCTGGAGCGGATGAAGAGAAACAAGAGCTTGTTGAGGTAGTTGAATTCTTGAAAGACCCTCGTAAGTTCGCTGAAGTTGGTGCCCGTATTCCGAAGGGTGTTCTATTAGTAGGACCTCCAGGTACAGGTAAAACTTTACTAGCACGTGCCGTTGCAGGTGAGGCAGGCGTTCCATTCTTCTCTATCAGTGGTTCTGATTTCGTAGAGATGTTCGTCGGTGTCGGTGCATCACGTGTACGTGATTTATTCGAAAACGCAAAGAAAAATGCTCCTTGTATCATTTTCATTGATGAAATTGATGCGGTAGGACGTCAACGTGGCGCAGGTCTTGGTGGTGGCCATGATGAGCGTGAGCAAACGTTGAACCAATTGCTTGTTGAAATGGATGGATTCGGTGCAAACGAAGGTATTATTATCATCGCTGCGACAAACCGTCCTGATATTCTTGACCCAGCATTATTACGTCCAGGTCGTTTTGACCGTCAAATTACAGTCGATCGTCCAGATGTAAATGGCCGTGAAGCTGTACTGAAAGTACATGCTCGTAATAAACCGCTTGATGAGAATATCAACTTAAGAGCAATTGCAACTCGTACGCCAGGATTCTCTGGTGCCGATCTTGAAAACTTATTAAACGAAGCTGCTTTAGTAGCTGCGCGTCAAGATAAGAAGAAAATTGATATGAGTGACATTGATGAAGCGACGGATCGTGTTATTGCAGGTCCGGCTAAGAAGAGTCGTGTTATCTCTGAAAAAGAACGTAATATCGTTGCTTTCCATGAAGCGGGCCACACTGTAATTGGTGTTGTTCTTGATGAAGCAGATGTCGTTCATAAAGTAACAATTGTCCCTCGTGGTCAAGCTGGTGGATATGCAGTAATGCTTCCGAAAGAAGATCGTTACTTCATGACAAAGCCAGAGTTACTTGATAAAATCACTGGTTTACTTGGTGGTCGAGTAGCTGAGGAGATTGTGTTTGGTGAAGTGAGTACAGGTGCTCACAACGACTTCCAACGTGCGACTGGCATTGCAAGACGTATGGTTACGGAATTCGGTATGAGTGATAAGCTTGGACCAATGCAATTTGGTAGCTCACAAGGTGGTCAAGTGTTCTTAGGAAGAGACTTCCATTCAGAACAAAACTACAGTGATGCAATTGCACATGAAATCGATGTGGAAATGCAAACGATTATGAAAGACTGTTATGCTCGCGCGAAAGAAATTCTTACTGAAAATCGTGATAAACTAGATCTTATTGCGAAAACGTTACTTGAAGTAGAAACGTTAGATGCAGAGCAAATCAATCATTTATGTGATTACGGCAGATTGCCAGAACGTCCAACATCTTCAGCTGATGTGAAAGTAAACATCAACATGAAGAAGGACGATGAAGAATCAGAAGATAAGTAAGAGATGAAGGAGTGACGATAGTCACTCCTTTTTTATTTGTGGAACGAAATGAAGTAGAAAAAGAATTTAAATAAATTTGGTATTAAAAATTGAAATAGAACGTAATCTTTTTGTACAATGATGAGGATAGAAAAGCTGATTATATAAGTATGTGTGATATGATGTTTTTATAAGTTTTATACATACTGAACAAATATAGATTAAATAAGATAAGTGGTGAGAATATGATTTTTGTATTGGATGTAGGGAACACAAATGCTGTACTAGGCGTGTTTGAAGAGGGGGAACTTCGTCAACATTGGCGCATGGAAACAGATCGTCATAAGACAGAAGATGAATATGGAATGCTTGTAAAGCAGTTGCTTGAGCATGAAGGTCTTTCGTTTGAAGATGTGAAAGGTATTATCGTGTCTTCAGTCGTACCACCAATTATGTTTGCTTTAGAGCGCATGTGTGAAAAATATTTTAAAATTAAACCGCTTGTAGTAGGTCCTGGAATAAAAACGGGGCTAAATATTAAATATGAAAATCCACGTGAAGTAGGCGCGGACCGAATTGTAAATGCGGTAGCAGGAATCCACTTATATGGAAGTCCGCTTATTATTGTCGATTTCGGTACGGCTACTACATATTGTTATATTAACGAAGAAAAGCATTATATGGGTGGAGTTATTACGCCGGGAATTATGATTTCAGCAGAGGCTTTATATAGTAGAGCGGCAAAACTTCCTCGTATTGAAATTACAAAACCAAGCAGTGTTGTTGGAAAGAATACGGTAAGTGCGATGCAATCGGGTATTCTTTATGGTTATGTTGGACAAGTGGAAGGTATTGTTAAGCGTATGAAAGAGGAAGCTAAACAAGAACCGAAAGTTATTGCGACAGGTGGATTGGCGAAATTAATTTCAGAAGAATCGAATGTAATTGATGTTGTAGATCCATTTTTAACATTAAAAGGTTTGTATATGTTATACGAGCGTAATGCAAATTTACAGCATGAGAAAGGTGAATAAATGAGTATGAAAGATTATTTAGTAAAAGCGTTAGCGTTTGATGGAGAAGTGCGTGCATATAGTGTACGTACTACAAACACAGTAAGTGAGGCGCAAAGACGTCATGACACATGGAGAACAGCTTCAGCGGCACTTGGTCGTTCTTTAACTGCAGGTACAATGATGGGCGCAATGTTAAAAGGTGACCAAAAGTTAACGATTAAGGTAGAAGGTAATGGTCCGATTGGCCTCATCTTAGTAGATGCTCATGCGAATGGGGATGTACGTGGTTATGTAACGAATCCACATGTTGATTTTGAAGGAACGGAACAAGGGAAATTACGTGTATATCAAGCGGTAGGTACTGAAGGATTTGTAACAGTAATTAAAGATATTGGTATGCGTGAGCCGTTTATTGGTCAATCTCCAATTGTTTCAGGAGAATTAGGAGAAGACTTCACGTATTATTTTGCAGTTTCTGAGCAAACACCTTCTTCTGTAGGAGTTGGCGTTCTTGTAAACGGAGATGACAGCGTATTAGCGGCAGGTGGATTTATCCTTCAAATTATGCCAGGTGCACAGGAAGAAACAATTTCATTCATTGAAGATCGTTTGCAGAACATTCCTCCTGTATCAACGTTAATTGAACAAGGGCTTTCTCCAGAAGAGTTACTGTATGCAGTTCTTGGAGAAGATAAAGTAAAAGTATTAGAAACGATGGATGTTCAATTTAATTGCACATGTTCACGCGAACGTATTGAGAGTGTGTTAATTAGTTTAGGTAAAACAGAGTTAGAGCAAGTTCGTGCAGAAGAAGAAGAGACAGAAGTTCATTGTCATTTCTGTAATGAGCGATACAAGTTCTCTAAAGAAGATATTACAAATTTAATCGAGAGTTTGTAATAAGGAAATTAAGGGGATTCACCCCCTAAATAGATTGACAAACAGGGAATTTTCTGACAAAATCTAAATATAGATAAAACCAATAAAAATACTCGGTGTTAGGAGTGACAGGAATGCGAGTGGCACAATCAGTTTCAGAATTAATCGGGAAAACGCCGATCGTTAAGTTGAACCGCATCGTAGAATCAGACAGCGCAGATATATACTTAAAATTAGAATTTATGAATCCAGGGAGCAGCGTTAAAGATCGTATTGCATTAGCTATGATTGAAGATGCTGAGAAAAAAGGATTATTAAAAGAAGGCGATACAATCATTGAACCAACAAGTGGTAACACAGGAATTGGTTTAGCGATGGTAGCGGCCGCTAAAGGATATAAGGCAATTTTAGTAATGCCAGAAACAATGAGTATTGAGCGTCGTAATTTATTACGTGCTTACGGTGCGGAATTAGTATTGACTCCAGGGCCTGAAGGAATGGGTGGAGCAATTCGTCAAGCGACTGAATTAGCAAAAGAGCATGGTTACTTTATACCGCAACAGTTCAAAAATCAATCGAATCCAGAAATTCATCGTTTAACAACAGGGCCAGAAATTGTTGAACAAATGGGCGATCAATTAGATGCGTTTATTGCAGGTATTGGCACAGGTGGAACGATTACTGGTGCTGGTGAAGTACTGAAGGAAGCGTATAAAGATATTAAAATTTATGCAGTAGAACCTGCGGATTCACCAGTATTATCTGGTGGGAAACCAGGTCCACATAAAATCCAAGGAATTGGGGCGGGATTCATCCCAGAGACATTGGATGTAGAAGTATATGATGAAATTGTTCAAGTGAAAACGGAGCAAGCATTTGAATATGCAAGAAGAGTGGCTAAAGAGGAAGGTATTTTAGTTGGTATCTCTTCTGGAGCGGTTATTTATGCGGCAACAGAAATTGCGAAAAAGTTAGGTAAGGGGAAAAAGGTACTTGTTATTATCCCAAGTAACGGTGAACGTTATTTAAGTACACCACTTTATCAATTTGAGTCTTAATTATATGTGATTGAAAAAGCATCCTTGAAAAAGGATGCTTTTTCTTTTTTGATTGGAAATAGGAAAAGAGTGAATGACTAGAAAACTTCATGTAAAATAAGAGGTAGTATAATTAATTTATTTTCACTAGCCTTCGAGTATAACCGTTCTATATACATAATGAATGTAGTTTGAGGTGGTTACTTTAAGAAGGTGGGATAAAAGAAGACGGGGTGTTGATATGCAACGAAGAAAATCTTTAGCGCTTTCTATTCCATATCAGTTAGATTTCTTTAAGCAATATAAATTTCTTTCTAAGGATAAACCGCAACATATTTTGTTAGAAAGTGGACGTGGCGGTCGTTATAACATTGTGGGGTTGAACCCAGTAGCGATAATCCGAGGGAAGGATGAAACGTTACATATAAACGAAAGTGGTAAGGAAACAATAAAGCAAGGAAACCCATTAGATTTAATGCAGGAATATATGGAGCGATGGAAAACGGACTATAATCCAGAGTACCCGCCTTTTCAAGGTGGTGCGATTGGTTACTTTAGTTATGATTGCATCCGTTATATTGAAAAACTTCCTTCTCTTGCGGAGGATGACATTAATATACCTGATATATTCTTTTTATTATTTGATGATGTGTTTGTGTATGATCAAGAAGAGAAAGTATTATGGATTATTACACATTATGTAGATAAGCATGAAGAGGCAAAAGAGCGATTAAATGAGTGGAAGGTTCTTTGGGCGACAGAAGCGCCGGAAGTGACTATACCATTTGCATGCCCTGAAAAGAAAAGTGAAGCAGTTGCTTTTACGGAAGAAAGCTTTATGAAGGCGGTTGAATGTATTCAAGAATATATTGGTGCTGGTGATGTGTTCCAAGTGAACTTGTCGACGAGACAAGAAAGAACGTTACAAACACACCCGCTAGAAATTTATACAAGTCTTCGTGAAATTAATCCATCTCCATATATGGGTTACTTGGAGCTGGGAGATTTTAAAATTGTTAGTGGATCGCCGGAGTTGTTAATTAAGAAACAAGGAACCGAAGTAAGTACAAGACCAATTGCTGGAACGAGATCTAGAGGTGCGAATGAGCAAGAGGATGAAGCATTAGCCAGAGAATTAATTGAGAACGAAAAAGAAAGAGCAGAGCACGTCATGCTTGTAGATTTAGAACGAAATGATTTAGGGCGTGTTTGTAAATATGGCACTGTAGAAGTAGATGAATTTATGGTAATCGAGAAATACTCACATGTAATGCATATTGTTTCTAATGTGCGTGGTGAGGTGGATGAAGATAAAGATGCTTTTGATTTAGTGAAGGCTGTATTCCCTGGGGGAACAATTACTGGTGCCCCGAAAATACGTACGATGGAAATTATTGAAGAATTAGAACCTGTTCGCAGAGGGATTTATACAGGTTCAATCGGTTGGATCGGTTATTCTGGAGATACAGAATTGAATATTGTAATTAGAACACTTCTTGCTAAAGATGGAAAGGCTCATGTACAAGCAGGAGCGGGAATTGTAATTGATTCAAATCCGGAAAATGAATATAAAGAGTCGTTAAAAAAGGCGATTGCTTTATGGCGTGCAAAAGAACGTAGTGAAGAAACGGTTAGGTGAGAGAAATGATATTAATGATTGATAATTATGATTCTTTTACATTTAATTTAGTGCAGTTTCTTGGGGAACTCGGACAAGAGCTTGTTGTTAAACGTAACGATGAAGTGACTATTTCAGATATTGAGAATATGAAACCAGACTTTTTAATGATTTCACCAGGTCCGTGTAGTCCGAATGAAGCAGGTATTAGTATGGAGGTTATTCAATACTTTGCTGGGAAGATTCCGATTTTCGGGGTTTGTCTTGGGCATCAATCCATTGCACAAGTGTTCGGTGGAGAGGTTGTTCGTGCTGAGCGCTTAATGCATGGAAAAACATCGCTTATGCATCATGACGGAAAAACGATTTTTTTGGATATTCCTAATCCGTTTACTGCAACGCGCTATCATTCCCTTATCGTTAAGAAAGAGACGTTACCTGATTGCTTAGAGGTAACATCTTGGACGGAAGAAGGGGAAATTATGGCGCTCCGTCATAAAACGTTACCGATTGAAGGTGTACAGTTTCATCCGGAATCGATTATGACTTCCCATGGGAAAGAGTTGTTGCAGAATTTCATTCGTAAATACAGTCCAAGTGTGACATCATGTTAATTTACGTAAATGGTGAGTATGTAGAAGCAAATGAAGCAAGAATTTCTCCTTATGACCATGGTTATTTATATGGCCTTGGAGTTTTTGAGACATTTCGTATTTATAATGGTCATCCTTTCTTATTGGATGATCATTATGATCGTTTAATAGATGCGCTGAATACATTGCAAATTAAATGGACGATGACGAAAGATGAAGTGTTGCTTATTTTGAAGAACCTACTCGTTAAGAATGAATTAGAGCATGCGTATGTCCGTTTTAATGTATCGGCGGGTATAGATGAAATTGGATTGCAAACGGAAATGTATGAAGAGCCGTCTGTTATTGTTTTTATAAAACCTTTAGCAGCCCCGGGAGATGTAGTGGAAAAAGAAGGGGTTGTTTTAAAGCAAGTGCGAAATACACCAGAAGGTGCGTCCCGCTTGAAGTCTCATCATTACTTAAATAATATTTTAGGGAAACGTGAAATTGGAAATGTTGTGAATAAGGAAGGTATTTTCCTTACTGAAACAGGTTATGTTGCAGAGGGTATTGTTTCAAATCTCTTTTTCGTAAAAGGTAGTATTTTATATACACCTTCGTTAAAAACGGGGATTTTAAATGGTATCACTCGTGCGTTTATTATAAAGGTTGCTGAAGAGTTAGGGATAGAAGTAAAGGAAGGTTTCTTTACAAAAGATGAATTACTTTCAGCTGATGAAGTTTTCGTAACAAACTCGATTCAAGAAATTGTTCCACTTTACCATGTAGAGGGACGAGATTTCCCGGGTAAAGTAGGCATGGTTACAAAAAGGTTTATGAGTCTTTATGAAATGCAGAGAGAGAAATTGTGGAGCAGAAATGAATTGTGAAGAGGAGATGTGTAGTTTGAAGTGGGATTATGATTTGCGCTGCGGCGAATATACATTGAACTTAAATGAAAAAACCTTAATTATGGGGATTTTAAATGTAACGCCAGATTCGTTTTCCGATGGTGGGAGTTACAACGAGGTAGAGACTGCGGTGCGCCATGCGAAAGAAATGCGAGATCAAGGTGCTCATATTATTGATATCGGCGGTGAATCTACTCGTCCGGGTTTTGCTAAAGTATCGGTGGAAGAAGAAATCAAGCGAGTCGTTCCGATGATTCAGGCTGTTTCAAAAGAAGTGAAATTACCTATTTCTATCGACACGTATAAAGCTGAAGTTGCAAAGCAGGCAATAGAGGCGGGTGCTCATATTATTAATGATATTTGGGGAGCGAAGGCGGAACCAAAAATCGCTGAAGTTGCAGCTCATTACGATGTACCTATTATTTTAATGCATAATCGCGATAACATGAATTACCGCAATTTAATGGCTGATATGGTTGCTGATTTATATGACAGTATTAAAATTGCTAAAGATGCTGGTGTGCGAGATGAGAATATCATTTTAGACCCAGGCATCGGTTTTGCTAAAACACCTGAACAAAATTTAGAAGCGATGCGTAATTTAGAACAGTTAAACGTACTGGGTTACCCAGTGCTGTTAGGTACTTCAAGAAAGTCCTTTATTGGGCATGTGCTAGATTTACCAGTAGAGGAACGTCTTGAGGGAACGGGAGCTACCGTTTGTCTCGGTATTGAAAAGGGCTGTGAGTTTGTTCGTGTTCATGATGTGAAGGAAATGTCACGTATGGCTAAGATGATGGACGCGATGATTGGTAAGGGGGTAAAGTAATTGGATAAAATCTATGTTCATGATATGGAGTTTTACGGTTATCATGGTGTATTCCCAGAGGAAAATAAATTGGGCCAGAGATTTAAAGTGGACTTAACGGTGGAATTGGATCTGAAGCAGGCGGGAGAAAGTGATGACTTAGAGCATTCTGTCAATTATGGGGAACTTTTCGAATTATGTAGAAAAGTTGTTGAAGATAGAACGTATAAGCTTGTGGAGAGTATCGCTGAAAATATTGCTGCAGATATATTGAAACAATATGAGAGTATTTGCCGTTGTACAATTAAAGTAATTAAACCAGATCCGCCGATACCTGGACATTATCGTGCTGTAGCAGTGGAAATTACGAGAGAACGTCCATGAATAATATAGCTTACATTGCATTAGGTTCAAATATCGGAGAACGTCACACGTATTTAACTGAAGCGATTCAGTTTTTAAATAAAAACCCATATATCCAAGTTAACGATGTTTCATCTGTATATGAAACAGAACCAGTTGGCTATACTGACCAAAGTTGCTTTTTAAATTTAGTTGTAAAAATTTCTACCAATTTATCACCGCAAGAGTTATTGAAAGTTACGCAAAGAGTAGAGAATGATTTAGGAAGAAAAAGGGAAATTAGGTGGGGTCCGAGGACCATCGACCTTGACATTTTGCTATATAATCAAGAAAATATTGAAGCAGAGAATCTTATTGTTCCGCATCCGCGGATGTTCGAAAGAGCTTTTGTTATCGTTCCGTTGTTAGAGATTAATCAAGATATTAAACAAAACATTTCACGTTCACAAGTAGAAGAAATGAAAAGGCGAGAGGGAGTAACGGTATGGAAGCAGAAAAATGGGGAAGACGCATTCGTGCTTTTCGAAAGCTAAAAGGCTACACGCAAGAAGGTTTTGCGAAAGAGTTAGGGGTATCTGTATCTGTTTTAGGTGAAGTTGAGAGAGGGAATCGATCGCCTTCCCAAGATTTTGTAGTGGAAGTTGCTAAGGCATTGAAGGTTTCGGTGGAGGAATTAATGCCAAAGTGACTATGAAGGAAGGAGTAAGTCGAGTGTTAAAGATCGCAAATATTGAGATGAAAAACCCGGTTGTATTAGCACCGATGGCGGGAGTGTGTAATTCTGCATTCCGTTTGACCGTAAAAGAATTTGGTGCAGGCCTAGTTTGTGCTGAAATGGTAAGTGATAAAGCGATATTGCTTAATAACAAAAGAACATTAGATATGTTATATATTGATGAAAGAGAAAAGCCGTTAAGTTTACAAATTTTCGGCGGAGAGAAAGAAACTCTTGTAGATGCTGCGAAATATGTAGATAAATATACGACAGCAGACATTATTGATATTAATATGGGGTGCCCAGTACCAAAAATCATTAAGTGTGATGCGGGAGCAAAGTGGCTTTTAGATCCGAATAAAATATATGAAATGGTAGCGGCAGTTGTAGATGCTGTTGAAAAGCCGGTTACAGTTAAGATGCGTATTGGTTGGGATGCAGATCATATTTTTGCAATTGAGAATGCGAAAGCTGTTGAGCGTGCTGGCGGACAAGCGGTAGCGGTTCATGGGCGTACACGAGTACAAATGTATGAAGGGAAAGCAGATTGGGATATTATTAAACAAGTAAAGCAAGCTGTAAATATCCCGGTTATCGGAAATGGTGATGTCGAAACGCCACAAGATGCAAAGCGTATGCTTGATGAAATTGGTGTAGATGGTGTTATGATTGGTCGCGCTGCCCTTGGGGACCCTTGGATGATTTATCGCACGGTAAAGTATTTGGAAACAGGTGAATTAATGCCGGAACCGACAGTGCGTGAGAAAATTGACGTATGTATGTTGCATCTAGATCGTCTTATCGATTTAAAGAACGAAAATGTCGCTGTAAGAGAAATGAGGAAGCATGCAGCTTGGTATTTAAAGGGTGTTCGTGGTAATGCAACTGTACGTAATGGAATCAATGCTTGTAATACGCGTGAAGACCTTGCGAATGTATTAGGTGCATTTGTAGAAGAAGTAGAAGCGAAACAACAAACAATTCACGTTGGTTAATAATAGATAGGGAAGATTGACATTCTTCTATACACTTCCTATAATTACGTGAAAGAAAGAAGAACTGCCAGCTAGTTGCTGGCAGTTTTTCTAGTTGAGTAGAAAATGCTATACTGTATATATTGTAAAAATTAATAGAGCTGGAGTGATATCAATACCATGGATAACATGAACCACGAAGAATTAAACGACCAATTGCTTGTTCGTCGTGAAAAGTTACATAACTTACGTGAGCAAGGAATCGATCCGTTCGGTAAACGATTTGAACGTACAAATGCAACAAATGACTTATTAAGCTTATATGGAGAGTTCTCTAAAGAAGAATTAGAAGAGAAAGAAATCTCTGTTTCTATCGCTGGTCGTATTATGACAAAACGCGGTAAAGGAAAAGCTGGATTTGCACATATTCAAGATTTACATGGACAAGTTCAAATTTATGTTCGTAAAGATGCTGTTGGAGATGAAGAATACGAATTATTTAAAACAGCAGATTTAGGTGACTTAGTAGGTATTGAAGGTAAAGTATTCAAAACAAACGTTGGAGAACTTTCAGTGAAAGCAACGGGCTTTACACTATTAACGAAATCCCTTCGTCCATTACCGGATAAATATCATGGGTTAAAAGATGTTGAACAACGCTACCGTCAACGTTACTTAGATTTAATTACAAGTATGGAAAGCCGTGAAACATTCGTTACTCGTAGTAAGATCATTCGTGAAATGAGAAGATACTTAGATGACAATGGTTACCTTGAAGTGGAAACACCTATGATGCATGCAATTGCAGGTGGAGCTTCTGCGCGTCCTTTCATTACACACCATAATGCGTTAGATATGGAATTATACATGCGTATCGCAATTGAACTTCATTTAAAACGCCTTATTGTGGGTGGATTAGAAAAAGTTTATGAAATCGGTCGTGTATTCCGTAATGAGGGTGTATCAACTCGCCATAACCCAGAGTTTACAATGATTGAATTATATGAGGCGTATGCTGATTATAAAGATATTATGAAACTAACAGAAAATATGGTTGCTCATATTGCGAAGCAAGTACTAGGTACAACAACAATCCAATATGGTGATTATGAAATTAATCTAGAGCCAGAATGGACACGTCTTCATATGGTAGATGCGATTAAAGAACACTCTGGAGCAGATTTCTGGAATCCAATGAGTGTAGAAGAAGCGCGTGAACTTGCAAAAGAACATAATGTAGGTATTAAGGATACGATGGAAGTTGGTCATATTATAAACGAATTCTTCGAACAAAAAGTAGAAGATAAATTAATCCAACCAACGTTTATTTACGGTCATCCGGTAGAAATTTCGCCACTTGCGAAAAAGAATGACGAAGATCCACGATTCACAGATCGTTTCGAATTATTTATCGTTGCACGTGAACATGCAAATGCATTCACTGAGCTAAATGATCCGATTGATCAAAAAGAACGTTTTGAAGCGCAACTAAAAGAGCGTGAACAAGGTAATGATGAAGCCCACATGATGGATGATGATTATATTGAAGCTCTTGAGTACGGTATGCCTCCTACAGGTGGACTAGGAATTGGTATTGATCGTCTTGTTATGCTATTAACGAATGCGCCATCTATTCGTGATGTATTATTATTCCCTGCTATGCGTCATAAACAAGACTAAGCTTTGGAGATTTCTCCAAAGCTTTTTTTATTTGAGTAAGAGTTACATGGGGATAGTAGTTCTTGATGGCGCAAGAAATTATATTTATATAGAAGAAATGTGCTGTTTTTATACTTTTTTACTAAGTTAAAAATTTTATTAGAAAAACTATTGCATTTTAATAATCAAACTGGTATATTTATATTCGTTGCCACGAAAGGTAACAAGCAAAACAAACGAAAAACAACTTATTGAAAAAAGTTGTTGACGAAAATATAACGAAATGTTATATTAATAAAGTCGCTTCTGAGCGACAGACAAGTTCTTTGAAAACTGAACGAAACAAACAACGTGAAACGTCAATTTTTATTTTTAGATGCTA
>NZ_MACF01000128.1 GCF_001884045.1 Bacillus mobilis | reverse complement strand
CCATTGCCACCAGAGCCGTTACCACCGGAGCCGTTGCCACCGGAGCCATTGCCACCAGAGCCGTTATCACCGGAACCACTGCCACCAGAACCGTTACCACCGGAACCACTGCCACCGGAGCCGTTGCCGCCAGAGCCGTTATCACCGGAACCACTGCCACCAGAACCGTTACCACCAGAACTGTTGCCGCCAGAACCACTATCGTCCTGAGAACCATTGTTTCCTGGTGGTTTATTATTATCTTTTGAGTTGCCTTCTGCTAAATGATCGTTATTTTGTACAATTGCGTTTGTTGCTGGAGAGAAGTTTTCCGTTGCTGCATTACCGATATTTAAACCGCTAAAAAAAGATAAAGAGAGTGTTGATGCTAAAATGAAGATTTTCGTCATTGTTTTCCTCCTAAGAAATTAATATTCCATCTAAAATACATCCCTTTGTAATATTTCTTAGGAAAAAGAGTTTTATGCAAAAAAAACTATATATAGAAAAAGGTGGTGTATTTCTGAAGAGAGAAAAGAGTTAGTGTAAATTCTTTATAATAGTAGAGTGGTGAGAATGTTACACGCATTACAATAGAGGAAGTGACAGCAGATGAAAGAATATATTGCATTTGATATTGGTGGTACACAAATTAAATATGGAATTGTTTCAGAAACAGGAACAGTACGAAAGCATAAAACAGTTTCAACAGAAATTCATTTGGGTGGGGAACAAATCATTCAAAAACTTATTCTTCTATCCAAACAATTAATGAATGAACATACGATTTCAGGAATTGGCATTAGTACTGCGGGAATTGTTAATATTCATAAAGGAGTTGTAACGGGAGGGGTGGAGCATATTCCGAACTACGCGACTATTCCTATTATCGATAGATTGCAAGAGGTATTACAAGTTCCTGTGTCTCTTGAAAATGATGTGAATTGTGCAGCTTTGGGTGAGAAGTGGAAAGGTATTGGAAACGGAAAAAGAAATTTTATTATGCTTACTCTTGGAACTGGTATTGGAGGAGCGATTTTTATAGATGGAGAGTTATACAGGGGACATTCTTTTAGTGCTGGTGAATGGGGAAATATGTTAATAGAAGGAAAGCAGTTTGAAGAGGTCGCTTCCATTTCAGGGTTAATTCGTCTTGTGCGAAAATATAAAGGTGAAAGTGATTGGAATGGAAAAACGATTTTCGAACTGTATGATAAAGGAGATAGAGAAGTTACGCAAGCGGTTGAGGTTTTCTTTAAACATTTAGCGATTGGAATTAGTAATCTTGCTTATATTTTTAATCCAGAAATGATTGTTATAGGTGGAGGAATTACTGGTAGAGGAAATCAGTTCTTAAAAGAAGTAAAAGAAGAGATAGAAAAATATTTAAACAAAGAGATTTATAGTAATTGTGAGATTGAACTTGCACAAAACGGTAATTGCGCAGGAATGATTGGTGCTATTTACCACTTCTTACATCATCATAAGTAAATTATATGAATGTTTTCATATAACTGAGAATTTATCCTTTTTATCACTAGGTAAATAATGCTACAATATAAGGGAAGAATACAATATTTTCCGCCTTGGAAAATGCTTTGTAGAAAGGAAGAAACTGCATGCCTATTATTTTAGAAAAAGGTCAAAAGATCGATTTAACGAAAGGACAACCAAAAGTAGCGAAACTACAGGTTGGCTTAGGCTGGGATCCAATTGGGCAATCAGGTGGGTTTCTGTCTTCATTATTTGGAAGTAAACCAAATGTAGATTGTGATGCATCTGTTGTGATGTTAGAAGGAGATCGTTTTTTAAACAAAAACGATTTAGTTTACTTCGGAAACAAGCTTTCTACTTGTGGTAGTATTATTCATTCAGGAGATAATTTGACAGGTGAAGGCGCTGGTGATGACGAAACAATTTTCGTAGAATTACATAAAGTTCCGAGCCGTATTAATCGTTTAGTATTCGTTGTAAATATTTATGACTGTGTAAATCGTCGTCAAGATTTCGGGATGATTCGTAATGCGTATATTCGTATTCAAAACCCGCAAACTGGTGAAGAATTAGCACGCTATAATTTATCGGATAATTATGCTGGCAAAACGACTCTAATTGCAGGTGAAATGTATCGTCACGGAAGTGAATGGAAGTTTTCAGCTGTTGGAGAAGGCACACAAGATAAAAACTTAAGTGAGATTGTATCACGTTATCAATAAAATAAACTGAGGAGGAATTGTGTATGGCATCAATTTCATTGAAAAAAGGACAAAAGGTAGACTTAACAAAAACGAATCCAGGTCTTTCGAAAGTTCTTGTAGGACTTGGTTGGGATACGAATCGTTATGACGGACAAAATGATTTTGATTTAGATGTTAGTATTTTCTTAGTGGGTGCTAACGGTAAAGTTTCAGGTGCAGAGGATTTCGTCTTCTATAATAACCCAAAAGGTGCGAATGGTGCTGTAGAGCATTTAGGAGATAACCGAACTGGTGAAGGTGAAGGCGATGACGAATCGATTAAAGTAGATTTAAAAAATGTACCTGCACATATCGAACGTATTTGTTTCACAATTACAATTTACGATGGAGAAGGTCGTAGCCAAAACTTCGGACAAGTTTCTAACTCTTTCGTACGTATTTTAGATGAAGAAAAGAATGCAGAGTTAATTCGTTACGATTTAGGAGAAGATTTCTCTATTGAAACAGCTGTTGTAGTAGGTGAATTATACCGTCATGCAGGTGACTGGAAGTTCAATGCAATCGGAAGTGGATTCCAAGGTGGATTAGCGTCTCTATGTAACAATTTCGGTTTAGATGTAGAGTAATAGCTTCGTATATCCATCGGTGAAACAGATGTTTACTGATGGATATATTTTTTAAGATTAAAATATAGAGGTGAATATAAATGGTTATTCAATTACAAAAAGGACAGAAGATTGATTTAGGTAAGACAAGTCCTGGTTTAACAAAAGCAGTAATTGGTCTTGGGTGGGATATTAAATCTTATGACGGTGGATCAGATTTCGATTTAGATGCATCAGCATTCCTATTAGATGCGAACGGAAAATGTACGAAAGAAACTGATTTTATCTTCTATAATAATTTACAGTCTCCTTGTGGATCTGTTATGCATACAGGGGATAACCGTACAGGTGAAGGTGAAGGCGATGATGAGCAACTTGTTGTGGACTTAAAGAAAGTTCCAGCAGATGTGCACAAAATTGCTATTACAGTTACGATTTATGATGCAGAAGGCCGTAGTCAAAACTTTGGTCAAGTAGGAAATGCGTTCGTTCGTTTAGCGAATGAAGAAACGAATGAAGAAGTTCTTCGCTTTGATTTAGGGGAAGATTTCTCCATCGAAACAGCAGTTGTCTTTTGTGAATTATACCGTCATAATGGACAGTGGAAGTTTAATGCAGTAGGAAGCGGTTTCCAAGGTGGCCTAGGTGCGCTTGTAAGAGCGTATGGCTTGGATGCATAGAAAGGAAACGATATTCGTTTCCTTTTTTTGACCTTTCTATAAATCTAGCAAAGAATAGGGGATAAAGGTAAGATGAGTATTTTGCAAGGAATCCTTGATACGTATGCTCAGTTTTTCGACTTGGACATGTGGATTAAAGTGTTGCAAGATCCAGTATCTTGGGGATTAATAGGTACACTTGTTGTACTTGAAGGTTTGTTATCTGCTGATAATGCACTTGTATTAGCAGTAATGGTAAAACACCTTCCGGAAGAAAAGCGTAAAAAGGCATTATTCTATGGACTCATTGGAGCTTATGTATTCCGATTTATTGCGATTGGAATTGGAATGTTCTTAATTAAATTAGCGTGGGTAAAAGTGTTAGGTGCACTTTACTTAGCTTGGCTTTCAGTTAAATACTTCATTGATAAAAGAAAAGGTAATGCAGAAGAAGAGGAAGCTCATGGTATGAACCAAAACAGTATTCTCTTCAGAATGTTTGGTGTCTTCTGGGGAACAGTTGCGATGGTTGAATTAATGGATATCGCGTTCTCTGTAGATAGCGTACTTGCTGCATTTGGTGTATCAAATGAAGTGTGGATTCTATTATTAGGTGGAATGCTCGGTATTTTAATGATGCGTGGTATCGCTGGTGTATTCTTAAAATTGTTAGAGCGTATTCCAGAACTGGAAACGACAGCATATATTTTAATCTTAATTATTGCAGCAAAAATGTTACTGTCTGTTATTCATATTGAAATAAGTCATATGCTATTCTTTATCATTTTAGTTGTAGCATTTGGAGCAACATTTATACTTCACTACATGAAGAATTCTGGACAAGCTAAAGAAGAAGTTGCAGCTACTAAAGAGGACAATAAATAATTGAAATGGGTTTGCTCGTTTTACGAGCGCCCATTTTTTATAACCAAAAATAGTTTATAATAGAAGAAAGACTTAGAAAAAACGTAAATGTTTTTGGAGGTGAACTGTTATGTTTTCACGTTTTACACTTCAACCATATGGATTAAAAGATGAATCAGATTTAAAGCAATTTGAAACACTTTTAGAAAAACGCCCACAATATGAACTGACAGAGAATGAGATGAAATTTAGTTATATAGCATGTCGAATCCTTGGCGTTCCTAATGATGTAGATGAATATTTTAATGAGCTATTTGATTATAGTGAAGCAAAAGGAATCGAAGTTTTACACGAACAAAATTTAAACAAAGTGATTGATTCGGAAAAGCTTCGTCATATTCAAGAAGTGTTCGGATTACATCAAGAAGCACCAAACGGTCTGACAGTAAATAGGCTAGTGGCACACTTATCTGGGAAACAACTTTTACCGAAAGTAGACAATCCTGACTTACAGCATTATATACATACGACGTTTATTTCTGTATTGAAATTGTATGAGAAACAACATAACCAATCGTTAAAAACAGAGGGATTCCGTCGTTTCTTAATTGATATAATTAAATTAAGTGAAAATTACGTAGCGAAGTGGTTTTCTACAGTTAATTATAAGAAACAAATGCCGCGTATCGTTTGGTACGGTGATGCGACGGAAAGCCGTATATATTTCTTATACTTCCTTATTATGCTCGGCTGTGATGTACTTTATTATCATCCAGAAGGAAAAGATGGATTTGAGAATGTTGATGAGGAAGGAAGAAGTTTTGTTGTGTCTCATTCAGGTCGCATTTCTCTTGAGCCATTTCCAGATCGCCGCCGCGAACGTGTTGCAACAGTAGCGTATCAAGCTTCAAAAGAAATTGAGCAAGTACTTCACCACGATAATTCACTGCTGTACAAGCCGTGGCAATTCCGTTCATATACGCCTGTAGCTCGTACGCTCAAAACAACGTATGATGAACTCTTTTTAATTACGAAAGAAAAGGCATTTGTACGCCCGACATTCTTTGTTGAGAATAAACACATTTATATCCCTTCTTTATTTGCAAAAATATCAGGTGTTTCAAAAAATGATAAAGAGTATTTTCAGCGATTAAAGGCTGTTACATCATTTGATAACAGTTTATTAATTAATACATTCCCGTTTACGAAAGAACAAAAAGCAAATTTCCAATATCATTACCGAGATGCTTTAGACCGCGGGGGGAAATTACATCCAGATTTAATTATGAACAGTCATTGGTGGCCACATAAACGATTGCCAGAAGGATTACAACATGGTATTGCAGAGGCGATCATTCATGCGTGCGAAAGTGAAATGTGTAAACCAATTGCAAAAGAGACGAAACAAGATGTAGCGCTATATGTTTTCGCACAACTTTCTCAAATACCACCGAACATTTTAGAACAGCTTGAGAAATTTGATTATTCACAAGATGTACCGAAAATTGTTATATTTAATAATGAGAAGAGTGGAGAATTAACTCGTTCTGATGCTGTTTTATTACTATTTTTAAATCAAATAGGAGTAGATGTATTTCACTTCAATCCAACGGGACGAAATGATATTGAACCGTATATTGATGCAGCAGCATTTGATTCACATTGGCTTGAAGAAGTTAATTTCGATCTTGAGTTTCATGGTTCATCAGCCTATAAAAATTTATCACAAACAATAAAAGGACTATTTCGTCCATTTTTATAAGGAAAGGGAGAATACCATATGAATAACCCAGTCGTACTAGATTCGAAAACAGAATTAAATGAGCAAACAGCACAAGATGTTCGCTTGCAACTTAGACAAGATGCAGATGTGCAACGTATTTATAATGCGGTAGATATTAAGGATCAGTTAGAATTAATCGAGCTTGGAAAAGAACCATCTATGGAAATTTCACGTTTTGCTGATCAAATCTTACATACAATGTCTTTATCAAAAATAGAAGACTCTGGAGAATTATTAAAACAGCTTGGTAAAATTATGGACAGATTCGATAGCAAAGACTTTGCGGAAGAGAAAAGTGGTTTCTTCTCACGTATGTTCAAAAAAGCGGATAAAATGATTGAACAAATCTTTAGTAAGTACCAAACGATGGGCCGCGAAATGGATAAAGTATACGTAGAAATTACAAAGTATCAAGATGAAATGAAAAAATCTATTGGTACGTTAGACGGTTTATATGAGCAAAACTTAAAATATTATTTAGACTTAGAAAAATACGTAGTAGCAGGAGAAATGTTATTAGAGCGTTTAAATACAGAGCTAGTTCCAATGTATGAAGAGCGTGTACGTAACAATGACCAATTAGCAGGTATTGAATTAGAGTCGCTTAAAAACTCTGTTGAAATTTTAGAGCAGCGTATTGATGATTTAGAGAAAGCACGTATGGTTGCGTTACTTACAGCACCACAAATTCGTATGGTTCAACGTGGTAACAATAAATTAATTGGTAAAATCAATACAGCATTTATTACAACGATTCCTATCTTTAAAAATGGTATCATTCAGGCGGTAAATGCGAAGCGTCAAAAGCTTGTTGCAGATTCTATGGCTGAACTGGATCGCCGTACAAATGAATTACTTAAGAAAAATGCACAAAATATCGCAACGCAAAGTGTGGAAGTAGCGAGATTATCGGGTTCTTCTAGTATTAAGATGGAAACACTTGAGGAAACTTGGAACATTATTTCAAGAGGTATGCAAGAAACACAACAAATTGAAGAACAAAATAAACGTGAGCGAGAAGAAAGCCGCAAACGAATGGCTACATTAACAGAGAACATTAAAAAAGAATTACAAGGATAAATGAAAAGGCAATGAGGAGCAGTCCTCATTGCCTTTTAGTTTCTCTTCACTAATTTAATGATCTCATTCACAACAAGCGGGATGATACTTAATAAGAGAACAAATCCCCAATCTCGCATCGTTAATGCATGCACACCGAATATATTTGCAAGTGGTGGGATGGAGATGATACAAACTTGCATAAGAACCCCGATAAGAAGAGAGAAAACTAAATATTTATTTGTAAAGATCCCAATTGAAAAAATGGATTTCGTTCTTGAACGCAAGTTAAATGAATGAACGAGCTGAGAAAAACTAAGAACGACAAATGCCATCGTTTGAGCATGTAATAGAGCATCCTCATCAATTCGCTCTGGGAAAAGAGGGAATAAATTTGTATCTCCGGTATAGAATTTTGCTCCGGCGATAAAGGCTATTAGCGTTAAAAGTCCAATGACAACCCCATTGAAAATAAGAAAAGGAACGCTACCACTAAATAAACTTTCTTTCGCATGCCGTGGTTTTTCCTTCATCACATCTGGATCTTCAGGATCAACCCCAAGTGATAATGCAGGCAGTGTATCTGTAATTAAATTCACCCACAAAATGTGAATAGGGCGAAGTGGTGTTGCCCAGCCGAGTAAAATAGCTAAAAATAAAGCGATAATTTCTCCGAAGTTACAAGAGAGTAGGAAGAGGATTGATTTTTTTATGTTACGATAAATATTTCTACCTTCCTCAACAGCTTTCACGATAGATGAGAAATTATCATCTGTTAACACGACATCCGCTGCCCCTTTTGCAACGTCTGTTCCTGTAATGCCCATCGCTACGCCAACATCTGCTTGTTTTAAAGATGGTGCATCATTGACGCCATCACCAGTCATAGAAACGATATTGCCTTTTGCACGTAATGCTTTTACAATCTTTACCTTATGTTCTGGAGAGACCCTAGCGAATACATGTAAGTGATCAATTTTGCTTGCTAGTTCTTTATCTGAAATGTTATCTAATTCAGTTCCAATCATAATTTCAGATATTTCTGTAGCAATGCCAAGTTCTTTGGCGATTGCAAAAGCGGTATCTTTATGGTCACCAGTAATCATAACTGTGCGAATACCGGCTTTTTTACATTCTGTAATTGAATCTTTTACTTCAGTTCGAGGTGGATCAATCATACCGACAAGACCGATAAAGATGAGGTTTTCTTCAAGATGATTTATATCCACAGCATTTGAATTGTATTGTTTAAATGCGAATGAAAGTACTCTTAAAGCTTCTCGGGACATTGCCTTTGCAGCTTCTAATATTTGATTTTTATCAGCCTCTGTTAGAACCTCGATTTTACCGTTTTTAAATATGTGGGTACATCGAGGTAAGAGTTTATCAATAGCACCTTTCGTCATGCTATAGTAGCTTTTATCGTATGTATGCACGGTTGACATCATTTTACGATCTGAATCGAAAGGCAACTCGTTAACGCGCTCATGTATCTTTTCTAAATGATCTTTTTGCATATTAAAGGTGCTTCCAGCAACGAGAAGAGCAATTTCAGTCGGGTCTCCGGTTTGTGATTCGTTATTGTAAGACGCATCATTACATAGCACCATATTCTCTAACAATAGACGTTGCGCATCGTTATTTACATTTAAATTTTCTAATTGATCGTATAAGTTATCACTATAAAAGTGAGTAACGGTCATTTTATTTTGTGTTAACGTACCTGTTTTATCTGAACAAATAATTGTGACAGAACCGAGAGCTTCAACAGCTGGTAGTTTTCGAATGATAACGTTTTGTTTAATCATGCGCTGGACACCAATTGCAAGAACGATGGAAACGATAGCTGGCAAGCCTTCTGGAATAGCTGCAACGGCTAAACTAATAGCAGTCATAAACATTTCTAACGTATCCCGGCCTTGTAAAAAGCCGATGAAAAACATAACGATACAAATAGCTACAGCGACAAAGCCTAAATACTTGCCGACTTGTGCCAAGCTTTTTTGGAGTGGTGTCATATCATCGTCTGCTTCATGTAAAAGGGTAGCAATCTTGCCAATTTGTGAGTTCATGCCAGTTTCAACAGCAACACCGACGCCTCGTCCATATGTTACAAGAGTAGACATAAAGGCCATGTTTTTTTGATCGCCTAATGGTACTTGCTCATCACTTTGCATGGAAGGGTGGTAAATTGCATCTTTATCAACGGGGACGGATTCACCAGTTAGAGCAGATTCTTCAACTTTTAAATTTGCGGTTTCGATAAGTCGTAAATCGCATGGGATATATCGGCCAGCGTCGAGCATAACGATATCACCGGGAACGACGTGCTCAGATGGAATTTCTTTTAGTTCACCATTTCGCTTGACGATTGCTTTAGGTGTCGCCATCTTTTTCAATGCCTCTAAAGCTTGTTCTGCTTTTGATTCTTGGACGACACCAATAACAGCGTTTAAAACTACAACGAGCGCGATAATACTTGCATCAGCCCATTCACCTACAAAGGCTGAAATAAGAGCAGCAATAATAAGGACATATACGAGGACATCATTAATTTGGGCGAAAATCCGCTGCCATAACGTGCGTTTTTGTTTTATAGCTAATTCATTAGAGCCGTATTGCTTTAAACGTTCATTTACGATTTCATCTGTTAAACCGTGTTGTTCGTTTGTTTCTAGGTCGATTAATGTTTGATCTTTCGTCTTACTGTACCAATTGCTCATAAGTAAGCACCTCCAGTAAAAACAGTTAGCAATGGTAGTGTTGCTATTATTTGTGAGTAGTATGTATGAAGAAAAAATCTAAGGTGAGGTTCTACTTCTATTGTACAATATTTTACAGTTGGTTGAGGAAAAGAGAAGAGTTGTCATGAATTTGTTGGAAATAAAAAAGAGCCTCATAAGCGAGGCTTCTTACTTTTTAATTAATGTACCTAACTCCTCTGTAATAGCTTGCATTTCACTAATGCTGAATGTTTCACGTTTCATAACATGATCATAAATGTCACGTAAGTCTTCGTACATTTCTTCATTAAAGCTAGCAGCTCTCATTGCTCCAGCATTAACCATACGTAATTTTTCTTTAATAGCTTCGACCATATATTCAACGTTTTCTTCTGACTTTACGGATAAATCCACCGAAGTGTCCCCCTTTAAAATAACATAAGGCTATCTTAACATTTTTTATCATTTTCGTTAATGAATCTTTTCAATCCTATTAAATTAGTAGGGATTTCCTTTATAATTAATAATTGGTTGTTTATACTATAAGTATATATAAAGAAATGCACCAAGAAGGGAAGAAACAAAAATATGGTTCAAGTATTGTTTGTTTGTCTTGGGAACATTTGCCGTTCTCCGATGGCAGAAGCGATTTTTCGAGATCTTGTCGTAAAAGAGGGACTCGAAGAGAAAATTGTCATTGATTCTGCAGGAACTGGAGATTGGCATGTTGGCCATCCGCCACATAAAGGAACACAAAAAATTTTAAAAGAAAATGCAGTCACTTTTGAAGGAATTAAAGCAAGGCAAGTAGAAAAAGAAGACTTAACAAAGTTTGATTATATTATTGCCATGGACAACAAGAATATAGCAGATTTAAAAAGTTTAGGTAAAACTGGAGGCTATATTGGTAGACTGTCCGATTTTGTTCCAGACGGTGGCTGGACAGACGTTCCCGACCCTTACTATACAGGGAATTTCCAAGAAGTATATGACCTTGTAACAGAAGGGTGTGCAAAGCTATTAGCTTTCATTCGAAATGAACAAGGAATATGAGGAAGCTTAGAAAGAAATACTTTCTAACATAAGAAATGAAAGGGTGAAGGAATATGGCAAAGAAAAATAATATTGCTCGAAACATTGCGATTGGTGTAGCTGCAGGTGTAGCTGTATCTATGTTGAAGAAGGAAAACCGTGAAAAAGTAAAAAATACTGCGGAAAAAGCAAAAACAAAGATGATTGAAATCGGTGAAAATGCAAAAATCAAAGAAAAAGTGCAAACTGTTACAGATAAAGGACGCGAACTCGCTGACTTCAATGTAGTAAAAGCGAAAGTAGCAGAAATTAAAAAATTGACGCCGTCTGTTGTAGAGACGTTAAAAGAAACGAAAGAAATTTTTAGTAAGAAAAAGGTTGAGCCAGCAGAGAAGCCAGAAACAATTGAAATTCAAGCTGTATCTACAAAGGTAGATGAGCTGAAAGCAGAGGAAGAGCCAATAGTTGCTGAAGATGGCGGTATGAAGGAAGCGCGTGAATTATTTATGAAAGACTCAAATGTAGAGGAAAAAAAAACTGAAGCGTACATTGAGTTAAAGCAAGATAAAGAAGAGAAGAAAAGCGTTTAAACATATATGAGAAAAATTTTAGAAAAGGTGAGGAGACATCGTACTTATTCGTTTGGTAAAGATTTGTATAACCGAACGATGCGCGATGATGTAGCGGGCTTGGCAGCACAGCTCGCTTATTTCTTCTTGCTTGCGATTTTTCCTGGGCTTGTTTTCTTAATTACGCTTCTTGGATTCATTGACCTTCAAACAGAAAGTGTGCTCAACTTATTAGAACCGTACGTACCCGAAGATGCAATGTCTTTAATTGAAGTAAACGTTGATAAGGTTGTAAATGAGCAAAATGGTGGTTTATTATCATTTGGTTTATTATCGATGCTATGGTTTGCTTCAAACGGGGTAAATGCGGTTATGAATGCTTTTAACCGTGCGTATGATGTAACAGAAACACGTTCTTTTATTAAAACGAGAGCTTTATCAATTGTGTTTACGTTAGCAATCATTTTTATGATTGTGTTTGCGCTAATTGTTCCAGTGTTTGGACAAGTAATTGGTGCAGCGGTATTTAAAGCAATTGGTTTATCGGATAGTTTTTCTTACGTGTGGAGCATTACGCGGTTAGTAGCGAGTTTCTTCGTTTTATTTGCATTGTTTAGTTTTTTATATACATTTGCACCAGATCGAAAGTTAAAAAGAAGAGAAGTCATTTCAGGAGCAACATTTGCTACTGTAGGATGGATTGTGGTATCGTACTCATTTGCTTATTATGTAGATAAGTTTGCGAATTACGCCAATACATATGGTGGTCTCGGTGGTATTATTATTTTAATGTTATGGTTTTACTTAACTGGGTGGGTAATTTTACTCGGCGGCGAAATTAATGGTTTACTCCATCATTATAGAACGGGTGACAATAATTCCCGTAATGAAAAGTGAGCTCTTGTTCCATAATAAAAGGGAACAGGGGGGATATTTCATGAGTAATAATAAAAAGAACCACAACAATAAAAATAACAATAAACAAAAGAGCAGTTCGCATCCAAAGCATAAAACGAGTAGTAGTGCGAACGGGCATAATAGCTATCATTAGAAAAAAACGGGTCCTCTATGAGGGACCCGTTTTTATTAGTTTCCTTTTAATAATCGTAAGCCATTCAAAATGACAAGAATTGTACTTCCTTCATGTCCAATAACACCGAACGGAAGAGCTAAAAATTGCAAGAAGTTTGAACAAATCAGCATTGCAATTACAGCTAGTGAAAAGATTACGTTTTGCTTTACAATACGGTTCATTCGTTTTGATAAGCGGATTGCTTGGGAAAGTCGAGATAATTCGTTTTTCATCAGTACAACGTCTGCAGTTTCTAAAGCTACATCTGTTCCTTCACCCATTGCTACACCAATGCTAGCGGTAGCGAGTGCAGGGGCATCATTTATACCATCTCCGACCATTGCTACTGTCCCGTATTTTTCTTTTAGCTTCTTAATCGTTTCAACTTTTGTTTCGGGTAAGCATGATGCGTAATATTCTTTTATATTACTTTCAGAGGCAATTGCTTTTGCCGTTTCTTCATTATCACCAGTAATCATAATTGCTTCAACACCAATACTTTGTAATTCGCGAATAGCAGCTATTGTTTCTTGGCGAAGTGTATCTTTTAAAGCGATAAGTCCAAGGATACCATCCTCATCACGAATATAAACGACAGTTTTACCTTCTTTTTCAAGTGAGGCAGAAATGCCATTATGGAATGTCTTTGTTTCTTCACCGATAAAATCAGCTTTACCTATTTTATAAGCTTTGTTTTCGAATATTCCTTTTAGCCCAAAACCAGTTACATCTTCAACATTTTCTGGTTTTTGTAATGTAATGTCATGCGCATGTTGTGCATATTTAACAATAGATTCAGCTAAAGGGTGTGTAGAGTGACTTTCGATTGCTGCTGTAATAGAAAGTACTTCTTTTTCTGTCATATTTTCTCGAACATATACATCTGTTACGGTAGGTTTTCCTTGTGTTAATGTTCCTGTTTTATCAAAAGCGATTGCTTTTACTGAAGCGAGGCGTTCTAAATGTATGCCACCTTTAAAGAGAATACCATTTCTTGCTCCGTTAGAAATTGCAGATAACGTTGCTGGTGTAATGGCAGCAACGAGTGCACAAGGAGATGCGACTACAAGTAAGATCATAGCGCGATAAAACGTTTCATTCCAGCTCCAGTCCAGTAAGAAATGAGGAACGAACATCATAAGCGCAACAACGAGTAGTACACCTTTTACGTATGTTCCTTCAAACTTTTCGATGAATAGTTGTGATGGTGATTTTTCGCTTTGTGCACTTTGGACAAGACGGATAATCTTTTGGAATAATGTTTGATCGCTCGGCTTCGTAATTTTAACTTCGATAGCACCGCGTAAATTTACAGTACCGGCAAATACTTCATCACCGAATTTTTTCTCATTCGGAATAGGTTCCCCTGTAATAGTAGCTTCATCGATATTTGTTTCACCGTTATGAATCGTACCGTCAGCAGGAACACGCTCACCTGGCTTAATTAAAATAATGTCGTTAATTTGTAATCGTCCTACAGGAATACGTTCCTCGGTTCCATTAGAAATACGTAATGCTTCTTCAGGTTGTAAATCAAGAAGCGCTGAAATTTCTTTTTGACTTTTACTTAATGTATAAGATTCCATCGCACCGCTCAGTGCAAAGATAAAGATTAAAATCGCGCCTTCTGCCCAGTAGCCAATGATTGCAGCACCGATAGCAGCAAAGAGCATGAGCATTTCGACATTTAGCTCTTTCTCTTCAATGGTATCTTCAATACCTTCTTTCGCCTTTGCATATCCACCAACTATATAAGCAAGGATATAGCAAGTAATACCTACATTCATTGCATCGTTCTTTGTGAATAACCAACCAGCTAAAATGAAAATACCAGATGCGATTGCAAAGATAAGTTCATAATGTTTCTTTAATGTATCCCATAAAGAGGGATGAGAAATAGACTTTTGTACTTGTAATGTTTTTACTTCTGAGTTCATTACTACTCGCTCCTTCCAAATTCTTATTGAGAAAAAGAATCAAAATCGAAACCCCTATAAAACGACGAAAGCTGCCATCCATAATGGATAGCAGCATTTCTGTTGAATCTGATTTTAATAGTTATTATGTTGTAATTATTCTATAGTATAGCATATGTTTTCGTTAGATGATATGCTTTTGTTTGCGCATAAACTGAAAACTTGTGTTTTCACACTTCCTTTGGTATATATGAATATTGTTCATAAAAAGATCGGAAAGGAAGACAACAAGTGAAGACAGAGAAATTTTTTACCCATCCGATTGGCGTACTGATTGCTGCAATAGTAGCGACTTTTTTATGGGGGAGTGCATTCCCATTTATTAAATTAAGTTATGCTGAAATTGGAATTCAGCCACAAGAAGTTGGGGAGCAAATATTATTTGCTGGTTATCGTTTCTTTTTATCTGGAGTCATGCTCTTATTATTCTTTAAAGTGTTAGGAAAAGATATGAGCTTCAAAAAAGGAACGGGGAAGCAGTTAGTACAAATTGGTTTATTTCAAACATTTCTTCAATATATATGTTTTTATATTGGAATGAGTTATAGTTCTGGCATTGAAGGAGCTATCATTTCAGGAACATCATCATTCTTTCAAATTTTACTTGCTCACTTTTTATATAAAGATGACGCTCTCAATATGAGAAAAATAATTGGGGTCGCTATCGGCTTTTGTGGTGTCATTTTAGTAAATGTACCGAGTGATGGTAGTTTATCATTCCATTTCGGAATTGGTAGCTTATTACTTCTTAGTGCAGCAATGTTGTATTCATATGGAAACATATTGGCGAAAGAAGGTAGCAAAACATTAGATGTTGGCTATATGACAGCATACCAAATGATTTTTGGTTCTATCGGGTTATTATGTATAGGGGCTTTGCAAGTTGGAGTCATGCCATTTACATTTAGTGTACATGCAATACTTATGCTTCTCTACTTATCTTTCTTATCCGCAGCAGGTTTTTGTATTTGGAATACGATTATGAAGTACAACAAAGTTGGAAAAGTATCAATGTACATGTTCTTTATACCCGTATTTGGTGTGTTATTATCGAGCATGATCTTAGGAGAAGCAATTCATTCATTTGTATTATTTGGTTTAGCATGTGTAGCTGCGGGAATTATCGTGGTGAATCGTACGCCAGCTAAGCAGAAAATCGAGCAAGAAAAACAAGTAGCATAAATAACAGGAAAACGATTACAATGGAAGAACAGTACTGTTCTTCTTTTTTTTTATAGAAAAAGGATAATAGACTAGGTGTAACGAAAAAAGATACAAAAAGCATTTATTGAGGAGAACATGTTATGAATCTACTTTACATGGTGTTAATTGGGCAAATCATTCTTTTTTTAATTGGTGCAATGTACGCAATAGGACAGACAAAAAAGACAAGAAATAATATGCCGTTACCTTTAGCAGTGCGTCTTATTCTTAGTTTTTCTTTAACAGCAAGTGCAATTTGGATATGGTTACAAGATCCATCAGTGGAGTATAGTACGTGGGTTGCACTAGGTATGACGTTATCAACTGTAGGAGATTTATTTATGGCAGGTTTGATTCCAATTGGTCACAGGTTAATTGGAGGGATGATTACTTTCGCGCTTGCACATTGTTTTTATGTAAAAGCATTTTTGCAAACAGGCATCTCATGGAATGGTTTTTGGATTGGTTTACTCGTATACGGGCTCTTTCTCATTATAGGATGGTTCTTTTTTATACGAAATGATAAACAAGATAAATTGTTTACGATAGGAGCTCTAATTTACGGACTGTGGGTTGGAGGGATGGCTTGCTTTGCATTCGCCTTATACTATGAGAATACAGGCATATGGTGGATACCGGCTTTTGGTGGTTTACTATTTGTGATTTCTGATTTTATTATAGGTGTGACAGATATTGGAGGGCGCAAATTAAAGTATGAACCACTTTGGATTTGGTTTACATATGTAGCGGCTCAAATGTGTATTGTATATGTGGGAATATAAAAGATACTCTCAAAAATAGTAGATAGACTATTTTGAGAGTATCTTTTTTACTATTTTACTTCAGCCGATTTTTGAGATGGAATTTTATTGTCGACACATAGTGAGATAAATATAAATTATAGTATATAAAATAAGAAGTTTATGGGTTGTTATTCTAAGTTTATAATATTCTAATTTTATAATTCAGAATTTTGTGGAAATTAGATGATTGAAGTCCTTATAATAAAAGTAAAAAGATGATGAGATGGTGGAATGATGCAAAAGAAAAAACGTTGGCGTGAATTCTTTGGAACAATTGCAATTGCATGTTTGTTGGTGTTTTTGGCGAAAATTTTCGTGTTTTTTCCTACGACTGTAAAAGGAGCGTCCATGAAGCCAACGTTACAAGATGGGGATAAGGTGATTGTAAATAAGTTGGCAAAGCAATTTGAAAGCTATGGGAGAGAAGATATTATTGTTGTGAAGACGGATAATTTTTATGTGAAAAGGGTTATTGGTTTGCCTGGCGATGTCATTGAGGTGAGAAATGATCAATTATATGTGAATCATGAAGTGATAGAGGAAGCGTATTTGTATAGTAATAGAAAGCAAGCTGAAAAAAAACTTATGAATTTAACAGAGGACTTTGGACCGATTACAGTTCCTAAAAATAAGATTTTTGTTATGGGAGATAACCGTTTAATAAGTAGAGATAGTAGAAATGGTTTAGGACTTATTGATAGAGAAGATGTATTAGGAGAATTAGCGGCAATTTATTATCCATTTGAACATATGAAAATAATGAATTAAAGTAAAAAACCAAGCAAACTGAAATTTGCTTGGTTTTTTATGTTAAATCGTAGGAGACTCATTAAATTCATAGACGTCTTCATTGTTTTTGTTTGTACTTAAAACGAATTTGTGCTGCAATAGTTGCAGTTTAAAGAATGCTAACGGATCGTGATAAGTTTCTGGGTTGCTTCTTAACGTTGCTAGTGTTTGCTCGTCTTCCTGTATTTCAAGTTGAGCGGATTCTACATTTTGTTTCAGTATGCTAAGTGGATCTTTAAAGAACATCATGATATCTCGTTCTAATGCGCCTTCAAATACTTCAAATTGAAGGAAGAATTGTTTTGAGATTGTTTGAGCAATTTCCGTATAATCTTCCGTTTCAATGTATTGTTTATATTTGTTTGCGAGCATAGATTGATTTTTTTGCATGTTACCAAATAGTTTTCCCGCACTCTTTAAGAAAAATTGTGTTGGTGTAAAGCGTAATAAAATATTGATGTTCGATACTGTAATTCGATTTGTCATACGTACAACATCCCGGTGCCAGTCATCTAGTAATTTGAAATCGCAAGGAAGTTTCATGCGTTCTTCTTTATATAATTTATTAAACGTTTCACTCATTTCATCTAAATAAGATTGAGCTTGAATAAATTCATTATGCGCTGTTTCAATCCACTCTTGAATAAATCCAGTAAATTTAGGAAGAAGCACTTGCTGTACATGTTTTTGAATGCGTTCGTTCATTGCAGCATTTAATTCTTCATGAACTAATTTGAAGTCACTATCTTCTTGAACAAGGTCAGAACAGCTCTGTAATAATTCAGGAATTTGAGAATGGATATCTCGTGTGATTTCTTCTTTCGTTAAAAGATAAGATTCTGTAATAGAACGAATTTTATCTTTTTCAAGAGCAGTAAGATTGTTAATAAATCCGTTTAGTTTTACTGAGATATGTTTATTCCAGCGTACGGATTTCACTAATGTATTTTCTAATTCCACACGTTCATTTACAAGGTATGCGATTGTTTTTTGAGTGAACCATATTAGTTTTTTTATACGTTCTTGTTCTATGTCGCGTTCTGCTAGATTAGAAAGAATAGACTCGGTCACGTCTCCAAGTTGCTGGCTACTCTCTTGTGAAGGAGAGTATGGGAAGAACTTTGCATTTGGGAAATGGACTTTAATCTTACTCATTAGTTTTTCATTATTGGCCGCATTATTTGTGTGTAATACGAAATGAATTTGTAAGTTTGGCACTTGTTCACGTAAATAAAGTAATGTATCAAGCTCTTCACCATGCAATGGTGAAGCGGAATTTAATACGTAAATAAGGCTATCTGTTGCTTGTAAGTATTCAAAGTATGAGCTATTTTTATCCACTTGCCCTTGAACAGATGGCGTAACAAGAAATGCAAATTTATTCTTCCTTAAAAATCTACTTGGTAACTTAATTTCTATACACTTCTTCTCAAGTTCTGACTCAGAATCGGAAGGTGTAGCCATTATTTGATGGAATTCATCAAAGTTCGGTATATTGTGTACATCTAACGCAGTGAATTCTGTTATTTCAGTTTGGCTATCATCTTTAAATAGAATAGGAGTTGTTACAGTCTCAGTTAAGATGTTCTCTCCTAATATTGAATTGATGAATGATGACTTATCATGGTCACTAGTTCCCGCTATTAGTAATTGAGTAACATTTAAATCACATAGTTCATGAACGAGTAACGTAAATTGGTGACTTAAATCCACATCATTTTTTTCAGCCCATACAGCAATTGTTTCGAATAAATGAGAAACGGTTTCCATATTTACATTTGTTTCAGCTGTTGAATTAGAGAGTAGGGATCCCGCACTTTTTACGAGCAATGACTCTAAAGTTGTAGGTGAAACTTCATTCCATGCTAACACTGCAGCAGAGACAACTAGGGCATCTTTTGCTTTCGTTAAACTAAACCAATTTGTTAATAAATCTGGTACAAGTCCCTGCATTTCATGCATGAAATGTTCACCAGTAATTAATTCAAAGTACGTATCTTGGTAGCGTTCAATAATTTCATGCCAATCGTCATTGTTGTCTGTTTCGATATGTAAGAATAAATGATTTATTGTTTGAATCCAAGGTAGATGCAAGTTTTCATTTTGATAGCTGTTCCAAAGAGCAATAACAAGTTCTTTAAATTGGACTTGATCAATTGTATATAAAGCTTTTAAAGATTCATAGAAATATTCTGGTTTGATTTGTTTCGTAAATCCTTGATTCACATAATTGATTAAAGTATCGAACCAGTGTAATGATTGTGTTCGAATTCCTTCTTGAACGGCAAGTTCGATAGCGTTATTCCAATCTTCTTGTTTTTCATAGAATGAGCGAGCAATTGCAGTAATATTTGGATAGTCAGGTTGAAATGCAACAGCCTCACTAATCGTCTTAAATGCTAGACCTAAACGATCTTGTTCGATGTAAAGAGAAAGAAGTTGTAAGGAAACTTCCATTGTAAGAGTTGTATCTTCTGTTTGGATAGATTGATACATTTCTTCTGCTTTTGGCAAGAATCCTAGTTCGAAATAAGAATCTGCAATATTTTTGGTTGCCCAAAGTGCAAGTTCGTTATTTACTTTCTCCCATTTAAATATTGCTGCTTCAAAGTCTTTATTTTGGTAATAAAATTCACCTTGAGCAAAGCGAATATTAGAAATGTTGGAGAATTCGTTTGTAGATTCATTTATATATGCTTCACCGAGTACTTCCGATACTGGAGTAGAAGTTTCTTCTGTTAAAAATGTTTTATAGTAAACCTTTTGGATAAATTGATTTTCAATGGTCATGTTCGTTCCCCCTGTATAATTTAGAAAAATGATGTTGTATGTAAAGGGTGCATGTTCTTTTTATAGGTAGAAGTTGCATTATATCGACCAAACTACGTTTTTGCTAGATATATCATTTTTCCTGAGAGTTAAACCGTTGCGAAAAGTAACTTTCTTTTATTGTAACAAAAAAACAAGCATATGAATTTTTATTTTTTAATCACGCTATTTATGGATTATAAGACTAGCACTTCAAAAAGCGGTGAATACAAGGGAAGTAGGCGGGAGGAGGGCGCACGATTAATGGTTCATTTTCTTCTTGCTAACGGGACGGATAGAAGTAGAGTTCATTATAAAAACAATGTATAGTGAATATGTATACCATGTTTGTCTGAAAGGTAGAAAGGGCACAATGTGGAATAACGATCGTGCATAGGATGTGTCTTCCGAATGGAACAACATATTGGCGAGTTAATCGCGCATTATGGGTATTTTGGAATTATTATAGCGTTGGCAGGTGGGATAGTCGGATTACCGATACCAGACGAGTTTTTATTGACCTTTGTTGGTTATAACGTTTCAAAAGGAGTTATGTCAGGGACGGCTGCTTTTTTAAGCGGGATGGCTGGTGCGATGTTAGGTATTACATTAAGCTACATATTAGGTTTAAAACTGGGACTTCCTGTTTTAAAAAAATATGGGCCGAAAATTAGAATTAAAGAACATCACATTGAAAAAACACACATTTTATTTGAAAAATATGGACCATTTCTTTTAATGATTGGTTACTTTATCCCGGGAGTACGTCATTTAACAGCATATTTTGCTGGGGTGTCGAATTTAACACTTTGGCGTTTTTGTTTGTACGCTTACGGTGGTGCACTTATTTGGATAAGTGTTTTTATTGGGCTTGGCTGGAAGTTAGGAGAGAAGTGGCGTTTCGTTGAGTATAGTTTACATCATTATGGAATATGGATTTTATTCATTTCAGTAGTTGTTACAGGCGCTGTGTGGTTTTACATAAAGAAAAAGAAAAACCGCTAATAGCGGTTTTTTTAGCTGAAAGCAATAAATAGTACACCAGCTGTAATAAAGACTACACCAACGCCAGTCATAAAGTTTAACTTTTCACCGAGTATAATCATAGCGAGGATGATAGAAAATACGACGCTTAATTTATCGACAGGAGCCACTTGTGAAACTTTCCCTGTTTTGAGGGCAAGAAAATAAAATAGCCATGACGAAGCACCTGCAACCCCACTTAATGTGATAAAGAGCAGTGCTTTTTTATTTAGCAGTACGTCGCCAATATTTTGAAATTTACCTTGTATAATAATAACACCCACCATAAATAATGCCATAATAATAGAACGAACCGTTGTTGCAACATTGGCATCGATTCCATCTAAACCAATCTTTCCGAAAATAGATACAAGGGCAGCAGCAATTGCTGATAATAGTGCGAATAATAGCCATGAACTCATAGTAAAATTCCTCCAATCTTACATTATTATACATGAAAATCATTCTCATGTATAAAGTGGAACTTTAATCAGTGGGATTTTACTGCCTCGCGAATAGCTGGATAGATAACGAAATAATCCCACCTTATATTTTTAATAAGGTGGGATTATTATACTACTCTGCAATTTCTTCATATAAAAAGTACGTTACATTATAAATATGTTCTACTTCATCGTCTGTCATAAACAATAATTCGTCACGCTCAATCCCTTTTTTCTTTTCAATAAACTCAATCATGTTTTTGCGTTCTTCTCTTTTCATCAATTTTATTTCTCCTCTCAATCTGTTTTAATACAGTTTATTTAAGTTACTGCTATTATATAACAGAATCTTTAGAAAGTTCCACCTATTTTATTGTTTTTTTCAGAAGAACTTTTCGACAAAACAAGCCCACCTAAAGGGGGCTTGTTTTATTTCATAGTCGTAAAAACTCGGGCTCCGTCGTACCAGCACCATCGATGTAATAAATTGTGTCAGGATTGATTTTAATTAGTACATAATTAGGGTCTTCAGGACCGAGTAACCAGCGTTTTAAGCTATTATTCCAAAACTTGTTTTTTAATGTGGAGTCTTCCTCGATGGAGGCTAAGCCCTCAACTTCAATATAATCTTCATCTAATTTTTTTCCTTCACGCCCAAGTAGTACATATACATTTGGGTTTTTTTCGATATCTGTTATCTTTTTTGATTTTCGATCTGTTGCAACATATAGTACAAAATCTTCATGGAAAAACATCATAAAGGCGCTGTGAGGTTTATTTTCACGTACAGTAGATAATACACCAGTTCGTTGACCGCAAATAATTGTTTCAATTTTTTCTTTTAAATGCATGCTTTTAGCCTCTTTTCATACTTTGTAATTTTCTTCGTCTAAATAAAAATGAAGTATCTTTCATACTCTTTTCATCAACATGATTTTTTAAACGTAATTGTGATGAAATCGGACAAGTTAGGAGAAGAATAATAATAATATCGAGGAGAAATACATACGATGGAAGGATGAAAAGCATGTTTAACAAAATATTTCTTATCGTAGCGCTTATAGGTGTACCACTTTCTGTACTTGGGAAAACACTTCATTGGCCTCAAACAATTATGTTCGCTGTGTATTGTATTACGATTATCGCATTAGCTGGTTTTATGGGAAGAGCGACAGAAAGTTTGGCAATTGTATCTGGCCCTAGAATAGGTGGATTATTAAATGCAACTTTCGGTAATGCAGTCGAACTTATCATTTCAATTTTTGCACTTCAGGCAGGGTTAATTGAGGTTGTGTTAGCCTCCTTAACGGGTTCTGTACTTGGAAATTTATTATTAGTAGGAGGGCTATCCTTCTTTGTAGGGGGGCTTAAATACAAAAGACAAAGTTTTAATGTGTATGATGCAAGGCATAATTCAGCTTTATTAATATTTGCTGTTGTAGTAGCTTTTGTTATTCCAGAGATTTTTTCAATGAAAATGGACGCTGGAAAGACGTATCAATTAAGTATCGGTGTTTCTATCATTATGATTATTATGTACCTTGCTGCGCTGTTATTTAAGCTCGTTACGCATCGTGGTGTATATCAACATAAAACGGATGAAGTAGCTCATGAGGAAGAACCAGAGTGGTCGAAAGGTAAAGCGCTACTCGTTTTAGCAATAGCGACAATTGCGGTAGCTTATGTGTCAGAGGCGCTTGTGCATACATTTGAGACAGTTGCAAAATCATTTGGTTGGTCAGAATTATTTATAGGGGTTATTATCGTTGCGATTGTTGGGAATGCAGCGGAACATGCATCTGCAATTATTATGGCGTATAAAAATAAAGTGAATATTGCAGTTGAGATTGCAATAGGTTCTACGTTACAAATTGCCATGTTTGTTGCTCCTGTATTAGTACTGCTTTCTATGTTCTTCACGCAAAGGATGCCTTTAGTATTTACAATACCAGAACTTGTTTCTATGATTACAGCTGTTTTCTTAACGATTGCAATTTCAAATGATGGAGATACAAACTGGTTTGAAGGCGGTACTTTACTAGCAGCGTATGTCATTATGGGAATTGGTTTTTATTTATTATGAAAAATAGGCATAACAATTGTATTGAGAGAAAACAATAAACAAAGTAGTATATATACCTTTACGTAGGAAGGAGCCAGACAGGTGAAACGAGTATACAGCATATGTCTTTCAACTATGGTCTCGTTTATTCTATTATTTCCTAACATGAGTTTTGCAAAGACAACGGTAGAAACAAAAATGCCTTCATCTGTTTTAAATATTTCCAAAGACAATACGTTTCCAAATGATGCGCAAGATTTGCCGCGCTTACAGCCGAGTAAGTTTGCTCAAGAACTATTGAAAACAGCAAATATTAAAATTGAAAATCCGGACTTAATTCGAATGTTTAATGAAACGACAATATCGAATGCGCCGCTTGCGGTAGGGTACCGAGCGAAGATTTATTTAGGTCAATGGGCTTTGAATTATGAATCGGTTGATACATCGATTAATTGGGAATATAAACAAGTAAATCGCAATGTGTACGATAATCGCGGAGGAGATCGCTTATATCCACTACGCTATAAACAAGAAACGCAAAAGACGGTTGAAGGCGATTTAACAGCAGATATGAAAGATACTGCGGATGTGAAAAAAATGATGCTCCTCAAAGCGCTTGAAAAAGTACAATTGCCACTTTCATTTAAAACCACCATTGGGTATGGTACAGGGCATGAGCGCGTGTATAATATTAGTCCGAGTCAACTTGGATATTTATACGCTTATACACCAGCAGTAAATGAAAAAGGAAAAGTAACGTTTGGAGAAGTGTATCTTGTGTTAAAAGGAAATCAAAAAAGGCTTGTTGTAAAAAACATTACCTCACAAGGAATCGGAGCTGCTATTCCAATTCATGATCATTTGTATTTTAAATTCATTTCTTCTTCTCATTCACAATAATATGAAAAAACGTCAGCTTATAAGCTGACGTTTTTTATAATGTAATATTTGCTGTTTTTGATAAGAAATCTTCTGTCGGATAGTAGCTGTTTTTTACAAGAACATTCGGCCCTAGGCATTTCACTGCAGGACAGTGACAGCTTAATGATTTTGCAGTTTTTGAGGCACTCCATTTGTCATATGCTTCTTGTAGTGTGTTTGTTTGTACGTTACCTAGAAGGGGAACGTCACCGAAATCAGTTACAATAATATTTCCATCGAAAATGTTGACGTTTAAACGAGAACGGCCATCTGGATCGTTACGAACTGTTACATTTTTGCTTTCTTGTAATTTCTTAAATGTGGCGATGTCTCGCTCGTCATCACTACAAGCATAGAAAGGTAAAGTTCCAAATAACATCCATACATTTTCATCGCGAATTTCTAGTAAATGCTCAATTGCATCACGAATTTCAGCTTTTGTTAAAATCTCTAAATTACTCGCGAAGTCACTTGGATACATCGGGTGAACTTCATGACGTTTACATCCCATTTCGTCAACGATTTGACGATGAATATGCTCCATGTGTGGTAGAGTTCGTTTATTCAGCATTGTTTCGGCTGATACGAGTACACCTGCATCTGATAGAGCTTTACTATTTGTAATCATTCGTTCAAATAATTTTGCACGTTGTTCATACGTAGGTTTACGCTCCATCATTGCAAATCCACCTTCAACGAAGTCATCAATTGTTCCCCAGTTATGAGATATATGCAATACGTCTAAATAAGGAATAATTTGTTCGTAACGTGCTAAATCTATAGTTAAGTTTGAGTTGATTTGAGTGCGAACGCCTCGTTCATGGGCGTATTTTAAGAGTGGTGTTACATAGTTGTCGACGGATTTTTTTGAAAGCATAGGTTCTCCGCCAGTAATACTTAAAGAACGTAAATGAGGAATCTCATCTAATCGTTTTAATAAAAGATCCATCGGAAGCGGATTCGGGTCTTTCGGCTGTAACGTGTAACCAACAGCGCAATGCTCACAGCGCATATTGCATAACGTCGTCGTTGTAAACTCAACATTTGTTAATAGTAGTTTGCCGTACTCTTCAAGGTCCATATACGCTTCCCATGGATCGTAAGAAGGAGTAATCGGCTTCATTTTTTGTGATATCGTCATATGAAATACTCCTTTGACTATTGAAATAACAATTTGTCCATTCTCTATAATAGAAGAATATGTGCTTTTTATAAAGTGAAACTTTTTTGTAAAAAAAGAGATAGGGCTTACATTTGAATGAATTACTGTGACAAAATTGATGAAATTTCATGCCCATAGCAATCATTTTTGCGGTATAATAAAAGCAACTCGAATTAAAAGGAGAGTGCCTTCATGGGAAAAGCAATTCAAGATAAAGATACACAATTAGTATATTTAAAAGAACGTTTAAATATGTTCATTGAAGTAATTGATACAATTGAACCTGAAGAAGTAGAATTAGAAGATGTGGATCGTCTTCTTGCGATGTTAGATGAATTAGAATTAAAATGTGAGCAATTTAAAAAAGACGAATAATATATTAAAAAGGCTGCCAATTCCAATTTGGTAGCCTTTTTCTGTGCGGATAATAGAAGGACGATAGAAAAAGAGGTATAATCAAGTTGTGAAAAATTTCATTTATGCTTGAATAACGTGGAACAAATAAAAAGCTGAAGAGCATAACAATGGGATTTTCATCTCATAACGTTTTGGTAGCGTTCACAATTGAGGGGGAAGTAACAATGGAAAAGCTTCAAGAAAGCATGTATCAACTAATTGTTGAAACGTCAACGAACTTACCGAAAGATGTTCGTCGTGCGATTCAACAAGCAAAAGAACGAGAAAATGCAGGGACTCGTTCTGCGATGGCACTTGGCACAATTACGAATAATATTAAAATGGCTGATGATAACATCTCACCAATTTGCCAAGATACAGGGATGCCAACGTTTAAAATTTATACACCAGTTGGTGTGAATCAACTAAAGTTGAAGGAAGCTATCTATCATGCGCTTGAGCGGGCGACAAAAGATGGTAAACTTCGTCCCAATTCTGTTGATTCTCTTTTTGGAGACAATAGTGGAAATAATTTAGGACCAGGTACACCGGTTATTAAGTTTGAACAATGGGAAAAAGATTATATTGATGCACGTTTAATTCTAAAGGGTGGCGGCTGTGAGAATAAAAATATTCAGTATAGCTTACCATGTGAATTAGAAGGACTTGGACGAGCTGGCCGTGATTTAGAAGGGATTCGTAAATGCCTTCTTCATGCAGTATATCAAGCACAAGGTCAAGGATGTAGTGCAGGTGTAATTGGTGTTGGTATCGGGGGAGACCGCACATCAGGTTACGAATTAGCAAAAAATCAATTATTCCGTACATTAGATGATGTCAATCCAGTACCAGAGTTACAAAAACTTGAAGAGTACGTATTAGAAAATGCGAATAAGCTGGGCATTGGTACGATGGGATTTGGCGGAGAAACAACTTTACTTGGCTGTAAAATTGGCGTGTATAACCGTCTGCCAGCTAGCTTCTACGTATCTGTTGCATATAATTGCTGGGCATATCGTCGCCTTGGCGTAACAATCCATCCTGAAACAGGTGAAATTATGGATTGGCTATACCAAGAAGGTGACGATACACTTCAGCAAGAAGCACAAGAAAAAACAGAGCAACGTGAGATTGTATTACAAGCTCCAATTACAGAAGAGCAAATTCGTGAACTTCGCGTTGGTGATGTTGTAACAATTAATGGCATGATGTATACAGGTCGTGACGCAATCCATAAGCATTTAATGGATAACGATTGTCCGGTAGATTTAAATGGACAAATTATTTATCACTGTGGTCCAGTTGTCGTGAAAGATGAAAATGAAAACTGGCAAATTAAAGCGGCAGGTCCAACGACAAGTATTCGTGAAGAACCGTACCAAGGCGATATTATGAAGAAATTCGGTATTCGCGCTGTCATTGGAAAAGGCGGTATGGGTGCGAAAACATTAGCGGCTTTAGAAGAGCACGGCGGTGTATATTTAAATGCAATTGGCGGTGCAGCACAATATTATGCTGAATGTATTAAAGAAGTAAAAGATGTTGATTTCTTACAATTTGGTATTCCAGAGGCAATGTGGCATTTACGTATCGAAGGATTTAAAGCAGTTGTAACGATGGATTCTCATGGTAATAGCTTACATGCAGATGTTGATAAAACATCACTTGAAAAATTAGCTAGCTTTAAAGAGCCAGTATTTAAGTAAACAAAAATGCATCTCGAATTATTCGAGATGCATTTTTTTGGTATATATAGAAAAACATGCTCAGCATGAAAAAATGCGTAGCAACAGAAACTACAAGTACGATTATATATGGAAAGGAGACTATTTATGAAATATAAATGGTTATATATCGGTCTCATTTTTTCAATTATGATGGCACTTGTTCCAGTTTCGGCATTAGCTTATACAAATACTCCACATAACTGGGGAATCCCGCGCCCTAAAAATGAAACAGTACCAGATGCAGGAAAGTTATATACAGATTTACTACAAAAAAATGGTGGGTTTTATTTAGGGGATACAAAGAAAAAAGATATTTATTTAACATTCGATAATGGGTACGAGAATGGATACACAGGGAAAATCTTAGATGTATTAAAAGAGAAAAAAGTACCGGCAACTTTCTTTGTAACGGGTCATTATATTAAAACACAAAAAGATTTGTTATTAAGAATGAAGGATGAAGGACATATTATTGGAAACCATTCGTGGAGTCATCCTGATTTTACAACGGTAAATGATGCGAAACTTCGTGAAGAATTAACGAGTGTAACAGAGGAAATTAAAAAAGTAACTGGGCAAAAAGAAGTAAAATATGTACGCCCACCGCGAGGCGTGTTTAGTGAAAGAACGTTAGCTCTTACGAAAGAAATGGGCTATTATAATGTATTTTGGTCACTTGCATTTTTGGATTGGAAAGTGGATGAACAAAGAGGATGGCAATATGCGCATAATAATGTCATGACGATGATTCATCCAGGATCTGTTTTATTACTTCATGCAATCTCGAAAGATAATGCAGAAGCACTTGCGAAAATCATTGATGATTTGCGCGAGAAAGGGTATCATTTTAAAAGTCTAGATGACTTAGTAAAAAGCGATCAACCGTAAGCATGTATGCTTGCGGTTTTCTCATGCTATAATGATGTGTAAAAAGGATGGGGAAACGTATGTGGAGCGAACATGTTACGTTAGAGTATCCGTATCATTTTGAAGAGGTATTAAAACGGTTATCTTTTGATCCTCTTAACGTCATTCAATTAGATGAGAAAGTTATCTATGTCCCGCTTTGTATAGATGAGGAACAGGTTGTTGTTCGCTTGCAAGGGATTGGTACTGTGCAAAATCCACAGTTTTGGATTTCTAGTCAAACAGGAGATCCGGAGAAAGTCATGAAACGAATGAGAGCCATTTTTCATTGGAATGAACCGTTTCAAGATATACAAAATCATTTTTTAAACACATCATTACGTCCACTATTTGAAACATATGCTTATACTCCAATTATTTTAGAATTTGATTATTTCGCTTGTCTTCTTCGCTGTATCATTCATCAACAAATAAATTTGAAATTTGCTACTGTGCTAACAGAACAGTTTGTGAAACGATATGGAACAGAAAAGAATGGTGTATTCTTTTTCCCCACTCCGGAAATAGTAGCAAATATTTCAATAGAAGAATTGAGAGAGCAGAAGTTTAGTCAACGAAAGGCTGAATATATAGTAGGATTAGGTCAAAGTATTGTCAGTGGTACATTAGACTTAGTGAGTATAGAAACCAGGGCGGAAGAAGAGGTTTCGGCACAATTGTTACCGATTAGGGGGATTGGTGCATGGACAGTGCAAAACTTTTTAATGTTTGGGCTTGGACGAAAAAATATGTTTCCAAAAACGGACATTGGGATCCAGCGTGCGGTGCAAGGGATATTTCAATTAGATGATAAACCTGATGATGTATTTTTAGAAAAAGTGAAACAAGAGTGTGAACCATACTGCAGTTATGCAGCGTTATATTTATGGAAAAGTATAGAGTAGAGGTGTAATAATGATACAAAAGCAACATGAGAGTAAGTTGGAAGTTGGTCAAACATTTCCTGTGACAATTAAACGTCTTGGGATTAACGGAGAAGGCGTTGGTTATTTTAAGAGACAAGTCGTTTTCATTCCAGGGGCATTACCAGGAGAAGAAGTTGTTGCAGAAACAACGAAAATTCAGCGTGGCTTCGCTGAAGCAAAAGTGAAAAAAGTTCGTAAAGCTTCACCACATCGTGTGAAAGCACCATGTCCGGTATATGAAGAGTGTGGCGGTTGTCAGCTGCAACATTTAGATTATAAAGAACAATTAAATCAAAAGCGTGATATCGTTGTACAAGCATTTGAGAAGTATATGAATAACAGTTTGGAAGAGAAAATCCGCCCAACGCTTGGTATGGAAAATCCATGGCATTATCGTAATAAGAGTCAACTACAAGTGGGACGTAAAGACGAAAAGGTTATTACAGGGCTGTATAAGCAAAACTCACATCAGTTAATTGATATTGCTCATTGTATGATTCAACATAAAGCAACGAATGAAGCGACAAAAGTTGTAAGACGTATATTAGAAAAGTTAAATGTTTCTATTTATAATGAGAAAAAACAAAAAGGTTTAGTACGTACAATTGTGACACGTACTGCGGTTCAAACAGGGGAAGTACAAGTTACACTTATTACAACAAAAGAAGAATTGCCAAATAAGGAGCAGTTTATCGCAGAAGTACAAAAGCAAATGCCAAGTGTGAAATCAATTATGCAAAATGTAAACTGGCGTAAAACATCTGTTATTTTCGGTGATAAAACATTTAAATTAGCTGGAAAAGAAGTAATTCAAGAAACACTAGGTGATTTATCATTTGAATTATCAGCGCGTGCATTCTTCCAGTTAAATCCAGAACAAACAGTTGTTTTATACGATGAAGCGAAAAAAGCAGCTGCTTTAACAGGCGATGAGAAAATTGTAGATGCGTATTGTGGTGTTGGTACAATCGGTCTTTGGCTTGCAAATGATGCAGCGGAAGTACGTGGTATGGATGTAATTCCAGAAGCGATTGAAGATGCAAGAAAAAATGCGAAGCGTCACGGATTTACAAATACGAAATATGAAGCAGGTAAAGCTGAACAGTGGTTACCGAAATGGGTAAAAGAAGGATGGCGTCCAGATGTAATTGTTGTCGATCCACCTCGTACAGGTTGCGATGATAAATTACTGGAAACAATTTTAAAAGTGAAGCCGAAACAAGTTGTTTACGTATCTTGTAATCCTTCCTCATTAGCACGTGATGTACAAGCATTAATGAAGAGTTATGAAGTGGAGTATGTGCAACCAGTTGATATGTTCCCGCATACAGCTCATGTAGAAAATGTAGTGAAGCTTGTTAGAAAGTAAAGTGTATTCATATTCCCTCACGATATGAGGGAATATTTTCTATGAAGGAGAATAAAATGAATAATTATAAATTAACGATTCAGTACGATGGTGCACGTTTTAAAGGATGGCAACGTCTCGGTAATAACGATAATACGATTCAAGGGAAAATCGAAAGTGTTATATCTGAAATGGTCGGAAAAGAAATTGAAATTATCGGTTGTAGTAGAACAGACGCTGGTGTACATGCTTTGAATCAAGTTGCTAACTTTCAAAGTGATGAGAAGTTAGTGGAACATAAAGTGAAAAAATATTTAAATCAATATTTACCTAACGATATTAGCATTACAGATGTAGAAGAAGTTCAAGATCGCTTCCATGCTCGTTACAACTCTAAAGCAAAAACATACCTTTATAAGATTTGGAATGAAGAGCATACAAATCCATTTATGCGTAAATACAGCATGCATGTGAATAAAAAATTAAATGTGAAAAGCATGAAAGAAGCTGCGAAACATTTAGTTGGTTCACATGACTTTACTGCTTTTTCAAATGCGAAATCAAAGAAAAAGTCTATGGTTCGAGAAGTATATACACTTGATGTGATGGAAGAGGCTGGATTTGTACAAATTAGAGTAAGTGGCAACGGATTCCTTCATAACATGGTACGAAAAATTGTTGGGGCATTAATTGAAGTTGGATTAGGACAATTAGATGCAGAAGCAATTCCACATATTTTAGAGGCGAAACAACGCAATCAAATTAATTGCCTTGCTGAGGCGAGTGGTTTGTATTTGGAGAATGTTGAGTTTTAAAAGATATGGATATAAAAAAAGCACTCATGTGAGTGCTTTTTTTATGCTGATGCAGCCGTTTTATCTTTTCGGAAAATCCCCATTAACCCTCCGATTAATAATAAAATTCCTGGTAATAAGTAAACGATAGAAATACAAATAAATCCACCAATTGCAGCGATCGTCATCATAATGCCACCTACTTTAGCTTTGCTCTTAACCATAACGCATCCAACAATTCCTAAAATAGAAAGAGCTACAGCAGCCCAGCCTAATCCAATAATTTGATTAGCTCCGTCAGCTTCAACTGCTGCTCCGACGCCTCCGATAAATAAAGCGATAAATGCACATAAAATCCCGAATATACCACCGATTAGTCCTAATACAAATTCTGTCGTTCTTTTCATAGTAATCACCTTTTATATTTTATTTAGAGTTAAAGAAAACTTTTTTACTTTCGTGAGTTTCGAATTGAATTTTAAAATCATCGCCAGTGTTAACCAATTGAGAGATGTACCCTTCTCCTTCAGCGCCTTTATAAAGTTTTTGATGTAGTTCATTTGGTGTTACAGCGTACTGGTCATTATTGTAAACATGTCCATCATTTGAAACAAGTTTGAAACTCGAACCGAATAAATCATATTCGTGATCTTGTGTTTCAGCATCAGTAACTTTACCTTTAATTTTCACTAGAACCCATTCTTTTCCTTCTGGAGCAGCCTCATTAAATTGATTTTCCTTTTTTAATATTTCGAAGGCTTGCTCGCCACGAATTACTTCTAAAATCGATAATTCGACTTTAGTCTTGAATTTTTCAAAATTGCCGTCTTCGCTATTGAAGATAACATCATTAACAGTAGCAGTTTCATTAAAATTGATTGGGTTAGAACGATTTCCTTTAGCTGATTCTGTTTTGGATTCTTTTTCTTTTTGTGTTTCTTTTGGAGCTTGTTCTTTTTCTTTTGTTTGTACACCATTATCTTTTTGTTCATTTGATCCGCAAGCCGCTAATCCGAAAATTAATGAACTACATGCTAATGTAAGCAAAAGTTTTTTATACATAAATTCTTCCTCCTAGATGTTGAAATGTCAGATTTAGAACTTACATAATAACAAACATAATGAACACTAAATGTCGGAATTTGTCGATTAAATTAAAAAGCATTTATTCTGTATATAATCAATTTTAAATTAAATTTTAAAGTTGTGGGGTAGAGGGGATATAAAGAAAAAACACGAGAGTAGTAAACATCTCGTGTTTAAATAGGATAAGTAACTTTGTCGGTTTAAGAAGATTTCTCGTTTTTCATACGTATCTTCAAATTCCAAAAAACAGCAAGCATAATGGCTGCAAAGGAGCCGCTAATTGTTGCGAATAGCTTTGCATAAGGAAAGCTGTTCATATCCATGAGTAACATCATACATACAAGGGTAGGGAAGAAGGCTAAGTATTGTAATAACTTTAATTTGTTATCATTACTCATATATATCATTCCTTTCTAGTACGTTATATGTTTATTGTAGCATATTTTACCAATTTGTATTTACACTTGGAAGCAGATTTATCCTGCATTAACAGGAAATAAAGGTCCAATTAGTGAGGGTGGACAAAACCTCCACAGATTAAAGTTTCACTTCATTTCATATGTGTAAATGCAATTTTTTAATTCGATATTGTAAGTTTTGCCTACTTAATCCCAAAAACTTTGCAGCCTGTGAGATATTACCGTGGTACTCTTTCAGAATTTGATTGATGTAGTTCTTTTCCATTGCCTCTATTGTGTGCTTTAACGTTTTAGGTGCATCAGCATCGTTATTAGTTAGGAAAGGTTGCATATTGAATTCTTTTTTTATTCGTTCGCGAAAGTGAGTGGGAAGATGAAACGCTGTAATGATATTTTCTTCTTCAACTAAATTCATTGAACCTTCAATGATATGTTCTAATTCTCGTACGTTTCCAGGCCAATCATATGCATACAAAAATTCTCTTACATGTACATCTAGATCCGTCACGCTGAGCCCAAATTGAATGTTGTATTTTTCGATAAAGTGCTGAACAAGAGCTGGAATATCTTCTTTTCGTTCGCGTAAAGGCGGGAGACATAAAGTAACGACGCTTAATCGGTAATATAAGTCTTCCCGTAATCGATTGTGTGTAATAGCTTCAAGAGGGTCCTCATTAATAGTTGCTATAATACGAACATCAATTTCTTTTTCTTGTGTGCCTCCGATTCTTCGTATTGTTTTTTCTTGTATAGCTCGTAGTAATTTCGCTTGAAGAGCTGGACCTAATGAGTTGATTTCATCTAATAATAAAGTGCCTCCGTTTGCTTCTTCAAATAAACCAGCTTTATCGATAGCTCCTGTAAATGCACCTCGGTTCGTACCAAATAATAAGCTTTCCATGAGTGTGTCGGGTATGGCGGCACAATTTTGTGAAATAAATGGTTTTGTTGCACGCTGACTTTCATTATGGATGCTTTGTGCAAATAGTTCTTTACCGGTCCCTGTTTCTCCTACGAGAAGTATGGATGAGGATGTACGAATTACTCTCTTTGCTTCTGTAATGACGGATTGAATGGCGCTAGAATCCCCGATTATGTGATCAAAGGTAAACTTATTATTTGGTTTTCGAGAAAGGCTTGTTTTCATTGTTTGTTTGGAATGGTTAATTTCTGTTGAAATTTCAATAGCACCTTTAATTTTTCCATTTTCTATTATAGGGAAAGTGTTGTTAATCGTCGTAATTTCTTGCCCTTTATTGTTAAAATACGTTTGTTTTATATTTTTGTTTGTTTTTCCTAATTTTAATGCCTCTATAAGAGTACTATTTTTATTTTCTTCAAATGCGAATACTTCTAAAGGACTTTTATATAGCACATCTGAGCGTTCCATTGATTCAATTTCCATCATTTTGCGGTTGTAGATAATCGTTTTACTTTCCTCATTAATAATATGAATCCCGATATCGAGCTCATTGAGCAAAGTTTCATATAGCATATTCATTTCAATGATCTGTTTAAAATTAATTTCTTCTGTACGCATAGATTATCTTCTCCTCATTTCACCCTATGAAGACTGACTTTTTATAATTTTATTAAAATTCTTATAAAATCGCAAAATTTTTTTGCTATTTTCCTTTTAAAAATTCTCAAATGATAGAAAAATTTTGCGGTTATGAAGATTTTTTTTTGAGAAACCTTCATTTTAAATAGGAATTGGATATTGGTACGCATTTTGCATAAATAATAGTTGAAATCTCTAAAGGAGGGATATGCAACGTTTCAGTAGCGATTAATAAGAAGGAGGAGTTTATAAAGTGAAGACGGTTATAGAAGGCGTGTATAGTCCTTGTTACGGGAAAGTAGAGAAGTTATTTGTTGCGGAAAGTTCATACGTATACGAGTGGGAGAAATTAGCGTTGATTGAAACAATAGATAAACAGAAAGTAGAAATTAAGGTAGGAATCAGTGGGTATATCGAATCATTAGAAGTAGTAGAAGGACAAGCTATCGCTGATAAAAAGTTATTAATAACAGTGAGGGATGATCTTTTAATAACAGGTAGTGATTAATCTATGTATTTTGCTCTTTTCAATAATTATTTTTAATATGAATGATTTTAAAAACGCTTACATGGAGTGAGTTTCCAAAGGGAAAAGGGGGGATTTATATGATGGATCAAAACCAAGGGTTAAAACGGGAATTGAAAAGCAGGCACATATTTATGATTGCACTTGGAGGAGTTATTGGTACCGGTCTTTTTTTAGGATCTGGGTATACAATTCATGAAGCTGGGCCTGGAGGAGCGATTGTAGCGTATCTTGTTGGAGGATTTGTTATGTATTTAACGATGCTCTGTCTTGGAGAGTTAGCTGTTGCGATGCCCGACGCAGGATCTTATCAAACGTATGCTACAAAGCACATTTCCCCTGCAGCGGGTTATGTAGTCGGATGGATGTCGTGGCTAAACTGGTCTGCTACGATAGGTATTGAACTGATTGCAGTTAGTATTTTAATGAAACGATGGTTTCCTGATGTACCGTCATGGATTTGGTGTGTAGCATTTGCGGTGCTTCTCTTTGCTATCAATGCATTATCTTCAAGAAGTTTTGCAGAAGTTGAATTTTGGTTTGCAAGTATTAAAGTCATTACAATTATTGCATTTATTATTTTGGGCGGGGCAGCGATGTTTGGTTTTCTAGATATGAAAGGAAATGAACCAGCACCGATGTTCTCCAGCTTTACTGATTATGGTGGGTTATTCCCAAATGGATTATCAGCTATTTTAATTACGATGATTGCAGTTAATTTTTCTTTCCAAGGCACGGAACTAGTTGGTATTGCGGCTGGAGAGAGTGAAAATCCAGAAAAAACGATTCCGAAGGCAATTAATAATACAGTTTGGCGTATACTGGTGTTCTTTGTATTATCTATTTTTATTCTTGCAGGACTATTCCCTTGGCAGCAAGCGGGAGTAATAGAAAGTCCATTCGTAGTTGTATTTGATAAAATTGGTATTCCTTATGCGGCTGATATTATAAATTTCGTTATTATTACAGCAGTTCTATCTGTTGCGAATTCAGGGTTATATGCAACTTCTCGTATGCTATGGTCTATGTCTAATCAAGGAATGATTAGTCCAATTTTCGGTAAGTTATCTAAAACTGGTGTTCCTATTTATGCATTGATTGTAAGTACAATTGTAGGTTGTCTCTCATTACTATCAGGTATTTATGCGGAAGATACAGTTTATTTATGGCTACTTTCTATTGCCGGATTTGGGGCAATATTAGTTTGGGCATCTATTGCTCTATCTAACTTATTAGCTAGAAGGTCATATATTAAGCAGGGCGGGGATGTGAAGGACTTGAAATTTAAAACCCCGCTATATCCATTCGTACCACTCCTTGCATTAACATTAAATGTAACAGTTATAGTTGCTATGGCTTTTATCCCAGAGCAAAGAATGGCGTTATATTGTGGAATTCCATTTATGATTGTTTGTTTACTGTTTTACCGTGCGACAAAGAATAAGGGAAGCAAGATAGAACATGTTGAAAAAGTAAATACAACAGAAGCAGAAAGTTTATAAATATATTAGAAACTTATGCTGAAAAAAGAGACTGTAAAATTGTAAACAGTCTCTTTTTTTGTGACAATAAAGCTGGAAACATACTATGTATGCAAAGGGGAATTAGCGATGAATCAAGAAGTTTCACAGCTATTAGAACAGATTGATTTACGAAAAGATGAGTTACTAGAGCTTACAAAGAATTTAATCCGTTTTGAAACACCAGCACCGCCGGCGAGAAACACAAATGAGGCACAAGAATTTGTTGCGGATTTTCTAAGAAAACAAAATTTTAGTGTTGATAAATGGGATGTATACCCGAATGACCCGAACATTGTTGGGGTGAAAAAAGGGATAGAAAGTGACACACATAAAAGTCTTATTATTAACGGACATATGGATGTAGCTGAAGTGTCAGCAGATGAGGCGTGGGAGACTACTCCGTTTGATCCGTTTATAAAAGATGGTTGGCTAGTTGGACGTGGTGCGGCAGATATGAAAGGTGGACTGGCTGGAGCGCTATTTGCTATTCAGATTTTACAAGAAGCAGGCATTGAATTACCTGGAGATTTAATCTTTCAATCGGTAATTGGGGAAGAAGTTGGAGAGGCAGGTACACTTCAATGCTGCAAAAGAGGTTATGATGCTGATTTTGCAGTCGTAGTGGATACGAGCGATTTACATATGCAAGGACAGGGCGGCGTAATTACTGGATGGATTACTGTGAAAAGCCCCCAGACGTTTCATGATGCAACACGCAGGCAAATGATTCATGCTGGAGGACGTTTATTCGGAGCGAGTGCGATTGAAAAAATGATGAAAATTGTGCAAAGTTTACAAGAATTAGAGCGTCATTGGGCAGTTATGAAAACATATGAAGGTTATCCATCTGGAACAACAACAATTAACCCTGCTGTTATTGAAGGCGGACGGCATGCAGCGTTTATTGCGGATGAGTGCCGGTTATGGATAACAGTGCACTTCTATCCAAATGAAACACATGAACAAATAATAAAAGAAATTGAAGAGTATATTGGGAAAGTAGCAGCAGCCGATCCATGGTTAAGTGAAAATCCACCACAATTTAAGTGGGGCGGAGAATCAATGATTGTGGATCGTGGCGAAATTTTTCCTTCTTTAGAAGTAGATAGTGAACATGCAGCAGTAAAAACTCTTTGCTCAGTACACGAATCCATTCTATCTAAACATGCAATTGTAGATATGTCTGCAACGGTAACGGATGGTGGTTGGTTTAGTGAATTTCATATTCCAGCCGTTATTTACGGACCAGGTACATTAGAAGAAGCCCATTCAATAAATGAGAAAGTTGAAGTAGAACAGTTAATTGAATTTACAAAAGTAATAACAGCATTTATATATGAATGGTGTCATACAAAAAAATAGATTCGTATGTTGAAATCGTACAAGTATGTATACTTGTACGATTTTTTAGTGAACTATTTCAGAGTTGAACAGAAACAACTGAAATAGTTCTTTGGTTTTCTATGTCTTTCGTTTTAGTTCGATTAATTTCTCTTTCGCTAATTCAACAGCAATTGCATCATCTAAATAGCCAATAGGAAAGAGATAATCAGGGATAATGTCTGTTGATAAAATGAAATACAGTAATGCGCCTCCGAGAACCGCACGTTCCTCGTTTGAAATAGTCTCATTGCAAAATTGTTGATACATATCTGTTAATTGTTCAATAAAAGGGCCAGCGCTATCAATTTGTTCTAATTTACTCGCGAAACTTTCATGAATACGTTTTTCACCTTCTGTTGTTTGAGCATAGCGTTCATAGTTTTCAAGTTCTTGTTTTACGCGCGTTGTTGTATAGTCGAAATCGAATAAGTTAGAGGATTGCAGCGTTTGCTGAATGGTATCAAGAGATGTATACATATCCGTCTTTTCTTTATTTATATGAGGAGAATCAGGATACATTTCATCAAATAATAGTTGGGATGGAACTTTCAAGCATTCTGCAAATTTTTGTATATGTTTTTGTTTTGGCGGTTGTTTACCATTCATAATTCTTGAGATTGTTGCGGGATCAATATTTGTATGCATTCCTAATTGGCGCATGGATAAGGCACGTTCTTTTAAAAGTTTTTTTATTAATGTACTAAGCCGCTCATTGGGATTTTCTTTAGGCATAGTGAAGGCACTCCTTTTTATTGTTGAAAGAATGTTGAGCATTTATTACATGTATATGAAACAGACAGGCACAGTTGCTCAACATTTTCATAAGATGCATGGAAATGTGAGAAAAAGGGGTGGATGTTTATGAGTACGGCAGGTCTATTTTCAATTTTTTTAATCGGAATTGCTTCTAATTTAGATAATGCAGGTGTTGGGATTGCTTATGGCATTCGTAAAATTCGAATTTCGTGGTTTAATAATTTTATCATTGCATTTTTTGGATTTTTATTTACTTTATTGGCTGGATTTTTTGGGAATTGGATCGCATTATTTATTTCAGAGTTTACGGCAAATTTGATTGGGGCAATTGTTTTAGGAATAATTGGACTGTTTATTTTATGTCAGCCTTTCTTGAGTAAAAAAGAGACCGTAGACTCTAAAGATGATAGTGTACTTATTGGAATTTTACGCGATCCAGAAAAAGCAGATTTTGATGGATCTAAAACAATTAGTTTTTCTGAAGCAATTGTTTTAGGCGTTGCATTGTCTATTAATAATATCGCAGGTGGATTTGATGCTGGGGTAACAAACTTGAATCTGTGGCTTACGGCATGTATTTCTGGGGTGTTTAGTTTTATTTGTATTAGTGGTTTTACGTATGTAGGAAAACGATTTTTAGCAGCATACTTAGGGAAATGGGCTACTGTGATTGCGGGCGTGCTATTAATTCTTATTGGGATAGATCAGTTATTGTAACATACAACGTTCGAGCATTTCCTCGGAAATACTCGAATGAATTGCATATATCGACATCGGATGCGCAATTACTGAAACGTTACTGTTTTTATAAATATGAAAGCACCTACATAGGTGCTTTTTTAACGTATATCTTCAATTAATTGTTCCGATTCTTCATGCATACTGTACTCACTTAAAACTTGAATACAGAGCCACTTTAGTTCTTCGATAGTATGTTCAAGTTCTTCAGGAAGCACGTGATGAATGTCTTCAAGTCCCATTCCGAAATGAATAAGTTCAAGCACTTGATCATCGATGTTCCGATCCATGAGTAGTTCAAGTACTTCTAAATTGAATATGTATCGGTGAGCTTCATCGAGTGAAACCACTTTTAACTTCAAGCTTTCTACAATACTCAATATAAAAAGAAGAATTGTTTTTTCAAGAACAGGCTGTTTTTCCATTTGAAATATTAGTTTCATCTTTCACACCTCCACATATAGCGCTAGGTTGTACTATATTATTCAGGAGGGGGGAGCAAATATGCATGATATAGAGAAACTTTCAGTACGGTTTTTGTGAGGGGACGGATAGCTGATACAGTTGAGTGTTTTATGTAATAAAAAAATCCTGCTAGTATAGCAGGATAACTCAGAATTAAAAAATACTCCAACCTTCTTGAGCAGAAAGAAGTTCAAGAATTTTAAAACCAGCGATACTATTTCCGTTTGCATCTAAAGCTGGTCCGAAAATACCAATTCCCATTTCTCCTTTTACGCAGCCGAAAATGCCACCAGCTACACCACTTTTGGCTGGAATACCAACACGAATCGCAAATTCACCAGACTCGTTATACATACCGCATGTAACCATAAATGTTTTACAGATTTTTGTAATATGTTTAGGGATAATTTGTTTTTTCTTATATGGATCATATCCATCCATCGCAAAAATTAAGCCGATACGCGCTAAATCGATACAGTTTACTTCAACTGCACATTGACGAGTGTATAAATCCATAAGTTCTTCGATGTCACAATTGATAATTCCGTTTTGTTTCATATAGTAACAAAGTGAACGGTTTAAGTAAGCTGTCTCTAATTCTGAAGTGGCAACTTTAGAAGAATAATTAATAGTAGGATTATCTGTTATTTCACGTACAAAATGAAGGATACGCTCCATTTTTTCTTCATTATCTTTTCCTGTTAACATGCTTGTAATGGCTAGTGCCCCTGCATTAATCATTGGATTAAGTGGCTTAGAAGGACTTGTCGTTTCTAACTTAATAATAGAATTAAATGGATCACCAGTTGGTTCCATTCCAACTTTAGAAAATACATATTCTTCACCACGATCTAAAAGGGCAAGCGCAAGTGTAATTACTTTTGAAATACTTTGAAGAGTAAATAGTGTTTGTGAGTTGCCAGCATGGATGTATTCTGTTTCTTTATGGAAAATGGCAATCCCTAAATCATCTGGATTTGCATTTCCTAGTTCGGGGATATAAGTAGCAAGCTTTCCTTTTTTCGTATATGGTTTTACTTGTTCTAACAACTGTTGTAAGTTGTTTGTCTCAATGCACTGCATAGTACCAACGCTCCTATTTCGAATTAACTAAGTTTACTTTTCCCGATATGCTCGGAAATAAATAATAACATGAAAAAGTGGAATGATAAAACGAAAGTTACATGTTCTATAGTAGGTATTTCGTTTCGAGTATTCTATATTGAAAAAGGAGAATTTCCCTTTTATATAACAGTTTGGAAATAGGAGATTTATCCATAAAAAATTCGAAAATAAAAACTACACATCTATACAACTATATGTTATTATGGTTATGTAAATAGAAAGCGTTTTCTAAGGCGTACTTATAATGATAACGATTTCATAAATTTGATAGGGGGAATTAAAATGTTGCAGTTTCTACAACGTATTGGTAAAGCGTTAATGCTTCCAATCGCCGTACTACCAGCAGCAGGATTATTGCTTCGTTTAGGACAAGAAGACGTATTTAACATTCCTGTTATGGCACAGGCCGGTGCAGCAATTTTTGATAATTTAGCACTTATTTTTGCAATTGGTGTTGCAATCGGTTTGTCTATTGATGGTAGTGGAGCAGCTGGACTTGCCGGAGCAATCGGATATCTTGTTTTACAAAATACAACGAATGCTCTAAGTAAGACATATTCAGCAGCAGAGTTAAATGATAAATTAAAAAGTGTTCAAGATTTAGTCGGTTCAGTAGATCCAACTAAATTAGCAGATACAATGACAAAGGTTTCAAAAGCAGCGGCGTTAACGCCGAAAATTAATATGGCCATACTCGGTGGTATTATTGCAGGGGTTGTTGCTGGGTTACTATACAACAAATTCCATAAAATTAAACTACCAGAATGGTTAGGATTCTTTGCAGGAAAACGTTTCGTACCAATCATTACTTCAATCGTAATGCTTCTATTAGGATTAGTATTCGGTCAAATTTGGCCAACAATTCAAAGTGGTATTGATGCAGTAGCACATGGTATCGTGAACTTAGGTTCAATTGGTGCTGGTTTATTCGGATTATTAAACCGTTTATTAATTCCAATCGGTTTACACCACGTAATGAACACATACTTCTGGTTCGTACTTGGTGACTTTACAAATGCAGCTGGCGATATCGTTCATGGTGATATTGCACGCTTCTTTGCAAAAGATCCATCAGCAGGTATGTTTATGACTGGTTTCTTCCCAATTATGATGTTCGGTTTACCAGCGGCATGTTTCGCAATGATTGCAGCTGCTAAACCAGAAAAACGTAAAATGGTTACAGGTATGTTAGGTGGTCTAGCATTAACTTCATTCTTAACTGGTATTACAGAACCAATTGAATTCTCATTCATGTTCTTATCACCAGTATTATATGGAATTCATGCTGTATTAACAGGTCTGTCTCTATTCATTACAACAACTCTCGGCATTCACGATGGTTTCTCATTTAGTGCCGGGGCAATCGATTACTTCTTAAACTTCGGTATTGCAACAAAACCATTGTTACTAGCAGGTATCGGTTTAATTTACGCAGCTATTTACTTTGTAGTATTCTACTTCTTAATTAAGAAGTTCGACCTAAAAACTCCTGGTCGTGAAGACGAAGAGGAGCTAGCTGAAGGTGAAGAAGCTCCAGTTGCAGGTTCAATTGGTGAAACTTACGTAGCAGCTTTAGGTGGAAAAGAAAACTTAACAGTTATTGATAACTGTGCAACACGTCTACGCTTACAAGTGAAAGATGCTGGTCAAGTAAACGAAGCAGCATTAAAACGTGCTGGTGCAAAAGGTGTTATGAAATTAAGTAACACGAGTGTCCAAGTTATCGTAGGTACAAATGTTGAATCTGTTGCCGATGATATGAAAAAACACGTATAAATAATGAGATAAGAGGATATCCAAAAAGATTGATAACATCAATTTTTAGGGGATATCCTCTTTTTTATATTAAAATTTTAACAGCAATCTTACTTTTGTAAATTTTCTTTTTCTTTTTTATACATATAGGTTGGTAATATGTGCAGTGCGTGATAAAGTAGGGATGACGTCGAATGGAATGTCGAAAATCTATGAAAAAGATCCGAAATAAATCTTGTGTAGTGGAATTAAATTATCGGTAAATAAGGGGAAAAAAGCAATCATGGATCAGGAAAAAATTAATGCGAATGGGAAAGCACGTCGGCCGATTGTATACATAAAAAGAACAATCATTCTCGTCTTACTATTTTCAGTTGTATATTTCATGTATACAAAAATTGTTGCGGATAATAAGAAAGAAGAAACTTTAAAAGCAGCGGCAGAAATGAAGAAACAAGAAGAGCTGAAAAAGAAAGAAGAAAAAAAGAAACAAGAAGAACAAAAACAAAAAGAGCAGGAAGAACAAGTGAAGCAAGTACAAGCTGTGGAAAAGCCTGCTGAGGGACCACCTCAAGAAATTAATGAAAATGCTCAATTAGATCAATATTTACAAAACGCAGGATTTAGCGGGACAGCTGTTATTGTGAAGAACGGAAAAGTTCTTTTGAATAAAGGATACGGTATGGCGAACAAAGAGAAACAAGTACCGAATAATTCAGAGACAACTTTTTATATTGGATCTATTTCAAAGGCGTTTGTAGCGACGGCTATTATGCAATTAAAAGATCAAAATAAGTTGAACGTAGAGGATACGGTTGCAAAGTATATTCCAGATTTCCCTCAAGGTAATGGTATTCAGTTAAAACATTTACTAACACATACATCAGGGATTCCAGAGTATGAACAGGGAACAGAGGATATTTCTCATGAGGAATTGATAAAACGAATAGGAAAACAAAAGCGTATTGGGAGTCCAGGGGAGAAATGGAAATATTCCGATTCGAACTATTCGATACTGGCCTACATCGCTGAGAAGGTAAGTGGACAACCGTTAGAAGAGTATATTAAACAACATATTTTTGCTACTGCGGGTATGAAGCAGTCTGGTTTCGGCAAAGCGCTAGAGCAAACAAGGTTTCCATCGACAGGTTATAAAATAGTAAATAACAATATGACAACACCTAATATTCCAAGTATGTCACAACTATATGGTTGTGGTGATATATATACAAGTGCACATGATTTATATTTATTTAATGAAGCACTCTTCTCTGGAAAGTTAATTTCAAAAGAGAGTTATGATCAAATGTTTACGGCCGTGAAAAAGGATTACGGATTTGGTTGGTATGTAGACCCAGGAAGTTATTCGAATCACGGTGTAATGCCAGGATGGAATTGTTTAAATGGATTTAGTAAAAACGGAAGTGTGTATGTCGTTTTATTATCTAACATTCAAAACAACATTAAATCATTTGGTAAAGTGAATAACGACATTTACACGATGTTGCGAAATGTTGAAGTGTAAGAGACTATCCTTTTGGATGGTCTTTTTTTATTGAGGACGTGTATGTGCAATGAGATAATGAAATAAAGTGAAACTTTAATCAGTGGGGGTCTCACTGCACGGCGAATAGCGGGATAAATGGAAAAGGGAGAGGGATATGGGTATACATAAGCATCACGCACGTAACGCGAAACGCATTTTTTTTGTAGCTGTCATCGTATGGATTATTGTCGCAATTGGATTAGTAATGGAATATAAAAAAGGGATGCTATTCACTTCGGAGAAAGAAAATCTAAAATTAATAGGTGTTGTACTACCAGCATTTGGATTATTAATATATAGCTTTATAGAAAAAAGAAGATCGAAAATGCTTAAGCAGGACATTTATAATATAGAGGCTTCTGAATTATTAGAGCAACGAAAATTTGTTGTTCGCAAAGAGGTAGGGATATTTCAAGTAATAACATACTTTGGGTTAGATGGCAGTGCAGTAGGGTTTTTAAAAGAAGAGTATGATTTTGTTATGCAACGTGTATGGCAAGCTGTACTTTCTTTTTTTGTTAAGGGACTACATAAGCAACAATTTTATTTATATAATCACTCGGGAGAAAGATTGTTGCGTGTTCAAAAGAAGATGGGAGTACGCCATTTCTATATTTTTTCCGATGTAGAGGGAAAGAAAATTGGAGAATTGAAACAAGTACTAAGTTTAACAAAGTGGGAATGGATTTTTTTAGGGGTGGATGGTAAAGAATATGCTAAAGTGACTGGGGACCTTTCAGCAACAATGCAGAAAATAGACTGGCGAGATGGAACGCATATTGATGTGAAAGAGGATGGTATTCCGTTAGAAGCTGTTAAGTATTTTTCAGCAAGCGGTGGTTCACTTGTTACAGCTTCTATAAGTGAACAGGCAGAATTGCCACGAGCGGTTTATTACAGTGTCTCTGCCATAATTACAATTAAAAATTAAAATATATATAAAGATAGATGGGATACCATCTATCTTTTTTTGTGTTTAGAACATATTGTTTCGTTGAAAAATGTATGTCTTACCTATCACAAAAAAAGCCTGCTTTGTATACATTAAGATGTATAGATGTATTTTGTATACTTTAAAAATAATAGGAGGAGAAGTGTATGTGTCTGTTCGGTAAGTATTGGAAAAAGTTATCGAGATTGTTTAATAGGCAATTGGATTATTTTTTAGATAATAAGTTATTACCTGCTGTGGAACGACTTTTATTTTCGCAAAACTTTGCAAGGTTTATTCAAAGAAACTCTAAGCAAGCTACGGAAGAATTTATTGAATCAAGTAGATTTCAATCTATTATTTGTAACATTTTAAAAGAATGTAATACATCACCTTTTAAAGGAATTGCAGAGCAGTATTTGGGTAAAAACGTAGAAATTACTGTAACGGTTGGACAGTTAACGGGTGTGATTGTAGCAGTTGGTGATGATTTCTTAACACTGCAAGAAGGAATAGGAACAGAAGTTTTATTACCATTTACAAGTATTATATCAATTAAAGAAGCGTAAGAAAGGAGACTTATATATGTTATTTACTGATGAATTGCGTAATCATGTTGGTGAGTTAGTGCAAGTTGTGACAGCGGTCGAAATTGTTGCAGGTATTCTGTTATCTGTGACAGACGGGGCAGTAAGTGTTCGTACTTCTCCTTCTTATGGACCACCGGAAGATGTAGTTGTACGTATCCCTATTATTTCTTATGTTCGCTTGGAAGGGTAAGCGTGATACAAGTATGAGAGTATCAGTTGTTATTCCAGTGCATAATGAAGCAAGTACTGTATCACAAGTTTTAGTAGAAGTAGAGAAATTGAAACCTTATGAAATTATTGTAGTAGATAATGGATCGACAGATGGGACAAAAGAAATAGCGTTACAACACCATTGCCGAGTAATTTATTATAAATATTCTCTTGGCAATGATGTTGGACGGGCGATTGGAGCAAGAGAAGCGAAGGGTGACATTGTTTTATTTTTAGACGGTGACATCGTTATTGATAATAAAGAATTGCAACGTTTCATAAAAGGAATTCAGCAAGGTCACCAAATTGTTGTGAATAATTTAACATGGTCCGTTTATTTAAAGATGAGGCCGCATTATACGACAGTTGGAAAGTTTATGTTGAATCGTTATTTGGATAAAAAAGAGCTTGTTGTTGGTTCTTTAATCGCAATTCCACATGCAATAAGTAGAGAAGTTATTCAGAAATTTGGTTGGTGGAATTTAGCCGATCCCGCACTGTTTCAAGCAATGGCGATGTCTAGAGGAGTAGATATTGTCGATATGGCTTCGGTCGATGTTATTCATACAAATAAAGTGCGTCCTGTTCATACTGGTACATCTCCCGGTTCGCCTTATCCGAAAGCGACTAGTCGTATTATGGGAGATCATTTACGTGCTTTGCAATACGTAATCGAAACCTATGGTAAGCGTGGTGGTTTTTCGGAAGGAACTAGGGATAGAGAGTTTGTAGGAAAGTATAAACCAGTTGTATTACAAAAGAAAAAAGCAAAATATAGTGCTATTATCCCTGTATCAGAAGAAAAAATGACTATAAGATCTGTTATACAAGAAGTAAAAAAAGCAGGTGTAGATGAAATTATAGTGGTTGCGAATGGAGCTGATATGGAGACAATTAAACAAGCAAAGTTAGAGCATGTTATCGTTATTGAATTTGAGGAAGCACTCGGACATAATGTGGCCCGAGCGATAGGAGCTATGCATGCCACGGCCGATATTTGTTTATTTGTCGACGGTGATTTTGTTATTCCGGGAAAAAAATTAATTCCATTTTTACATGCGATTGAAGATGGGCATGATGTGGCATTAAATGATTTACAGTGTTTATTAGATATGTTTCATCCGGCAGATCCAATTAGCATGGGAAAATATTTAGTGAATTTGGTAGCGAAACGACCAGATTTATGGAATAACTCATTAACGGCAGTACCACATGCTATGCATAAAAAGGTAATAGAGAAAATAGGATATGATTCTCTTATCATTCCGCCACTAGCTCAAATGAAAGCTATTTTGGAGGGATTCTCTATTACAGCGGTAGAGTTTGTAGATGTTATAAAAACAAATCGTGTACGCCCAGAGCAACATGGATTTGTAAATGGACGTATTCCAGCATTTGACCGTATTTTCGGTGACCAACTTGAGGCAATTGCATATTTATTGCAATCCACAGATGAACGCGGGAGTTTTACAGATGGAGAGCGGGATAGAAATATAATTCAACAATTGAGAAAGGAAGAAGAGAATACAGATGAATGTTAGTAGTACAGTTGCTATTATCGGATTAGGGTATGTTGGCCTTCCTTTAGCAGTTCATTTTGCAGAGAGAGGACATACAGTAATTGGATTAGATAAAGATACTAGAAAAATAGAATCAATTATAAAAGGAGAAAGTTATATTCCAGATGTTTCTTCTAAATTGTTACAAAGTTTATTGGATAAAAAAAAATTAATAGTAAATACACCGGATCAAGGTATTGCTGATTTTCAAAATAGTGATTATGTTATTGTCACTGTTCCGACTCCAATTAATGAAAAAAGAGAACCAGACTTAAGTGCCCTCATTTCAGCTTCTCATTATATACAACAACACCTTCAAAAAGGACAAACCTTCATTTTTGAAAGCTCCACATATCCAGGTACGCTCGAGGAAGTTATCATTCCGATTATTTCTCAAACAGGAAAAAAGGTAGGAGAAGATTTCTATATCGGATATTCCCCTGAGAGAATTGATCCGGCTAATAGTCACTATTCCGTTCAAACGATTCCAAAAGTTATTAGTGGACAAACAGAAAAGTGTAAACAAAAAGTACAGGAGTTATATAGCACTATATTTGATGTAGTTGTTCCAGTTAGTTCTCCGAAAGTAGCGGAAATGTGTAAGTTATTTGAAAATATTCAGCGTCTAGTCAATATTTCATTAGTAAATGAGTTAAACACACTATGTGAAAGTTTAGGAATTGATTTTTACGAGGCGCTTGAAGCTGCATCTACAAAACCATTTGGATTTACCCCGTATTGGCCAGGGCCAGGGATAGGGGGACACTGCATTCCAGTAGACCCTTTATATTTTCAATGGAGAATAAAAAAGAATGGAGCAATTAGTCAATTAATTGAGGCGGCACATGTAATTAATGAAGAAATGCCAGAGAAAATAGTTCGGAAAGTAAAAGGCATGGTGCAATCACCTGCATCAGTTTTAATTGTAGGAATTGCGTATAAGAAAGATGTAAATGACTTAAGAGAATCACCAGCGTTGCCAATTATTGAATTGTTAATAGAAGAAGGATATGAGATAGAATATCATGATCCATATATTTCTTCTGCAAAATTTGGAGATAAGATGTACCAATCTGTTTCTTTGGATGAACAAGTCATGAAACAAGCGGGTTGTATTTTAATTTTAACTGATCACTCTAATATCGATTGGAAGCTTTTTAAAGGAATGAAGCGAGTAATAGATACACGTGGAATTGTAAAGAAGGTGAGTGTATGAGTAAGAAATGTTTAATTACAGGTGGAGCAGGATTCATTGGATCGCATTTAGCTGAAGAATTGGTGAAAAGAGGTTATGGGGTCACAATCGTTGATAACTTCTATAAAGGAAAAAATAAATATCATGATGAGTTAATGAAAGAAATTCGGGTTATTCCAATAAGCGTTTTAGATAAAAGCTCAATTTATGAATTAGTAAATCAACATGATGTAGTGTTTCATTTAGCAGCAATTTTAGGTGTGAAAACGACAATGGAAAAGAGTATAGAGCTGATTGAAACGAATTTTGATGGAACGAGAAACATTTTACAAGCAGCGCTAAAAGAAAAGAAGAAAGTAGTCTTTGCGTCTACCTCAGAAGTATATGGTAAAGCAAAGCCACCCTTCTCTGAAGAGGGGGATCGATTATACGGGGCGACTTCTAAAATACGTTGGAGTTATGCAATTTGTAAAACATTAGAAGAAACATTATGTTTAGGATACGCTTTAGAAGGTTTACCTGTAACGATTGTTCGTTATTTTAATATTTATGGTCCAAGAGCGAAAGATGGTCCGTATGCAGGGGTAATCCCACGATTTATCAGTGCGGCTCTGCAAGGAGAAGACATTCTCGTATATGGAGATGGAAAGCAGACACGTTGCTTTACGTATGTAAGTGATGCGGTAGAGGCAACGATTCGAGCAATGGATGAGAAGGTAAATGGTGAGATTATTAATATAGGTTCTGAGAACGAAAAGAGTATAAAAGAAGTAGCAGAAGTAATTAAAGAGCTAACGAAATCTTCTTCAAAGATTGTCCAAGTTCCTTTCGAAGAGGTATACCCACATGGCTTTGAAGAAATTCCAAATAGAAGACCAGATGTAACGAAATTAAAAGAACTTGTGCAGTTTCAAGCGACAGTAACGTGGGAACAAGGATTGAAAGAAACTATTAAATGGTTTCGTGAAGAAAAGAATGGCTAAGTCGCTATCAATTATTATACCTGTATGTAATGAAGCGGATACGATTTCAGACGTTATTCAATCGGTAAAAGGATTAAATCCATTAGAGATTATTGTAGTAGCAAACGGTTGTAACGATGGTACAGAAGAGATTGCCAGTCGTTTAGGGTGTAAAGTAATTGAGTATACAGAGCTACTCGGGAACGATGTTGGACGTGCAGTCGGCGCAAAACAAGCGATAGGTGATGTACTACTATTTATAGATGGAGATTTTGCTATTCAAACTTCAAAATTACAATTATTCCTGAATCCAATTTTACATGATCAGGCCGACATCGTTTTAAATAATTTGGACGCACTATTTTTAAAGAAACAAAAACCGCACTCCGTGACAGTATGGCGCCAAATATTAAATGCAATGTTAGAGCGTGAAGAGTTAAAAATTGATTCTTTATTATCTGTACCTCATGCGTTGACGAAAGAAGTTGTTCAAAGCATTGGATATGAATGTTTTGTAAATCCTATTGTAGCTCATTTACGCTTAGCACAAAGCAAATGGAGAATTAGTCGTCATTGTGCAATAGATGTTATTACGCCAAATAAATTTCGGCCAACCGAGCATGCTGCGTATGGCACGGGTCTTTCTCAATCTGAAAAACGGATGATAGGTGACCATATAGAAGCTGTAGCGGAGCGAATAGCGGGCAGTGATGAGCGCGGAGGGTATTATGATGGAAATAGGAAAAGAGAGAGTGTTTATCACACTTTAAGTTTCGAAGATTTTTATCAAGGATGGGGCGTCACATCTAAGTTGTATAAAGGAAAGCAATTATCGGTCATTATTCCTGTACAAGATGAAGAGAAAACAATTGGAAACGTTATAGAAGAGCTCCGCAAAATTGAACCTTTTGAAATTATCGTTGTTGTAAATGGTTCGTCTGATCGAACAGCAACGATTGCAAAAGACAAGGGAGCAACAACAATTGTATATAAAGAAGCACTTGGAAATGATGTGGGGCGTTCACTTGGAACTTATTTTGCAAAAGGGGAAATTGTATTATTTATAGACGGTGACTTTGTTATTCCAGCTAGGGAATTATATCCTTTCGCAAAAGCTATTGCAGATGGAATGGATGTCGCCTTAAATGATCTAAATCATTATTTAGATTTAAGAGTACCGCTTCATCTTGTAACTGCATTTAAATATGCATTAAATTTAGCTTGTGATAGAAAAGATCTAGGAGTAGGCTCTCTTATCGCTGTACCGAATGCGTTTAGTAGTAAGTGTTTGAAAGAAATCGGATATAGATCTTTACTTTCACCTTGTGTAGCTCAAGTGAAAGCTATTCTGTCGGGATTCGAGATTGCATGTGTAAGTCGTGTAGAGGTTGATAAGATGAACCGTATTCGTCCCAGTGAACATTTTGCAAAAATAGGTCACCCTCCAGCTGTCTTGCGAATTATAGGTGATCATATAGAAGGATTCGAGCAATTAATTGTATTAGAGGGTAGTCGTGGTGGATTCTATGATGGGAATAGAAAAAGAGATGTTTTAGAGTAGTAACAAAAAAAGTGTACAACATATGTACACTTTTTTGTTCTGTTATAAAAACTATAACAGATTAGGAGATAAGAGTATTACAGCTCTACAATGGGTATTGTTCTTGTATTACAAAATAGGACTCGTATATAAGGATACCAAAAAAATACAATTAAGGAAAGGGTTAATTATAAAGACTTTTAAGTGAAGTTAACACTATGCATATAGTATATTGCTCAACATTTCACAAACATGTCACAACTATTTCGTTCACTTTCGCCAAAAAGTAGTATTCTAAGTGTGTAAGCTGTTATATAAAAAATCTTAGTCCTGTACTAATCAAAAATGGAGGAGATTAGGATGACTCAAGTATTAGAAAATGTTAAAAACGCATGGGAAAACTTTAAAGGTGAAAAATGGAAAGCAGAGATTGATGTTCGCGATTTCATTTTAAATAATGTAAACGTTTTCGAAGGAGATGAATCTTTCTTAGCGGGAGCAACTGAAGCAACGAAACAACTTTGGGATCAAGTAATGGATTTAACAACGAAAGAACGTGAAAACGGTGGCGTTCTTGATATGGATACAAAAATTGTTTCTTCTATTACATCACATGAACCAGGATATTTAAATAAAGATATTGAAAAAGTAGTCGGTTTCCAAACTGAAAAACCATTTAAACGTTCTTTACAACCATATGGTGGTATTCGTATGGCGGAACAAGCTTGTGAATCTTATGGATACGAAATGGATAAAGAACTTAGTCGTATTTTCAGGGATTGGAGAAAAACGCATAATCAAGGTGTATTTGATGCATACACACCAGAAATGAAAGCGGCTCGTAGATCAGGTGTAATTACTGGTCTTCCAGATGCATACGGACGTGGACGTATTATCGGTGACTACCGACGCGTAGCATTATATGGTATTGATCATTTAATTGAAGTGAAAAAAGCTGATTTGAATTTAACTGGCGGTGTAATGAGCGAAGATACAATGCGTTTACGCGAAGAGTTATCTGAGCAAATGCGTGCCCTTCAAGAGTTAAAACAAATGGCTGCTTCTCATGGCTTTGATATTTCTAAGCCTGCAACAAACGCGCAAGAAGCATTCCAATGGTTATACTTCGCATATCTTGCAGCAATTAAAGAGCAAAACGGAGCTGCGATGAGTCTTGGACGTACTTCTACATTCTTAGATATTTATATTGAAAGAGATTTAGCAAATGGTACTTTAACAGAAGAAGAAGTACAAGAAATTGTGGATCACTTCATTATGAAATTACGTCTTGTGAAATTTGCAAGAACACCTGATTATAATGAATTATTCTCTGGTGACCCAACTTGGGTAACTGAGTCTATCGGTGGTATGGCATTAGATGGTCGTCCATTAGTAACAAAGAACTCATTCCGTTTCTTGCATACATTAGATAATTTAGGACCAGCTCCAGAGCCAAACTTAACAGTTCTTTGGTCTAAACAATTACCACAGAACTTTAAAAACTACTGTGCGAAAATGTCTATTAAAACATCAGCAATTCAATATGAAAATGATGACATTATGCGTGCTGACTACGGCGATGATTACGGAATTGCTTGTTGTGTATCTGCAATGAGAATTGGTAAACAAATGCAGTTCTTCGGCGCACGTGCAAACTTAGCAAAAGCATTATTATATGCGATTAACGGTGGTAAAGATGAAAAATCTAAAGCACAAGTTGGTCCTGAGTACGCACCAATTACTTCTGAAGTATTAGATTATGAAGAAGTTATGCATAAGTTTGATATGACAATGGAATGGTTAGCAGGTCTATACTTAAACACATTAAATGTTATTCATTACATGCACGATAAATATAGCTACGAACGTATTGAAATGGCACTTCATGATACAAATGTTCTTCGTACAATGGCAACAGGTATCGCGGGTCTATCTGTAGTAGCAGACTCTTTAAGTGCAATTAAACACGCAAAAGTAAAACCAATTCGTGATGAAAACGGAATTGCAGTTGACTTTGAAATCGAAGGAGATTTCCCTAAATACGGTAACAATGATGATCGTGTAGATGAAATCGCTGTAAATCTTGTAAAAACATTTATGAATAAACTTCGTAAACATAAAACATACAGAAATTCTGTTCATACAATGTCGATCTTAACAATCACATCTAACGTTGTATACGGTAAGAAAACTGGTAACACTCCAGATGGTCGCCGTACTGGAGAACCATTTGCACCAGGTGCGAACCCAATGCATGGCCGTGATACAAAAGGTGCATTAGCTTCATTATTATCTGTAGCTAAATTACCATATGAAGATGCACAAGATGGTATTTCTAATACATTCTCTATTATTCCAAAAGCACTTGGTAAAGAAGATGATGTACAAGTACGTAACTTAGTATCAATGCTTGATGGTTATGCAGTAAAAGAAGGTCATCACTTAAATATTAACGTATTTAATCGTGAAACATTAATGGATGCAATGGAACATCCTGAAAAATATCCACAATTAACAATTCGCGTATCTGGTTACGCTGTAAACTTTATTAAATTAACTCGTGAACAACAAATCGATGTAATTAACCGCACAATGCATGAAAGTATGTAAGTGAAAAAGTGTCCCTCTGCTTTATATAAATAGCAGAGGGAGGCTGCTTCAATAAAGGAGGAAGTAACATGGTAAAAGGAAGAATTCATTCTGTAGAGTCTTGTGGTACTGTCGATGGCCCAGGAATTCGTTATGTCATATTTACACAAGGGTGTTTATTACGTTGTCAATATTGTCATAATGCTGATACGTGGGAGATTGGTAAAGGAAACGAAATAACAGTTGAAGAAGTAATGCAGGATGTGACATGTTACCTTCCGTTTATTGAAGCTTCTGGAGGCGGTATAACAGTTAGTGGTGGAGAACCATTACTACAGCTAGATTTCTTAATTGAATTATTTAAGAAATGTAAGGAAGCTGGAATTCATACAACAATTGACTCTTCGGGTGGTTGTTATTCTGAAGAACCAGAATTCCAAAATAAGCTAGATATTTTAATGGATTACACAGATTTAGTTTTATTGGATTTGAAACATATTGATTCAAAGAAACATCGTAAATTAACAGGAAAACCAAATGAACATATTTTACAATTTGCTCGTTATTTATCGGATAAAAATAAACCGATTTGGGTACGACACGTATTAGTTCCTGGTATTACGGATAATGAAGAGGATCTACAAAAATTATCTAGCTTTATTCAAAGTCTGTCTAATGTTCAGAAAGTCGAAGTGCTACCGTACCATAAGCTTGGTGTATATAAATGGGAGGCACTTGGACATAAGTATCCACTTGCGAATGTAGAACCACCTACTGAAAAAAATGTAGAACAAGCAAGACATATTTTACAAGCAGTCTAATCCAAATATTGGGTTAGGCTTTTTGCTTTCTTCACAATAAAACCTAGAGTATGTATATGGAAAAGAGTATACTGAAAATAGAATATCCATATTTTTGTAAGGAATAAGTGGAGAAATTTACATAATTGTAAAGGGAAATCAAAATAGTAAAAAGAATTAAGAAGTAAAAGAGTGAGTATCATGGAATAGAGAACATTTGTAAGTTATTGCGAAAGCTCTTATAGGAAAGTATAATGTAAAGATATGAGCACAGATAGGATTAAGGGGTCAATCTTATATGCTTTGCATATCCACGACAGGTACATAGCTGAAAGAGAAGTATTAGAATCTGTTTATGTAATTTTTAAGGAAAATGTTTTTCCTATTGTCGTATATGCAATATGGAGAAACAATAAGCTAGGAGTGGATTTGTTTGATAAAAAACCCCAAGGTTTTAATATTAACTGCACATTACGGTAATGGTCATGTGCAAGTAGCGAAAACATTAGAACAAACATTTCGCCAAAAAGGAATTGAAGATGTAATTGTATGTGATTTGTTCGGAGAATCACATCCAGTTATAACCGATATTACAAAATATTTATATTTGAAAAGTTATACAATAGGAAAAGAATTATACCGCTTGTTTTATTACGGCGTAGAAAAAATTTATGATAAAAAAATAGCATCTTGGTATGCGAATTTTGGAAGAAAACGTTTGAAATTACTTTTACAAGCAGAGAAACCGGATATTGTTATTAATACTTTTCCGATCATAGCTGTGCCAGAGTTGAAAAAGCAAACAGGTATTTCAATTCCTGTGTATAACGTATTAACGGATTTTTGTGTGCACAAAATATGGATTCATCGGGAAGTAGATCGTTATTTTGTAGCAACTGATCACGTGAAAAAAGTTATGGTTGATATCGGTGTGCCTGCGGAGCAAATTGTTGAAACTGGAATTCCGATTCGTAGTAGTTTTGAACTAAAGATCAATTCAGACATTATATATAATAAATATCAGTTATGTAAGAATAAAAAGATTTTACTAATTGTAGCAGGTGCTCATGGGGTATTAGGAAGTGTAAAAGAACTATGCCAATCCTTTATGTCAGTACCTGATTTACAAGTAGTTGTCGTTTGTGGGAAAAATGAAGCGTTAAAACAGGATTTATTAGGGTTACAGGAAAAGAATCCTGATGCATTAAAAGTATTTGGTTATGTTGAAAATATTGATGAATTATTCCGTGTTACTTCTTGTATGATTACGAAGCCAGGCGGTATTACGTTAAGTGAAGCGGCAGCATTGCAAGTACCTGTCATTTTATATAAGCCTGTTCCAGGACAAGAAAATGAAAATGCGATGTACTTTGAAAGAAAAGGAGCTGCAGTTGTCATTCGTGATGATAGTGAGGTTTTTGCAAAGACAGAGGCATTATTACAAGATGATATGAAGCTTCTTCAAATGAAAGAAGCGATGAAAAGCATTTATCGTCCGGAGCCAGCTGGTCATATTGTGGATACAATTTTGGCAGAAAATCATGTAGAACCGAATCATATACCTATTAAATCACCTGCTCTTGCACAATTATTTACTTAATATGAAACCCTCTTTTATATGTTTAAAGAGGGTTCTTTGTTGTTTTATACGATAAAGTATTAACTTATCCACATGAAGATTACGCTTTCATTAAACAGTAAAGTCGAAATATTAACAACTATATCCACATTGTCCACAATTTTTAGAAAAATATCCACAATTCTAACATTTACTATGCGTTACAATATATAAACTTGTGAAGGGTTTGCGGAATTTATGCACAATTCTATATATTGTGTGGATAACGTTATCCACACAAAAAAGGTTCCTCATTTATAAGGAACCTTTTTTGTCTATTCTATCACGTAGAAAAAATATGTAATGAGAATGAATAATTAGGGGGGAAAACTTCTAATTATTCATTCTCACTTTAAATACTTTTCGAGCGATAACCCGCTGCGCGATCTGCTTTGCGAAATTCTCGTTGGTAGAGAACCTCTTGTGTACTAGATAATGTGTTTTTTGCTTTGTCACGTTTCTTTTTATCCATTACAAATCACCTCGTGTCCTAAAGTCACTATCTATCGTTTCCAAAGACATGGGGTGATATACGTATATGGCAAAATGTTAATGATTAATTATTTTTTCTAAAAATTTAGATTATGCTTCTTTTAATTGGTGAGCATCTTGGAACGTTGTATCTCGCATTGTAGCAAGTGTATATTGATCTTTTGGAATTTCATATAAGTTATATACTTCTTCATTTGCGTTAATTTCATCATAAACGGCTTTTCTTGTTTCGTTTGCTAGATTTACATATTGTAGTTTTTCGGCAGCTTTAATAGAACGAATATTTATTTTGCGAATACGCATAAAAATTGTTTCAATATCTAATTCATAGAAAAGTTCACTAAAAAATGAATCTTTCGCCAATTTATTATAGCCTTTTCCATGATAGGGTTTGCCAAGCCATGTTCCAAGAAATCCGGCTTTTTCTTGCACATCAAATAAAGTAATTGTTCCGATAGGGTTACCCCATTCATCTAAAATTGTGCGTGAAATTAATTCCCCACGCTCTTCAGCTTCAATCGTTTGTTTCGTTAAAAATAAATATTCCTCATAAGAATAAGCCTTTTGACGCACAAAAGGGAAGACAGCTGGATCCACCATTAACTCGTATAGAACGTGGCTGTCGTGTAAGTCGCGTTTTTTCAACATACTAACTCCTCCTCACACGAGGGTAGCATGACGAAAAAGCACCCCACCCTCGAAATTTTTATATCAATCTTTAAAAAATTTCGGGGTGGGAATCGAACCCACTAGAACCAGTTTCTAACGCTGGTGGCGCACCATTTGCCTTCCCCATTCATCAATTTGAAAATGATAATCACGACACAAATTGATTATGGTTTCATTCAGTTTATAATCGTATAATACTTTATCTAGTCAAAAAAATAAACTAGTTTTTTTTATTTTTTTTGTAAATTATTTTTCCATCAATCATGGTTAGTACAGGCTTGGCTAAATAATGGAAAGGATGATGAGTCCATAACACGAGATCAGCGTCTTTTCCAACCTCAATGCTGCCAATTCTATCCTCTAAACGTAAATTTCGTGCTGGAAATATAGTGATTCCTTCTAGTGCAGTTTTTTCGTCTAATCCTTCTCTTACTGCGACAGCAGCACAAACATTTAAATATTGAATTGGTGTATAAGGGTGATCTGTTGTTATAGAAACTTCCACTCCATTTTTCGATAATATATGGTAAGTATCCCATGTTTTGTTTTTAAGTTCGATTTTAGAACGGCGTGTAAGAGTGGGGCCAACTGAAACCTTCAAATTGTGTTTTGAAAGCTCTTCAACAATAAAGTGTCCTTCTGTACAATGTTCAATGCGTAAATCAAGGTTGAATTCTGTTGCAAAGCGTAGAGCTGAACTAATATCATCTGCTCGGTGAGCGTGGATACGTACAGGTATTTCGCGGCGTAATGCTTTTAAGATAGGTAGCATTCGAAAATCAGCTTCATGCCCGTAGTGCTGTGCTTCATAGAATGATTCCCGAAGTAATCCCATAATTCCCATACGTGTAATGGATTCTTTTGTTCCATTACTATGGACCTTTTTAGGATTTTCTCCAAAGGCAATCTTTAAGCCGGCAGGTTCTTGAATAATCATATGATCAATACAAGTTCCAGCTGTTTTTATTACACAAGTAGTACCACCGATAATATTTTGACTTCCTGGCATAACGTGAACAGTTGTGATTCCGTTTTGTACAGCATCTTGAAATGCAATATCAAAAGGGTGGATCCCGTCTAAGGAACGGATATGTGGTGTTGAAACTTCAGATGTTTCATTTGCATCATTGCCAGCCCAACCAGTACCTTCATCATAGAGACCAAGATGAGTATGAACATCAATAAATCCAGGTAAAAGATGAAGAGCACGAGCGTCTATAACTGTCATATCTTGGGTAGGTTGAATGGAAGGCTTGACCTCGGCAATTTTTTCTCCTATAACGAGTACATCCCCTTGAAATTTTTGGGATGTAATAGGATAGACAATGGCTTGTTTGAGCAATATTTTCATAGGTACCTCATTTCTGTTACTTTACAATATTAATGGAATTTAAGGAAAAGTAACTGAAAGATTATTTGTGTAATAATGCTCCGGATTCTAGAAAATGAAAGTTTTGAAAGGGGCCCCTGTAAAACTGTATTTTAGAAGTACTACATTGTATGCGAAAATATATTTTGTAATGCATGGTCTATTGTTGGAAATGTGTATTGATACCCGTGTGTAATTGCCTTACTAGGTAATACGTGTTGTCCTTCTAGTACAAGTATACTCATCTCACCCAATAAAGTGTTAAGCATAAATGAAGGGACAGGTAACCAATGAGGTTTTTTCATTATAGTTGCAATGGCTTCTCCAAATTCCTTCATTCTTATAGGTAGGGGAGCTGTAATGTTAAAAGGTCCATCAATTTCTTCTTTGTGTATGATGAAATCAATCAGGCGAACGACATCGTCTATATGAATCCATGATAACCATTGGTTTCCAGATCCAATTGTACCTCCGATATAGAATTGATAAGGGAGTAGCATTTTGGGAAGAGCTCCTCCGTCTGCGCCTAATACAACTCCGAGTCTAGCATAGATTGTTCGCATTCCGAGAGAACGAGCTTTAGATGCTTCTTGTTCCCATGAATATACTGTATTTGCTAAAAAGTCATTTCCAGGAATCTCATGCTGTTCTGTAAAAGACTCAGTTTCAGACGTTCCATAGTAGCCAATAGCACTTGCGTTAATAAATGTGTGTGGTTTTGTATTTAGTTTTTGCAATTGTTTAATGAGTCCTTTTGTTGTTTGAATTCTACTGTTTAAAATGGAGTCTTTTTGTTTCTTTGTCCATCTACTATTAATAGACTCTCCAGCTAGATTAATAACTACATCAATAGAAGAGAGGGGGAATGTTTGTAAATCTGGTGTCCATTGTACGTATTGAAGGTTAGGGTGGGAAGTTTCAATAGTTTTGTTTCGAGTAAGAATGTAAACATTATATCCTTTTTGAATAAAAAAAGTAGAAAGGTATTTACCGATAAAGCCGGTACCACCAGAAATTGCGATTCTCACAATTATTTCCTCCTCATTATATATATTCTTGAAAAGCAAAAACGTTCCTTGACTATGTTAAAATAATAGAGAGGTGAGAGTATGGCTGTCATTACAAAAATAGAAGTGCAAAAACGATCGAAAGAACGGTTTAATATTTATATTGATAAAGGTAAAGGTCAAGGTGAAGAGTACGGGTTTAGTGTGAATGAAGTAATCTTAATAAAACACGGATTACAAAAGGGCTTAGAAATTGATGAAATAGCGTTAGGAAATATTTTGTACAATGAAGAGGTACAAAAAGCATATTTACAAGCAGTCTCCTATTTATCCTATCAAATGAGAACGAAACAAGAAATAGAAGATTTTTTACGAAAAAAAGAAGTGGGACAGGCCATCATCTCTGAAGTCGTTTCGAAATTATTACATGACCGATATATTAATGATAAAGAGTACGCTGTTTTATATACGAGAACGCAAAGTAATGTGAATCGAAAAGGTCCCACTGTTATTAAAAGAGAGTTGTTAAATAAAGGTGTTCAGGATCTAATTATTACGCATAGTTTACAAGAATATCCGAAGGAAAAGCAAATTGAGAATGCTTTAATTCTTATAGAAAAGAAGAAAAGGTCTTATCAAAAGCATTCCTTTTTACAAATGAAGCTAAAATTAGACGAAATGCTCGTTCGTAAAGGATATTCTAGAGATGTGATTCAAATTTGTTTGGAAGAATTGAAAGACGAAAAAGATGACGAACAGCAACAAGAAGCGTTACACTATCATGGGAATAAATATTATGAGAAATATAAGAAGTATGATGGATGGACATTCGAAAATAAGATGAAACAAGCGTTATATCGCAAAGGATTCTCTATTGATGAGATAGAGATATATTTGCAGATGAAACGCGAAGAGGGATGAGGGGAATAAGATGAATATGCCAAAGCGCTACAGTGAGATGACACCACATGAGCTAAGGGAAGAAATTGGGGTTTTGAAAGAGCAAGCAATAAAGGCAGAGCAGCTTGGAATTGTAAATGAGTTCGATGTATTAATGAGAAAGATGGCAATGGCTCGCGCTTATATGACTGACATAAATAAATTCCATATTGGTGAGACATATGAATTAGTAGAAGAACCTGGTATATTATTTAAAATTACGTATTTCAATGGGGTATTTGCTTGGGGACATAAGCAAAATGATAATGAAGAGATTGGAATACCGATTTCCTTACTGCAAGAAAAATAAAAACCAGAGAGCGAATATCTCTCTGGTTTTCATCTTTGGTAGGCGTTACAGGAGATAGGAGATTCTAAAATTGGCGTTTTTTACATTCATTCGCCAGTATAATGAGAGACTGGGTTTGTTGCGTCTGTCCGTTAACTTGCGCTTTCGCATGTTTCGGACGAGTCCACGTATGGTTAAATAATTCAGAACGACTATCTAAGCGATCACGGTAGCTCATCTTTATCACCTCGTGTAGGAAGTTAATTTAATTTGTACTACTCTTCCTGCTGATTTGCAGCACGCATACGTTCTTGTGGGTGCGTGTTAATTGTGCCGTTAGGTCGTTTCGAAGCGAAGCGTGATTTCGCTTTCGGTTGACCGTCGATTTTGCTGTTGTTTTTTGACTCAGACCAAAATTCGGCTTGTTTACCCATTGCGAACGCCCTCCTCATCATCAGTTGATACCTATTTAAGAAGTATCACTTATAGAATGTGCAAAATAGAAGAAACTATCCTTTAGAAATTAAGGGAATAAATAGGTAAAAGGAGAATAGAACATGAATGATATTCACGAAACATTAACAAAAGAATTATTAGACAAAAATGACAAACTTTCTTACGCACAAGCTCGTGCGTGGGTTGAATTATTGTGGGAAGATTTTCAAACAACTTATGCTAAATCAGGTCGTTATCAAGGTGATGAAATGACTGAACAAGTGGTACGAACATGGATTAATAATCATGGAGGTCGCCTTCATGAAATGCGTACAAATAATCCGAAATATAGTCATTTAATCAATCAAGAAGATCATTTGAAACATTAAAAAAAGCGACTTAAGTCGCTTTTTTTAATGTGGAAGTAACTCCAGCTTTTTTCGAAGTTTTTCTTCACTAAAAATCCATCCTGTATAGGAACTAATAATATTTAAATTATGATCGAGTTGAACGATTGCAACGAATGGATAATAGTCTTTACTGCGATATCGCAAATCAATGAATCGAACTTCGTAATAATGATCATAATCGAAAACGTCCCAGCGATATACAGGGGAAAAAGATAGAAATGCTGAGATGTTTTCATCTTGTTTCGCTGCGCGCATAATAGCGTTATCTGGGAACGGTACCCGGTCGAATTTATCATAGACCATGATGTTACCACGATGCCATCTAGCAACGTAGTAATAATCAGTTGTAACGATTGCTAAATGATAATGATAAAATCTGTAAGAAGGGGAAATGATTATCTTCTCAACGTTATTGAAACGTTTATATACGACGCTACGTATGTTTCGATGCATCATAATTCGTCCGATATAGTAAACGATCATCAATATATATGCTGCTAAGGCAGTATAACCTTTATGGGAACCGACGAGCATACATGCAATAGCGAGTAGATGAATAAAGAAAATGACGGTATCGAATGTATTAATGATACCGAGCGCTACCCATTTTTTTGTGAAGGGTCGTAATGCCTGTGTACCGTAGGCATTAAAAATATCTACAAAGACATGAAGAAAGACGGCAATAAATGACCAAAGTAGTAGGTGCAAATATGGGGCGTCTAAAAAGAAGGCGAAAGAGATGCCACTTATAAGGAATGACCAAAGAATCACTGCAGGAATGGAATGAGTAATCCCGCGATGGTTTCTTATATATTTAGCGTTATTACGCAATTTTAAAACTGTATCGATGTCAGGAATATTGGAACCGGCAATTGTAGCAAGCATAACTGCTTGTGGTCCAATATCACTTTGTGCTATGGCTGGATCTAACGTTGCCAAACTGCCTAGAGTAACGCCCATAACAAGGTGAGTGGCTGTGTCCATAGAAATACACCTCCGTTTTTTTATTAATGTAACTCTTTTTATTCGATACCTCAAGTCCTTTGCCTTCTATTTCCTATGTCATCTTACTTAAATTTTTTCCTAAAATCTTTATAATAGTACTTATATGCAAAAAAATGAGGGGGATCAAGTTTGACACTTGAAATATTAAATAATTTTAACATAGAGCAGTTTCAAAATGATTTAATTGGTTGGTTTGAAAAAGAGCAACGCGACTTACCGTGGCGTAAAAATAAAGATCCATACCGCGTCTGGGTTTCAGAAATTATGTTGCAGCAAACAAGGGTAGAAGCTGTAAAACCATATTACGCGAATTTTATGGGGAAGTTTCCTACTCTAGAAGCTTTAGCAAATGCAGATGATGAAGAAGTGTTAAAAGCGTGGGAAGGTTTAGGGTATTATTCTAGAGCACGAAATTTACATGCGGCCGTAAAAGAAGTAAAAGAAGTATACGGCGGGATTGTACCGAATGATGTAAAGAAAATCGAAAAATTAAAAGGAGTCGGACCCTATACAAAAGGTGCTATTTTAAGTATCGCATATGGTATACCAGAGCCGGCAGTTGACGGAAATGTTATGCGTGTATTATCCCGTATTTTATCAGTATGGGATGACATTGCAAAACCGAAAACTAGAAAAGTGTTTGAAGAGATTGTACGTGAAATTATTTCGGCTGAAAATCCATCTTATTTTAATCAAGGTTTGATGGAATTAGGTGCACTAATTTGTATTCCAAAAAATCCATCTTGCTTACTTTGTCCAGTACGTGAGCATTGCCGAGGATACGCTGAAGGTGTTCAAAAGGAGTTACCAGTAAAAAGTAAAGCTAAGGCTCCGACAATGGTACCGATCGTTGCAGGGGTACTTCAAACGGAAGATGGTCGTTACGTCATTAATAAACGTCCAAGTACCGGGTTATTAGCTAACATGTGGGAGTTTCCAAATGCTGAACTTGGCGAAGGGATTCGGAACCAGAAAGAGCAGCTTACAGATTATATGAAAGAAAAATTTGAGCTCTCGATTTCTATTGAAGAATACGCAATGAATGTGCAACATACGTTTACACATCGTACTTGGGACATATTTGTATTTTACGGAAAAGTAACCGGTTATATTGTTGAAACAGATACATTGAAATTTGTATCGAAAGAAGCATTTGAGCAGTTACCTTTCTCGAAATCGCATCGTACGATTTATGAGAATTGCGTTGAGAAAATTACGATGCAATAAGTAAAAAAGTGTTCCCTAGATTGGGAACACTTTTTTAATCATAAGAAATTCTTGTCCCATGAGTCCAATTAGCTTCACCTTCTTGTAAGCCACCTCTTGATTCAATTTCTATTACAATTTCTTTGTAAATACTTTGACCCTCTGCATTTAAATAAGGCAAAATCTGTTGTAATGAATGATGAAAATAAGCTAATTCATCTTCTTTCCATTCATTTTTTGAAATCATCGTTAGTTCAGTCATATCGCGTCCTATATACATATTTCCACCTCCATTTTCTATAGTTTGAATGGGTGATGAGAGATATATACAAAATTTTTTCAAAAGAAAATGACGGATAGCTTCTAAAGGAATTGGTTACATTATTGGTTGTGGAGGTGAGAAAGATGAGTAAAAAACAACAAGGTTATAACAAAGCAACTTCTGGTGCTAGCATTCAAAGTACAAATGCTAGTTATGGTACAGAGTTTGCGACTGAAACAAATGTACAAGCAGTAAAACAAGCAAACGCACAATCAGAAGCAAAGAAAGCGCAAGCTTCTGGTGCACAAAGTGCAAACGCTAGTTATGGTACAGAATTTGCAACTGAAACAGATGTGCATGCTGTACAAAAACAAAATGCAAAATCAGCTGCAAAACAATCACAATCTTCTAGTTCAAATCAGTAATGAAAGAAAAACACTTCTCTAACTCAAGAGAAGTGTTTTCTTTGTGCTTGGGCCATGGTAATGAAAAGAAAGTGAACGACATAACTTCTAATAAGTCAACAAATGTAGTCAAAGGAGAAGGAAGTTAAAGATTAGAAATATGTAATGAGGAATAATAACTGATAAATAAGTCCAAAAGGGGGTAAGTAATGAACGATTTTGATAAGTTGGTAGGAGAGCAATTGGAAACGATGGATGAGTTGTTAAAGTTACAAGCGCATCTAGAGAAGTATCAGCAAATTGAAATGAGCGAAAAGGATACGTGCGATAAAAAGGAATTACATTTTATCCGCCAAGAAATATATAGAACAGAATTAGCGTTAAAACTGTTACATGAGAAATTTGAAGAGCAAACAAATAGTGTGATTCAATCTTTTGAAACTGAAAAAATGATTTCGAATTTAGGATAAGACATATTGTTACCTTTCGGTGAAAGGCCCTTCTTTAGAGAGAAATAAGGAAGGGCTTTTTCTATTCTCATTTCCTCGTGTCTAAATAATGTAGCGAAGGATCTAGCCCCTAAGAAGCTTAGAGATATGGTATGCAGTGTGAAAAAACAGAGTCTTGTCGCTTTAGTTTTAAAATTTCGACAAAAAAGTTATAATAGAAAAAAAGTGGATGCAGTTCAAAGGGCATTTGCAGTTGAAAGAAGGGAGCATATATGGGATTTCCCAAAGAAGGAGAAAGAGTACAAATACATAGTTATAAACATAATGGCTCCATTCATAGAATGTGGGAAGAGACAACAATTTTAAAAGGGACACAGAGTCTTGTGATTGGAGCAAATGATCGTACAGTAGTGACAGAATCAGATGGCCGAACATGGATTACTCGTGAACCAGCAATTTGTTATTTTCATGCAAACTATTGGTTTAATGTGATTGGGATGTTAAGGGAAGAGGGAGTATATTATTATTGTAATTTAGGCTCACCTTTTGCATATGATTCTGAAGCATTGAAGTACATTGATTATGATTTAGATATTAAAGTGTATCCAGATATGACATATACGCTTTTAGATGAAGATGAGTATGAAAAGCATAGTCAAATTATGCAATACCCACCTGTTATTGATACTATTTTAAAACGAAATGTAGCACAATTAACGCAATGGATTCATCAGAGAAAAGGGCCATTCGCGCCTGATTTCGTAGATATGTGGTATGAAAGATATTTAATGTACAGAAATTAAAACGAACCTGCAGGGGATTTCCCAGCAGGTTTGTCCTATTAGAGGGGGGATTATGTGCAGGGTATAAAAAGATATTTGCAATTTGTTAAACCATATCGATGGCTTATTGCGATTACGATTATGATTGGTCTAGTTAAATTCGGCATCCCGCTTATTATGCCGTGGTTATTAAAATATATTATCGATGATGTGATTCAAGGCGGAGGGTCACTTCAAGATAAAACATCCCAATTAGTAACAGCTGTTGGGATTGCCTTTTTTATTTTTGCAGTACTAAGACCGCCGATTGAATATTATCGTCAATATTTCGCGCAGCGTATCGCGAACACAATACTATATGATTTACGAAAACATATTTTTGGTCATTTGCAAAAGTTGAGTTTACGCTATTATTCGAATACAAAAACAGGAGAGATTATTTCACGTGTCATTCATGATGTAGAACAAACGAAGGATTTTGTAATTACTGGTTTGATGAATGTTTGGTTAGATACGGCAACAATTGCTATTGCTATTATTGTTATGTTTTCTATGAATGTAAAATTAACATTTGTTGCGCTATTAATTTTACCTATTTATGTAGTGGCAGTGAAATATTTTTTCGGACGTCTTCGGAAATTGACGAAAGAGCGTTCACAAGCTTTAGCAACGATGCAAGGGTATTTACATGAACGTATTCAAGGGATGCAAGTGACACGTAGCTTTGCATTAGAAGAGTATGAGGGTAAGCAGTTTGAAAAAAGAAATAATGAGTTTTTGACGAAAGCATTAACACATACGAGTTGGACGGCAAGAACATTTTCGGCAGTAAATACGTTAACAGATTTAGGACCGTTACTTGTGATCGGTTTTGCAGCGTACGAAGTGATTCAAGGGCAATTAACATTAGGGACTATGGTTGCCTTTGTTGGATATATGGATAGTTTGTATAGTCCGCTTCGCCGACTTGTTAATTCTTCTACGACATTAACGCAGTCTTTCGCATCGATGGATCGAGTGTTTGAATTGTTAGATGAGAAATACGATATTGTGAATGTGCCGAGTGCGGTACAAACGAAAAAATTAAACGGTGAAGTGATATTTGATAATGTATCTTTTCGTTACAATTCAGATGAAAGAGAGGTATTACATAACCTTTCATTAACTATGTTGCCAGGAGAAAAGGTAGCGCTTGTAGGAGCAAGTGGGGGAGGGAAGTCATCTCTTGCTAGTTTAATCCCGCGTTTCTATGATGTCTCTTCAGGTGCAGTGTATGTAGATGGGATAGATGTTAGAAAGTATGATATGAGAAATTTACGTAGTCATATTGGAATTGTACTGCAAGATAATTTGTTATTTAGTGATACAATTGGGGCAAATATTTTATATGGAAATCCGAAAGCTACAGAGGAAGAAGTGATTTCAGCTGCCAAAGCTGCGCAAATTCATGATTTTATTATAGAGTTACCTGATGGTTATGATACGGTCGTTGGGGAACGCGGTGTGAAGTTATCTGGTGGGCAAAGGCAACGTGTAGCGATTGCACGAGTGTTTCTAAAGAATCCATCGTTACTTATATTAGATGAAGCGACATCCGCTTTAGATTTAGAAAATGAACGGTATATTCAAGAGGCGCTTCAGACGTTAGCTGCTGATCGAACGACGATCATAATCGCACATCGATTGGCGACGATTACGCATGTGGATACGATTATTTATATTGAAGATGGTGAAATTAAAGAAACAGGTTCTCATGAAGAGTTAATGAAAAAAAGAGGGTTTTATTACAATTTATATCAACTTCAACATATAACAGAAACAGCCCCTTTAGCGTAAAAGGAGCTGTTTTCTTTATTCGTCTTCTTTTTTATCTTCGATTTGGAGTTCTGCTTCTGGTTTATGGTATGTGTAGAAGCTATCCACAAGTAAATCTAAATGCTCTACTTCTTCACTATAGTTAATAATGGCAGAAATTAGAGGGAAGAGGTGTAGCCATGTTTTATACGCTTCCTCATCGTCTTTGTTTTGATAATCCATAAAGATATCAATTAATTCTTGTTTACCTGTTTCAACTTCATCAAGCATTTCAACGGATTGTTGTTTTTTTGCTTTGCCAATAAATTTTAATAGCACTTGTTCATGATAATGCGTTAATGAATCAAGTTCGTTTTGGATAGATTCCTGAAATTCTTCTGGCATATAGCGCAGTTCATTTTCAGTACGATGTAATGATTTTAGCGTACTTAAAGCACGGCTTGTCGTCGCTAACATTTGTCTGAATAAAACGAGCTTACGAATTTTTGCGAACTGTACTTTTTTCGTATAGCTTCTTTCTTCTTTATACAGCAAATAGTAATGGTTTAGTTTGATCATTTTTTCTTTCATACGATCAATATCAGTTTTTAGTGTTGTAAAATCAGAAGCTTGCCTGCTATTCATTCGAATCCACTTTACAATTTCTTCTGTATTATCAACGATACGATGATACAATTTTGTTTCGTATTTTGGCGGCATAAACACTAAATTTACAAGTGAAGCCGCAATAATTCCAATCATAATCGTCGCAAAGCGAAGTAAGGCAAAACTGAAGAAATCTTCGCCTTGATACTCCATAATGGCGATAACTGTTACTAAAGCAATTGATATTGTGTTTTCTAATCGTAATTGTAACGTAAGCGCAATTACTAATATACATGTTAATCCAATAATAAAAGGATTATGTCCAAAAGCAGTAGCAAATACGATAGCGAATACCGCGCCAATGACGTTTGCTTGAATTTGCTCAAGAGCAGTTAAATACGAGCGGTATACAGACGGTTGAACAGCGAATATAGCTGAGATTCCCGCAAATACCGGACTCGGTAATTGAAGTAAAATACAAGCAAATAAAGCTAATGTGATGGCAATACCCGTTTTTAAAATGCGAGCACCAAGTTTCATACCCTTAATAAGATCCTTTCTCTTGTCATAATGAATGTACAACATGATACTATACATTCATTACAATATGTTAGCAAGTGATATTTTAGTGACGTTAATAAGAAATTAAGATTCATTTATACTTTTTCCTAATTCTTTTTAAACATCAATTTTTAGTAAAAAAACCTGCTGAATTTCAGCAGGTTTCAAATTGTTACTATAGATTACTATGAGAAGTGTACTTCGTCAATTTATTCTTGAAAATGAAAGTTAGGTATATCACTCTGTTGAGATAGATGGATCAGCCTGCTCTTTTTTCGGGATAATTTCAAAAAACTGTTGCTGCATATCATCGAGTAACGGTGTTAATAAAGCAACTTCCTCGTATTGCTCATGCTCATTTAATACACGAATATAATCTAGCAATAACTCAATTACATCTTGCACACCATTTTTACTAATTGGTTGTAATGTAACATTTGCTCCTTTTGCGATTCTTCTTTTTAAAGCCTGTTCAGTTAAACCTAAGCTTGAATCATGACGTAAATATACAACACCGCCAGTCATACCAGCACAGATCCATGGACCAGGATCCCCTAAAACAAGCGCTCGCCCATTTGTCATATATTCAAAAGCGAAACCTTTAATATTAGAGTATGCCCCTATATTCCCTTGCTCTTTTTCACGGAGTGGCTTTGTCATACGCCCTCCAATTATCATGTCTGCTCCAGAGAGGCGGATACCAGCGCGAGCATCGGCATTACCTTGAACGTATAGCGATCCTTTTTGTGCACCGTATCCAAAACCTTTTCCGACAGAACCGTTATAATATATGCCGTCTTTTCCTTTCGCTTTCGTTATATAAATACCACCACCAAAGGAGGTTTTACCAATGCCATCTTGTGCACCGCCATTTACGTGTATAAATAAGTTCTCGCTATTGTAAGCACCTAATCCATTTCCAGGAATAGAACCATTCGTATACTTTAATGTAAGTGGTTCAAGCTTCGTGTCTTCATATAATTTACTACGAACGCGATAGCAAGATTCTAGACCACCCATAACGCGTTGCTCTACGCCAACTCCTACTAATTCTTTCGAATGAGGGGAATGAACTGTTTCAAATTGTTTTTCCGGTACGTATTCTGTTTGTGTAACAGATGGATGTTCTATCGTTTGTAGTAAATTACATAAGTCTAATAAATTTTCGCCTCGAACTTGTTCTAATAAATCGGAACGCCCGACAATTTCTTGTAAATTTGTATAACCAAGATTTCCTGTTAATCGTTTTAGTTCTACACCAAAAGTGGTGAATAAATGTAATAATCCAGCAACGGCGCTTTCTAATTCGCGTGGGACGAAGCGGCGTAATCCGTGTTCTTTCGCCTGAGCTTCAGACTCAATTTGTGTTGCAATTCCAACGTGACAAGTATCTAGATGACATCCGCGACAAGTTGTACAGCCGATTGCAATCATGGATAATGTACCAAATCCAATACGGTTTGCCCCAAGAAGCATGATTTTCAAGGCGTCATTCACACTTCGAATACCACCGTCTGCCCAAATTTCTACCTTGTGTCTCATATTTGCTTCTAATAAAGCATTGTGAGCGGCTTTCACACCGATTTCTACAGGAAGGCCTACATGTTGCAATGCGTGAATACGTGCAGCTCCTGTACCGCCATCAAATCCGCTAATGTTAATAAAATCAGCGCCAGCTTTTGCGATACCGACAGCAATTGTTCCAATGTTAGGGACAACAGGAACTTTTACAGCTACTTTCGCAAGTTGATTGGCGGTTTTAATTTCTGTAATCATTTGAGCTAAATCTTCAATGGAATAAATATCATGGTTGTTAGAAGGTGAAATTAAATCTGAGCCAATTGTAGCGTTACGTGCTTCAGCGATTTTGGCTGTTACTTTTGAACCTGGTAAATGTCCACCTTCACCAGGCTTTGCACCTTGACCAATTTTTATTTCAATTAAGTTTGATGAATTTAGTAGTTCGGCGTTTACACCAAATCGCCCAGATGCAACTTGTTGTCCGCGTGTATGTGGATACTTTCCGATCATGTCTTTAATTTCGCCGCCCTCACCGTTCAAACTGATCATATTTAGCTGGTCAGCTGCTTCTGCATACGAACGAAAGGCAACTTCATTTTGAGAACCGAATGACATGGAACTAATAATAAATGGTAAATCATGATTTTGAATGCGGATCGACACTTCTTCAGCCGGAACGATATGTTTTGTTTCTTTCATTTGAACTAGGTGTCTAATTGCAATTGGGTTATTTTCTTCTAATTCACTTAACTTGTCACGGTAATCATCATAAGAGTTTCCTTTTGCGACATCGCCGATTGCTTTCCAAATTCGCGGGAATATATGAAAAGATTTTCGCATTCTAACTTTAGGATCGTTGTAATCATCTGCGCGCATTTGTGCATCTTCAGCAAGTGAAGCAAGCGAAAAGGCTAAATTATTTGAACCGAAGAAATTCGTAATTTGTAATATATTTGCGATTTCCTCATGTAATCCGATAGAAGAATAGAGGCGACCGTAACCGCGTAATTCATGAATTCCAATTGTTGAAATGACTTTTTCCAGCCCTTTATTAAGAGCGTGATATAAATTCGTAATGGGTGTTTTTGTCCCATCATTTACGGTTGCAAATAATAAATATGGATTAATACTATCTGCTCCTAATCCATACAGTGTGACGATATCATGTAAGGAGCGAAGGGCACCAGAACGTATAACGAGAGAGCAGTTTCGGCGTAATTTATTTTCGCTTAATACTTGATGTACTTTAGCGGTAATTAAATGCGGATCAATCCATAACCGTTCATTTAGATGAGCGTCGGCATCGTCTATTAATAGTAGGGAAGCTCCATCGTTCACGGCCTTTATCGCTTCAGAACTAATTCGATTTAAGGCGCATTGTAAAGTTTCTGCCGGACTGAATGTAGCAGAGATTGTAGCGATAGAGCTATGAGTATTGAATAGCTGTATAAGTTGTTCGTACGTAATTGTTTGTAATTCCTCTGTAATAGATTGTGCTACACTTCCTTCTAAAATAACGGGGGAAAGCATTTCAACTACAAATGGTTGTTTAGCACCGCTTAATAAACTTGGGCGTTCTCCAAGTATCGTTCGTGTGGAGAAGTGTTCGACCTCTCGATCGCGATCGATTGCTGGATTTGTAACGACAGCTACACTTTCCTTAATGAAGTCAGCGATATTTCGTCTATCAGTATCGAGTGCGGCAAGTGGTGAGTCATGCCCCAGTGAGCGAATTGGCTCAACGCCTTTTGTTGCCATCTGTTCAAGAAGTTGAATATGCTCTCGATCCCATCCGAAAGCAACATATTGCTTCGTCTCAACTTGCATAGAATCACATAGTCCCGAGGTTTCTTTCGTTTCAGGGATGGATAAGTTTAAATGATAACCTTTAGTATCCACTCGTTTTTTAAAACGGTTATATACTTGAGTTTGGTAGTCATCGTATTCGTAGAGTACAAGCTCATCTTGTTCATTCCACTTTAGGCCGACTTTTTCTCCAGGAGCGAGTGGTTTCGGTTCTGCTACATATTCAGTTGGTGATACAACTCCAGGTTCAGAAGAGAAAATATAAGAGCTTTCTGTTTCAACTTTCCATACTGGTCGTAGTCCAAGGGAATCAACGCTGAAAACAGCTTCATCTTTAAAACGTGAAATAATACCAGCTGGACCTTGCGCAAAATGGCCCCAAGCTTCACGTATATACGTATATAAATCTTGTAAATGTGGTTCATAAAGTTTAATTTCATTAATAATTGGTGGGAATAGTATGTCCATTGCTTCAAATAAACTGTAGTCGTATTGAACAAGTAGAGTTTCTAAGGTGCGGTTTAAATCTTGGGAGTCACTGCCCCCAGCAGTAAGTGGAACATGGATCATTTCAGCTTGATCGCGTAATTTTGCAATTGTGTTAATTTCACCATTATGTCCGAGAACGCTAAATGGTTGTACACGAAAAAAATTAGATAATGTATTAGTAGAATAGCGATTATGTCCAAGTGTCATAGTTGAAGCGATAAGTGGGTGTTGTAAATCATTGTAATAGGCAACAAGTGTATCCCCAGCACCTAGAACTTTATATACAACATGGTCACGACTTAAAGAAGCAACATGAATCGCTTCGTTTTCCTCTATTTTAATCGTTACTGAAAATAATGTTTGCTCAATATGTTTAACTTTATTTTCCGCGATAAGAGCAACTTGCCAAAATAAAGGTTCTTCCTGTTTACCAAGTGGACCGAGTGCATCGGAATTTGTTACGTCGTCACTTTCGAAAATCATAGTGAAATTTTCGTTATTTAATTGCGTACGAATATGATTCTTTAAATTAACTATATTTGCATTTTTGTTTAGAAAAAAATGTCCAACGATAAAGTGGGGATGATCCACGATCGTTGGATTATATCCGCTACTTTTTAGTTTTTCATTCCAAAGTGCTTTTGGGACATCAATGTGAATGCCGATTCCATCTCCTTCACCATTAATGAAGCCAGCCCGATGATTCATTTTGACTAGTGATTGTATACAAAGGTCAATGTTTTCTTTTGTAGGAATTTTTTGTTTCTCCATAACGGAAACGATTCCACACGCATCGTGTTCTGCATTTTTATAACCTCGAAATAAAGACGGTGTCCATGTATTTGTTTTATTGAGCATCCGTCAATCCCCCCTCTTATTGAAGTTTGAATAATCTTACTATTTAAGGCGTGAGCAGCCTTGTATACAAGGATAGTAAGGATATAAAAGAAAAATTAAACAGATAATTATGAATAATTATACTATTAATGAGGGATTTATGAAATAGAAAAAAGGAAAAAAGAAAGATGTGCTTTCTTTTTTCCTTGTAATGACGGGATTATTTATTCTCCGCTAAAGCAGCAAATGCTCTGCCTACAGCTTCGATTGTATATTCAATATCTTCTTTTGTATGTTCTGTCGTTAAGAACCATGCCTCATATTTCGAAGGTGCTAAGTTAACGCCTTCTTGCAGCATAAGCTTGAAGAATTTACCGAACATTTCACCGTCTGTATCTTGTGCTGCATCGTAATCTTCAATTGTATTTGTTGTGAAGTATACAGTTAAAGCACCTTTTAGTCGGTTTAATGTAATATCGATATTATGTTTTGTAGCTTGCTCTAAAATTCCCTTTTCAAGCATCGCACCAAGTTCATCTAATTTCTCATAAAGCCCTTCTTGTTGAAGAACTTCTAGACAAGCGATACCAGATGCCATAGAAGCAGGATTTCCTGCCATTGTACCAGCTTGATATGCAGGTCCAAGCGGGGCAACTTGTTCCATAATTTCTTTCTTACCACCGTAAGCACCGATCGGAAGTCCGCCGCCAATAACTTTACCAAGCGCTGTTAAGTCTGGTGTTACGCCAAGTAAGTCTTGAGCACCACCGTACATGAAGCGGAACGCAGTAATAACTTCATCATAAATTACTAGTGCGCCAGCTTCGTGAACAAGTTCATTCACTTTCTCAAGGAAGCCAGGTTTTGGCTCTACAATCCCGAAGTTTCCAACAATCGGTTCTACAAGGATAGCTGCTACTTCATGTCCCCATTTATCTAATGCTTCTTTTAAAGTTTCTACATTATTAAATGGAACGGTAATAACTTCTTGAGCGATACTTTGTGGTACACCGGCTGAGTCAGGAGTTCCTAGCGTAGAAGGGCCTGATCCAGCTGCTACAAGTACTAAATCAGAATGACCGTGGTAACAACCAGCGAATTTCATAATTTTTGTGCGGCCTGTGTAAGCACGAGCAACACGAATTGTTGTCATTACTGATTCAGTACCAGAGTTTACGAAGCGGACTTTATCTAATGCAGGCATTGCTTCTTTTAACATTTTTGCAAATTTTACTTCTAGCGCTGTTGGTGTTCCATAAAGTACACCATTTTCAGCAGCTGTTGTAATTGCTTTTGTAATGTGCGGGTGAGCATGTCCAGTAATAATAGGACCGTATGCTGCTAAATAATCGATATATTTATTTCCGTCTACATCCCAGAAATAAGCACCTTTTCCACGTTCCATAGCAACAGGAGCGCCACCGCCAACGGCTTTAAAAGAACGAGAAGGACTATTAACGCCGCCAACAATATGTTCTAAAGCTTCTTTATGTAATGCTTCTGATTTTGTGAATTTCACTACAATTCATCTCCTTACAAAAATCTATGTATTATTCTAACATGTTTTTCGAAAAGACGTATTGTTTGTGATAGAGAAGGCAGTTGGGTAAACTATTCGTTGTGACATTTAGGAAGGGGGTCCGGTTATGAAATCGGTAATTGAGGTACAAGGATTACGTAAAGAGTTTACAGCCTATTCAAGTCGTCCGGGTTTAAAGGGTGCATTTCGCGATTTATTAAATCGTAATTATAAAATAGTACCAGCAGTAAATGACGTATCTTTTACTGTGAAACAAGGTGAAATGGTTGGGTATATTGGTGAGAATGGTGCCGGTAAATCAACGACAATTAAAATGCTTACGGGGATTTTGACTCCGACATCAGGAGAGATTTTAGTAAATGGGATGAACCCACATAAGCAGAGAGAAGAATTTGTAAGAACAATTGGTGTTGTTTTCGGTCAACGCTCGCAACTTTGGTGGGATATTGCTGTACAAGAATCGTTTCGTTTATTAAAAAAGGTGTACGGTGTATCAGACGCTCAGTATAAAGAGCATATGGAGCACGTAATTGAAACGTTAGATATTGGTCCTTTATTAGATAAGCCAGTTCGAAAGTTATCTCTAGGTCAAAGAATGCGTTGTGAATTAGCGGCAGCATTAATTCATAATCCGCCGTTATTATTTTTAGATGAACCTACAATTGGGTTAGATGTTCTTGTGAAATTGAAAATACGTGAATTTTTAAAAGAAATGAATGAACGCTATAAAACAACAATTTTATTAACAACCCATGATATTACTGATATTGAAGCTTTATGTGAGCGCGTGATCATGCTGGATGAAGGAAATATTATGTATGACGGTTCTTTAAATAATCTTCGTACGCAGTGGGGAGCAGAGAAGGAAATACATTTTCAATTTATTGCACCAGTTTCCTATCAGGCTTTATCAATGGTTATGCCAGATAGTCATGTCGTTTGGTCGAAAGCAAAAGAGGAAAACGCGTGGGTTGCAAAAATACCGAATGAAGAAGTTATCATTTCAATGCTTATTTCTAAAGTAGTACAAGCATTTCAAATTAAAGATTTAAAAATTAACGAAGTGTCTACAGAGGAAATCATTCGTAACATTTATGAAGAAGGTATTAAACATGGGTAAGTATATTGAAATGATTCGGATTCGCTTTTTAATGATGCTTGCGTATCGTACAAACTATTATAGCGGGATTTTAATTTATACAATTAATATCGGTGCGTATTATTTTTTATGGCAAGCAATTTATAGCGGAAAAGAGAATATTGAAAGTTTATCTATTTCGCAAATGACTACGTATATCGCAATTGCGTGGATGGCACGTGCCTTTTATTTTAATAATATAGACAGGGAAATTGCGATGGAGATTCAAGAAGGACGTGTAGCGGTAGAACTGATTCGTCCATATAACTATTTAGGGATGAAAGTAATGCAAGGTCTCGGTGAAGGAATATTTCGTTTTGCCTTCTTTTCCATTCCAGGTATGGTTATCGTTACCTTATTATTTTCATTGCAAATTACAACGAATTTTCAAACGTGGTTATATTTCTTCTTATCTTTAATATTTAGTTTTATTATTAATACACAAATTAATTTAATGACGGGAATGCTCACGTTCTTCCTATTTAATAATAGTGGAATTATGTATGCAAAACGTGTTGTTATTGATTTATTTTCAGGTCTATTATTACCAATTAGCTTTTATCCGTTATGGGCTCAGAAGGCAATGGTATTTTTACCGTTTCAGGCCATTAGTTATATTCCGAGTATGATTTTTTCAGAAGGTATACAAGGAAGTAAATTGTATGAGGCATTATTATTCCAAGTAATTTGGGCAATTGTACTTATTATTCCAATTGTACTCATGTGGAGAACGGCGAGAAAACGTCTAATTGTACAGGGGGGATGATGAGATGATGTATATAAACCTATTTTTGCAATATGCAAGTCAATATATAAAAACAAAATTGGAGTATCGGGGCGATTTTATCGTTGGATTACTTTCTGATTTATCACTGCAGGCTGTTAATTTAATCTTTATTCTCGTTGTGTTTGGGCATACGCAAGCATTAAAAGGCTGGAGTAGAGAAGAAGTTATCTTTATTTATGGTTTCTTTTTAGTGCCGTTTGCCATTTTCTCAGCTTTCTTTAACATATGGGACTTTAATGATCGTTACATTATTAAAGGAGAAATGGATCGTATATTAACGAGACCGATTCATAGTTTGTTCCAAATTATATTAGAAAGAATGGAGCTTGAATCTTTAATTGGAGCGATTACAGGAATAATTGTAATGGGCTACGCAGCGGTGGAGTTGCAATTATCTTTTTACTGGTACGATTTCTTCTTATTCTTACTGATGGTAGGAGGGGGCGCCCTTGTATACGGAGGGATATTTGTTACGCTTGCAAGCCTTGGTTTTTGGTCGGATGCGAAAAGTTCAATTATGCCGCTAATGTATAACATAGGTAACTATGGTCGCTATCCTGTTAACATTTATAACCGTGTGATTCGTTTCATTTTAACGTTTGTTTTACCATTTGCGTTTGTCGGAGTGTATCCAGCGGCATACTTTTTAAGAAAAACAGAGTGGAATAGCTATGCATTTGCAACACCATTCGTTGGGGTTATCTGTTTTACGATTGCAATTACTCTTTGGAATCAAGGGGTAAAAAGGTACCGTGGTGCTGGGAATTAATTATAGAAGCTTGTTTGTTTCTAAGGGATAAATCCAATAGCTGTCTCATACATATAAAATGAGGTGGAGGACATGTTATGGGGATTTATTCTATTAATTGTAGCAATTGCTATTTTGAGAAGTGTCCAATTGTTATGGAGTTCATATTCAGATTCTAGGCGTTTCTTTTCGCTTTATAATTTAGCCTCCTTATTTTTAATTTATACAACGGTATTGATTGCGTTTGGGTTAAGTTATGTTGTATTAGAAGAAATGGGCTTTGCAGTTTTGAAAGAAGATGGAGAAAGTTTGCATGCCCAATCTTTTCAACTTGTAGAAATTTGCTTATATTTTAGCGCAGTTACTTTATTGTCCGTTGGGTATGGTGATATAGCTCCGATTGGAATAGGGAGATGGATTGCAATTGCAGAAGCGCTAATTGGATATACATTACCGTTTGCTTTTGTCATGAGGTCTGTAATAGACAATGAAAAATAAGATAGCATTTGATATAGTAAAAGAAAAGAGTAGGAGTGATAACAATGATCACAGTAGGAGAAATGGCTCCAGAATTTACATTAGAGGGAAGTAACGGGGAACAAGTTCGCTTAGCTGATTTTCGTGATAAAAATGTAGTTCTATATTTTTATCCGAAAGATATGACTCCAGGGTGTACAACTGAAGCGTGTGATTTTCGAGATGCATATGGATTATTCCAAGAAAAAGATACAGTTATTCTTGGTGTAAGCCCTGATTCAGCGAACAGACATCTGAAATTTATTGAGAAGCATGAACTTCCATTTGTGCTTTTAGTAGATGAAGATCATAAGGTAGCAGAATTGTACGATGTTTGGAAATTGAAAAAGAACTTTGGGAAAGAGTACATGGGAATCGAGCGTTCTACATTCCTTATTAATAAAGACGGTGAGCTTGTAAAAGAATGGCGTAAAGTGAAAGTGAAAGGACATATTGAGGATGTTCTTTCTTATATAAAATAAATTCACTGCGGAGATAAAATATATAGAAGTAAGGCAAGTGTCTATACATATTTTATCGTCTTACATAAAGTGAAGTGTAGGGCATACCTCCTCAGATGATAGTATTCCAAGTGCGATTATGTCGCACTTTTTTTCTATGTAAATGTATAGAAAATGGGGAAAGATATATAAGAATAGGGCTATATACAAAAATAAACCACATACTTATAGTAGAAATATTGACGATTTATAAGAAAAGGAGTACACTCTTTATAAGAATTATAAAATAATAATCCGTATAGAATCGGGGTGCATGACGGTGGTCAAAGAAGAATTAAAAGAAGCGCTAGAAATGCTGAAAAATACGGGTGTACGCATTACTCCACAGCGTCATGCTATTTTAGAGTACCTTGTGGAATCTATGACGCACCCAACAGCGGATGACATTTATAAAGCATTAGAAGGTAAGTTTCCAAATATGAGTGTTGCAACTGTTTATAATAACTTACGTGTATTTAAAGAGGTTGGACTTGTAAAGGAATTAACTTATGGAGACGCTTCAAGTAGATTTGATTATGTTACAAGTCAACATTATCATGTGATTTGCGAAAAATGTGGTAAAATTGTTGATTTTCCTTATGGAGGTTTGGAACAGCTTGAAGAGGAAGCTGCGAAAACGACAGGCTTCGTTATTAATAGTCATCGCTTAGAAATTTATGGCGTTTGTCCAGAGTGTCATAAGGCGTAATATATAATAAAGAAAGAGGCTGACGGCTTTACGTCAGCCTCTTTCTTTATTGTATATGGGAATCGCGTTAGGTTCAGGAGGGTTTACAATGTTCAGTGAAGAATCTAATTTAATTAAGGATAAATACAAAAGGTGATTTCTTGGTTAAGAAATCACCTTTTACTGTTTAGTTTTGTAAGGCTACATTGTACCCGTATATACCTATGATTTATAGCTCTTCTTATTATATTTCTCATCAAATTCTTTTCCTTCTAGATTTCGATCCATTGTTAAAGGTTGGTTGCAATGCATACATGCGTCGACACGACCGAGCATTTTTGTTGGCTTATCGCAGCTTGGACAAATAATTTGTACAGTTTTAGTAGATAACATGCCAATCCAAAAGTAAACGACAGTACTAGCGATAACAGCTAAGAAGCCAACCATCATAAATGTTGTCATAATAATAATGTTTTCACGGAAAAAGACTCCTAAGTATGCAATGAAGAGGCCGATAAATACTAAACTTAATGCAAAGGTCCGGATTTTATTGATTTTGTTTGAATACTTAATGCTCATTCTCACCACTCCCCTATAATAATAATATAACATAAAATTTAGAATTTTCACTCGTTCGTAAATGTGATAAACCAATAAGATAGGAGATATGGAGTATGATGAAGAATGAAGGGAGGTTATAATGGTTTTTGGAACATGGTTTTAAGATTTTAACGGGATGTGAAATTTTTTTATAAAAAGTATTGACCCTGTATGTACTGCATGATATATTAATAACCGTCGCTGATGTGGAAACGCAGAAAACGACAAAAAAGAAATTAAAAAACTTAGTTGACATCGAAAAACGAAGATGTTAACATAAGGAAGTCGCAAATGAGCGACCAAGTAGTTCTTTGAAAACTGAACGAAAC
>NZ_MACF01000127.1 GCF_001884045.1 Bacillus mobilis | reverse complement strand
AACAGCACATTTATAGAAACTGTGTTTTTGCTAGATGCATATTAAAAAGGATAAGCATATGCTATATTACGCTTTCGTATAATTCCCTTATCTTTAAAGAGAACTTAAATCTTAATAATAGATTTGAGTTCTCTTTTTATATCATTATTCTCTAATTACCATATACATATAATATATTTAAAATTAATTTAAAAGGAGAAGTATGTTATATGACAAAATTGGAGGAACTAGAAAAAGATTTTAATCAAATGAATCTAGATTTAAAAGCTATACAACATGATATGAAAAGTTTAGAAGTAAGAATATTAGTAGCTGAAAAGGATGTTTTAACTATTAATAAACAATTAGATAAAATTAGTGCAAATACTACATGGATTTTACGATTGATCATAAGCGGATTGTTAACAGGAGTACTTGGTGTAGTAGCTAAAAACCTGTTATAGGAAAAAAGGGTGTTGGTCAATCAAAACGGACCTAGCAAAGCGAAGGGAGTATTTGACTTGACCAACCGTACTACACCCAAACCCTCTTGGCATTGAACAAACAATCGTTTGTTCCTGCTAACCGGCGAGGGAGCCCCTCAAGGATTGAGGGGTTGGGGAGTTTGATTGAGGGGGTCTGGGGAAGAGTTTCCCCAGTGGGTTTGGGCAAAGCCCAAGGTTTGTTTTTTGCCAGGCAAAGCATGGCTTGGCGGAGCCAAAGAGCCTCGCAGAGCACGTCCAAATGAAATTTGGTATAACGTGCTAGACCAAATTTGGTTTTTCTTCTATCCCCATGTTAAACTAGTTACCAAAAGGGGGGGTCTTGCTCATGGCTCACGTTCAAAAATATGCAAAAGGAAATGTTCAAGGATTGTCCATCCACTGGGACAGAAAAACAGAAAATCATTCGAATCAAGACATTGATAATGAACGGTCACATTTGAATTATGATTTATGTGAAAAAGAAGGAGATACACTTTCACGCATGAATGATCGGTTAAGTGAAGTGCATTGCTTGAATCGAAAAGATGTAAAAGTCTGTGCAGATTGGGCTGTTACATTACCGGAAAGTTTGAAAGATGCTTCTGAGAAGGAACAACGTGAATTTTTTGAGAAAACCTATGAATTTTTAGCGAACCGTTATGGTGGTGAAAAAAATGTGTTGTCAGCCAATGTACATAATGACGAAACAAGACCGCATATGCATTTTGCTTTTATGCCTGTTGTTTGGGACGAGAAAAAGCAACAGGCAAAGGTTTCAGCTAAAGAAGTTTTAACAAGAAAAGATTTAAAAACATTTCACCAAGATTTAGATGAGTTTTTGAAAAAAGAAATACCACAAATCTACAAAGAAGGTATTTTAAACGATAAAACGATTGGCGTTGATACGGTTAAAGATTTGAAAAGGTATTCTGAAGAAATACAGAAACAAAAAGATGTAATGGATGCGGAAGTAAAGGTCAAAGAAAGAGAGTTAGAGGGGAAAATTCAATCATTAGATAAAGAATTGGAAAGTAAAAAAAATGAGTTTCTGAATTTGAGTGAAGCACTCCCTTCAAAAATTAATATCAAAGTAAAAGGAAAAGAGAAAAAAACAGAGGTTGTAAAAACAGGTTTTTTAAAATCAGAAACAGTAACTACAGAAACTGGGAATTGGATTGTTTCTGATAGTGAAATGAGAAGGATGCAAAAAGTTCTAAGCGATGCAAATTTCGTAAAGGAAGATTATGAGCGTTTGCAGCGTACAGATTTAGTTAAAGAAAACAAAGAATTACATGATAGAGTTGATAGTTTAGCCGATGGTTATGTTAAAGCTATTAATGAGAATACAGATTTGTATGAGAAGAATAGAGAATTACGTAAGGAAATAAGCTCGTTAAAAGCCCATGTAAAAGATTTAAAGGAAAATGTAAAGGTTTTATACCACAATACGAAAAAAGTCCTTGGAGAGCATTTTAAAGCGTTTAGAGGACTTGTTAAGAATGAATTGGATATAAAAGGTGTAGATAATCAATTTGATTGTGAATATAAGAAAGAAATTAAGAAACAACGTGGATATAACATGGAACGTTAAAACCGTCTCAGAATTAATTCTGAGACGGTTCGTCGTTTTTGTATGTTATTTCTGTTTTAAGCTCTCTTCCTTTAGTTGAATAGACTTGTTGTAATCGGATTTCTTGTATATCGTGCCAATGGCCACGACCAAAATAACGAGCATTTACTTGATATGTACCAGTACCTTTTCTAAAAAGAATTTCTGCATTTACAAGTTTGTTGATGTTGTTATTAAGAACTTGTACTGTTTTATATCCTAGTTCTTGTGCCATTTGTTTTTTTATAAAGCTATTTAGAATGATCATATTGTCATAAGACATTACTTTTAATAAAACGTTAATAACTCTATCTAAACCTTTAGGTAAATCATTTAAGGCTACAATATCTTTTAAATATATTTTTACGTAGTCTGGTTCTTTGTCGATATAAGCATTTATAATTTCTTCTTCTTCTTGAATTTCACCAGTATTTATATCTATTATTTTATTTTTTGTAACTTTAGAAACTTTTTTCAAGGGTCTTTCCGGTTGCATCAAATCTACCTCCTACCCGATTTATAATTTAATTAAATTATAAATCGGGTATTTTAAAAGTGCAATATTTTTTATAGGATTTCACATTTATAATCCCACAAATTATAAATGATATAAAAAATAAATTTAATTTATAACTCCACAAATTACGGTATATAACTCCACAAATTACGGTTATAATCCCACAAATTATAACTTATAATCCCACAAATTATAGTATTTTCCTAGAAATCCAGTCATATCAACGGTTCAACCTATGTTCTCCCTTCTATTCTATTATTTTATAAAATTTAAAAGGGCTTTTCACTATGCAATAGTCGAGTAGTATTTTTTGAGAAAACCATTCAAAAAATCTCCACTCTTTTGCTATTGCATAGTGAAATTCGGCAGGTGTGAGCATGTCGCCAAGCCGAACAGACCAAAAACGAGGATTTAGATTGTTCGACTTGGACTAGCAATTGTACCTGCCGAACCGCCTTGCTCTATCGTTCTAAACAATCCGCTTATTCCATATTCATTTACGTTAAGATCCAGGGGGCTAGCCCCCAAACCCCCAGCCAGCACTCACACCCAAAAACAAGGAGAGAATGAACTTAGAACAGCACATTTATAGAAACTGTGTTTTTGCTAGATGCATATTAAAAAGGATAAGCATATGCTATATT
>NZ_MACF01000126.1 GCF_001884045.1 Bacillus mobilis | reverse complement strand
ATTGCAGAAGAGCAGCCAGTTGTAGAAGAAGCACCGATTGCAGAAGAGCAGCCAGTTGTAGAAGAAGCGCCGGTCGCAGAAGAACAACAAGTTGTAGAAGAAGCGCCGGTCACAGAAGAACAACAAGTTGTAGAAGAAGCACCGATTGCAGAAGAGCAGCCAGTTGTAGAAGAAGCACCGATTGCAGAAGAGCAGCCAGTTGTAGAAGAAGCACCGATTGCAGAAGAGCAGCCAGTTGTAGAAGAAGCACCGATTGCAGAAGAA
>NZ_MACF01000125.1 GCF_001884045.1 Bacillus mobilis | reverse complement strand
GTTGTAGAAGAAGCACCGATTGCAGAAGAGCAGCCAGTTGTAGAAGAAGCACCGATTGCAGAAGAACAACAGGTTGTACAAAAAGAAGAACCAAAACGTGAGAAGAAGCGTCATGTACCATTTAATGTTGTTATGTTGAAACAAGACAGAACGCGATTAATGGAAAGACATGCGGCTAGAGCAAATGCAATGCAATCTTCTATGAGTGAACGAGTAGAGAATAAGCCTGTACAACAAGTAGAAGAAAAACCAGTGCAGCAAGTGGTAGTGGAACCACAAGTGGAAGAAAGGCCAATGCAGCAAGTAGTGGAAGAAAAACCAGTGCAACAAGAGGTAGTAGAACCACAAGTGGAAGAAAAACCAATGCAGCAAGTAGTGGTAGAATCACGAGTGGAAGAAAAACCAATGCAGCAAGTAGTGGTAGAATCACGAGTGGAAGAAACGCTAGTGCAACAAGAGGTAGTAGAACCACAAGTGGAAGAGAAACCAGTGCAACAAGTAGTGGCAGAGCAAGTACAAAAGCCAATTTCAAGTACGGAAGTACAAGAGAAAGCATATGTTGTAAATCAAAGAGAGAACGATATGCGAAATGTATTGCAAACACCACCGACATATGCAATTCCGCCATTAACATTGCTATCGATTCCGCAGCAATCGGCGTTGGATAATACGGAATGGTTGGATGAGCAGAAGGAATTATTAGATACAACGTTTAATAATTTCCATGTTGGCGCACATGTTATTAACGTATCGCAAGGTCCAGCAGTAACTCGTTTTGAAGTACAGCCAGACCCAGGTGTGAAAGTAAATAAAATTACAAATTTAAGTGATGATATTAAGTTAAGCTTAGCAGCGAAAGATATTCGTATTGAAGCACCGATTCCAGGGAAGAGTGCAATTGGAATCGAAGTTCCAAATAAAGAAAGTAAGCCAGTATTTCTTCGTGAAATTTTAAGAAGTCCTGTGTTTACAAAGAGCGAATCACCGCTTACAGTTGCGCTAGGACTTGATATTTCAGGCGATCCAATTGTAACGGATATTCGAAAAATGCCACATGGACTTATTGCGGGTGCAACGGGTTCTGGTAAAAGTGTGTGTATTAACGCAATTTTAACGAGCATTTTATATAAAGCGAAACCGCATGAAGTGAAGTTAATGTTAATCGATCCGAAGATGGTTGAGCTTGCACCATACAATTCTGTTCCGCATCTTGTAGCACCTGTTATTACGGATGTAAAAGCAGCGACAGCTGCATTAAAGTGGGCAGTTGAAGAAATGGAGCGCCGTTATGAATTGTTTGCGCATGCAGGGGCTCGTGATTTAACTCGTTACAATACGATTGTAAGTGGGCGAGAAATTCCGGGAGAGACATTACCTTATATCGTTATTGTCATTGACGAGTTAGCCGACTTAATGATGGTAGCACCTGGTGATGTTGAGGAAGCGATTTGTCGTATTGCGCAAAAAGCACGTGCTTGTGGTATTCATTTATTAGTAGCGACACAGCGTCCGTCTGTAGATGTTATTACAGGTTTAATTAAGTCAAACATTCCAACGCGTATTGCATTTACTGTATCATCTCAAGTTGATTCGCGTACGATTATCGATATTGGTGGCGCGGAGAAATTACTTGGCCGTGGTGACATGTTATTCTTAGGGAACGGTACATCTAAGCCTGTTCGTGTACAAGGTGTATATGTATCGGATGATGAGATTGAAAAGACAGTTGATCATGTGAAAAAGCAAATGAAACCGAATTACTTATTTAAGCAAGAGGATTTATTAGCGAAAACAGAACAGGCTGAGTCGGAAGACGAATTGTTCTTTGAAGCATGTCAATTTGTTGTAGAACAAGGGGGAGCGTCCACATCTTCTGTACAGCGAAAATTCCGCATCGGTTATAATCGCGCGGCACGTCTCATTGAAGAGATGGAATCGCAAGGAATTATTTCTGAAGCAAGAGGAACGAAGCCAAGAGATGTCCTCATTTCTGAGGATGAATTCGCTGCTATGCAGGAAACAAATGTATAGTAAACGGTTTTGCTGTATACTAAGAGAAAATGTTGGATAGTAAAGTAGGGAGTAAAGCGACATGAAAGAAATTGAATTAAAATTAAAAGGTGAAATAAATAGACTAACAAATAGAACATTTAAATTTGACGAACGTGTTGGAGAAGGTTGGTTCTCTGCCGTTTACTTTTTAAAGACTAGAGAAATCATTGAAGAATTTCGCCCGAAAAGTGTTGTAACGATGCAATTTTTCCAGAAGGAAAATGCAGTTCTTTGCGGAACAGATGAAGTAATTGCATTGCTACAAACATTCGCTAAAAATCCTGAGGAACTTGAAATTAACTCTTTAAAAGATGGCGATAATATTAGTCCGTTTGAAACAGTGTTAACAATTCATGGGCCTTATGAAAATTTCGGATTTTTAGAAGGTGTTATTGATGGGATTTTAGCTCGTCGTACATCAGTTGCGACAAACGTATATAACGTTGTCCAAGCTGCGCGTAGCGTAGATAAAGAAAAACCAGTTATTTTCATGGGAGACCGTGACGATCATTATACACAACAAGCTGGTGACGGTTATGCAGCATACATCGGAGGTATGAGCGCACAGGCGACGCATGCGATGAATGAATGGTGGGGCAGAAGTGGTATGGGGACAATGCCTCACGCATTAATTCAAATGTTTAATGGTGATGTTGTGGAAGCGGCAAAAGCATATCATAAGAAATTCCCAGAAGATGAATTAGTTGTATTAATTGATTACAACAATGATGTCATTACAGATGCACTTCGCGTAGCGCGTGAATTTGGATCAACATTAAAAGGTGTACGTGTAGATACGTCGCGTACGATGATTGATCAATACTTCATTCGCCACCCAGAAGTACTTGGAACATTTGATCCACGTGGTGTAAACCCATCGCTTGTATTCGCACTTCGTAAAGCACTTGATGAAGAAGGATTCCAGCATGTAGACATCGTTGTAACTGGTGGATTTGATGAGAAGCGTATTCGTGAATTTGAAGCTCAAAACGTACCTGTTGATATATACGGAGTAGGAAGTAGCTTATTAAAAATGAATATTGGCTTTACTGGTGATAACGTAGAATTAAATGGAAAACCAGAAGCGAAAGCTGGTCGTAAATATCGTCCAAACCCACGTTTAGAGCGTGTTCAATTAGAAAAAAGAGAAGATATGTAAAAGAGAGAAAAACTGATAGGTGATTGACCCTATCAGTTTTTCTGTTATCATAGTATAGCGGCTTCTTTTTTGCTATAATGGATTTGTTATGGACATAAAAAAGAAGTACGTACGAGTTTATCCTGATAAGTGAAGGGAAGAATAACTTCACTACATCAAAAATGTATGATGATTACCAAAATAAGAAAAGATTCATATACTGTCTTATAGATAGGCCGTTGTATTAGTTCGAAATGTTGGAGGTTCTTTAAGATGACAGTTTACCATTTTGTAGGAATTAAAGGAACAGGAATGAGTTCATTAGCTCAAATTCTTCATGACATGAAGCATACTGTTCAAGGGTCTGATTATGAAAAGCGTTTCTTTACACAAACAGCGTTGGAAAAGCGTAATATCTCGATCCTTCCTTTTGATAAAAATAATGTAAAAGAAGGACAAGTGATTATTGCAGGAAATGCATTTCCTGATACGCATGAAGAAATCGTAGCAGCAAAAGAATTAAACATCCCAGTACATCGTTACCATCACTTCTTAGGTGACCTTATGAACCAATACACAAGTGTTGCTGTAACTGGTGCACATGGAAAAACATCAACAACTGGTTTGTTAGCCCATGTAATGCAAGGTGCACACCCTACATCTTACCTTATTGGAGATGGAACAGGGCATGGGGTAGAAAATAGTAAGTATTTTGTATTTGAAGCTTGTGAGTATCGTCGTCATTTCTTGTCTTACAATCCAGACTATGCGATTATGACAAACATTGATTTTGATCATCCAGATTATTTCTCAGATATCAATGATGTATTCAATGCATTCCAAGAGATGGCATTGCAAGTGAAAAAGGGCATTATTGCATGTGGAGATGATGAAGAACTTCAAAAAATTCAAGCGAAAGTACCTGTTATTTTCTATGGATTTGGAGAAGATAATGATTTCCAAGCACGTAACATTCAAAAGAGAACAGATGGTACTATTTTCGATGTATTCGTTCGTAATACGTACTATGACACGTTCAAAATTACAGGATACGGCAATCACAGCGTATTAAATGCATTAGCAGTAATCGCGCTTTGCCATTATGAAAACGTTGATGTAGAAGCAGTTAAGCATCAGCTAACAACTTTTGAAGGCGTAAAACGTCGCTTTAATGAAAAGCCAATGGGAGAGCAAGTTATTATTGATGACTACGCACACCATCCGACAGAAATTAATGCAACGATTGAAGCAGCTCGTCAAAAACATCCAGAGCGTGAAGTTGTCGCTGTATTCCAGCCGCACACATTCTCACGTACAGAAAAGTTCTTAGATGAGTTCGCTGAAAGCCTAAGCAAAGCTGACCAAGTATACTTATGTGATATTTTCGGATCAGCACGCGAAAACAAAGGTGAATTAACAATCGAAGATCTGCAAAAGCGTATTGACGGTGCAGAACTAATTACAGATACAACAACGGATGTATTAAAGAAACATAAAAACGGCGTTCTAATTTTCATGGGCGCAGGTGACATCCAAAAATTCGAAGCAGCTTACGTAAAAGAAGTTCAAGTTGCAGAGAAGTAATAGAAAAGACGCATAGCTGAGGCTGTGCGTCTTTTTTGTTGTGTTCAATATATTTTAAAAAGCGTTGATATGTTGGTATTGTTCATTCTTTTTGTATAGTTGTTTTAATAAGAAGATATATAGTGAACTAAAAAGTACGTATCCGATTAAATAATAGAATGAAAACATATCGAATTGTTTTGTTATTATAATTCGAATCGCAAAAAAGCTGAATGGGAGAGCAATTAGCAGTCTTGAACTGATGAAAATAATTGTTTTAAAGTATTTTAATAAATCTATATTCCAATGGTTTTCTCTAAAGATAAACCAAATATTGCTTGCAATAAAGGCTAGTAAAAATGGTAAATTAGCAGAAAAATTTATAAAACCGAGTACAATAGGCACTGATAAAGCGCCGAGTGGACCGATAGAGAGGCCGGAATAATATTTAATAAATGTATTTGTAGATTGCTGTGCATCTTGAATAACATCTGTATATTCTCCTGCAATTTCCTTTGCTAATTCTTTTGGAGGAAGAAATTCTTCAATCACTTGTGAAGGGATGATTTCTAATGGTATCCCTTCGCTTTCTTTACTTAATGCATTTTCATATAAATCCGATTTGATCTCTAGCACATGTTGTTCTCTTGCTGACGCAGGTAAGTTCATTAAACCTTTATGAAGATCGTGTAAGAAAGAAGTAATGAGTTCATTTGAAAAGAATTGTTCTTTGTTCATTTTTTATCCTCTCCTTTAGCTAGTAACATTAGAGCATGATACACTGCATCATAATCATGTAAGCGACTATTTAAAATTTCTCTCCCTTCGTCTGTAATGCGATAGTATTTTCTTTTTGGGCCATCACCGGACTCTTCCCAATAGGAAACAGCCCAATTGTTTTTTGTGATTCGATTTAATATAGGGTAAATCGAACCATTTGGGATATGAAACACAGGGATATCTTGTAATGCACTTGTAATTTCATATCCGTACATAGGTTGTTTGCTTATTAAAGACAAAATAGCGAGATCAAAAACACCTTTACGTAATTGAATTATAAAATTATCATTTTTTTCCATACTTTAACTATATATGATTCATATCTAGATATCAATCATATATAGTGTTTATTCGTATATAAAATTCGAAAGGAAGTGTTAATATTTAACAATTTACATCTCTAAGTGTTAGAATAATAAGAAAACTAAAAAGGAGCTATAAAACATGTTCACACTTCGAGTAGACGATGAAATCGAATTACAGTTATTAGAGAAGCATCATAAAGAGGAACTATATCAATTAATAAACCAAAACCGTAGTCATTTACGAAGATGGCTTCCTTGGGTGGATGGGATGAAATCTGCTGGTGCGTATGATGAGATTTGTCCGATGTGGTTAAAGAAGTTTGCAGAGGGAGACGGTTTTGAAAGTGGCATACGTTATAAAGGAAAGCTCGTTGGGATGGTAGGCATTCATCCGGTAAGTTGGGGGAAGAAAGCGGCGAGTCTCGGATATTATCTTGCAGAAGATGCTGGCGGGAAAGGCATTATGACGCGTAGCGTGAAGGCTGTACTTCACTATGCATTTGAGAATTTAAAATTAAATAAAATGGAAATTAGATGCGGTGTTGAAAATGTGAAAAGCCGCGCTATTCCAGAGCGTTTAGGTTTTAAGTTAGATGGTATTTTAAGAGATGATGAATGGCTATACGATCATTTTCACGATATCGCTGTATATAGTTTACTAGCTTCTGAATGGAAGGAGATTAAAGGTAAGTAAGAAATGATATAGGTACATTGTTTGAAAAGGTCATTCAGAAATGGCCTTTTTTTATGACTAAAATGGAAAAAGTGGTATAATTTAGGTTAAGGGGGTGCGTGTATGAACATTCCGATTCAAAGAAGTAAGTCGGTAGTAATTTTCGTTTGTCTCACGTTAGCTTTTATGTTTGTGTATCCACTTGTCATACTTTTCACCAATCAAGAAAAGTGGCTGTCAGCGTTAATTGGAATGGGTTTATGCTTCCTTGTAAATGTACCACTCGTTTGGGAAGTATTTATTAAAAAGCATAAAGTAGAAAATGGTGTATTGAAGTACGGCATTTTAAATGACGATGTTGTATTGAAAGAGATAAGAATCATTCGTCAAGTTGGGAAATCCCTTGAAATTACGACGAATGCATATAAAGTACATATGATTGCGATGCCGCAACATATGGGGCAGTTTTTATCGCTTGTAGAAAAAGAAAATCCACATGTGAAAATAGAAATGGTGGGTAAGAAATGAAATATGTAAAACCTTTGTTTTGTTTGGAAATTTTGCTTGTGTTTGCTATTTGCACTAGAGTATATATGAAATGGGATCTGCCCTTATATGAACCGATATTAATAGGTACTATCGCAGTGGCGCTGTTATATTATTTTCATTTTCAGCAAACCAAAAACGAAAAAAGTAGTTCTATGTAGTTAGGAGGATTAGAAATGAAAAAAGTCCTTACGTTATTTTTACTTCTGCTAACCGCATCCGTTCTTTTAATAGGGTGTAGTGCGAAGAAGGAAAAGGCTGATATGAACTTTGAAAAGGCACAAAAGGTTGAGATTGAATCATTTACAGATTCAAGTGATAAAAAAGTAATTACCGATAAGAAAGAAATTGAAAAGCTGTTTGAAGTCATGAAAATGGATAAGTGGGAAATGCAATCGGCTCCTATGGATACTCCGCAAGGGAAAACATTTAAAATGTATCAAGAAGATACACCAAAATTATCAGAGTCGAGTAAAGATAAAAAAGAGTTACATGAAATTGGTGCAATGACAGTATATAAAGATGTCCCTTATGTCGAAGTTGAAATGAAAAATAAGAAGATGGGTTTTAAAGTGCCAGAAGATGTGGCGAAAGACTTATTAAAGTATTAAAAAAAACGCTCGGAGAAAATTCCGAGCGTTTTTTTTTATTATTTTAAGTTCTCTGGGTTTAAAGCTTCTAGTTCAGATACAACGAAGCGTCCGTCTTTACGGATTAGTACGTCGTCGAAGTAAATTTCGCCGCCGCCGTATTCCGGGCGCTGGATGCATACTAAATCCCAGTGAATGTTCGAGTTGTTGCCGTTCCATGCATCGTCGTAAGCTTGTCCAGGAGTGAAGTGGAAGCTGCCATCGATTTTTTCATCGAATAGGATATCTCCCATTGGATGTAAGATGTATGGGTTTACGCCGATTGCGAACTCACCAACGTAGCGTGCGCCTTCGTCTGTATCGAAGATTTTGTTAATGCGCTCTGTGTCGTTTGCAGTTGCTTCAACGATTTGGCCATTCTCAAACTTAAGTTGTACATTTTCAAATGTATAACCGTTGTAAGGAGATGGCGTGTTGTAAGAAACTGTACCGTTAACAGAATCGCGAACTGGTGCAGAGTATACTTCACCGTCTGGAATATTTAAATGACCTGAGCATTTAATAGCTGGAATGTCTTTAATAGAGAATGTTAAGTCAGTTCCAGGACCAGTTAAACGAACTTTATCTGTTTTATTCATTAATGTAACAAGGCTATCCATTGCCTTATCCATTTTACCGTAGTCTAAGTTACAAACTTCGAAGTAGAAGTCTTCGAAAGCTTCTGTGCTCATTTTAGCAAGCTGCGCCATAGAAGCATTTGGGTAGCGAAGAACAACCCAGCGCGTTTTCGGAACGCGGATGTCTCTATGAACTTTCTTACCAACTGTTTGACCGTGAATTTGCATTCTTTCACTTGGTACGTCAGCTTGTTCGTTAATGTTATCGCCAGAGCGAAGACCGATATAAGCGTCCATATCTTTCATTACGCTTGCTTCATATGCAGCGATTTGTTCGAAGTGTTCTTCAGTAGCACCCATTAATAAAGAGCGATCTACTTGATGATCTTTTAAAGAAACGAATGGGAAACCACCAGCTGCATATGCTTCTTTTACAAGTGCAGTTACAAGTTCTTTTTGTAAGCCAAAGTTTTCAATTAATACTTTTTCGCCTTTTTGTAAGCGAATAGAGTAGTTAATTAAATTGTATGCTAACTTTTCAATGCGTGGATCTTTCATATGTAAAGCCTCCCTACTAATTATGTATCCTCTCCTATTGTAACCTACTTAGTGGAATTTGTTGAATCATTTATGTTAAAGTTAACGAATAAGTATGAAAATTCTAATGAAAAGATAAGGATTAGAACGAAACGGAAAATGATTGTATAATAGGAGAAAGTATGAAAAAGATAAAGGAAGTGATGAAATGCAAGTTCTTTTATATGTAAGTGCGGCTATTATCGCGGTTGCTTTCGCTGTATTAGTAGTGTATGTATGCAGAACGTTGTTATCGGTTCAAAAGACGTTAGAAAACGTTGCGAGCACGTTAGAAGGTTTAGAAAAGCAAATGCAAGGGATTAGCGTAGAGACGGAGCAATTATTACATAAAACAAATGCGTTAGCTGATGACATTCAACAGAAGTCACAATCATTAAACAAAGTAGTATCGGGTGTAGATGGAATTGGAACGACAATCCATTCTTTAAATACGAAACTTCGTAATGTATCAGAATCTGTTACAGGCGAAATTGAAAACAATGCAGATAAAGTAGCGCAAGTTGTACAGTGGAGCAGCGCGGCAATTGAAGTATACAATCATTATCGTACGACAAGACAAGAGAAAAAGGTTGAAAAAGAAGAGCGTAAATTAGAAAGACTTGAGAAAAAGGCTGAAAAGAAAGAGAAGCGCTCTAGACTTCGTATGAGAGGTGAATCGTGATGAATATGACAAAAGTTGAAACAATTGAAGAGCTTGAAGTATTAGTAGAAAAAAATGAGCCTTATGTTCTTTTTAAACATAGTACGACATGCCCGATTAGTCACGGTGCATATACAGAATTTCAAGCATATTGCAGTGAAGAAAGAGCAGTACCAGCGTATTACTTATACGTACAAGATGCGAGAGATGTTTCGAATCGTGTTGCAGAACAGTACAGCATTAAACATGAATCTCCGCAAGTGTTATACATAAAAGATGGGATGGTAGTATGGAATACGTCTCATTGGAACATTAAAAAAGACGCTTTAGAAGAGAATATTAAGTAAAAAGAAGCAAGCTAAAGGTGCTTGCTTCTTTTTTTGTTTTTGTTGAAATATATTTAATGGTACACTGTTAATAGTTCAAATTAAATAACTAGATTGTTGAAAGTAGGTTTTAAGTAATGAAGAAAATGGCATTATCCTTCGCGGTCGTAAGTTTATTACTAGGAGCTTGTAGTAATGATACGATTAGTAAGAAGGATGAAGTTATACAAAAGGATACGAAAGAAAAAAGCATGATTCCGAGAACTGCTGTTTCTAAAGATTATTATAGAACTGTAATTCCTTTAAAAGAACAAAAGGTTATAAATACAGCTAATATAAAAACAAATTCTAAATTAGATTTAGCAGAGTATGAAAATGGTTTAATGAATATTGCGAAAGAGCAATTTGATACAGAAAGTCATGTACTGCAATTAAATCAGTATATCCCTGAGAAATTAGTTGATGAATTAGTCGCGAAAGTAGAAGCGCCAGTTTTGACAAATATTATAGAACAAGACTATTTCGGGAAGCAGAATTCAAATGAATTAAGTTTATCTGGTGTGGTGATTGGGCTAGCGATGTCTTCAAGTGTATCGAATGAAGAAGCAATGTCTAAGGGCGCTGAAGTTGCTAAGCAACTTACTGAAGCGATTAATAAAAATGACAAGTATAACAAATCTCCAATTACATTTGCTATCTTTAAGCAAGAAAGTACAAGTTCTTTAAAAAATGGTACGTATATTGCTAGTGCTACCGTTCAAAAGAATGATACGAACCTTGGAAATTGGAGTACGATTGATGAACAAGCGTATTCATATCCTTCTGATGAATTTACAAAAGCACATGGAGAAGATAATACAAAAATAACTGAATTTGCTGATGCAATGAAAGGTTTTTCTCCGGCAGATTTTATCCCAGTCAATGCTAAAGTGTCTTATAAGAAAAATCAAATGGATGCATTAAATATGAATATTGTTATTAAATATAACGGTAAAACAGAATTAATGGCCCTTACCCAAATGGCTGCTCAAAGTATGTTAGAAAAATTACCTAAAGATGCGAAAGTGCAATTGCAGATCAAGTCCGAGAGTAAAATCGAGGCAATTATTATAAAAGAGAAAAACAGTGATAAACCGTTTGTTTCCTTCTTATAAAAAAAGACAGTGTTTACACTGTCTTTTTTACTTGTAAGTGGAAATGTACGATGGGAAAAAATGCGTCATATTTCCGCTGTGCCAATTATAAAGGAAGAAATATAGTTACCCCTTCCGTTCTTGATATAACGCATTCTACAGGGCGCCACGCATCTCCAAATCCAGCGCATCAAATGACTATCATTGTCGACTTCTCTCGGTAAGTCGATATATCAAAAAAAACGCTGATATAATTAGAGTTGTGGTTGATATATTTGGAAAATCAATGATATATTTCGAGTTGCGGTCGATATATTCGAAAAAATGCCGATATAAATTTCATTTACTATCGTACTGCTTAAAATAAGGTTTTTCCGTGTGAAATATCTATATTTTTACAAAAAATGCCCTTTTTTTCATAAAAAATACGAAAATACGAGAAAAGAAGCGAATTTTTTCGAAACTTTTGCGGGAAAATATTGTATGAGCCTGCGTTTTTATCGTATCATTAGTAAAAGGAAGAACTCGGGACGATTGGTGGCATCTGCAAATAGAGTTGATGTCTTTTTTTCATTCAAGTAACCGATACATAAAAATAGATAACAAAAATAGAAGGAGTGTGCGATGAGATGAACGTAACAATCTATGATGTAGCGCGCGAAGCGAACGTTTCAATGGCTACCGTATCACGCGTTGTGAACGGTAACCCAAATGTAAAGCCTACAACAAGAAAGAAAGTATTAGAAGCAATTGATCGTTTAGGATACCGCCCAAATGCGGTAGCACGTGGACTAGCAAGTAAGAAGACAACTACAGTAGGTGTTATTATTCCTGATATCTCAAATACGTTTTATGCAGAACTTGCTCGTGGAATTGAAGATATCGCAACAATGTACAAATATAACATCATTTTAAGTAACTCTGACCAAAACAAAGAGAAAGAATTCCATTTATTAAATACGATGCTTGGAAAACAAGTGGACGGAATTGTTTTCATGGGTGAAGATATTACAGACATTCATATTGAAGAATTCAAAAAGTCTCCAGTACCGATCGTATTAGCAGCGTCATTTGATGAGCAAAATGAAACGCCATCAGTAAATATTGATTATACACAAGCAGCTTACGACGCAATGAAGCACTTTATTGAGCAAGGACATAAGCGTATCGGTTTCGTCTCTGGTCCTTTCATTGATAAAGCGGGAAGCGCGAAGAAGTTACAAGGTTATAAAAAAGCTTTAGAAGAAGCAGGTATTTCATATGATGAAAATCTTATAATCGATGGAGATTACACATATGATTCAGGTATCGAAGCATTCGAAAAGCTTTGGAGCAGCGATGAAAAGCCAACAGCAATCTTCGTATCTTCTGACGAAATGGCACTAGGTGTAATCCATGCAGCACAAGACGCTGGGTTAAACGTACCAACTGATGTAGAAGTACTTGGTTTCGATAATACACGCCTTGCATTAATGGTTCGTCCACAACTTTCAACAGTTGTACAACCAATGTATGATATCGGTGCAGTAGCAATGCGTCTATTAACAAAGTATATGAACAAAGAAAAAGTGGAAGATCACACTGTTATCTTACCTCACCGTATCCAATTTAGAGATTCAACGAAGTAAGTATAAAAAAGCTCACAGCATTCGCTGTGAGCTTTTATTCGTATTCGGGATAGTATTTTTGTACGACTGTATCTACCGTTTCATTTTTCTTAACGTGTAAAAATCTTGCGTATAATTCTTTTCCAGTTTCAAATGGTGTATCGTCTAATTCAAACACATGCAATACTTTTCGAAATGTCCATTTCACTTGCTCATCATACATGTTATCGTACGTATCCTCAGATTGCATAGCGATTTTTTCACCTAGATTGTGTGCTTCTTCTAAACTGTTTGCTTTAACAAGAATAATACTTTCTTCAAAAAGTGTATCGTGATTTCCTTCATAATGCTCATCCATTTTTGTAGGATTAGGCTCACCAGAATGAACAGATTCAAACAATAATTTTACAGCGTACATATTATGCTGCATGTTTCACTCTATAAATAATACTTGCGACAAGCGAAGCAGGTATTGTAAATACGTTACTTTGATAGTGATAGTGTATTTGGGATTCTTCATAAGACATGTTGTCATATAGTTCGTTTTGTGACATGTTCATTTTTTTCTGTTTTGTCTTGAGCATCTTAATATAGTTATATTGTATTGGGACGAGAATGAGGAAATAGGCTAATACGATTAGTGAAATCCAAATCATTATGAAACACTCCCTTATAAAGAATATTTATATATGGTAATTATATCGATTTATATGAAAAATATCCATTTTCCTGGCGGTCAATTTCCTTTCCAAAATGCAAAAAGTTCTTCAGGACTTCGTAAATTATGTTCAAGGCATGTTTGTGCAGTGAGTGTAAAATTTTGTATTAAATGCTCTAACCTAGAAGGATCGTATTGTTTCACATTGCCAGCAATAATGGTTTCATCCTTGTCTAAGTTAAGTGATACTTTTAGCAAAGTTATATTTGTTTCTAGTTGTACAACTTCGATATAAAAAACTTTTTGTCTAAGTCGATTGTAATATAATCGAATCGCTCTACTTGTTTAAAGTATCCTACAATATCATCCTCCAATTGAAACCCTCCCGAGTATATAGCTTATCCCGCGTTAACGGACAGTAAAACTCCCACCTCAAAATTCAGTTGGAGCAAAGAAGTTAGGTGGGAGATCAACTGTCCGTAAACGTCCGATTGGTTCAACTAATAATCAGTGGGGGATGAACAAAACCCCCGCTGATTAAAGTTTCACTTTATCTGGAAGACTTCTCTATAGATTGTATGATTCCTTGTTATATGTCACATAAGTGCAAATTTAACTATTATAGGGCAATGTCATGTATAATAGAAAGAAAAGGCTTGTGAGGGGGGAAAGAGATGATCGTTCTTTGGATAATTACGCTTTGTATGACTGCTATTTTTGCATATATGACGTTAAAACAAAATGGCTTAAAGCGATTAGTTCCAGGAAGTATTCTTGCAGGAATTGCCCTTATCACGTATGTAATTTCTATTTTTATTGAAAGTGTATCAGTGGACATGAGCACAAGCTTAATGTTCATGGGTATTACACTATTTGCAGGTAGTGTAATGGTACTTATGGTTGCTGGTATTATTTTATTTATTCATATGAATTCGGAAACGTTATAGCATATAGAAAAGGCATGTCCCGAGGGGACATGCCTTTTTATCCGTTCAATTATGCTCTATCTTTAGAAGAGTTTTGTTGTTTTAGTAAGTCGCGAATTTCGCTAAGAAGTTCTTCTTCTTTTGTTGGTTCTGGAAGTTCTTCTTTTTCTTCTTCTTCTCTTTTAGATGTTAGTTTGTTGAATACTTTAATGAACATAAAGATAGAAGCTGCAATAATTAAGAAATCAAAAATAGTTTGGATGAAGTTACCATACATAACAGCAGATTTACCATATCCAAAATGTAAATCTGTAAAGTTAACGCCACCTAATATCATACCAAGTAATGGTGTGATGATATCTTTTACTAAAGAACTAACGATTTTACCGAATGCAGCACCGATTACAACCCCGACAGCTAAATCGATTACATTCCCTTTGAATGCGAATTTTTTAAACTCGTTCCACATGTGTTAATCCCATCCCTTCCACGATTCATTATGAAATTTATAATTCCTATCAACATATTCTATAGAAATTTGCGAGAGAAATAAAGAGGAAATGGGAATGAAAGTAAATTCTGAAAAATGTATCCGTTTTACTTTTTATTTGCATCGTTTAGTAGAGATTGCAACAGCTGTTGCGTTTTTAATGCTTCTAATCCATCTACAACAGGCTTTGTATCACCGTGTACACATTCAATAAAATGATGAACAGCATCTTCAAAACCACGTTGCTTTAACGTCGTATCCCATGATGGTGAACCGATTAGAGAAACTGTATTATCCTGCTCAACTTCAAATGTGTTCATATTTTTTACACGAATGATTTTTCCTGTCGTTACAAGTTCAATTTGTTCTAAATTTGTACCGGCATGGCGATGCATCGCAGTAGAAAGTAACATTCCACTTGGCGTTGTATATGTATGATGTCCGTAAAGAAGTTCATTCTTTTCATTCATTTGCATCATATTATGAACGACATTAAGGTCATCGTTAGCTAACCAGCGAGCAGCATCTACAATATGTAAGTAATCATCTAACATAGTAAAGTCGTACGTATATGGTCCTACTTTATTTGTGCGGTGCTTTTCAATTCGAATCCATGAAATGTCATGAGCTTGCTCTTTTGCAGCAACATACATAGGAACGAAGCGGCGATTAAATCCGACCATTAACTTTCGGTTATACTTTTCGCTCAACTCGACTAGTTGCTCGGCCTGTTCCACTGTAGCTGCTAGCGGCTTATCAACATAAACGTCGATTCCTTTTTTCAGAAGTTCAGAAACGATTTCATAATGCGATGCAGTTGAACTATGAACGAAGATTGCATCGCATTCCGAAGCTAGCGTTTCAATAGAATGAAAGTCTTGCATCCGGTATTGCTGGCAAACTTGTTTTCTTTTCTCAGCGTTAGGTGTAAACGCCCCTACAAAATTCCAATCTGTTTCTTTTGTAAGTGTTGGAAGATAGGCTTTTTGCGCAATACTTCCAAGTCCAATCATCCCAATTTTAGGTTTATTCATTTTTATTCCCACCCTATTAATATTGATATAACGGGTTAAATGTAGCATAGGGCGGGGGAGGAAGGCAAAAATTAGCTTTTTATTTACGTCCTTCTAACAAAATCTTCTCTATCTCTTCAAAGTTATGGGCGCGAGCATGCTCTAGCGGGGTAACACCATCGTTGTCTGGAATATTTACATCTGCACCGTGTTCAATAAGAAGGCGAATAACTTGTTGTTGTGTTTCGTTTCCGTTACTTAGTACGATGGCTTCCATTAAAGCAGTCCATCCGAGATTATTTACATGGTTAACATCAATAGTTGTTCGCGTAAGGAGTGCCTTAATAACATCGATATAGCCATGTTCTGAGGCAGGGATAAGAGCTGTTCCGCCGTAACGATTCGTAAGTGATGGATCTGCGCCAGCATCAATCGTTAGTTTTAAAATATCCAAGTAACCTTCAGCACCGGCGTATAGAAAAGGATTATTTTTCATATCATCTTGGATGTTTACGTCAGCACCAGCTTCGATAAGCGCTTTTGCGGTTTTTACATCATTTTTGTATGTAGCAATCATAAGAGGAGTACGTCCTTTATTGTCTTTTATATTTATGTTAGCCCCTTTTTTGAGTAACGATATAATAGTATTCGTTTCTTGTTTCTCAGTAGCTGCTAGTAGCGCTGTCTCCATGTTTGTCATCTCCTTTTTTACTTCTTGTTCTTGCGAGCATCCTTGCAAAAAAATTACGCAACAGATCATGCTTACTGTTTTTTTGAACATAGAATTTCAACCTCCTCATTTCAACTGTAAAAGAAGAACATTAAATTTTTATAAACTGACGCTAAAATTACTATAAAATCGCTTGAGTATTTGAACATATATTTTTATGCTTATGAGTAATAAGGTTTGGTAAAGTGAGGATGTAACATATGTCTATTAAAACAAGATTTTTATTCTCTTATATTGCTGTTATTCTCGTTTCCATCACGCTCATATTAGTCGCGGGATTTTTAATTGTTTTTTCTATAACAGGAGACTTGGAATCAGTGAAAAATTTCTATAAAAGTTCCTATATTCAAAAACCGCTTACGCCAGAAGAAGAAAATGCGTATATTGAATTGAAATTAGCGGCAAAGAAAAATCAATCACAATTATTAGATGAATCTTTCGTTTCATCGCTTGAAAAAGAAGGTGTGAAAATAGTTGTAAGAAAGGGAGAAACCATTTCTTATGCTACAAAAATATTGGAAAGTGTATCTTTAAAAGAAGCCCTTCCGAAATTTGAATCAGCAAATATTAATAGTCGTGGTACAACAGAACTAGGTGATACATTTTATCGATATGTAAAATTTGATTTTTATTTTCCCGGAGATGAAGAAGGGAGTATATTTGTACTAAAAAGGCAAAGTTCATTTGTTGATCTTACACAAAAGTTATTTCCAATTTTGTTCGGAGCGCTTTTATTGTTAGCTATTTTACTCATAGGATTATTAAGTTATTTCGTCTCAAGAAGTGTGATAAAACCAATTTTTGTATTGAAAGACGCGACTGGGAGAATTAAAGAAGGGGATTTAGATTTTCAAATTCCAGTTACATCCCATGATGAAATTGGGCAATTAAATCAAGGATTTGAGGAAATGAGGAAGAGATTAAAAGAGTCGATAGAGATACAAACACAGTATGAAGAAAATCGAAAAGAGCTCATTTCAAACATATCTCATGATTTAAAAACACCGATTACATCTATTATCGGATATGTAGAAGGTATAAAAGATGGAGTCGCAAATACGCCAGAAAAAATGGATAAGTATTTAACAACGATTCATACGAAGGCAAAACATATGGATACACTCATTGATGAGCTCTTTTTGTTTTCGAAGCTAGATTTGAATCGAGTTCCCTTTCAGTTTGAAACGATAGAATTAAACGTGTTTATGCAGGAATTATTAGAAGAGATGCAGATGGATTTAAGTGAGGAAGGTATAGAAGTACATTTACAATTACATTCATCACCACTATATGTAACGGCCGATTGCGAAAAGATAAATAGAGTAATATCCAATTTAATTCATAATAGTGTGAAATACATGGATAAAGAAGAGAAGAAAATTATTGTAACAGTATTGAGTGATAATAATACTGTTATTGTGAAAGTAATGGACAATGGATCAGGTATAGAAGCTGATACGCTGCCGTATATATTTGAGCGGTTTTATCGTGCAGAGCAATCGCGAAATTCTAGCACAGGTGGAAGTGGACTTGGCTTAGCGATAGCGAAGCAAATTGTTGAAGAACATGGTGGGGAAATTTGGGCGGAAAGTAAGCTTGGGGAAGGTACAAGTATTTTCTTCTCATTGAAAAAAGTACAGGAATGTGGTGAGTAGAATGAAGAGAATTTTACTAGTAGAAGATGAAATAAGTATTGCAGAATTACAGCGAGATTATTTAGAAATTAGTGATTTTCAAGTCGATGTAGAACATTCTGGAGAGAAAGGTTTACAAATGGCTTTGCAGGAAGAGTATGATTTAATTATTTTAGACATTATGCTTCCAAAGATGAGCGGTTTTGAAATTTGTAAACAAATACGTGCTATAAAAGACATTCCGATTTTACTTGTTTCAGCAAAGAAGGAAGATATAGATAAAATTCGCGGACTCGGTTTAGGAGCGGATGATTATATAACGAAACCGTTTAGCCCGAGTGAATTAGTCGCAAGGGTAAAGGCACATATTTCTCGTTATGAAAGATTGTCAGGAAATGTGAGTAAGCAACGCGATACGTTATACATTCACGGAATTTCTATTGATCAGCGAGCGAGAAAGGTTTTTATAAACAATGAAGAAATCGCGTTTACAACGAAGGAATTCGATTTATTAACATTCTTTGTGACGCATCCAAACCAAGTATTAAATAAAGAACAGTTATTTGAACGTATTTGGGGACTAGACTCAGCTGGCGATTTAGCCACTGTCGTTGTTCACATTAGAAAGCTACGTGAAAAAATTGAAAGAGATCCTGCTCACCCGCAATATATTGAAACGGTGTGGGGAGCTGGTTATCGCTTTAACGTGTAACGTACCTGCCGAGTAATTGGCAGGTTTTTTATGTTATTTGAACAAAAAGGGAATAATAGGTAATTTATGTTAAAATATAAAGAGAAATAAAACATAGGGGAGTATGAGAGGGCGTGCTACATTTTGGGAGATACATGAAAAGATGATAAATCAAACAAGGTCTTAAGGATTGGAACTAATATTATAATTATTTTATTAATTATTGGTGCAATACAAATGTTTTATGATGAAGATTATACAAATGATCATTTCGGCTGGTTATTTTTGGTGTTAGTTTGGATAGTTAGAAGCATTTTTAATATTACGATAGGTTTAAAAGAAGGGGATAAAAAGTCAGTGTTGTTTGATGTAGGTTTGGTGCTCTTTTCCTTTTATCTTTTATTTTTATATAGTACGAAATATTTATTCTGAAAATTAAGCTCATAGTCTTATAGAGACTGTGAGCTTTTCTTAATAATAACGGTGCTAGTGTAATGATTTATAAAATGTTTGAGTAGTAGAAGTAAACTGAGCAGCTTCTTCTAAAAAGGGATAATGGTTACTCTCCTCAAATGTCACAAAGATAGAATTACGTATACCGTTATGCATCTCAATAGAATACTGAATTGGGCACTGTACATCATGCCTTCCACATATAATAAGGGTCTTTGTTTGGATGGAGGGTAACTTCTCTCTTAAATCAAATGACGGGTATTCATGAGCGAAAGCGTTCATCCGGCTAGCGGACATTGTTTTTTTGATTGGTTTACAAAAATAAGAGTTGTAGTTTTCTGGTTTATATAATGATAATTTTGTTCTCTTAGTAGATAGTTCTTTACTTTCTGCATTTGTAAGGTGAGGGCTTTTTAAGTTTTCGATGAGTTTTTGCATATAATGAAACTGTGGATGTGCTGGGTGATAAATGCAAAATGGTGTTTCGATATAATTACTTGCTGCAGCTCCGGCCATGACTAATGATTGTAAGGAACTTGGATATGTAATTGCATATAAAAGTCCAAGCATACCACCTGTTGAATGACCGGCGAAATGCCATGTTGGAAGTTGTAAAGCTTCTCGTATAGCTTCTAAATCGTGAATTGTTTCAATCATACTTAATTCTTTTTCAGAATTGGCTTTTTCAGAATTACCAGCGTCTCGTAAGTTAATAAGGAATACACGATGCGTAGCGGTGAAAACATCCGCAAAGTAATCACCAGTTTCATTAAATTGTGAATAGTGATGTGTAATGCAAAGTGGTTCGCCATTTCCTTTTGTAAAGAGTTCAAATGTGCCACGTTTTGTGGGGACCATTTGTTGCTTCCACATAATATCACGACCTTTTCTTATAAAAGTTGGACCAGCCAATTCTTAAATAAAATATATCAGCGATTATCGAAATATATCGGCGATTATTAAAATATATCAGCGAATCTTAAGATATATCGGCGCAACTCGAAATATATCAGCGATTATCAAAATATATCGACTTACCGACAGAAAACGACAATACTAGCAAGCTATAAATAAAAGGAGGCTATTCAAAAACGAGCCTCCTTTTTCTTTAGTACAAAGATTTTGTCATATTATTCCGAATAATTTCAAGGGATTTCGTTACAGTTAATGCATTCTTTTCTTCAATTTCTGGTTTGCGGGGGATAGGTTTATACATGTTGTCTGGATCTTCCCATGTGAGGGGAAGTTCTGTTTCGGCTTGTCCTTTCCAAGCGTCAATCCATTCTGGAGGAAGATAACCTGAGATGTTTTGGATATTGTTCATTTCGAGCCAAATGAGTGCCCAAGCTCTTGGGACGACGCGCCAGTGATCATAGCCACCGCCGCCGACAGCAATCCAGCGACCTTCACAATATTCGTTAGCGATTTCGCGAGCGAGCTTCGGTATTTCACGGTAAATATTCATCGTTGCGCAAAGGTGTGTAAGTGGGTCGTAATAATGTGCGTCAGCGCCATTTTGCGTTAAAATAATATCCGGTTTAAAGTAGGCGGCAACTTCTTTTACGACAGTTCGATATGAATCTAAAAACGATTCGTCCTCTGTAAAAGCATCGAGTGGAACGTTAAAAGAATAACTGTAGCCATTTCCTTGTCCGCGTTCATTTACAGCACCAGTTCCAGGGAATAAATAACGCCCAGTTTCATGTAGGGAAATGGTGCATATGTTAGGATCGTCATAAAAAGACCACTGTACACCATCACCGTGATGAGCATCTGTATCAATATATAAGACGCGTAAACCGTATTTCTTCTGAATATATTTCATTGCGATGGAACTATCGTTATAAATGCAAAAGCCAGATGCCTTGCCGCGGAATCCGTGATGTAAGCCGCCGCCTAAATTAAGCGCGTGTTTTACTTTCCCGGAAAGAACAGCATCGACAGCTGTTAACGTACCGCCAACGAGTAATGCGCTTGCTTCGTGCATATTTGGAAACATCGGTGTATCTTCTGTTCCAAGTCCATATGTCATCGCAATTGATTTTTCTAACTTACCTTCTCCAGCACGTTTTACTGCATTTATGTATTCCTCTGTATGAACGTAGGCAATCTCTTCATCTGTAGCCATCCGTGGTGAGATGATTTGGGAAGGAGAGATAAAACCGCCCTTTTGTAATAAATCATACGTGAGTGTGACGCGCAGTTGGTTAAAAGGATGATCAGGGCTAAACGAATAGCCCCGAAAGTCATCCGAATAAATAAATGCGCTACTCATGCTTGCATCCCCATGATATTCGGCCATAATACGCGGTAGCCTTCTACTTCAAGTGCATCAATCACTTTTAGCGGATTCATCGTTTGAATGCGGAAAACGAGTACTTTATCATTCTCATCTTTTGCTGGGTAGACGAGAACGCTCACGATATTGATTTGTAATTCACTAAAAATGGCAACGACTTTTCCGAGAATGCCAGGTTCATTTTTTACTTGAATTTCAATTTGTGAACTCGGTTGATGTGCTCCTGTTAATTTCACTAACGTGTGCAGTACAGTAGATTCAGAGATGATTCCTACTAACTTTCCTGCTTTTGTAACAGGAAGACAGCCAATTTTATTTTCGAAGAATAAAGTGGCAATTTCCTCAACGAAATCGAGAGGATGGCAAGTCATAACAGGGTGTTTCATAATCAGTTCAAGTGGTTGCTTCAGCATATCGAGTGAAACTTGTTCATCTAAAATAGACGGACTTGCATCTCTTACATCCCGATCAGAAATAATGCCTACGACATGATTATTTTGATCGACAATTGGAATGTGCCGAATGCCTTTCGTGCGTATCGTTCGGATTGCTGTTTCGATTGTATCGTTTGGGTGTAGTGTCACCACATCTTGATTCATAATTTCTTCTACAATCATTCCAGTTGCCCCCTTTATTAATACATAAAACGATTGTGAAAACGTAGACGATCAAATGCTTGAATAGAATCCGTATCAACGCGTTTACCGATGCGGACCATTAAACAGTTAGCAGGATGCGAACAAATTTCAGGATCATCTGTAGCCATCCATTGTAAGCCACCAGCATTCATCATTTTTTCCATTACTTTTCGGTACTCCCAAACATTTAAGCCTGTTTGTTTTAAATCCCAGTGCCAATAATATTCAGTCGTCAATATAATGTAATCTTCCATATGGTCGTCCATCATTGAAACTTCTAATAAGTTCTTTCCGACAGCGCAACCGCGGAAGGCAGGGACAACTTCAATCGCCCCGAGTTCAATTAAGTTTTCTATCTTTCCTTCTGACCATCGTTCGAGTGGATCAGGATACAAGTATGTAACATATCCAACAATCGTTTGGTCATGTCTAGCAATAATGAGACGAGCTTCTGGTAATTTAGAAATTTCGACAATTGCTTTATATTGCTGCTCGGCAGGACGAAACGCAATTAAATCTGGATGAAATTCATACATTTCTAAGTTATGTGTAGAGACAGGACCTTCAATAATTAAAGTGCCTTTCGCTGTTTTTAAGTTTCTAGCATTATATATTTTTTTATGAATCAATGTATTGCTCACCACCTTGAGGGTTTGTGAATCTATTCATATCGTACTTTATAATATATGCGATGTGAATCGAAATTTGTCATTAAAAATTTGTCTAAAAATCAACAAATATACTGAAAATTTTAAATAATATTATTATAATAGATAATAGAATACATAGGAGGGGGATGTAAAGTATGAAAGTAGAAACGCTTCCTGTCATTAAAGGAGAAAATAATTTGCCGAATTATGATGAGGCATACGCGAATTTTAACTGGGAAGAGGTTAATAAAAATTTTACTTGGAATGAGACAGGCCGAGTAAATATGGCGTATGAGGCAATTGATAAGCATGCGAAATCCGATCGAAAGAATAAAGTAGCCCTTTATTATCAAGATGGATCGCGAAAAGAGAAGTATACATTTAAGGAAATGAAGGATTTTTCTAATAAAGCAGGAAACGTCCTGAAAAATTATGGCGATGTAGAAAAAGGCGATCGCGTTTTTATTTTTATGCCGCGTTCTCCAGAATTATATTTTGCGCTTTTAGGTGCAGTGAAATTAGGGGCAATCGTTGGTCCGCTATTTGAAGCATTTATGGAAGGCGCAGTTCGCGATCGTTTAGAAGATAGCGAAGCAAAGGTGTTAATTACAACGCCTGAATTGTTAGAGCGCGTACCATTAAATGATTTACCAGCTTTAAAAACAGTCTTCCTTGTTGGAGATAATGTAGAAGAAGGCGGTAAAACGGTAGCGTTTAACCCTTTATTTGAACAAGCTTCAAAAGAATTACATATTGAATGGTTAGGCCGTGAAGACGGTTTAATTCTACATTACACGTCTGGTTCTACTGGTAAGCCAAAAGGTGTGCTTCATGCGCAAAATGCAATGGTGCAGCACCATCAAACGGCGAAATGGGTATTAGATTTAAAAGAAGACGATGTATATTGGTGTACAGCTGACCCAGGCTGGGTAACTGGAACAGCTTACGGTATTTTCGCACCGTGGTTAGTTGGGGCATCAAATGTTGTTTTAGGTGGCCGCTTTAGTCCAGAAGCGTGGTATGAAGCACTGCAAGATTACGGTGTAACAGTTTGGTACAGTGCGCCAACTGCGTTCCGTATGTTAATGGGAGCTGGACAAGATGCAATTAAAAAATATGATTTATCACAAGTTCGTCACGTATTAAGCGTTGGTGAACCGTTAAATCCAGAAGTAATTCGCTGGGGTATGAACGCATTTGGACTTCGTATTCATGATACGTGGTGGATGACAGAAACAGGTGGACAAGTTATTTGTAACTACCCTTGTATGGAAATCCGTCCAGGTTCAATGGGTAAACCAATTCCAGGTGTGAAAGCAGCGATTGTTGATAATGAAGGAAATGAAGTTCCTCCATACACAATGGGTAACTTAGCAATTGGTAAAGGTTGGCCAGCGATGATGCGTGGTATCTGGAATAACCAGCAAAAGTATGAATCTTACTTTATGCCGGGAGATTGGTACGTATCAGGTGACTCTGCTTATATGGATGAAGATGGATACTTCTGGTTCCAAGGGCGTATTGATGATGTAATTATGACATCAGGTGAGCGCGTTGGTCCGTTTGAAGTAGAAAGCAAATTAATCGAGCATGCTGCTGTTGCAGAGGCTGGTGTAATTGGTATTCCTGATCCAGTGCGCGGAGAAATCATTAAAGCATTTATTGCGCTTCGGGCAGGATACGAACCATCTGATGAATTAAAAGAAGAGATTCGTCAATTTGTAAAGAAAGGACTAGCAGCTCATGCAGCGCCAAGACAAATTGAATTTAGAGATAAATTACCGAAAACGAGAAGTGGTAAAATTATGCGCCGCGTATTAAAAGCGTGGGAATTAAACTTACCAACAGGTGATTTATCAACGATGGAAGATTAAGAGAGGAAGGTCTGAACAAGTAATATGTTCAGACCTTTCTTTTTTTATGGTATCATAAACTTATACATACGAGTTAAAGGGGAGAAGGAAATGAAAACAGAAAAAGAAAAGATGATACTAGGGGAAATGTACATACCAGCTGATCCTGTTTTGGTTCAAGAGAGGGAGCAAGCTCGTATACTAACGAGAAAATTAAATGAAACGCCAGAAGTACAATTAAAAGAGCGTAGCGAAATCGTAAAAGAATTATTCGGAACGACTGGAGATAACATTCATCTTGAATCTTCTTTTAGATGTGATTATGGTTATAACATTCACGTTGGTGAAAATTTTTACGCGAACTTTGATTGTACGATTTTAGACGTGTGTCCGGTGACAATCGGAGTGAACTGTATGTTAGCTCCAGGTGTTCACATTTATACAGCAACACACCCGCTTGACCCAGTAGAGCGCATAAGTGGATCAGAATACGGAAAACCAGTTACAATTGGAGATAACGTATGGATTGGCGGAAGAGCGATTATTAATCCTGGTGTCACAATTGGAGACAACGCGGTGATCGCATCTGGCGCCGTCGTAACGAAAGATGTGCCGGATAATGTAGTAGTTGGCGGAAATCCTGCAAAGATTATTAAAAAAATAAAATAATATTTGAACGAAGTGCCTTCCTCGTCTGTATACATTTATGAAAGAATAGATGAGGGAGGCTTTTTTATGTCTAATAAATTACTTCTTGCTTTTGCTTTAATTGGAATTATAGTTGTATTCTCTTGTGGAATGTTTTTACCAATGCCAATTGGATTTAAAGTTTCAATGTTTACAGCTGGAGTCATGATGAGTATTATGTTTTCCATCATTATTCCGTTTGATAGAAAACATATAGTAAGAAAAAATGGATATAAAATTGATTTTACAAAAACAAAAGTATATTTTCGCTGGAATGTATTTGATACGATTTCGGTTTGTCTTGCAGTGTATGCATGCATATGTGTGCAAGCATTAAATATTTTAGTTTCAACGGGACAGACAATACAAAACCCGTATGTTCAATTTTTTACGAATCAATCACAAGTATGGATTATTGTCGCAAGTTGCTATTTAATTTCCCGCATTTCATTAACGTTAAAAGGAATAAAGGAGATCAAAAATCATGGCGCAGATTGGGATTGAGGAGGAACTCATGCTTGCGTATCAAAATGGAGATAAACAGGCGGGAGAAAAACTATATGTTTTGATCAAACCAGCGCTATACACATTTTTATATCGATTTAACCGAGATGAACAATTAAGTATCGACCTTGTGCAAGATACGTTTTTGACGCTAGAACGAAAGAAACATGTGTATGAACTTGAAAAAGGTAAAATAAAAACGTATTTATTTCAAATTGGTTATCGGCTTATGATTAATAAATTAAATAGAAGAAAAAAGTGGCGTATGCTTTTGCCATTTTTAGTGCCGATCCAGGAAAAAGAATTTTCTCACGAAGATCGGCTCACAGTAAGAGAAGCAATTTTGAAAGTTCCGGAAGAGCAGAGAGCTGTCCTTATTCTTTCTTATTATCATGATATGCAGCAAAAAGAAATTGCGGAGATATTAAACATTCCGATTGGAACAGTGAAGTCGAGACTTCATAACGGGATAAAGAAATTGAAACAATTGCTGGAGGTGGATGAAATTGAGCGAAAATCCCTTTAAGAGTGAATATAAATTAAAACAGCATTTAGATAGTGACCATGTAGAAATACCGGATTTTCCAAAAACGGTAAGTCGCTTCGACCGATTCATTGGCTTTCTTGGTTCTCCAGCGAAAGATCCTGTGGAGGCGATGATTGGGAATGATTTATCAGTTGTGTTTCACGTATCGTTATTAGTTGGGGTTCCAATTCTTTCTCTTATTACGATACTCTTTGTGACGTTGTAAAGGATTGGCAAGAAGAGAAACCCGACCTCTATTTGACACGCCTATGTAAATGATGGTATAAAGAAAAGTATATGAATAATTGAGCGTGGAAAGGGAGAAGTAGTGATCATTTCCCTGTTTTAGAGAGCTGATGGCCGGTGAAAATCAGCACATAGATGATCGCGAATTACGCCCCTAGAGCATCTTTTTTCGATTGAATTGTATTCAAAAGGGAAAAGACGGTGCTAAGCCGTTATGTAAATAAGGTGGTAGGCTTTTTTGGCCTGCAACTAGGGTGGTAACGCGATAATCAAAATCGTCCCTTATTTCAAGGGGCGATTTTTTTATGTTTTCAACCTTCACGCCAGTAATGAACTTAAAGGAGAGTATGTAGGATATGGGTATTTTACAAGATCTTGAATTTCGCGGTTTAATTAATCAGCAAACAGATGCTGAGGGACTTGAGCAATTATTAGAAAAAGAAAGCGTTAAATTATACTGTGGTTTCGACCCGACAGCGGATAGCTTACACATCGGTCATATGTTACCAGTATTAATGTTACGTCGTTTCCAATTAGCTGGTCACCAACCAATCGCACTTGTTGGCGGTGGTACTGGTATGATCGGTGATCCAAGTGGTAAAAAAGCAGAGCGTACATTAAATACGAAAGATACAGTTGCTTACTACACAGAAAGCATTAAAAACCAACTTTCAAACTTCTTAGAGTTCGAAAACGTGGACAACCCAGCAACAATGGCTAATAACTATGATTGGCTTGGTAACTTAGATGTCATTTCATTCTTACGCGATATCGGTAAAAACTTCGGTTTAAACTATATGTTAGCAAAAGATACAGTAGCATCTCGTTTAGATACTGGTATTTCATTCACTGAGTTTAGTTACATGATTTTACAATCATACGACTTCTTAAACTTATACCAAAACCATAATTGCCGCTTGCAAATCGGTGGTAGTGATCAATGGGGTAACATTACAGCTGGTCTTGAATTAATCCGTAAATCAGAAGAAGATGCGAAAGCATTCGGTTTAACAATTCCACTAGTTACGAAATCTGACGGTACGAAGTTTGGTAAAACAGAAGGCGGCGCAATTTGGTTAGATCCAGAGAAAACAACTCCTTACGAGTTCTACCAATTCTGGATTAACACAGATGACCGCGACGTTGTTAAATACTTAAAATACTTCACATTCTTATCTCATGAAGAAATTCTTGAGCTTGAAAAGCAAGTAGCTGAAGCACCAGAAAAACGTGCAGCACAAAAAGCATTAGGTTCTGAAATGACAAAACTTGTTCACGGCGAAGAAGCATTAGAGCAAGCGATTAAAATTTCAGCTGCATTATTCAGTGGTTCTGTAGCAGAACTGACTGCAAGCGAAATCGAACAAGGATTCAAAGACGTACCATCTGTAGAACGTACTGCAGAAGATACAGTATTAATCGACTTACTTGTAGAAAGCAAAATCTCTCCATCAAAACGTCAAGCACGTGAAGATGTAACGAACGGCGCAATCTACGTAAACGGTGAGCGTACACAAGCATTAGACTACGTTGTAACAGAAAACGACCGCATCGAAGGTAAATTCACAATCATTCGCCGCGGTAAAAAGAAATATTTCTTAATTCGTTACTAATTAGAACCGAATATAAACAAATAGTACCCCGAATTGTAGGCTGAAAGTTTATGATTCGGGGTTTTTATGTATAAATTTAGATTGCCTTACGAGTTCTTGTAAATAGAATATGAAGAATTAATATGAGCAGATAAAGTAAGCTAATGAGCATAACAACAAATGCTGTTGGATAAAATTTTGCTGCATATATAAAGAAATCGATTTGATAAATATCTTGGTAATCTGAAACGGTGCCTTTAAAGTAATTTGTAAACTTAGCGCTATATTTCCATTCATCAGGATCATCTATCAAATTACTCCCCTGATACCAATTAATAAGCGCGGAAGTAGTAAAGAACATACATGCACTACCCAATTGAACCATTTGGTTTATTGTCAAAATGAATCAACCTCCTATTTTATGGTTATTATAGCGTGCATTCGTATTCCTGTAACCTTTTTGTTGTAATCTCCTTTTCGAGTTCATACGGAAATCACATGTAAGCGGTATGATAAATGTATAACAACTAGAAAGGAGTGGTAAAACAAAATGTCACTAGAAGCGCTCATTATTTTTTCTTTGCTAAACGCGGGTCAGCTTGCAGAGAATTCGAAGGTGGATGTACATAAAGAGCAGAAAGATGCTTATGTATATGTTCAGAAAGAGGAAAATAAATAATTTTATTTTATATATAAACGAAAAAAGCCAATCCAGAGGATTGGCTTTTTGTCATTAACGAGAGTAGAACTCTACGATTAATGCTTCGTTGATTTCAGCTGCTAACTCAGAACGCTCAGCGTGACGAGTGTAAGTAGCTTCTAACTTATCAGCATCGAAAGTTAAGTATTCTGGTACGAAGTTGTTAACTTCGATCGCTTCTTTAACAACAACAAGGCTGTTAGATTTTTCGCGAACGCTGATTGTTTGACCAGGTTTTACACGGTAAGATGGGATATCTACGCGAGATCCATCAACTGTGATGTGACCGTGGTTTACTAATTGGCGAGCTGCACGACGAGTGCGAGCTAAGCCCATACGGTAAACTAAGTTGTCAAGACGAGCTTCAAGAAGGATCATGAAGTTTTCGCCGTGCTTACCAGGCATTTTACCTGCTTGGTCAAATGTGCGACGGAATTGACGCTCAGTCATGCCGTACATGTGACGAAGTTTTTGTTTCTCTTGTAATTGTAAACCGTATTCTGAAAGTTTCTTACGTTGGTTAGGACCGTGAGGACCTGGTGCGTAAGGGCGTTTTTCTAATTCTTTTCCTGTGCCGCTTAGAGAGATTCCAAGACGACGAGACAGTTTCCAAGCTGGACCTGTATAACGAGCCATAGTTGACTCCTCCTTTAAAAATGTTTTTATTTACGTAAAATAAAAACAGACGTAATCGATATTTACGGGCATTTTGTTTTCATGTACCTTCGCTCCAGCAGCAGGGAGTTACGAGATACACCTCCGTAGAGGAACAAAATACAAACGATAAACTCACATTACAAGGCTGCCTTTTTATTTTACACAAACGCTATTATATCTTTTACCCAGAGTTTCGTCAAGCAAGTACGTTTTTGTTTTATGCATATAAATTTTGGAAATTAACAAGAAGGAATTTAAAACGATATAAAAGAAGTGATAGAAACACAAATAAAACGCTTACATAAAATGTAGTAAAAAATGTTCATTAATTTTTTGTTGATGAATATGCGGCAGTAAAAACATAAAAGGGGATGTTTTTATGAAAAAGAAGCATATGGAGACAGCGTTAATTCATCACGGGTATACATCAGAGGAACATAAAGGAAGTTTAACGCCACCGTTATTTCAAACGTCTACATTTACATTTGAGACTGCGCAGCAAGGGGAGGCGAGTTTTGCGGGAGTGGATCCGTCTTATATTTACTCAAGACTTGGAAATCCAACAGTAAAATTATTTGAAGAACGTATGGCGGTGTTAGAAGGAGGAGAAGAAGCTCTTGCCTTTGGATCTGGTATGGCAGCTATTTCCGCAACATTAATTGGTTTTCTAAAAGCTGGAGATCATATTATTTGTTCAAATGGATTATACGGGTGCACGTACGGTTTTTTAGAAGTATTAGAAGAGAAGTTCATGATTACGCATTCGTTTTGTGATATGGAGACAGAGGATGATGTCGAAAATAAAATCCGTCCAAATACAAAGGTTATTTTCGTTGAAACACCGATTAATCCAACGATGAAATTAATCGATTTAAAACAAGTTATTCGGGTTGCGAAGCGAAATGGCTTACTTGTCGTTGTTGATAATACGTTTTGTTCACCTTATTTACAAAGACCGCTTGAGCTTGGTTGTGACGCAGTTGTGCATAGTGCGACAAAATATATTGGTGGTCATGGCGATGTTGTGGCGGGTGTAACGATTTGTAAAACGAAAGCGTTAGCTGAAAAAATTCGCCCGATGCGAAAAGATATTGGCGGTATTATGGCGCCGTTTGATGCATGGTTATTGTTACGCGGATTAAAGACGTTAGCGGTAAGAATGGACCGTCATTGTGATAATGCCGAAAAAATTGTATCGTTCTTGAAAAATCATGATGCGGTAGAAGGTGTTTGGTATCCAGAAGGTGAGTTAGCATCTCGCCAAATGAAACGAGGCGGCGGTGTGATTTCTTTTTCAGTAAAAGGCGGAAAAGAAGAGACGCAAGCGTTTATCAATGACCTTCATTTTATTACAATTGCCGTAAGTTTAGGGGATACAGAAACGTTAATTCAGCATCCGGCAACGATGACGCACGCTGCGATTCCAGCTGAGTTAAGACAAGAAATGGGCATTTATGATAATTTAATACGTTTATCTGTCGGTTTAGAATCATGGGAAGATATCGTGTCTGATCTAGAGCAGGCGTTAAAGAAAATATCTACTGTGAATCAATAAAAAAGAGTGAGCTATCGGTTTCGTACGTGATGTACGCAATCGATAACTCGCTCTTTTCTTTTTAAATATGTTTTAAGAGTGTTTCCACAAACTTTTCTAAATAGCGCTGATCTACTTCATCAAAACGATTTTTTTCAGGGCTATCAATATCAAGTACACCAATGACAGTTTCTTCTTTCACAATCGGTACAACGATTTCTGAATTCGAAGCACTATCGCAAGCGATATGTCCTGGGAATTGGTGAACGTCTGCTACAAGCTGCGTTGTTTTTGTTTCAGCTGCAACGCCGCAAACGCCTCGTCCAAATGGAATGCGCACGCAAGCAGGCATTCCTTGGAATGGTCCAAGAACAAGCTGATTTCCTTCTGTTACATAAAAGCCAACCCAATTCACACGATCAAAAAATTGGTTTAATAGTGCGGACGCATTTGATAAATTTGCGACTACGTTTGATTCGCCAGTTAATAATGCATCCAGTTGTTTAATTACTGTCTCATATTGCTGCACGCGAGATCCTGCATAACTTTCTTTAGTAAACATGGAAACAGCCCCTTTTTTATCGAGATGTGTAAAATATTAGCAAAATACGATGTATTTCACATGACTTTGTCGATAGAAAATTAAAGGAATTTGTCTTAAAAGTCAAGAAATTTAAACTATAGCTGTTCAGTGAGAGGAAGTGAGCGCATGAAACAGACGAAACAAAAAGTAATTGATGCGGCAATATCGTTGTTTAACACGAAAGGTTATGATGGAACGTCAGTGCGAGACATTGCAAAGCGAGCGGATGTGAATGTAGCGAATATTTCATATTATTTTGCTGGAAAGCAAGGCCTATTAGAGCAGCTTATTACGGATTTTTTAGAAGGGTATATTCATGTGATTGAAACGTCCTTTGAACAGAGAGAGTATTTGTCGGCTAAAGATGTAATGGTGCAAATGGTGCGTGGGATTTTACGATATCAATTTGAAAATAGGGAACTGACACGTTTCTTCTACCGAGAGCTTTCACTGGATACGACATTAATTCGCGAAGTGATGACCATTTATTTTTCTAAAGAAAGATATTATGTAGAGCAAATCATAAAGCAAGGACAAATGAAACGAGAATTCAAAAAGGTATCTTTTACAATGTTTATGACACAATTAAAAGGCATGATGAATATGCCGTTTTTATATCCGCAATATATATCAGAAGTGCTGCATTCTTTTCCGTCTGAGACATTTTTCATAGAAATGTACACGAAGGAAATTGAACAATGGATGGAACAAACATTATGTATAACGAATATGTATCAGGAATGGCCAAGAGCTGTTCATATGTGAAAAATCCCCACCTAACGAACTGAGGTGGGGATTTTTGTGCTTTCTTTTCTTTGCCATACATTGTTGCATATTAGCGCGATAATTGTTAAAGAGGCTCCGGAAATTTCAATTTTGTCGACTGTATAACCTCGAAAGATGGAACCGATAAGTGCAAGTATAGGAACTAAATTCATAAATAATATGCCGTTAATAGATGAAATATAGCGATTTCCTGTGTTCCAGCAAAATACAGCGATAACACCTGCAATAATCGACATATACAAGAGTTCAAAACGAACGTTCATAATTGTACGTAGTGAAGGTACAGTAATGACGTTTGTGTAAGTGAAGAAAGTGACGATAACGATGAGTGAAATTGAGCCGAATAGACAAGTTAACGTCGTATACCTGAGTGGTGACCAAGATTGAAAACGAGCACCGCCGTTCGTATAAATGACCCAGCAAGTAACGCCGCATAGCATAAGTATATTTGTTGAGAGGTGACTGGCAGCTCCAAATAATAAGTGAATATTTCCTTTTGAAATGACAAGCATAACACCGAGCAATGCAACGAACATACAAAGGAATGTGTAGTTTTGTGGACGTTTATTTTTTGTTAGCCACTGCAATAATAAAGCGATGAGTGGCATAAGAGACTGGATCATCGCGGCATGGATGGCTCCAGAAGGTCCGGCAAGTTGTTGACCGTAAAAAACGAGAAAACCGTATCCAGCGAAGCCGACCGTTCCGTAAAAGAATAACGAAAGTGTTCTTTTTTCTAAGCGGAGTGAAGTTTTTCCTTCAGTAATGAATAGCAAAATAAGAAAAATAATAGCTGCTGATCCGTATCGGATAGTTGTGAAGAAAAACGGATCGATAAACTGCAGGGCATTTGCCATGACAGGAAACATAAATCCCCAAGCAGTTACGGCAAGTAAGCATAGGAGGGATCCGAGTAGCATTTGTTTTTTGTTCAAGAGTTTCATTCCCCTTTATATTTCGTTATAGTAAGTTGATGAAATAAGTATAAAGAGTAATTGTTTATAGAAGGAAATATCGATTTTTTATGACAGTTATAACTTTTTGTTAGAGGTGTGTACGATGGATTTGGAGGCAGCACGATCGTTTATTGAAGTAAAGAATACGCGAAGTTTATCGAAGGCGAGTAAGCTTTTACATATTTCTCAACCGGCGCTTAGTAAGCAAATTCAAAGATTAGAAGCGGATTTAGAGGTTACTTTACTGAAGCGTTCTGCGCAAGGAGTGGAGTTAACAGAGGCTGGAGAGTTATTTATAACAAGAATGTTACCGATTTTGAAACACATATATGAAGTGAAAGCCGAAATGAAGACTTTTCAAGAGAAGCGGAAAATCTCTATAGGTATATTGCCAAGTTTAGCAGCTCATTACATATCAAAATGTAAAGATGTATTAGGTGAAGAATTCGAAGTAGAATGGAAAATTGAGCATACGAAAGTACTAATGGGACTCTTTAAAGAACGGAAGATTGAAGCGATGTTCGTCGATTCAGTAGTAGAAGGCGCTACGTGTATAAAAGAAGTGCGAGAAGAAAAAATTGTTTGTGTCGTTTCAAACGATCATCTTTATAAAGAGAAAACAGTGATCCGAATGGAAGATTTGCAAAATGAAAAGTTAATCGTATACCCAGAAATCTGTGATGTAAGGAAAATGATTACGAATATGTTTCAGGGGATAGGTGCGAAACCAATCATTGCATTTGAAACTTCTTATGCAGAACCGATGCTTGCGATGGTCGGAGCTGGACTTGGTATTACGTTACTTCCAGAAATGTCAGTAAAGCAAGCGGTAAAGCAAGGGAATGTGCATGCGATTTCTATTGAACCACCACTTGCACGCAAAATTTATTTCGTATCCCATATGGAAGAGAACCCGTTATTACAATCATTTGATGATGGAAGCTAATCGAAACAGAAGATTGAGAAAGATTACAATTGCATTGAAAGAAACATGAAATTTTAAAAAAAACTAGGTCAAAAACAAGCCATTACATGGTATGATTAGTACATTGTTAGTTGTTAAATATAGGGGAATTCCCTTTTTATACATAATGCCTTCCATTTCATAAACGGAACGGACAAAAAAAGAGATATAACTAGGAGGCTTTTTTGCATGGATTCTATCCTGACGATCGTTATCATTGTAGTAAGCTCTATTCTAGTGCTGCTCATGATTGAGCTTGTGATAAGAAATCGTTCATATAAAGATATTGAAGCACTTGAGCAGTGGAAACAAGAGATAAAAGATAAACCTGTGGCAGATGAACTAAAACGGGTGAAAGATTTAAACATGACGGGTCAAACAGAAGAACTGTTTGGTAAATGGCGTGAAGAATGGGATGAGATTGTATCAACAACCCTTCCGAAAGCTGACAAAGATTTAGCGCAAGCGCGAAAATTCGCCTCGCAATTCTCCTTCCGAAAAGCAAAGCATGCGATGAATGAATCCATAAGTGGTTTAGATGACGCTGATAATCGTATTACAGACATTTTAAATGAATTACAGCAATTGTTAGAAAGCCATGAAAAAAATAGCTCGGAAATTGAAGAGTTACGTGATACATATCGTAGTATGAAGAAGAGTGTTCTTGCTCATAGACATATGTATGGAGCAGCAGAGCAGAAAATTGAAGAGATGCTAGACGCTGAATCTAATAAATTTAAAAGCTTTGAAGAGGCAACAGATAATGGTGACTATTTAAAAGCGAGAGAAATTGTTATTAGTTTAGAAGAAGGTTTGGCAAGCTTAGAAATCATTATTCACCAAATTCCAGATTTATTGGTAGAGTGTCAAGCGACGTTACCAGTTCAGCTGGAAGATTTATTACACGGACATAATGATATGGTAAGACAAGGTTATGTATTAGAGTATTTGGAAATCCCTAAAGAAGTTCGTGATATGACGACACAACTACACACATGTTTAATGGATATACAGGAGCTTCATATAAAAGAAGCTGCTGAAAAAGTAGAAAACTTAAAAACGCGTTTAGATGGCTTCTATGATCAATTGGAACAAGAAGTACATGCGAGACATTATGTGGAGCAAAAAACACTTGCTGTTTATGAAGACTTAGAAGAAATTCGTACTGAAACGATTGAAACAAAAGCAGAAACACAACTTGTAAAACAAAGTTATCAGCTACAAGATAAGGACATTGAGTCTCAAAAAGTAATTGAAAAGCAAATGCATATTTTAACGAAACGTTTTGAAATGCTGCAATTACGCGTTGCGGAACAAGATATTGCCTTCTCTATTATTCGTGAGGAACTAGAAGAGGTTTATGAGCAATGTGAAACGTTAAAAGTACTTCATGCAGAATATAAAGAAATGCTGCAAACGATGCGTAAAGAGGAATTTGAAGCGCGTGAGAAGTTGCAAGAAATGCGAAATATCATTTTTGAAACGAAACGTTTTATGCAAAAGTCGAATTTGCCAGGTCTTCCAGAAAGCATTATGGAAGATTTAAAAAGAGGACAAATGGCAATGCAAGCTGTATATGAACAGCTAGAAGTGAAACCGTTAAATATGAACGCTGTAAATAGCAGTTTAGAAGAAGCGTACACAACTGTTAATGGTGTAGCTGAAATGACAGAAGAGTTAATTGGACAAGCGTATTTAGTTGAAAAATTAATTCAATACGGTAATCGTTACCGCAGTCATGATGAGAACCTTGCAGAGAGCTTAAATTATGCGGAGAAATTATTCCGTGAATATCAATACGATGCAGCTTTAGAACAAGCGGCTTCTGTACTAGAGCAACTTGAACCTGGCGTTGTTCAAAAAATAGCTGAATATGTAGACAATCAACAAACCCTTTCATAAGGGTTTGTTTTTTTGTGTAATTTTAGGGACGATGTTGCTATAATGAATAGCGGAATACAGTAAGGTTATTCGTTTTAAAATATAACGGAACCTTTTAGTAGTCTTAGCGTAATGACACGTATTTGTGATATGATTATATGATGTGATAGCGCTGAAAGGGGAAGAACGATGATCTATTTTGATAATAGTGCGACGACGAAGCCATATCCAGAAGCCCTTCAATCGTACGTAACGGTTGCTGGAAAATATTTTGGAAACCCTTCTTCTATTCATTCGCTTGGAGGAGAGGCAGAGCGTCTATTAACACAATCAAGAACGATTGCAGCGCAGCTTCTTCACGTTAAACCTTCTGAGATTATTTTCACATCAGGTGGAACGGAAGGGAATAACCTTGCGATTAAAGGAATAGCGATGAGGAATCGTTCGCGCGGTAAACATATCATTACAACAAATATTGAACACGCGTCTGTGTTTGAAGCATATAAACAATTAGAAGATCTCGGTTTTGATGTAACATATTTACCGGTTAATGAGCATGGTGTTGTATCGGTAGAGGATGTAAAACGAGCACTTCGTGAAGATACGATTCTTGTGTCAATTATTCACGTGAACAACGAGACTGGAGCAATTCAGCCTGTTGCTGAAATTGGAACGTTATTATCTAACTATCCGAAAATAAGATTCCATGTGGACCATGTACAAGGGATAGGAAAAGTACCGCTTGATTTATATGCTTCTCATATTGATCTTTGCTCAATATCTGGACATAAATTCCACAGTGTAAAAGGAACGGGTCTTCTTTATGTGCGTGATGGCGTAAGGTTAGATCCAATTTTATCAGGTGGTCAACAAGAGCTTAAGTATCGCTCTGGTACAGAAAACTTACCTGGTATTGTAGCGATGGTGAAAGCACTTCGCATGACAATGGAACAAGTGAAGGAAAAGATAGCTCATTTGCACAATTTACAAACAGAGCTTGTCCGTTTCTTTAAAGAGATGGAAGATGTAACGATCAATACGTCGCTTGCATATGCAGCACCGCATATTTTAAATGTATCATTTGTTGGTTTAAAACCAGAAGTGGTCGTTCATGCTTTAGAAGAGCACGGTGTATATGTATCGACGAAGTCTGCTTGTTCTTCAAAAGCAAATGAAGTGAGCAGAGTGTTAGTCTCAATGGGAGTACCACATGCAGCTGCTGCGAGTGCTATTCGCATTAGTTTGGCACCAGAAAACACGATGGAAGAAGTAAAACAATTTGAAGGTATTGTGAAAGAGACGATGCCAAAATTACATGAAGTGATGAGGTAAAGGAATATGATGACATATGAATATATTTTAGTTCGTTATGGAGAGATGACGACTAAAGGTAAGAACCGTTCTAAATTTGTAAGCACATTAAAAGATAACGTAAAGTTCAAACTGAAAAAGTTCCCAAATATTAAAATCGATGCAACACATGATCGTATGTACATCCAATTAAATGGTGAAGACCATGAAGCAATTTCTGAAAGATTGAAAGATGTATTTGGTATTCATAAGTTTAATTTAGCGATGAAAGTACCATCAGAATTAGAAGATATTAAAAAAGGTGCATTAGCAGCTTTCTTACAAGTAAAAGGCGATGTGAAAACATTTAAAATTACAGTGCACCGTTCTGATAAACGCTTCCCGATGAAGACGATGGAGTTACTTCCAGAAATCGGTGGGCACATTTTAGAAAATACAGAGGATATCACAGTAGATGTTCATAATCCAGATGTGAATGTACGTATAGAAATTCGCAGTGGTTACACATATATTATGTGCGGTGAGCATATGGGAGCTGGCGGTTTACCAGTAGGCGTTGGCGGAAAAGTAATGGTACTTCTTTCTGGTGGGATCGATAGCCCAGTAGCAACGTACTTAACGATGAAACGCGGCGTGTCTGTGGAAGCAGTTCACTTCCATAGCCCACCTTTCACAAGCGAGCGTGCAAAACAAAAAGTAATCGATTTAGCACAAGAGTTAACGAAGTACTGTAAACGTGTAACGCTTCACCTTGTTCCATTTACTGAAGTGCAAAAAACGATTAATAAAGAAATTCCATCTAGCTATTCAATGACAGTTATGCGCCGTATGATGATGCGTATTACAGAGCGTATCGCAGAAGAGCGTAATGCACTTGCAATCACGACTGGTGAAAGTCTTGGACAAGTAGCAAGCCAAACATTAGATAGTATGCATACAATTAACGAAGTAACAAACTATCCAGTTATTCGTCCACTTATTACGATGGATAAATTAGAAATTATTAAAATCGCTGAAGAAATCGGCACATATGATATTTCAATTCGTCCGTACGAAGATTGCTGTACAGTATTCACACCAGCAAGCCCAGCGACGAAGCCGAAGCGTGAAAAAGCGAATCGTTTTGAAGCGAAATATGATTTCACACCATTAATCGATGAAGCTGTAGCGAACAAAGAAACAATGGTATTACAAACGGTAGAAGTAGTGGCGGAAGAAGAAAAATTCGAAGAACTTTTCTAAAACCATAAATTACCATATCTAAAACGTGTATGAAGTCATGTTATTTATCACACTCTATACTCACAAGGAGGTGATATAACATGTCACGTAGCACAAATAAATTAGCGGTTCCTGGTGCTGAATCAGCATTAGACCAAATGAAATACGAAATCGCTCAAGAGTTTGGTGTTCAACTTGGAGCAGATGCAACAGCTCGCGCTAACGGTTCTGTTGGTGGTGAAATCACTAAACGTCTAGTTTCACTAGCTGAGCAACAATTAGGCGGTTACCAAAAATAATCCCATATAAGATGGCTTAGAAAGAGCGGGTTCTCCCGCTCTTTCTTTTTGTTGTTTGCACCGTTATACATTTATCCCGCTTTAATGGGCAGTAAGACCCCCCACCTCGAAATTCAGCGAAAGCAAAGAAGTTAGGTGGGGGTCGGGCTGCCCATTAAAGTCCGATTGGTGAGGGCTAATAATCAGTGGGGGATGAAGAAAACCCCCACTGATTAAAGTTTCACTTTATTTCGACATAGACATAAAAAATTTGTCAAAAGAAGAGGGTTCAAAATTAACTGAAAATTCTTTATTATATAAGGGAGGCATAGAAATGGAGGAGGATATTGTATGAAAAGAGAAGAATTGTTGGCGCCGCCGTCTTATAATTTAGTTTCTGAAATAGAGAAATATACAGGTGATAAAGAGAAGCTTGCTTTAATTTGGCAAGATGATAAAGGGAATAGACGAGAAGTTACATATGCTGAGTTAATGCAAGGTGCGAATAAAATTGGAAACGCTTTTATAAAGAGTGGTTTACAAAAAGGGGACAAGCTTCTTATTATGATGCCGCGTTTAATTGAAGCGTACATGACGTATATCGCTGCAATTAAAGCAGGATTTGTCGTAATTCCGAGTTCGGAGATGTTACGTAAAAAAGATATTGAATATCGAATCGAGCACGGGGAAGTAAAAGCGATCGTCAGTTATGAACCCTACATTGGACAGTTTGATGATATAGAAGCGATGGAATCCCTTCAAAAGTTCGTTCTGAGCGAGCAGTCAGTAGATGGGTGGATTAATTTAAAAACAGCGTTAGAAACAGAAAGTGACCTGTTAGAAATGGTGAAGACAGATAAAGAAGATATGGTCTTTTTATCTTACACGTCAGGGACGACAGGAAATCCAAAAGGTGTTGTTCATACGCATGCGTGGGCATACGCTCATTTACGCACGAGCGCTCCAAATTGGCTCGGAATTGAAGAGAATGATGTTGTATGGGCAACGGCTAGTCCAGGCTGGCAAAAGTGGATTTGGAGCCCATTTTTAGCAACTCTCGGCTCAGGTGCAACAGGATTTGTATACAACGGTAAATTTGAACCGAAAACATATTTAAATTTATTAGACGATAATAAGGTGAATGTGCTTTGTTGTACGCCAACTGAGTATAGATTAATGGCAAAGGTAGAAGACTTAAGTGAGTACAATTTAGAGGCGTTACATAGCGCTGTATCGGCAGGTGAGCCGTTAAATAGAGAAGTCATTGAAACATTCCAAAAGCACTTTAATATTACAGTGAGAGACGGCTATGGGCAAACAGAAAATACATTACTTGTTGGTGTAATGAAAGGGATGGATATTAGACCGGGATCAATGGGAAAACCAACGCCAGGCAACCACGTTGATATTGTAGATGAGGAAGGTATTCCGGTACAGGTAGGAGAAGTTGGTGATATTGCAGTTCACATTGAAACACCGGCTCTCTTTAAACAATATTATAAAGACGATGAGCGCACAGCAATGCAATTTCGCGGTGATTATTATATTACCGGTGATAAAGCGAAGAAAGATGAAGACGGCTATTTCTGGTTTGAAGGGCGCGGTGATGATATTATTATTAGCTCTGGTTATACAATCGGACCGTTTGAAGTAGAAGATGCACTTGTAAAACATCCTTACGTAAGAGAGTGCGCAGTTGTTGCAAGCCCTGATGAAATTCGCGGCAGTGTCGTGAAGGCATTTATCGTATTAAGAGAGAATATAGACAAGAACGAAGAAACATTAATTCCAGCACTCCAACAACACGTCAAGGAACTCACTGCACCATATAAATACCCTCGCAAAATTGAATTTGTAGATGAACTACCAAAAACGATTTCCGGAAAAATTCGCCGTATTGAACTTAGAAAACAAGAGATGGAGATTCCGTCAAAATAATTTCGAAAATAGTTGAATGAACTGTAAACCGTATGGTATTATAAATGCGAACGTAAGTTCGATTTTATAAATTGGAAAAAGAGGTGTCCGTATGATTTTAGGTATTAATCCGTACTTAGTTTTAGATGGTGGTGGGCAAGAGGCTGTACAGTTTTATAAAGAGGCGTTAGATGCAAAAGTAGAAGTCATGCAAACTTTTGGTGACATGCCTGAAAATCCAGAATATCCGATTCCAGCTGAAGCAAAAGAGCGCGTTTTACATGCTACTTTAAAAGTTGGTAATACGGACCTTATGATTTCTGATACATTCCCAGGTAAAGGGCATGCAATCGGATCTCAAGTAACAATTGCAATTCAAATTAGTGATGCAGGAAAAGCGAAAGAAGTATTCGAAAAGTTACAAGAGGGCGGAGAAGTTATTATGCCACTTCAAGAAACATTCTGGAGCCCAGCATACGGACAACTTAAAGATAAATTTAGCATTGAATGGCAAATCACAACGAACCCTACTGAACAAAAGTAATTTTTAGAAAAGCACCATGTTTTGAAATGGTGCTTTTTTTTATACAATAAAAACAAAGGAGATGGGATATATGGGAGAAATTTGGTATGGCGGCACCATTTACACGATGCGAGAAGAAAATGAAAAAGTAGACGCTGTTTATGTTGAAAACGGTATGATCGTTGATGTCGGGAGTAAAGAAGAGTTAGGAGACCGATATGCTGCGGTTAAATTGCACGATTTAGAAGGCAGAACGATGATTCCAGGTCTCGTTGATAGTCATATGCATCTTATTGGGCATGGAGAGAGGTTACTCCGTCTAGATTTATCAAACTGCACATCTTATAGTGAAGTGCTGACTTTCGTGCGGAAGCGAGTGGAAGAAGCTCCAAAGGGTTCTTGGGTTATTGGAGAAGGATGGAATGAAAATAACTTTATAGATACGAAAGATGTTCATGTGAAAGATTTAGATGAAATCTCGAAAGAACACCCCATTTTATTAAAGCGTGTTTGTCGTCACGTGACATGGGTGAATTCATACATACTGCAAGAAGCGAACATAACAGAAGCGACGCAAGACCCGAAAGGCGGAAAAATTGGTCGTGATGCGTCAAATAATTTAACAGGACTTTTATATGAACAAGGGCAAGAATTAATTAAACATGTGCAGCCAGAAATTGATGAAGTTTATTTACAAAGAGCTTTGCAAACAGCGATTAAAGACTGCTGGCAATATGGGCTCGTTGGTGGGCATACGGAAGATTTAAATTATTACGGTGGTTTTAGAAAAACGCACAATGCGTTTTCTCATGTTATAAAGGAAATGCCATTTAAAGCACATTTACTCGTTCACCATGAAGTAGCACATGAACGAAAAGAATATGAAAATGAGCATTATATTGAATTTGGGGCGATGAAAATTTTTTCTGATGGTTCTTTTGGCGGAAGAACAGCTTTATTAAGTGAACCGTATAAAGATGCGCAGGAAACAAATGGAGTGGCAATCTTCTCACGCGAAGAGCTTGCGGAGTTAGTGAAAAAAGCACGAGATTTACATATGCCAGTAGCGATTCATACAATCGGTGACTTATCGTTAGAATATGTCATTGATGCACTTGAATTATATCCACCAGCAGAAGGATTGCGTGATCGCATTATTCATTGTCAGCTCGCTCGTGAAGAGTTGGTTGAGAGAATGAAAAACTTGCAAGCCATTATTGATATACAACCAGTTTTTGTTTCATCAGATTTTCCATCCGTCATTGAAAAACTAGGAGAGCATCGTCTTCGTTATGCGTACGCTTGGAAGACGTTACTGGAAGCGGGATTACATTGCAACGGTGGATCTGACGCGCCAATTGAACAAGTGAATCCGTTTTTAGGCATATATAGCGCTGTTACACGTAGAAGTTTTATTGACGGTATATGTTATATGCCGGAAGAGAGATTAACGGTATATGAAGCTGTCTCTTTATTTACAACAGGAAGTGCCTATGCAATTGGAAAAGAATCGAAGCGAGGACAAATCGCGAAAGGATATGAAGCGGACTTTACGATAGTAGATCGCAATATTTTTGAAATAGAGGCAGAAGAAATAAAAGAAGTGCAAGCAGAAATGACTGTAATTGATGGGAAGATTGTGTATAGGAAAGACGTGTGAAAATATATCGATTTACCGACAAAAGCTACCAATATTGGTCGATAGCGAGAAAAATAAAAAACCGCAGCATTATGGAATATCATAATGCGGCGGTTTTTTTCATGTTATAAAAACGTTCTCTGTACTTTTTCCCAGAAGGAATTGTTTTTTAATTTAACTGTTTTAATTTGTTTATCGCTTAAGCGTACAACAGCTTTTTCGACTTGTTTAATGCTAAGTGCTTCATTATCCATACCAATAACAGGATAATCGTTACCGTCTGGTCTTAGTTTTAAAGTTAGTGTACGTTCGTGATTTAAAATGAACGGTGAACCGAGCGTACGATATGTGTTGTTATTTAATGATGCTAGTTCGCTTACTTGGAAACATGGGATAAGCGGATCAACAACTGCACCATGCAATGATTTGTTGTAAGCTGTACTTCCTGTTGGGGTAGAAACTACTAAACCGTCCCCTCTAAATGTTTCGAAGTATAAATCATCAACGTGAACATCTACAACAAATGTTTTAATAATGCTAGAACGTAATGAGAACTCATTTAAACAATAGAAAGATGTACCGTGATCTACATCTACCTGAATTGTTGGATATTTGCGCACTTCAATTTCGTTTTTTGTAATTTCTTGAAGGGCTGTATCGATGTGATCAATGTGGAAATCACAGTAGAACGAAATTTCATCTTTCGTAGAAATCCCTGCGTATAAGCAATCTTCTCTAAAACCAGTTTTACGAACGGCTTGTAAGAAGGTTGCATCATCTCCAACACTGACGATAGCGTTTGCATTTTTTGGATGATCTAATATGGTAAATCCATTCTCTTCTAAAATACGATAGATTGGGTTCATTTTTTCAACGAGCGTTGCTTTGTCATCACCATAAAAGAAAAATAAATTGCGACGATCTGCCATTATGTATCCCTCCACTGCAGTTAAATTTTCTGTTTTTCGTGCTACATATCATTAGAGTCCGTTCTCGATGATATGTTCAAATAATATATTTCGATATAAAATGTCAAAATCCCTTTTTATTTTTAGAAAAATTTTTATATTCAATCTTATGGAATTCTGTTTAATGATGAATAAACTTGTCGATAATGGGTACGGAGTGAAAGGATGATACGTATGCAGTGGTTCGTAATTGGAATAATAATTCTTCTCCTTTTTATTTTGCTTATACTATTGTCGAAAATAAAGCTTAAAGTGACATTTTTATATTCAGAAATGGAAAAGCAATGTTTGTTTCAAGTGAAAATATGGATGATTCGATATACATTCGATGTATTGGAAAGAATTGAAAAGCAACAAAAGAAGACAGGACAAAAGATCGAGAAAGCTGAAGAGGACGGCGGATTAGATAATAAAATTATAGCGCAACTTGATAGTATGGGGGAGCTGATAAAAAAGCTGCAAGAAGTTCATACTATTGTTAAAGATTTTCTCAAACGAGTGAAAATCAATGGTTGGAGATGGCATACGCAAATTGGTGCAGGTGATGCAGCTAGTACTGGAATTGTCACTGGATATGCATGGGGGACAAAAGGAATGGCTGCTGGAGTTGTAGGACAATATATGCATATTGTCGATGTACCTGAATTTGAAATTACGCCTGTTTTTCAAGGGAAAGGATTTGCGTCAAGATGTGAGTTAACAGCATCCTTTCGTATATTCCGTACTGTAAAAACAGCGGTGAAATTGCTTATGTTTATGAGAAAGCAAAAATCTGGTGTGACAGAAAAATCTGTTCAAGCATAGGGGGGATATAGAATGGACCATCCAATTCAAGGTTTAATGACAACCGCAATGCAGCATTTAAAACAAATGACTGATGTAAATACAATTGTTGGTGATCCGATTAAAGCGGCAGATGGAAGTGTAATTCTTACCGTTTCGAAAGTTAGTTTCGGCTTTGCCGCTGGTGGAAGTGAATTTGGTAAAGAACAAGCAGGCCGTCATCCATTTGGCGGGGGAAGTGGAGGAGGAGTTTCTATTAATCCTGTTGCTTTTCTTGTTATAAATGGAGACGGTGTAAAAGTGTTGCATTTAGATAAGCAAACACACGTCATCGATAAAATAATTGAATTAGCGCCACAAGCTGTTGATAAAGTGAAGGAAATGATGGATAAACGAAAAGAAGACGATCCTGAATTTCAAATTTAACAAATAAAGAAGCTGATCAATGGATTGGCTTCTTTAATTTTTTTGTAAATAAAGCGATTTTATTTGCATTATCGATAGGGACAAACTATCATTTACATTGTACATATTTTGTTTAAATAAGGGAGGATTTTCAAGTGGCAAACGTAACTTTTAAAGGTAATCCAATGACTTTAGTTGGAACAGAAGTTAAAGTTGGCGATCAAGCGCCAAACTTCCAAGTATTAGCAAACGACTTATCTCCAGTAAGTTTAGAAACATACAAAGGCGAAGTAAAATTAATTAGTGTTGTACCTTCAATCGACACAGGTGTGTGTGATGCACAAACACGTCGTTTTAACCAAGATGCAGCAGGTATTGAAAACGCGAAAGTATTAACAATTAGCGCTGACTTACCATTCGCTCAAAAGCGCTGGTGTGCAGCAAACGGTTTAGAAAATGTTGTAACACTTTCTGACCACCGTGACCTTTCATTCGGTGAAGCTTACGGCTTAGTAATGAAAGAGCTTCGTTTACTTGCTCGTGCAGTATTCGTAGTAGATAGCAACGACAAAGTAGTTTACGCAGAGTACGTAAGCGAAGGTACAAGCCATCCAAACTATGAAGCAGCATTAGAAGCAGCTAAATCTGCAAAATAATGTGAAGGAAATGACCTCTTATAAAGAGGTCGTTTTTTCTCATATATTGCTGCGTAACGGTACCAATATATGAGAAAAAACGTTATATCATATATAACTGAAAGGGGAGCTCTTTGCAGGAGGTCGCTTTTTCTTTTTGGAAAAAAACACTTTGTGGTATGATATAAGTTATGTGTAAAAGAGAGAAGGAGGAATGTACGTGAGTCAGACAGTAGAAACATTATTTTCTATTTTTGATTCTTCTGCGGTAGTTTTACGTAAAGAATTAGATGTAACATATTTAGAGGCGCTTGTAGAAACAGGTGATAACTTGTTTGAAGGAGCGATTTTACAAGAGGAATTATCTGAGTCAGCAATTGAAAGGCTGAATCGTGAATATAGTACGTTTAATGAAGAAACATATAAAGGTGAAGAAATTCGTAAAGCATTTCAGTTAGCCATTTTAAAAGGAATGAAAGAAGGCGTACAAGCGAATCACGAAATGACGCCTGATGCAGTTGGCATGTTCATGAGCTACTTATTCCATAAATTTATGCAAGGTCAAAACGAAATTACGGTGTTAGACCCTGCAATTGGAACAGGTAATTTAATGACTACAGTGTTTAATAGCGCCAAAGAAGGACTAGCAATGAGTGGGTTTGGTGTAGAAGTGGATGAAGTGCTAATTAAACTTGCTTTAGTAAATGCGAATTTACAAAAGCATGCAATCGAATTCTTCCATCAAGATGGACTAGCGCCACTTTATATCGATCCGGTTGATGCAGTCGTTTCAGACTTACCGATTGGTTACTATCCAAATGAAATCGGTGCAAGTGAATATAAGTTAAAAGCAGATGAAGGAATGTCATATGCTCACCACTTATTTATTGAACAAAGTGTGAAACATACGAAAGAAGGCGGGTACTTATTCTTCCTAGTGCCAAACTTCATCTTTGAAAGTGACCAAGCACCAAAATTACATGCATTTATTAAAGAAACATGTTTTATTCAGGGGTTATTACAGCTACCTGTTTCCATGTTTAAAAACGAGAAAAATGCAAAAAGTATATTTGTTCTCCAAAAGAAAGGCCCTAGTGTAACGATGCCAAAACAGGCGTTATTAGTGGAGTTACCTAAATTCTCCAACATGAAGGCGATGGAGAACATTATGGATCAATTAAATACTTGGTTTGCAACGCATAAATAAGGCTAGGTATATGTAACAGGGTTAGTAATTCATGTAGTACAGTTTTATATGATATGTCATATTTTTAAATATATACTAGATTTAACTGAATTTTTTTGAAATCTGTAATATACATTTTTTCTTGGTGTTACAATTTTTTCACTTGAAATATATGTCGGACGATGTTTAAATTAAAATCGTGAGTATAAAATTTGCTAATGATGAAACGTTTTCATATGTAGTGAATTTAATTAGATAAAATCGAGCGGTTTGTGGAAACATCCACACAACTACCAAGAGAAAAAGGGGCGAAAGACTAGATGTCAAAAATCATCGCGATTAACGCAGGAAGCTCTTCCTTAAAATTCCAATTATTTGAAATGCCAAGTGAAACAGTATTAACAAAAGGTTTAGTAGAACGTATCGGTTTAGAAGATAGTATCTTCACTATTACTGTAGATGGCGAAAAACAAAAAGAAATTACAAACATTCCAGATCACGCAGTAGCAGTTAATATGCTTCTTAAAAAATTAACTGAAAACGGAATCGTTAAATCTCTAGATGAGATTGGCGGTATCGGTCACCGTGTTGTTCACGGCGGCGAAAAATTTGCTGACTCTGTTTTAATTACTGATGAAGTATTAGCTGATATCGAAGAATTAAGCGATTTAGCACCACTTCATAACCCAGCAAACCTTGTTGGTATTAAAGCATTCCAAGAAGTATTACCAAACGTACCAGCAGTAGCAGTATTCGATACAGCATTCCACCAAACAATGCCGGAATCTGCATTCCTATACAGCTTACCATATGAGTACTATGAAAAGTTCGGCATCCGTAAATACGGTTTCCACGGAACTTCTCATAAATACGTAACTGAGCGTGCGGCTGAATTATTAGGTCGTCCACTTGAAAGCTTAAGCTTACTTTCTTGTCACTTAGGTAACGGTGCAAGTATCGCAGCAGTAGAAGGCGGTAAATCTATCGATACTTCTATGGGCTTCACTCCACTTGCTGGTGTAACAATGGGTACACGTTCTGGTAACATTGACCCTGCGTTAATTCCATACATCATGGAAAAAACAGGCCAAACAGTAGAAGAAGTAGTTAGCGTATTAAACAAGAAGAGTGGTATGTTAGGTCTTACTGGTTACTCTAGTGACCTACGTGACATCATTGCGAAAGAAGAAGAAGGCGATCACCGTGCGAAAGTAGCACTTGATGTATTCGTAAGCCGTATCCACAAATACATCGGTTCTTACACTGCTCGTATGAAAGGTGTAGACGCAATCATCTTCACAGCTGGTGTAGGTGAAAACAGTGCAATTATTCGTGAGCGCGTATTAGAAGGCCTTGAGTACATGGGCGTATACTTCGACGTAAAACGTAATAACGTATTCGGTGAAGAAGCATTCATCAGCTTCCCACACTCTCCAGTAAAAATTATTGTAATTCCAACTGACGAAGAAGTTATGATTGCTCGTGACGTACTACGTCTTGGAAATATTGGTTAATATACTATATAAAAAAGACGAGATCCTATAGGATTTCGTCTTTTTTTTGTTGGATATAGTTTAACATTCCATCTGGATAGAGTACTTTTTTCTCCTGAATGAATGCCGTAATGGGAATCCATTTCGCATACGATACTATTTGCTCATCTTGTATATTCATTTTTTCCATTTCATATAGTGATGTGTCTAATAAGCGTAAAGAATATAGCTGAATGATTTCATGACCAATTTCTCCATCAAGATGAAAGATGTTTTCTAAGCAGCCTAAATAATTGGTGATTTCCACTTCTGTATGAAGCTCTTCTTGAAATTCACGAATAACGGTATGTGCTGATTTTTCACCAAGTTCAATTGATCCACCAAGAGGTCGGTAAAATGTTTCATCGCCTGTATGATACTCTTGTACGAGAAGGCGATCTTGATGTATAGCAAGACCAAAAGCTTTTGCACGTGGATACATATTGCAATCACTCCTTATTTATTTTGTATAAGGATGATTATAATGTGTTTTGTAATAAAAGGTCTCGTGTATTTAAGCCTGTGGTCTAATCGTTATCCCATCAAATAAGTCATTCCAAAATGCTTCATTATACTGAAATACATCCATAATAGGGCATTTTATAGCGCAAATATTTTGTAATCCCCAATCTTCTTCTACAACAGTTGATACATCATCAGGAATGAGTAATAGGACAGAGAATGTATGTTTAACTATTTGAGATAAAATGTGTTCCAAGGAACGAGCTTCTTCGTATGTTCCTCCAGTTCGAATAAACAATATGGATTCTTCCGTTTCAATTGTCGTTAGAAAACGATGAATTCGATGCTCATAGTTTAACTTAATTTCTGTATAAGAAGGCCAAGAAGTTGGTGTGTTTACATCTGTTTTAAAGTCGTGGCAAGAGTCAATTTCATATAGGTTGTCACGGAGTCTTAATTTTGCACCATCATCCCAAAATGAGATGAAGGATAAGTTTTCGAACTGTAAAAAACGGTCAAATCGATTTTGTAATAATACATTCACTTTTTCTAATGAAGGGCTTAGCATAAAATCGATAACACCAAAAAATGGTGATAATTTGAATTGATATAAAGCCCAAGCAGGCCAGCAGTTTTGCCCTAAGCTGAATACTGCATTATATTCTTTTTTTATATTGGATAGATTCATGTGGTTCATCTCATCCTTTTTGTTAATATTTTATGTCATTAAAAAATGGTATGTGAATCAAGATAGACAAGCATATTTGCAAAGAATAAGCAGAAATATGTTACAATAGAAAAAAATCGAACGAGGTGGTTGTTACGATGCGATCGAAGCGAGAACAAGCCATTTTAGACAATATAAAAGAATGGGAATTGCAATTAGTTGAGCAAGAAGCGACTGACTTTCAAAAAATGTTTGATAAATGGGTACATACGACAATTGCGAAATTACCTGAGAAAAAGCGAAAAGATTTCTTTACGAAAGCAGATGGATGGCTTTTTCATTTGCATGCATTAATTCAAAGTTCACAATCACAGTTAGATGCGCGTAATCGTATCTTAGGAACGTCGAGATTGTTTGATGAATCGATTGAGCAACTAGAAGATTTAAAAGCGTTATCTATTGATCAGTTAACATACATAGCAGAGCAGCAAACAGCACGACATCGTTTATATTCATTCGTACAAGGCGGAGCAACGGGTGCTGGAGGTTTATTATTATTAACGGCTGATTTTCCAGTTATGCTTGCGTTAAATGTGAAGGCTGTCCAACTTATTGCCACATCGTTTGGACATGATGTGAACAAGCCTTATGAAATGATGCTTGCGTTAAAGGTGTTTCATGCGTCATTATTACCAGGAAGACTTCAGCAATATGCATGGTACAATTTACTGCAAGAGTTAGAGCAAGAAGATTCGTTCTTCTATGAAGGAGACGAAGCGGTATTACAACCAGCTTCTACTGAAGTTGTGTTAAAACAAATTTTGAAAACATTTTCGATTTATGCTCTTCGTCGTAAATTATTCCAAGGTATTCCGGTAATTGGAATGGCAATTGGGTCTACAGTGAATTATCGTTTAACAAGAAACGTTACTGAATTTGCAAATAGATTTTATCAAGTGCGCCACATAGTCGAGAAGGAAAAAAGAGCGTAAAAAAAGCGAGAGGCCGAAGCCTTTCGCTTTTTTAATTTGTTGCATGCTTTTTGGACATTGGAATAGATACTGGTTGCTTTTCTTCTGCTTTTTCTGTTTTTGGATAATAAATTAAATCCAATGTTTTTGCCTGTACGGCAATCGAAAGAATAGTAAAAGCAATTTCTGTCCAATTTAAATAATATAATGAAAGCGCAAGAACAATCGCGTCAAAGACGAAGAAAATTTGCCCAATTGTAAAACGAGTTCGTTTACTTAATACAATTGTTAAAATATCGTCCCCGCCGGTTGCACCGCCAAATCGCAATATAAAACCGAGTCCAATACCAGCTAATGCACCGCCAACTACTGCAGCTATAAATAAATTGTTTGATAAATCGACCGTAAATGGAGAATAATTTTCCATAAGAGAATAAAATACTCCGAATGAAATCGAACCTAGGAATGAATAGCCAACCATTTTTCTACCTAAAAATGAAGCACATAGTAAAATAATTGGGATATCCATAATTACAGTTGAAATAGATGGTGAAATATCATAAAAATTTTGGATGAATAGTGCAATTCCTACAAAGCCACCTTCTGTTAAGTGGTTTTGGAAGTGAATGTGATATAGCGCTGCTGCTAAAATAAATGAACCGATTAAAACCATAAAAATTTCTTTAATAATTTGTCGACTTTGGATGTTCCTCATCGTTATTCCTTCTTTCCGTAGTTAGTAGTCCTGTTTGTGTTGTAAACTAACTACGAGCTCACATGTAGCTTTCAGTTAGTTTACGAAAAAACTAACTACGCTATATGTCGCTGAAGAAATAACGAATAATCCTCTCGTCCATCAATTCTCCCTACCTTCGTTTTAGTTTAAGTCTTAAAACGACTAAACAAAACGTGGAGTAGGATTCTTCATTTAGCAATCCTTCTCTTCTTTGTTTTGTTTAGCTAGTAACAATTAAGTCCTAAACAAAACGCTATGTGTAAGAAGAGTCTTTTTTTTGCCAAATTATCCTTCGGGCAATCATAATTTCCCCACTCTCGTATTTTTTTCGCTAGACTAAAGTATCTGAGCTGAAAAATACGCTACGTGTATGATTCGTCAATACGATGCCACATGCTCCTTCGAGCGATCATGATATCAAAATCCCTTCCTTCAAGATTTATATTATTATATCATACTTTCAAAAAATGTATGCGGATGGAAACCGACAATAAACGGAGGGAATCTACAAAAATTGTTATGTTTAAATATTTTTGTAGAAAAGCCTAAGTTATTTCGCTAAGTCGGACAGTATTTTTAGTTTGTCCAATAAGTAAGAAAAAAAGAGTTTTTATTCAGTTGTATTCTTTTTATCACTTTTATCTTTAAAAAACGTATCCCAGCTAATCACACTTAAAAACGTTAAAGCGATAATAACGAAAGCGCGCATAAATTTTAGACCTCCTTTTGTACACAGTATATGAATCGTTCACTTTGGAATGTGTCATTTTTTTACAAGTCTTAACTATTATGAGAGTATATTAATATAGATAGATGAAAGGGAGAATGAAGATATGCTAAAAGACATGTTTAAAAGAAAAGAATTAACATGCGTTTCATGTCAGAAAAAGATTCAATATGAAGAAGAGTTAGTTGCCTTTGTAAAGTTACCGAAAGAAAGAAGTATATTAGTTGGTCCGTTTGATGTGTGTTTGGCGAAAACAGCACAAGAAATATATTGTAAATCGTGTTACGACAAAAAAGCATGACCCAAAGTAATTTAGGGGCATGCTTTTTTCATTGGTGTGCTTTCCCCTCAGATACATTTTGAGTGAGTCGATACCAAAGCCAAAGATCATTAATGATGGAAGCGAGATCGGCAATTTCTGAATTCAGTTTGCAAGAAATTTCGAAGTCTTCTTCGTTATTTAAATGATGCTGTTTTGTATTAATAGTGTGCTCGAGTTCTTTTATTCGATCAGGAATCTTTCCGCGAACTTGTTCCCATTTCAATAAAATAGCATGCTGCATTTTTTCGGGGATATCTTCCCAATCTTCTTGTAAATGAGGAATTTCAATTCCTAGATGATTATCGTATAAGAAATATTTTTCCATAAGTTCACCCCCGTTGTCCTGCTTATATTGTACATAAAAACAGAAAGAAGTTCGACGGAATTGTTTGAAAAAATTTGAAAATGACTCTTGATACATTTTGTAAAAGGTGTTAAAGTGTGAATTATTATAAAAGAAAATGAATATTTATTCTTTAGGGGGATGCAAAATGGAGAAGAAAAAAGTGGTATTAGCATATTCCGGAGGTCTTGATACTTCCGTTGCAATTAAATGGTTACAAGAGAAGAATTATGATATTATCGCGCTTTGTTTAGACTTAGGGGAAGGTAAAGACTTAGCATTTGTAAAAGAAAAGGCACTTTCAGTAGGTGCAATTAAATCATATATGATTGATGTTCAAGAAGAATTTGCAAATGAATATGCATTGATGGCGATGCAAGCGCACACGTTATACGAAGGGAAATACCCTCTCGTTTCTGCGTTATCACGCCCGCTTATCGCGAAAAAATTAGTAGAAATTGCAGAACAAGAAGGGGCGACTGCAGTTGCGCATGGATGTACAGGGAAAGGGAATGATCAAGTTCGTTTTGAAGTTTCTATTCAAGCATTAAACCCTTACTTAGAAGTGATTGCGCCTGTACGTGAATGGAAATGGTCACGTGAAGAAGAAATTGCCTATGCAAAAGAAAACAATGTACCAATTCCGATTAATTTAGATAGCCCGTTTTCAATCGATCAAAATTTATGGGGACGCAGTAACGAATGTGGCATTTTAGAAGATCCATGGGCAGCGCCGCCAGAAGATGCATATGAGATGACATTGGCATTAGAAGATACACCGAATAAACCAGAGTTTGTAGAAATCGGTTTTGAAGCAGGCGTACCGACGACTTTAAATGGTACTGCATATTCACTTTCAGAACTAATTAAAACGTTAAATGCACTTGCTGGAAAACATGGCGTTGGACGTATCGATCACGTAGAAAATCGTCTTGTTGGTATTAAATCGCGTGAAGTATACGAATGCCCAGCTGCAATGACGTTAATCACAGCACATAAAGAGCTGGAAGATTTAACGCACGTAAAAGAAGTAGCGCATTTTAAACCGGTGATTGAGCAGAAAATAACAGAACTTATTTATAACGGTTTATGGTTCTCTCCTTTAAAACAAGCACTTCATGCATTCTTACAAGAAACGCAAAAGAATGTAACAGGTACAGTGCGTGTGAAATTATTTAAAGGTCATGCGATTGTAGAAGGACGTAAATCTGAGTACTCTTTATATGATGAAAAACTAGCAACGTATACTGCCCAGGACGAATTTAACCATGATGCAGCAGTTGGATTCATTTCATTATTCGGTTTACCGACGAAAGTATACAGCCAAGTGAATCAAAAGAAGGTGGAAGCGTGAGCAAACTTTGGGGCGGACGTTTTACAGAAGAAGCGGAAGCATGGGTTGAAGAGTTCGGAGCGTCCATCTCCTTCGATCAACAATTAGTAAATCAAGATATAAACGGGAGTATTGCACACGTAACGATGCTAGCAAAGCAAGGCATCGTTACGAAAGAAGAAGCAGAGAAAATAAAGGTAGGGCTTCAATATTTATTAGAAGAAGCGAAACAAAATAAATTACATTTTTCAGTAGAAGCAGAAGATATTCACTTAAACATTGAAAAAATGTTAATTGAACAAATCGGTGAAGTAGGAGGGAAACTTCATACTGGCCGAAGCCGTAATGATCAAGTGGCGACTGATATGCATTTATATTTAAAAGAAAAAGTAGAACATATTATAAAAGCTACAAAACAATTGCAAACTGTTCTTGTTCATCAAGCAGAAAATAATATTGAAACCATTATGCCTGGTTATACGCATTTGCAACGTGCCCAGCCAATTTCATTTGCTCATCATATTCTCGCTTACTTCTGGATGTTAGAGCGTGATGTGAATCGTTATGAAGATTCGTTAAAGCGTATTAACATTTCGCCATTAGGGGCAGGAGCGTTAGCAGGAACAACATTCCCGATTGACCGAGAATATAGTGCGGTGCTTCTTGGATTTAATGGAATCTATGAAAATAGTTTAGATGCAGTAAGCGATCGTGATTTCATACTGGAGTTTTTAAGTAACTCATCTATGCTCATGATGCACTTATCACGCTTTTGCGAAGAACTTATTTTATGGAGTAGCCAAGAGTTTCAATTTATTGAAATGAGCGATCAATACGCAACGGGCAGCAGCATTATGCCGCAAAAGAAAAATCCAGATATGGCGGAACTTATTCGTGGTAAAACAGGCAGAGTATACGGTAATTTATTTAGTTTACTTACAGTTATGAAAGGATTACCGCTCGCTTATAATAAAGACTTACAAGAAGATAAAGAAGGAATGTTTGATACAGTAAAAACAGTAGAAGGATGCCTTCACATTATGGCAGGCATGCTAGAAACGATGACTGTCAACAAAGAAAAAATGGGGCAAGCTGTAACCAAAGATTTCTCAAACGCAACGGAAATTGCTGACTACTTAGCAAGTAAAGGACTACCATTCCGTCAAGCTCATGAAATTGTTGGGAAGCTAGTGCTACACTGCACACAAAAAGGAATTTATTTATTAGATGTACCACTTGAAACGTATAAAGAAATGAGTTCGTTATTTGAAGAAGATTTGTATGAAGTTCTTTCACCATATGCAGCTGTGAAACGTCGTAACAGTGCTGGCGGGACAGGATTTGAGCAAATTGAAAAAGCTTTGGAGAAGGCGAAGGGGTTAGTTGGAGAGTTTGTAGGAAGTTGATTGGTAAGAAAGAAGGTGCGCTAACCTTAGTAGAGGGAAGCGTACCTTTTTTGTGATTTTTATAGCTTAAAATCAATCATACTTATGTCGATCTTCCGTAATTCGAATATATTCAATATCCATTAAATCTCGTAGTAATGCACCGTTACTTAGTTCAATTCCGTGTGTCTCTTTAAAATGTGCACGAATCGTCTCTAACATTTCAATTTCTTTTCCATTCACATCTAAAATAATACGTTCAGAATCATCCATGTAGCATCCTCCTTTTTTTAACATCTATATTTTGTCCGTCTATTTCTAAAAAATGTATGTTAACCTAAAGTTAGGAAATAAGAAAGGAATGGAAAATGAGACGTATTTATTTTATAGGGATAATTTTGTACACATTAATTGTATTACACGCTGCATTCCCAAACATCTTTTCATTTAAGGATGTAGAAACAGTACACGTTGGGATATTTATTTTTATTCTATTTATAGTAGATTGCTGTATTTCGATATGGCTTTCGAAAAGAAAACATGTACAAAATAAAAAAGAAATGGAACGGAAAAAGAGAAAACGTTCCTTTTGGATGATGACATACTGTTTGTCTTTATCGCTTACTGCTGTTTTTTCAGTGAGCATATTCCATTAGAAAGATTAGATATTGGATTTGGAGCGTTCGTATTTGTATATTATTTTTTCATGCACTTTCTTCCTTATATGAAAGAGAAGCGAGAAGAAGAGGAAGATCCGCTTGTAGAAGAAGCGAGAGAACAAGAGCATAAGAGAATAGAAGAAGATATACAGAAACTTGGAGAACAAAAATGGTATTTGAAGTCTAAAATTACATATGTTCTGTGCTTTATCACGCCGCCAATCGGTTATTTGTATGTGTTCTTGCTTCGTAAAAAGATGACAGAAGATGCACGACAATCGTATTTAACGGTTGCGACGATTATGATGGCATTATGGTCTTTGAAGTTCTTACCGCCATATGTGTTGGCAATTGTTATTGTTGTAGTGGTTTGTCTTGTATTTATAGTGAAGTATGTGAAATGAAAAACACCAAGCCCATGTGGACTTGGTGTTTTATTTATGAATTAAAGATCACCTTGCTCCTCATCACCACGAACAACAAGGACATCGCATTTCGCATAGCGAATAATATGTTCAGAGACGCTACCAATTAGGAAACGCTCAACAGCATTTAAACCAGTTGCACCACACATAATTAAATCTACTTTATGGTTTGGAGCGATTTCTTTTGAAATTTTAGATTTAGGATTACCGAATTCTAATACAGTTTCAATTTTTTCAAGACCAGCTTCAAGCGCAGTTTTTTTGTAGTCTTCTAATAAGTCTTCTGCAAATAGATTTGCACGTTCAGCAATTGCACGGCTATAAGCTTCTACTGCTGAGTATGCTTTTACATCAACGATATGAGCAATTGTTAATGTTGCATCGTTTCGTTTTGCGACTTGAATTGCTTTTTTAAAGGCTTTTTCTGCTTCTTTAGAACCGTCCACCGCGATTAAAATATTTGTATATGTATTATTCATAGTAAATTCCTCCCAATCATTTTTATTACTGTTTACAACTTTATTATAAAACAAATTTTGGTAATGTGCTTGCCAGAAAGGTTACAGAATTTCGAAAACTCTGTTTCAATTCATTTTAGTTGTAATTGGTGCAAGAACTTGTTACATATGAACTATGGCAATTTAAAAGGAGGCAGTTTTTTGTGAGACATGCGCTCATTACAGCCGGTACGAAAGGTTTAGGAAAGCAAGTAACAGAAAAGTTATTGGCTAAAGGATATTCAGTAACAGTAACATATCATAGCGATATAACTGCTATGGAAACGATGAAAGAAACATATAAAAATATGGAAGAACGTCTACAATTCGTGCAAGCGGATGTCACGAAAAAGGAAGATTTACATAAAATAGTAGAAGAAGCGATAAGCCGTTTTGGCAAAATTGACTTTTTAATTAATAATGCTGGTCCATATGTATTTGAACGAAAAAAGTTAGTTGATTATGAAGAAGACGAATGGAATGAAATGATTCAGGGTAATTTAACAGCGGTGTTTCATTTGTTGAAACTTGTCGTTCCTGTTATGAGAAAACAAAACTTTGGCCGTATTATTAATTACGGATTCCAAGGAGCAGATAGCGCACCGGGCTGGATTTACCGTTCAGCTTTTGCAGCAGCGAAAGTAGGACTTGTTTCATTAACGAAAACAGTTGCTTACGAAGAAGCGGAATATGGTATCACTGCAAATATGGTATGTCCTGGTGATATTATTGGTGAAATGAAAGAAGCGACAATTCAAGAAGCGCGTCAGTTGAAAGAACAGAACACACCAATTGGTAGATCTGGAACAGGTGAAGATATCGCAAGAACGATTTCGTTTTTATGTGAGGACGATTCCGATATGATTACCGGTACAATTATTGAAGTAACTGGTGCAGTAGATGTTATTCATAGACATCGATAGAGCGAAATAAAGTGAAGTTTCGAATAATTGGACAGTTTATCTTGTATGCTGAAAGGCGCGGATAATACTGTCCTTTAATGTAAAATTAAATCTATCGGAAAACTTGTATTATTTTTTGTCAAATATTGAGATATTATGTTAAAATATAAGAGCGTAGAAAGCGCTTTAAAAAATGATTCAGGGGTCATTTCATAACTCAAGGGGGAACTAATAATGCGTATCGGTATTCCAACAGAAATTAAAAACAATGAAAACCGCGTGGCAATGACGCCAGCGGGAGCGGTACATTTAGTACAAAATGGTCATGAAGTTTTTGTTCAAAAAGGAGCAGGTATAGGATCAGGCTTTACAGATGAAGAATACGTACAAGCTGGTGCGAAACTTGTTGAAACTGCTGAAGAAGCATGGAATCAAGATATGGTTATGAAGGTAAAAGAGCCAGTTGCAAGTGAATATGGTTATTTCCACGAAGGTTTAATTTTATTCACATACTTACACTTAGCTCCAGAACCAGAATTAACGAAAGCATTAATTGATAACAAAGTGGTATCAATTGCATACGAAACAGTGCAATTAGACAATCGTTCTTTACCATTACTTGCACCTATGAGTGAAGTAGCTGGTCGTATGTCTGCACAAATCGGTGCACAATTCCTTGAGAAAAACAAAGGCGGTAAAGGTATTTTACTTGCAGGCGTTCCAGGGGTAAAACGCGGCAAAGTAACAATTATCGGCGGTGGTCAAGCTGGTACAAACGCAGCGAAGATTGCAGTAGGTTTAGGTGCAGATGTAACAATCATCGACTTAAGCGCAGAACGTCTTCGTCAACTAGATGACATTTTCGGTAACCAAGTAAAAACGTTAATGTCTAACCCATACAACATTGCAGAAGCTGTAAAAGAATCTGACCTTGTTATTGGTGCGGTATTAATTCCAGGTGCAAAAGCGCCAAAACTTGTAACAGAAGAAATGATTCAATCAATGGAACCAGGTTCTGTCGTTGTAGATATCGCGATTGACCAAGGTGGTATTTTCGAAACAACTGACCGTATTACAACTCACGACAACCCAACTTACGAAAAACATGGCGTTGTTCATTATGCAGTTGCTAATATGCCAGGTGCGGTTCCACGTACATCAACTCTTGCATTAACAAATGTAACAGTACCATATGCAGTGCAAATTGCGAACAAAGGCTACAAAGATGCTTGCCTAGGCAATACTGCATTACTAAAAGGTATTAACACATTAGACGGATATGTAACATTCGAAGCAGTTGCAGAAGCACACGGCTTACAATATGCTGATGCGAAAGAGCTACTTGAAAAAGCTCCTGCTTTATCATAATAGAAATACATGTAAGCCCCTCCTTTGATAAGGAGGGGCTTTTTATTTGAGCTAATTGTCTAGTTTCTTTACGATTCTTAATCCGAACATCATTGTAAAGAAAAGAATGCCGAATAAGTAATACAAGGCATACTCAACTCGTATCATCGAATTTTTGTCAGTGATATATAAAATAAATAGTATCGCAGAACCGATTAAATGAGAGAGGCCGAAAATTTGTGCCATAAGTTTTAAACTCATCTTCTCGATTCTTTCATCCATTTCAGGTAATGGATACTTCTCGGAATCGCTCTTTTTTTTCTTAAAGAATATCCGTTTCACTACGAATAGTATCAAGGCTAAGAGTATGTATACGCCAGTGAATAGAAGGACAGAACTAATCTTTTCTTCATCATTACTATTGAAATAAAGAAAAGTTGAACCTAACAACAAAATGGTAAGATGCGAAATGAACTCTTGATTAAAAGTGTTTTTCATTCTTTTTCCTCCCCAGTTTTATCTAATTGAAATAAATCTTCTACTTTACAGTTGAAAAACTCACATAATTTCAATGCTAATTCTAAACTTGGGTTGTATTTGTTTTTTTCGATAGCGATGAGGGATTGTCTAGTGATTTGAACAGAGGAAGCTAATTGTTCTTGGGTGATGTCTCTAACGACGCGGAATTGTTTCACCTTATTTTTAATCAAATATACAAAGTCTCCTTTTTGTAAATTTGTTACATTTATTATATCCATTTTTAGGTAATAAGTAAATGAAACTTTACAAAAAGTAAACAAAACTTTACGTGAAATATAGCTTGTTATGATATTGTTTTTTGTGATAATTTGGAATTGAATGAAAATCGGAAGTCGAAAGTCGAAAGAGGGGAATTGGATGGGAAGAACTATGGAAACAGTAAATCTATTAGAGTTAACAAAAGACATTCAAGATCAACATAAAAACTTCGTCGTTTCAAATATAAATAGTCATTGCTTACGAATCGCTGTATTTACTGGTGAATATGATTGGCACTATCATTCTAATTCGGATGAATTATTTATTGTGTTAGAGGGAGAACTACTTATCGATTTTGAAGATGGAGAGACGGCGATTTTAAAGCCGAATGATTCGATCTTAATTCCAGCATGCACGATTCATAGAACGAGAGCATTAAAGAGAACAGTAAATCTTTGTTTTGAAAATATAGAAGCTGATACGATTAAAGTGGAGCAATTATGAAAAAATTATCTGTAGCCGAGTATAGAAAAATCCTTCCGATTTTAGAAAGTAATGCAAGAACGACGACGTTTGCTTATGCGGTATGTGACCAAATGATAGATGGTGAGATTTTTGCCAACGAGAAGTTAACAGCAGGATTAATTCGTACAGCTAACGGTATCTATTATTTATTTGGTGATACGGATGATCAAAATTATAACGAAGATCTATTTGCGTATTTAAAAGTGGCTCTTGAAAAAACAGAGAAGAGATTTACACTCTTCACTTCAATTGAAGAGTGGGAAATAATGATTGAAGGGCGTTTTAGTAATGTACTTCGGAATATGCCGCGAATGAAATTTCAAAGAGAAATTTCTGAAGAGAAAAAACAAGATGCAAACAAAAATACATATGAAGTGAAGCGTATTGATAAAAGTGATATAGAACGAAGCAGTGAATTTACAGAGGAGTACTACAAAGAATATTGGGGATCAAAAGAAACGTTTTTGAACGGTGGTTTTGGATTTTGTATAGAACAAGATGGGATGATTATAGCTGAATGCGTCTCAATATTTAGCGGGAATAGTTTTGCTGAAATCGATATTGCTACGCATAAAGCATATCAAGGAAAAGGATTAGCTCAAGCTGTTGCGACACGGTTCATTGAACATTGCATGCAAAATGATATTACACCGTGCTGGGATTGTTATGTAGACAATATTCCTTCGCAAAAATTAGCTAGTAAATTAAGTTTTAATCATCCAATAGAATATAGTTTGTTTGTACGGAAGAGAACGGGGGAATAAAAATGAATGTGGAGTTAACGAGATTCAAAGTGAAACAAGGTAAAAGTCATCGTGTAGATGAATGGATGCAGCTTCTTAATGACAATATGAAAGAAGTGCTTTTGACACTAAACGACGAAAAGATGTACGTTGAGACAATTTTCCGGGAAATAAGAGATGGAGAAGAGTACTTATATTGGTATTCTGTGCAAGGAGAAGGCGGGGCTCTTGTCGAAAATTCTCATCATGAAGTTGATAAAAAGCATTTGGAATTTTGGTATGAGTGTATTGATGAAGAAGCACCCTCTGTTGATATGAAAACAGAAGTCGTTATGATTCAAGATGTTGTAAAAGAAGCGATGAAATAATAGATTGGTATTTTATAACCGTAAAATGGTCTTCTTTTTGGTTGGAATATATATTATTGGAGATGCTGTAGGATGATGATTAGTAATAAATATATCACTCTCGATGAAATAGAAATAATAAGAGAACCCTTAAATAAATTAAATGAATATCATAATAATAAATCAAAACATTTTTCAGGTGATTATCCAAGAATGACATTTGAGGAACGTATTGAAAATTATAAACAGAATTCAAAGTATGGAGAATATAGAATTGAATTATTAGTTGAGGCGGAAACAGGTGATATATTAGGATTTTGTATAGCGTATAGTAAAAGTGTAAACGGAAAGATTGAAGTTTTATTCGTTGATGAAAAATATCGAAGAAACGGATTTGGTTTAAAATTAATGAATAGTGCAGTGGAATGGTTTAAAGCGAGGAAGATAGATGAAATTGAATTAACAGTAGTGTACGGGAATGAAGCTGTATCGTTTTATGAAAAGCTGGGGTTTTATCCTCGTTCAATTATTATGGCAACTAAGTCATAACTATAGTGTGGGGAGAGATGAATGGGAGTTTTTGTTTCAAAAAATGATTCATATGTTACTAAAGTATATGTGTAGAGCACATCAAAATAGATGTGCTTTTTATTATAATAAACATTTAGAAAAGCTGTATTTAGATAGCTTTAAGTGAAAATAAAGGGGGGATATCAAAAATATTTTAGGGAAAACTATAATGAGATGGAAAACTTCAAACCAAAAGAACTACCAATATACGGTGTAGTTGTAACAGGCAAAACAGAGGGTTTACAAAGTTTACAAGGAGCACCATATATTAAGGCGGCTGTTAGAGGTGTAACAGTTGAGAAATATTAATCACAAACGATTAATGTGAATAATCAGAAAATTTATGTTATAATATGGGAAAAGGAGGTTCATATGAGGCAAATACATGGAGCAATTTATATTTACATAACAATGTTTTTCGTGGCTATATCTTATGGATTAGGGCACGTGTATTCGCATCCTATACTAACTTTTTTAAGCGGAGCATGTATGGCGTTTGCGCTTCTTGTCCACCTTTTCTCAGTTTGGATCGTGAAATTTCAATTAAATATTAATGAAATAGAAGAAGGCACTTTTTAAGTGGCCTTCTTTTTTTAATAATATTTTGGAAGTTCTTGTAGCAATTTTTCAATTTCGCATTCTGTTTCTTTGCATATAGACAGTGTACGTAATCTGAAAAATAAGCTACGTAAGAAAGATTTTATATTTCCGTATAGAAATTCGTATGATTCAATATGTAGAGTTAATTTTTTTACTTGTAATTGAGCTACTAAATCATGAAGGGCTAATATGAGTGTTTCTTCCTTTAGGCCACTTTGTAGCATTGCGACAATCGGATAAACGAGGCGTTCATCTTCTTCATATTTGTAATAGATGGAATGAACACAAACTTTGTTTAATAAAGTTTGTAATATTTCTTCGTAATATAAAGTTTCTAGTTTAGGGCTATTCACAAGCGCCTCAAATGTATCAGAAGCATGAGCGATACTATGTGCCCAGCCGTGGTCTTGAACATATCCACGGAAATCATGCTCATTGTTCATATATAGCACTAATCGATCTTTTACATGTAAAAGATCAGCCTGTGATAAGAAATTATGATTTGTATCGGCATCAATAATGAGTGCAATTAATAATGTTGTAAATGCGCGGGTAAATACCGCATCTTTGTCATCTGAATGAATGTTATACAATAAATAGTTTTCACTAATGCTTTCTAATAATAGTTTCTGTAATTGTGTGTGTGAAATGTAGTCCTTTTTGATGAGATGGTAAAAAGTAGAGCAAATAAGTTTGTCCCTTAAATAGCTATCGGTAACACCGATATGTTTAAGCATATTGGAAATTAAAAAATCCATGTTAATTGTATTATCCATTACGTAATTATTATTACGAATTTCTTCTAACTGCTGTTGTAACATATAAA
>NZ_MACF01000124.1 GCF_001884045.1 Bacillus mobilis | reverse complement strand
CCCGCTGCTCCAGTTACACCTGTACTTCCTGTTGCTCCCGCTCCTGTTGGACCCGTTGCTCCCGTTGCCCCTGTTGCTCCTGTTGCTCCCGTTGCTCCTGTTGCTCCGCCACCAGTTCCTGCTGGACCTGTTGCTCCTGTCGCTCCCGTTGCCCCTGTTGCTCCCGTTGGACCTGTTGCTCCTGCTCCAGGAGTAGCTCCAATTAATTGAGTTAATAAGTTTAATAGAAGTTGTAAACTTGCAGGATCAATAATTAAAGAGAAGAAGAATGGTGCAAGAGCACTGTAGAATTGTTGTAATAAAGAAAGTAATTCGCTTAAGTCTGGATTAGGAGATTGGAGTACATTAATAATACTTTGAATTAATTGTTTTAAATAATTACCTTCTGGAGATGGTGCTAATCCATTTAGTAAATTTAATAGTTGAGTAAACAAATTGAGTAAATTTAATCTGTTTGCGTCACTTGGATTTGCAAAAAATGCTGCGATAGCCGAAATTAAAGAATTTAGTAAAGTGATTAATTGTCCTAATTGAGTGCTAGTAATTGGAACAGTTTGTGGATTATTGCAACATTCCGGAGTGAAAACTATCGGATTACAGTTATTATGACCAAAACAATTATTATTTGTCATATATTTCCTCCTTACTTATATTATATTTGAGTGTTTTCCTATTAGTTGTGTTATACATTCACCTAAAATAGGAAACATGAATGATAATTAAACTTTAAAACTGTATTTAATTATGTTCATGACTCACATATTAATTATATGTTTTTAATAATTGACTGCTTAGATTAAACACCTAAACTGAAGAGTTTATTTTATTTTTCCACGTTTATCTCTTAGGTCCAAAAGCACATTTTAACTTAAAAATAAAATTAAGCAGGAACATATAGCCAACAAATAACAACACTACTTTTTCAAATAAGCAACCATGATACCTTTACTAAAATTACGTTCTCTCAATAATCATAAGCCGTTTCTATTATAGAAAACTCTCATACAATATATCGGACAAGTTATTCTATACTTTGTTCCAAAAATTAATAAAGGGGGTGAGAATAAATTGCCAATCATCCAACCATTTATGGCATCTAGAAGATTTACATCTACACTAAGTGCTGGAACAGGAACAGGTGCAGCTTTTGCAATTGCTGCAACAGCTTGTTTAAATGATGCCGGTACAACTGCAACAGCATTTCCAACTTTTACGTATTACAACTTATATGTAAACGGTATTCTTCAACCTAGTGTGAACTCCAGTGTTACTACTGGACCAACTGGTGCTATTACAATTCCGAATGGAGATGCATTAGACGGCGGAATTCCAATTACAATTGAATTTATCGTCACTTAGTGTAACTACTTTCAATGTAGAACAAAAAAGACAGATTCTTTTCATTTAAGAATCTGTCTTTCTTAATTAATAATGATGAATTGCAAAATAATTGAAGAACCTTGCGATGGCGGTTGATCATCCAATAAAGTTAACTGACCAGTACTAACCTGATAAAATGGTTGTGGTTGAAGTATTCCATTAATAAACAAATTAATATATGAAACCTCATCAGGAGATAATATTTTAGTTGTACCATATTGAGCTATTCCATCTGAATCTGTATATGTAAATTTCACCCCATCTGCAAAAGCGTAAAATAATAAATTAGTTGTTGTTATGGGACCAATAACTCCAGGTTCTCCGGTCGGTCCTGTTAAACCAGTCGGCCCTGTTAATCCCGTTGCTCCTGTTAAACCAGTCGATCCTGTTAAACCTGTTGCTCCTGTTAAACCAGTCGATCCTGTTAAACCTGTTGCTCCTGTTAAACCAGTCGATCCTGTTAATCCGGTAGATCCCGTTAAACCGGTCGGTCCCGTTAAACCTGTTGCTCCTGTTAAACCAGTCGGTCCCGTTAAACCAGTCGGTCCCGTTAAACCAGTCGGTCCTGTTAAACCAGTCGGCCCTGTTAAACCAGTCGATCCTGTTAAACCAGTCGATCCTGTTAAACCTGTTGCTCCTGTTAAACCAGTCGGTCCTGTTAATCCGGTAGATCCCGTTGGAATATAAATTGGTGGAAGAACCGGAAAGGTAGGTCCAATATTTTCAGGCCCTATCATACCTTTATTCAAGGATAATTTGTCATTGTGGTTCACTTGAATACCTCATTCCACATGTTTTTTTATTCATTCAAATCATTAAAATCTATTATTAAAGAATAACTTAATAACTATCCTCTTTTTTTCAAATGACTAACCTATTAAACATTTTACCACTGTTATAACTACTACTAAAAACTCTCACTCCCCGGCTTTATTTTTTATTCCACAATATCCACTTCACCGGATCTCCCTCTAACAATTATACAAAATGATTAAAAAATGATTCATACTTTTTATAAGTCACTTTCTTACATACTTAAGTAATAAAGCGAAAGTTTAATCAGTAGGAGTTTTATCCGCCCCCACTAATAATTAGTTAAACCAATCCGTCGTTTATGTGAAGCCCGCCCCCCACCTAAGATCTTTGCTCCAGCTGAAATTTAAGGTGGGAGTTTTACTACCAGTTAATACCGGATAATAAATACATTACACTATATTCATAGTAGAAATTATCTATACTAAATTTTCCGTATATACATTATCAATTTACACTTCTCCCTGCCAATGTTACATTGAATAAGAGGACAGCTTCTCAAATGCAAACCATCTCAATGCGTTTTTGAGAAACATACTCCAATCCTATACGCGAGAGCAATACTATGTTGACACTCAAACGAGTGTCTTTTTTTTATGAATTAATAAAATAAAACCATCTCTTATAGATGGTTTATCAACACACATTTCTTTATATTCTTAATGCAATAACGAGTTTATGAAGCTGGATAATAAATGGTCATACTTAACCGAGTTAGCGTTCGTCCGGAATTATGATACGAGTGCGATTTATCCGCCTTAAAGCGAATTGCATCCCCGCTATTTAATTTATATCGACAATCATTTATTTCAATTGTCAATTCCCCTTCAAACACCGTTATAAATTCTTCGGTTCCTTCTTTATGGCCCTCCGAACTTAATTTTCCTTCTGCTTCAATTTCAACCGTATAGATTTCAAAGTTCCTATCACCTTGAAAAGGAAAAGAAGGATACACTTTATATCTCCCACTGTCTTCTGATAATACTTGAACATCATTTCGTAACACAATTGTTGTATCCGGTTGCGGATTATTGATTAAAGAAGTAAAAGACACTTTCAAACCGTTAGCGATTTTCCATATCGTAGTTAATGTCGGGCTTGACTCTCCTCTTTCAATTTGTCCAATCATCGTTTTACTCACACCTGTTAATTGAGAAACTTTTTCTAAACTCATTTTCTCTTTTTCACGTATTGTTTTTAAATTCTTTGCTAAAATAAGTTGAATTTCTTCCATAAGAAACACCCCTACACTATATACAATATAACGACCGTTATGTATAATAAAAAGCACACGTTATATTGTTCTTTTCGGTCATTATAACACACAAAATAATTAGGGGGTTTTGAAATGCCTATATTTTCTTTTTTATTATTTGTTTTTATAAGTAGCTTCACACCCGGACCTAACAATTTTTTAGCTATGACATATGCCAATCAACATGGTTTGAAACGAAGTATGCAATTTTGCTTTGGGGTAGCTTTCGGATTTTTCATCCTCACTTCCTTATGTAGCTTCTTTAATATTGTACTAATTAATATCCTACCTATAATCGAATTTCCTTTAAAAATTTTAGGTGTAATATATATGCTATATTTAGCCTTTAAAATACTCACTAGTAAAACTAGTACAGATCCAGATGAAAAACATAATAAAAACTTATTTACAGTCGGGATTTTTCTTCAATTTGTTAATCCTAAAGGAATACTATTCGGGCTGACTGTAGTGTCAACTTTTATTCTCCCTTACTATAATTCATATTCAAGTTTTCTACTTTTTTCATTATTTCTAGGTATAGTTGGGTTAATGAGTACATTTAGTTGGAGCTTATTTGGTTCCATGTTCCAAAAACTTTTATTAAAACATATGAAATCATTTAACATCATTATGGCCGTTTTATTAGTTTTCAGTGCTATTTCAATTGTAGTCAATTAAATTCGAATTCTAAATTTCGTTCCTTTTTAAAAGTATGTTTTTAAAATTTTGCTAAGATGTCCAATTAATCTCCCACTTACATGCATTACTTATCAATTTTCAAGGCGGAAGTCACCTATACCTAATTACATTTATACGAAATAATATTATAAAAAGAGGATTACTCATAATAAGTAATCCTCTTTTCACGGCCTATTTTTTAAAAATAGGCCGTTCTATTAAACTAATACCTTTACTTAACTTCGTACCACCAACCTTTACGATCAAGGTAATCCGTCATTCCTTTAAGTTGAGTGTCTGAAGTTGGTTCAGTAATAAAATATGTTAGACCATCCGATTGTAAGATAAAGTTAGCTGTCATTTTTAAGGACGTTAGCGCTCCCATAACATCAGGTGTTTCATACGGTGAAAAAGCTCCTGATTGAATGATATTTTGTTTGGATGGTGGAGTTGTCCCACCAGATTGCCCAGTTAATGCATATACAATTGAATTAGCAATCTTATCTGGATCCCATTTTGCCATATCTGCTTCATTATCGATAAATCCAAGTTCAATTAAAATTGCGGGTGCTTTCGTATTAGATAACACATAAAGGTCTTTTCGTTCCTTCGCACCACGATTTGACCAGCCAATATCTTTTGAAAGTTGCGCTGCTATCTTTGCTGATAAAGCTTGTTGGTCATAGTACAGAACTTCAACACCATTAGCTTTCGTATCATATGAGTTTAAGTGCAATGAAACTACTAAATCTACATCATGTGAGTTTATTTTTGATACAATGTTATTTAAATTTTGCGCTTGTGTTGTCCCTACTTCATCAGTATCATCATAAACTGTATGCCCTAATGCTCTTAATTTAGCAACAACTGCATCCTTAACTTGGCGATCCATAATGTGTTCTTTCCGATTCCCATAATTCGCACCCTGTACAATACTATTGTGCCCTGCATGTAAACTATATCTAGCCATTGTTCCACATCCCTTTTTTATTACTATATTCAAAGCTCGTCTTATTGTCCGGTCAAATATCCAATACAGCTCCAGCAAACAAAATTTAGACACTAATCTAGTTTTAAATTTTTAATTCTAGATTATCTATTTTCTAAAACAAAGGACTCATAAATAAAAACCACAACTAAAATTTTCAAGTTGCGGTTTTTACACATTTAAACTGTTAATTTCAAAATCTTTTTATTATAATACAAAAAATACGTTATAATATAAGCTACTGTTCTTTAGGAGGGGTTTAATGGCTGATAAATATAAATTTTTGATTCTCTTTGTTACAGCATTTTTTTCTTTCTTTTCCTTAATAAAAGATTTCCGTAACATTTCAAAAAGTTTCTTTTGGGGGAGCTTTGCAATCCTAACAAGCTTTATATTATTATTAACTCATGTGTTAGAGTTAACTCCAATACTTCTCTATTCAGCTCAGATGGCTCTTGAGATTATTACAATACCACGTATATTACTTCTTCCATCTGGCACTGAAGTTGCTATTTTTTACTAACCATTCGCATATCTAAAAATTTCAAGTCTATATGTCTAATTAACTTTATAAATATAAAAATGCGGTTTCTCCTTCCTAGAGAAACCGCACTATATTAACGTTTTTATTAGATTTTAAACTGACTCGTATACAGATCAAAGTAAAACCCTCTATCTTCCATAAGAGATTCGTGATTCCCTCTTTCAAAAATACTTCCATCTTTTATAACAAGGATTTGATCTGCTTTTTCAATCGTTTTCAGTCGATGAGCGATTACAAAACTTGTTCGACCTTTCATTAAATTATTTAGTCCTTCTTGAATTTGTAATTCTGTTCTCGTATCAATATTTGATGTTGCTTCATCGAGAATTAAAATATCTGCATCCGCTAAGATTGCTCTTGCAATCGCAAGAAGTTGTTTTTGTCCTTGACTTAAATTCGATCCTTCTGAAGCAATTTTTGTTTCATATTGATTCGGTAAATGCTTTATAAAAGAATGTGCAGATGCTGCCTTAGCTGCATTGATTACTTCTTCATCACTTGCATCTAGTCGACCATAACGGATATTATCCATAATCGTCCCAGCAAATAAATACGTATCTTGTAAAACTACTCCTATTTTACTTCGCAACGAATTCATATCATAATCTTTTATACTTTTTCCATCGATATGAATTTTCCCTTGCTGTATATCGTAAAAGCGAGTTAACAAATTAATAATTGTTGTTTTACCCGATCCAGTGGGACCAACTAAAGCAATTGTCTCCCCCGGCTGCGCCTTAAGACTCACTTCTTTTAAAATCGTTTTATTTCCCTCATAACCAAATGAAACATTCTCAAGTGCAACATGCCCTTGTAAATTTTGTACAACGAACGCATCTTTTTTATTTTGAATTTCCGGTACTTCATCCATAATTTCAAAGACACGTTCTCCACCAGCAACTGCCGCTTGAATCGTGTTCATTAAAGTTGCGAATTGACTGAGTGGTCTTGAGAATTGACGGGAATAATTAATAAAAGCCGCAATAACACCTACTGTTGTTATTCCATTTAAAACCATAATTGATCCAGTCCCAATTACCAGTCCCATACCTAAGTTATTAATAAAGTTCATACTCGGAAAAATAAAAGCTGAAAATGTATCCGCCTTCGTAGCTGAAATTCTTAGTTGTTCATTAATTTTATTGAAATTTTGTACAGTTTCTTTTTCTTTCCCGTATAACGTTGTAACATCTGATCCTGTAATAGCTTCCTCAATAAAACCATTTAATTCTCCTAAATCTTTTTGTCGCTTTGCAAAGTTTTTACCACTATAAGCAACTAGTTTTTTTGTAACGAAAAACATAATAGGTACTGTAATTAAAGTAACAATCGCTAATATCCAATCTAATGCGAACATCGCAATCGTTACACCTATAAAGGTTAATGCAGATGAAATAATTTGTACCACACTTTGTGTCAACGCTTGATTCAAATTATCTATATCATTTGTCACACGACTCATTAAATCCCCTTGCGAACGTACATCAAAGAAACGTAAAGAAAGCGTTTGGATTTTCTCAAAAATATCTTGTCGTATTTTTTGTATCGTTTTTAATGCAACATTAACCATGACAAATGTTTGTAACCAAGTTAACAATACTGTTACACCGTAAATCGCGATAAGTAACAAACACATTCTCGCCGTACCGCTTAAATCTTTCGGTACAATATATTGATCTATAATTACTCCCATTAAATACGGACCTAATAACCCGAGTAACGTCGTAACAAATACTAAAAATATAACGAATGTAAGAGCAGCCTTTTGGTACCCCATATAGTTCCATACTCTCATTACAGTTCCTTTCGTATTTTTAGCTTTACCCACCTTAGACGCGTTACGCCCACCTTTATTAGCAAATTGCCCTTGAAAATTACGCATGTTCTTTCCCACCTTCTTTATTTAAATTACCACCTTGGGAAAGATAAATTTCTTGATATACCTCACATTGTTCTAACAGTTCTTCATGTGTACCATCACCAACTAATTCACCGTTATCTAAAACGAGAATTTTATCAGCATCTATTATAGATGAGATTTTAGAAGCGATTAATAATGTTGTTGTTCCTTTATATTCTGTTCTTAATGCCGATTGAATGTTAGATTCTGATTTCGCATCAACTGCTGATGTAGAATCATCTAATATAAGAATGGATGGCTTTCTCACAAGTGCCCTTGCAATTGAAACACGTTGTTTTTGTCCACCTGATAAATTCGTCGCACCTTGTGTTAAATGATATTGATATGAATCTTCCAACTTGTTTATAAACTCCGTCGCACAAGCTGATGAAGCTGCTACTTCCAGTTCGTCATTCGTTGCATCTTCTTTACCATAACGTAAGTTCTCTTCTATGCTACCTGAAAACAACAATGCCTTTTGAGGTACAAACCCGATTGAAGCACGAAGTTTTTGTAATTCGTATGATCTAACATTGATTCCATCAATGCATATTTCACCTTGATCAACATCGTATAAACGCGGTAATAGTTTTGCTAAAGTAGTTTTACCACTTCCCGTAGAACCGATAATTCCTACTTTTTCACCTTTACATATGTTAAATGAAATATCTTTTAAAACATATTCATTATTTTTCGTGTAACTATAACTAACATTTTTAAAGTCAATTTGTCCCTCGATTTGCTTAGGTGCAACCGCATTTATTTCGGTCGTAATATCAACCTCAGTATTTAAAACTTGCTGTACACGATCCGCAGATGGAAATGCTCGCGCGATTTGCATAAATACCATACTTATAGACATAAGTGACATTAAAATAATATTCAAATAGTTTATAAACGCTAAAATAGCTCCTACTTGAAGCGTTCCATCAAATACTTTTTCTCCACCAATCCATAATGTTGCGACAATCCCGCCACTTACCACTAACATAATGATTGGCATCATTATAGAAATAAGCTGTACCGCTCGAATATTTATCTTCGTTAAATTTGTATTAACATTTCCAAACTGAGTAATTTCATATTTTTGTCTTACATACGCTTTAATAACACGTACTCCAGATAAATTTTCTTGTAGCTTTGTATTCACTTTATCTAATGCTTCTTGCACTTTTTTGAACGTCCCGCTCGCTTTACTTGCAATGAAAATAATTGCAAGTAATAAAATTGGAACAACTACGAGTAATATAGGAAATAACTCGCGTGCTGTTACAAAAACAATTATTATACTTCCGATAAATAACAAAGGACCACGAACAAGAACACGTAATGTCATCGTCATCGCCGCTTGAATAGAAGTAATATCATTTGTCACAATCGTTAATAACTTTCCAGTACCAAACGAATCACGATTTTCACTCGAAAATGTTTCTATTTTCGCAAACACATCTTTTCGTATGTCAGTAGCGAAATTAACAGCTGCTTTTGTAGAATACATCATACACCCAAGTCCTCCAACTAAACCGAGTGCTGCAGCTCCTATCATAAGAAGCCCCATTTTTATTACATAATTCAAATCCCGATTTGCTATCCCAACGTCAATAATATGTTGCATAATAGTCGGTTGTATTAAGTCCATCGCAACCTCAAGTACCATAAATAGCGGTCCAATTATAGCGAAGAACATGTATGGTTTTAAATACTGTAATAACTTACGAAATGATTTCATACATAATCTCCTTTTCCCATGAAATTACCACTGAATAATTCATATCCCTCCTTATTTAAGCGATGTATTTTGTAATTTCTTTCTTATTCCTATTATATTATGTAAATTAATATTTAACATTATTAAATGATACGCATGAATGACTTTTCGGTCAATAAATGTGCTTTATATTACGCAATTAGAAAAACCGTATTCTTAAATTGAAAGAATACGGTTTTTATCTATATGAGTTACACTGCAAAAATTTATTCTCAAATTCATTTTTTTCAGGTGAACTTCACATATATAAACCTATTTAAATAGTATTTATACTTATATACTTCCCATCAAAAATATCTATATAAACAATTAGAACTCTGTTAATACTGGGAATTTATAACCTTTAAAATCTAACTCTTTATTGCTTCGCACCATTAAATACTTACTAGACTGTAATTCTGTAAACTGTACATCCTCAATCCCTAATTGATCTGGAGAGAAATAAAATTCGATTTCTGTAAATCTTTCAGAGATTTCCCCGCAAATTTCATCTAAAACTGGAATTACTGGTGCAAACACTCCATATAATTTCAACTTTTCATTATCTACTTCATACACAATTAGAGCATCTAGTTTCTCTGAATAATACAGTTTCTCATTCCATTTCGCATCATACATATTTAAATAAAATGAAGACTGGAAGTTAGATGTTGAAAATTTATTTGAAAGCCTTTGGCTACTATCGATAGTTTCTTGTATTAACTGTCTATTCTCTTCGTTATAATAATCTAATTTTCTAAGTAGAAAATCGTTTTCTTTATTTTTATCGTATGGTATCGTCATTAAATATTCTTGCACAACGTTAAAGCCAAATGATGCATATAATTCAGGGTTTTCAGTAAACAACACTACACAATCACATTCTTTATCGATTTCCACTATAATCTTGTCTAGTAAATGTGTCATTAGTCCTTGTCTACGAAAATTAGGGTGCGTCATCACCGATTGAATCCCCATCGCATTTATTCTTTCACCATTAATTAGCAATGGTAACGAAAATGCACCGACATTTGCAATTACCTTATCATCTTGTAAAAATGATACAGCCTTAAATGTATTATCCCAATATCCTTTCTCCGAAAAATCATTTAATGTTTGAATTGTAATCCCAAACACTTCTTCAAATAAAGGAAATAACTGCTCCCGTTTTGGTTCTTCCATTAGAAGATCTACAATTTTTTCGACATTCCCCATGTTGTACCTCCATACGTCAATTCCATTAAATTATGTGTAGTTATATGACCTACTCATAGTAGGCTTTACACAACATTATACTATCATAAAACTTTAAAAAATTGTCTAATTTATTTTATGTTTTGACTATTCCAAAACAAGTCGAATAAAACAATATTAAGATTTTAGAATATTAATAAGTTTATTATATAAAAATAGTGCTTTCTAAGTCGTTTTTACTAATAGAAATGCACCATTTATAAAAAAATATTTTTTATTATTTTTTCCCTTCTAGTCTCTCCTGCGTGTCAATTTCTTCTCCCCTCATTCGCTTTTCAAATGTTTGTCTCCAGCTTGTAGAAAGTGCATGAACATCTAAAATCCTTTTTAATCCTTCTATATTTTGTTTTTCCTTATGCATGATACGATTAGCAAATGCCACTGTTACACCTTTCGGATCAGACTTCAGTAACTTTAACGTATCAACAGGTGATACCCATCCTTCTTTTAATACGCGAAAATAAAATCCTGTATATCCTGTTTCTTGAAAATACAGTGGTAACTTTGGAATATTGTATTTCTTAGCTAATTTAAAACAAGGTTGTCTTGGCTGCGTTACTTGTACAATTGCTTCTCCAATTTGAAATGTATCACCAATACAAACATCCTCTTCACGCATATCACTAATTGTTATATTTTCTCCGAATGCTCCATACACAAGGTCTTGATTCAACTCTTTTTCCCAATATCCATAATGTTCTCCCGAATATACGCACACCGCTTTATCTACTCCGCCATGATGAACTAAATCCGCCTGGCCATCCCCATTAAATTTTGCAAAGGATAAAAACACCGATTCCTTTACTTGTTTCTTATTTATACCTGTATGAATTACCTTTCCACCGTAAGTAACCTCTCTTGGTAACCCTATATTTAAAGATAATAATTGATATTCATTAGCCATTCTATTTCCTCCTTTAAAGGTGTTACATGAATTTGCTCACTCAATTTATATTCGCACTATCTCTGTTATATAAAGATGATTATAAAACCCGAAAAATTATTGTTCAATCCTATTATTTATATAATAATGATAGGTATAGCCTATCATTAAACTTGAGGTGATCCCAATCGAATTACGACAACTTGAATACTTTTTAGCTGTTTCAAAAGAATTACATTTCACAAAAGCAGCTGAGAAATTAAATATTTCACAGCCTTCTCTAAGTCAGCAAATACGTGCATTAGAACATGAAATAGGAATGCCGCTTTTTGATCGCATTGGTAAAAAAATATCTTTAACTGACGCAGGAAGGATTTTATTATTACATAGTAAAACCATTTTTCATGAAGTTGAACAAGCTCGTTCTGCTATACAAGATTTAAATGGATTACAGCAAGGCTCCTTAACAATAGGGTCTTTGTTAACCGTCGTAAATTACTTACTACCATCAGCTATTTTTAATTTTAATCATTTATATCCAAATATAGAGCTTTCTGTATTAGGGCTTCGTACAGGAGATATTCGCGAAAAATTATTACAAAACGAACTAGATATTGGCATTACATTTCTCCCGGTGCAAGATAAAGAAATTATTTCTATCCCTCTATACAAAAGCGAACTTACATTAGTCGTACCAACCGGCCATCAATTAGCTGCATGTAATCATGTATCTATTGCTGAATTACAGAACTATCCTTTAATTCTTTTACCTAAAAATTTCTTTTTAACCGAACTAATTACATCTCATTGTCAAAAATTTAACTTTATACCAAAACCAATTTTAGAAATTAGTACGATGGAATCTTTAATCCAAATGGTTTCAAAAGGAATGGGAATTACCGTATTACCAAAACCGTATATAGACTTTTTACAAAATAAAAACATTCAAGCTATTAAAATAGAAAATCCTACTCCAACAATAGAAATAGGGCTTATTTATAGAAAAGATAAATATATGTGTGCTGCAACTCGAGAGTTTATTGAACAACTAAAAAGTACAGTACATTCTTTACAAAGCTAAACGAACAAAAGAGATTATCCTATAAAACCGTTTCACAACGACCTAATAGAATAATCTCTTTTCACCATATTATAAAACATAACATGTAAATTCATATAAACTTCAATGTACCTTTTTAGATATTGGAATATATTTCGTAAAATATGCCCCCACTAGCAATAAAACAATTGAAATTAACCAAATAAAAATCCCGCCAAAGTTAAACCAATATGCAAACAAATTCAAGATTGCTAGTGTAAAGAAACAAATTGAAGTTAACGCACTTTTCAATCCTTTTAACCCTGCTTTTTTTCTTTTTTCATAAGTAATATACATTGAAACGGCAATAAATAAAATAAGAACAATCGGTAACATAACGTTTAACAATGGCAATCCCTCCCGTATATATACCTTTCTATTACCATTTTATCTCATTTATTCTTTTGGAATCAATTCATTATGCTCTTCTCTCCAAAAGTCCGCATACATTTTATTTTTAAATTTCACATTCACCCGAGAAAAAGATAGACTTTCTCCAACTTTCAATGTGTACCAATCGTTTAAAAGTGGAGAACCGAAGCAAATATTCATTGTACGATTATGTAAATCAAATAAGACAGAATGCAAAGTTCCAAACCACTCTTCATAATTATGTACTGTCAGCCCAGTAGGATACTCTTTTTCTACTAATCCTTTTAAAGATTCCATACTCACTTCTTCATTTCGATTTAAATGGTCATACAATATGTGATATCTGTTTGTAGATTGTTCTAATCTTCTATTATTCAATTTTTGAATAGGTACACTAATCGCATGGTTTGTTGATACGATAAAATCATGACTTCTCTCCTCAATTGTGGTTATCGATTTATATCCGTCAAATATTTCAATACGCGCTGCGTCTAAAGGATCCGCTACAATTAGATTGACATTACTTGCAATTGGCATTTCATCTATTAGTAATTTCGCCTCCTGCACATTTTTACATTTCTCCAATAATACTCGAATTACCGCAAAACATTGTAAACCACTTAACACCGGCTTTCGTAAACCTTCAATATTCCCTACTGGTTGACCACATGCTGAAAATGTAACAGCTAACCCATGCTCATTAACACCTTCTGTTCGACCAAAATAAAAAGTAGAAAATCCACTATGAGCATATGTGCCTTCAACATGTGTTGAGAAAAAACGCATATCATCTATTTTTGGCGACAAATCATAGTTTCTTAATACATATGTGTGCTTTGAATCTGTCTTTTTAGGTAATACGACACAATGACTACATCCTGCTTTTAATAATGTTTGATAATAATACATCATATGTTTAGAAGGAATTTTCAACACTTCACAAAAACCTTCAATTTCTTCATTAATTCCAGGACAATATTGATTTAATATATTTCTAGATTCTGTCCAATAGTTATCTGATACTAAATGTTCTTGTTCTATAAATTGCGGAATAAGATACGGATAGTTTTTCACAAACTCTCCTTGTTGCTTTCCGATATCATAATGACTTCCTTTTAATGATGAGAAATACCCCTTTACTTCATACATCACATTTCCCCTCTCATTGATTATATCCATATCATACCAAATGAATTTTAATCATTCTTGATGTTTTTTACTGTCTTTCAAATCAAATTTGGATGGAATAAAGAAAACAATTATAAAATAAAAATTAGGAAACTGTAATCATTAACAGTTTCCTAATTTACCTATACTATATTACCCCCTCTTCCACCAACGTTTCTGCAATTTGAACAGAGTTCCAAGCGGCACCTTTTAATAAATTATCGGCAACGATCCAAAGATGGAAACCATTTGGTGTATCAGGGTCTTTTCTAATTCTCCCGACAAATGTATCTATTTTCCCTTCTGTATATAATGGCATTGGATACAACTGTTCACTAGGATTATCTTGTAATATAACACCTGATGCACCCCGCAACACTGCTCTTATTTCAGCGACAGTTGCTTCTTTTTCAAGTTCAATATAAACCGATTCTGAATGCCCAGAAACAACTGGAACACGCACACAAGTAGCTGCCATTTTTAAATTGGGATCTTCTAAAATTTTCTTCGTCTCTTGAATCATTTTTACTTCTTCAAATGTGAAATCATTATCTGTGAATATATCTACTTGTGGCAGTACATTAAATGCAATTGGATAATGTATTTTATCTTTTTTCACGGGCAGTATAGTACATTCTACTTCTTCACCTGCAAACATTGACTTAGCCTGTTCTTTCAATTCATGAATCGCATGAATTCCTGATCCTGATACAGCTTGATATGTTGAAACAATAATTCGTTCTATACCAAATGATTTTCGTATTGGCTGAAGAGCTGTCACCATCTGTAATGCTGAACAATTCGGAACTGCAATGATACCGTTATGCCCTTTTAAAGTGTGCGCATTTACTTCTGGAACAACGAGCGGTACATCATGTGCCATTCGGTATTCACTCGTGTTGTCAATTACGATTGCACCACTAGAGACTGCGTGATTGACAAATTGTCTAGAAACTTCTCCTCCAGCGCTAAAAAAAGCAATATCTACACCTTCAAAACTAGTTGTTTTTGCCTCTTGTATCATTATCTCTCGTCCTTGAAACTGTACTACCTTACCAGCGGATCGTTTTGACGAAAGCAATGTAACTTCAACTATATTAAATTTAGTTTCTTTCTCTAACAGTTCAATAATTTTCTGTCCAACTGCACCTGTAGCACCCACAACAGCTACATGATAGCCCTTTTCAATCATCTTTTCTCCTCCAATATCACTTAAATGAATATTTCTACAATTTTATTTTATAAAGTATTTAACCATTTGGAAAATTGAAATACGTGATATAATCATTCACAAATCATGATACTAAAAGAGGGATTACTTATGGAAATGAGACATGTTAAAACATTTTGTGCCATCGTTAAGTATGGTAGTTTTTCTAAAGCTGCTCAAGCGTTAAGGTATGCGCAATCTACTGTAACAGCACACATGAAAGCATTAGAGAACGATTTACATCTCCCTCTTTTTGATCGATTAGGGAAAAAAGTTCTTCTTACAAAAGCAGGCCATCAATTTCACCCTTATGCTCTAGAATTACTTGCTATTTATGAAAAAGCACAAGAAATCCCTCAAAATAGTGATAATTTAGAGGGAACATTAAGTATTACATCTAACGAATCATTAGCAGTGTACCGATTACCACAATTATTACGTACTTACAAACAGGAAAATCCGAAAGTAAATATAATACTGGAAACAACTACAAACGAACATGCAATGAATAAGCTACGTGAAGGAGAAACAGATGTTATTTTCATAATTGGAGAAAGTATGGAGCATAATGATTTTATTACGCGTACTTTTTGTAATGAATCATTTGGATGGATTTTACCTCCCCACTACTTTACGCACTCTAATCCATTTTGTTTATTAAAGGATACCCAGTTTATCTTTACAGAGCAAAGCTGTGGCTATAGACCAATGGTAGATCGTTTTTTACGTCAAAGCGGGAATATTCCAGCTAAAACATTTGAAACTTCCAACGTTGAAGTCATTAAACAATCTGTCATGTGTGAGTTAGGAATTTCAATTCTTCCTTACATCGTTGTACAAGAAAGTTGCGAAAAAGAGCAACTCTGTTTTCAGCCTATCGACACGCCATCAGTTATTCAAAGCTATGTAATCCATCATAAATCTAGATGGATGTCACCGGTTTTACAATCGTTTCTTTCCTTACTAGAGCGAGACTAAAAGGTGCACACAAAAAAGAGTAACTGCCTAATAAGCACTTACTCTCTTCCAATATAATCTTATTTATTATTCTGTCCCCCGCCTGCAATTAATTTACTACCTGAATATGTACCTTTTTGCACGAACACTTGATTAATTAATTCTTTTTGTTCCGCTTCTGACAGTACTCCTTTCCCTTCTCCTAAATTCCCGCTTTGTAATTTCCAAATCTTATTGTGATCTGCGTCCATCTTTTCATAATTCCCTTGTTTCCATCTCTCTAAAATGTTTGCATATGTATTTCCTTGTACTAAATCATTACTCTTTACAATATCAAGTAAACTTTCAATACGTTCTTGTGTGATAAAAATATAGCCCCACTTTTGATCAGCTTTCGTTTTTTGATGAGCCATTTCATGTAATGCTGTCTGTATGTTCTCATCTGTCCACTTGAAATTTTTATTAAAACCGCTATTTGATAATGAATGATTGCCATTTTCTAAAAGCTTTGCATCTTCAGCTTTTACATTACTATCAGCTAGTACCTCTGCTGCTGGAGCAGCTGGTGATGCCTTTTTCGCAGCTGTTTTACTATTATTCAGATAATACAGCATACCATATGTTACACCGACTCCAATTACCGCCATACCAGCTATTATACTTATTATTTTTAATAATGTTTTCATCTTGCTTGTTTCCTGGTTTAAAATTCTTATAAAAATCTATAAATTGTTGGCGAACCAAGTCAAATGCCAACTACCGAAAAGGAATCTCGCCTTTTTCCTGTCCGTAAGGGTTGTGACCTTTTCATCCACCTATTGTGAAAGAATGACGGCAGGTTCCTGTTAGGAACGATCTTTTCTTGCATACTACCATTCATCCAAGTCAGTA